>CAWBLO010000018.1:0-36976 GCA_963789475.1 uncultured Gammaproteobacteria bacterium | reverse complement strand
TGGGGCCGCCAATGGAAGGCAATTTATCGACAAAATCAAGATCGACCCATTCAAGAAGCGTCGCGTAGCCCTTGGAATCGGCATCTACTGGGAGGTATCCGGTTAACACCTTACGCACATGGAAGCCGTTAACCAGTTGAAAGGAAAGCGACCGGATCGAAAACTTCCCGATTTTTGACCTCTTCGATATAACGCACCGGCGTAAAATTTTCTGCGTACTGGGCATAGCCGGGTATCCGTCCGCCCGCAATAAACCGTCTTAGATTCAGGTTCCGGCATAATTCTTTGCGCGCGTCATACAATCTCCGGCCCAGTCGTAGCCCTCGATACTTTGGGTGGACGAAAATATCGACTCCATACAAAGTGTCGCCTAACGGGTCATGATGTGTCAGATAACCATCTCCGGTAATTTGAGCGTAGGTATGAACATCGCCAAAGCGGGCATAATCAACGATCATACTTAATGCTGCAGCCACCAACTGACCATTATCTTCAATGACAATCTGCCCTTGAGGAAAACGGGTAATTTGAGCGGCGTATTGATCTTGTTTCCAGGCGCCGCCCAAATTACCATATACATGCTCCATTAAAACCGCAATGTTATCGTAATCATCAAGCGTGAGATGCCGGAGTAACAGCTTATGTTTTTGAATTTTGACTTTTTTCATTGTCTACCAGTTTAACTTCGCTTTTTGACAGTTTTGTTACAATCAGATAAGTGCGTTTTGCATTGATTGTTATTCCATCTGCATCTCATCATGTCGTTATTGGCGCTTGAAGTTATTGTTAACGGGCAATAACTGAATTGCTAATTTTCTGAAGAGTTTGGTCGGCCGGTTTGGACTTTTTCAACTTGATCAACAGCTTTTTTAAGTTCGTCCAGGTTTAATTTAGTCAATAAATGAAGTCCGGCACGAAGAATTTCGCTTTTCTTGACATGAATTCCCGCTGCCAGGCAGGTTTTTTTGAGTTCTGAAATTTTCAGGTAATCCTGCTCCGGAAATGAAAAACTATCCCTGATCACTTTTGCTTTGGCGATTTTGCTTTTTTTAGCAGAAGGATTTGCTTCGGCTTCAACTGTTTCATCGGTCTCCTTAGTTTCAGTGGCTTCGCTTGATTGTGCTGCCAATGACTTTTTAGAGACTTTTTTGTTTATTTTTTTCTCGGCTGAAGATTCAATTTTCAAGGTCTTCAGCCGCTGTATTTTTTGATTGTTGCTTGGATGTACCCATCACAGTTTCCTTTTGCATTAAATAAAAAAAACAGTATATACCGTTTAAACTGTTTTTCAATTTTAATCATACTGTCATTTGTCGATGCCTATAATCTGAGCCTCATCAGCTTAGCTTAGGAGATATCGTCATGCGCAATTTAGTTAAAAATCCCAGATCTTTTTCGCGGCCTACCGGCCTGACAGCGGCAATCACCGTACAAATACAATCTGCTGGACGAAAATATCCGCCGCTTCAACGCCGAAGTACCGCAAATCTGGCAATGGGACGATCACGAAGTCGCTAACAACTGGTCGGACTCCAAAGACCTGAGCCAGGATGCCCGCTACACCGTCAAGGATGTACCAACACTGATCGCCCGAGCCTCCAAGGCCTTTCATGAATATGCGCCCTTGCGTCCGCATGATGCAGAGGAATCCGAGCGCATTTACCGGAAATTATCCTACGGCAAGCTGCTGGACGTGTTTGTGATCGACATGCGCAGCTATCGCGGCCCCAATACCGCCAATCTGCAAACTCAACAAAGCGCAGAAACCGCATTCCTGGGCAAAGCACAAGTGGCTTGGCTGAAGAAAGAGCTGAAAAACTCCCATGCCACCTGGAAAGTCATCTCCGCCGATATGCCTATCGGCCTGAATATCAGCGATGACTTTGACCATAACCCGCCGCAACGCTGGGAAGCCGTCGCCAACGGCAATGACGGACCTGCTGCAGGCCGCGAACTGGAGATGGCCGGCCTGCTGAGCTTCATCAAGCATCAGCATGTCAATAACATCGTTTGGCTGACCGCTGACGTGCATTACGCAGCCGCGCATTACTACGATCCCGCCAAGGCCAAGACCAAGGACTTTACGCCGTTTTGGGAGTTTGTGGCCGGTCCGTTGAATGCCGGTTCCTTTGGCCCTAACACCACCGACGGCACTTTCGGCCCGCAAGTGGTATTCGCCAAGGCCCCGCCTGCCGGTCAAGTCAATCTGTCGCCTTATGCCGGTTTGCAGTTCTTCGGAGAAGTCAATATCGACAAAAGAAGCCAAGCGCTGACGGTAGATCTGAAAGACATCAACGGCACGACTGTGTTCAGCAAAACCCTGCCGGCTGAAGCGGGTCAAGACCGCGATTGATCATCCGGTTGCCGGGACGGCGCAGGTCAGCCGTCCCGGCAAATGCCGCGAAACAACAATATAAAAATCAATTTCTTAAACCCAGCAAAAGAGGAAATAACCCATGATGAAACAATTTTACAAACCAACCGTATTGGCAGCGACGATGTTCGCTATACTCGGCTTTCAAAACGCCGCAAATGCGCAGCCACATACAGAACATAATGATTAACACCCCAATCGTCATCGGTCACCGCGGCGCCTGCCGGCTATCGGCCCGAGCACACCATCGAAGGCTATACGCTGGCTATTGAAATGGGCGCCGACTTTATCGAGCCCGATCTGGTGCTGACCAAGGACGGCCATATGATCGCCCGCCACGAACCGATGATAGGCGGCACCACCGACGTTGCCAGCCATCCTGAATTTGCCGACCGCAAAACCAAACGCATGGTCGACGGCGTCGAATACAACGACTGGTTCGCCACCGATTTTACCTTGGCGGAAATCAAAACCCTGCACGCCATTCAAGCCCGCGCCGACCGCGATCAGCAATACGACGGCCTTTTTCAAATCCCGACCCTGGACGAAGTGATCGCGTTGGCTAAAAGCAAAAGCAAAGCATACCGGCCGCAGCATCGGCATCTATCCTGAAATCAAACATTCCACTTATCACGCCAACGTCAAAGACGCTAACAATCATAAATTGTATCGGCTTGAATTACTTTGAAAACAAACTGCTGAAAAAACTGCATCAAGAATATGGCAACAGCGCCTGTGCGCCGGTGTTCATCCAGTCTTTCGAAGTCAGCAATCTGCAATACCTGAGCCACAAAACCGACATCCAACTGGTACAATTGGTCGATGCCGACGATGTCAATGCCGACGGTTCAATCTCGCTGGTCGCGCCTTATAAGCAGCCTTATGACTTCGTGGTGAAAGGCGATACGCGTACTTTTGCGGACTTGCTGAGCGACAAAGGCCTGGATTTCGTTAAATCCTATGCCGACGCGGTTGGCCCCTGGAAACCTTATCTGGTGAAAACCGTAGATGACGGCATCGACCGCAACGGCGACGGCAAAATCACCATCAACGACCGCCGCGTCGATGGCAGCACCGGCGTGGTGGAAATGGCGCACGACAAAGGCTTGATGGTTCACACCTGGACCTTCCGCAACGATGCCAGCGGCTACGGCTTTACCGATCCCAAAGAGGAAATGACTTATTATTTCGATCTAGGTGTGGATGGCTTGTTTACCGATTTCGCCGATACCGGCGTCGAAGCACGCGATGCGTCAATTAATGCCAGCAACGTCACTCCTGAAAATCAATGTAAACTTCACCATGATGAACAAGAAGATGAGGATCATGATCGTCAACATGACAAGTAATTTGCAATAACTGTTTAAAAGCAAACCTGGTCCTTTTGTACTGGGTTTGTATCGCTACAAAAGCTCAGCGGTTTCAGTGCAGACTCAAATTTTAAATGTGTGTCAGGGAAATGAAGTTTTAGGTAGTCCGAATTCGGCGGATCAGCAATCATTAATCCAGTAAAAAATTAGCCCGTTTCTGCTGATCATTCGGTATAGTGTCAGTGGTTTCGTCTTTCAAATTGACACCCGAAAGCTGTAATTTTTCGGACTCAGTGAGTAAAAAAAGCAACTTCTTTAGCGCCTGCTCATAACTCAGTCCGTTTTTATGAATATTGGAAATACAATTGCGGTCAGCATCGGTGCTTATTCCTGATCTGGCCTGATAGGTGAAATAAATACCCATGCTGTCGGGCGAGCTTAAACCGGGTCTTTCACCGATCAATACGATACATAGTCTGGCTGAATAATGTTCCGCAATAGCATCACCAATCGCTACACGCCCGTGTTTTACCAGACACACAGGAGGCAGGTCATAACCGCTTTGTCTGCAGTTCGGGCAGCAATAAACTCAGGAACGGTTCAGCGTGTTGTTCAATGGCTTTAGACGATAAGCCATCGGCAACAACGACAACCGCATCAGCCGAAATGGGTGCGGATTGTTGTAAAGAGTCCATAGCAGATTCGCTTAACAAGCGTCCGAGATCAGGGCGCTGCAAATACATCTGCTGATTTTCTGCCCGGGTTTTCAAGGTCAATGTTTGATAGCCCATAAAGTTTAAGCGTTGTTCGAGTTCTGCAAAATCCACCGGTATATTAACCGCATCGCGTGCCAACGCATGCGCTAACTGGAAATCCAGACTGGCACGGGTCGGTAGACTGATTCCCGCCCGCCCTAATGCGATACGCGCAGGCGTGAATTGTTTCAGGCTATCCCATGGGTTTGGGACAACCTTCGGATCATTAGGGTCGCTCATCGCCTTACCCACTCAGTTTTTGTAAAGACGGTTTAAATAACGCGGGTACATCGGACTGTTGTTGCAACTGATTTTCGGCATTAAAAATCCCGTGTTGTTGCAGCCATTGCTCAAACTCAGGCGCAGGCCGCAATCCCAGTACCTGGCGCACATAAAGCGCATCATGAAAAGACGTGGATTGATAATTGAGCATCACATCATCCGCGCCGGGAACGCCCATAATAAACGTACCGCCGGCAACGGCAAGTTGCGTGAGCAGCATATCCATATCATCCTGATCGGCTTCGGCATGGTTGGTGTAGCAGACATCACACCCCATAGGCAGGCCCAGCAATTTGCCACAGAAATGATCTTCCAGACCGGCGCGGATAATCTGTTTGCCATCGTAAAGATATTCCGGGCCGATAAAACCGACCACCGTATTGACCAGCAGCGGTTTAAATTTGCGCGCGACAGCATAAGCCCTGACTTCACAGGTTTGCTGATCCAGTCCTTCATGGGCATTGGCAGACAGCGCACTGCCTTGTCCGGTTTCAAAATACATGCAGTTATTACCCAGCGTGCCGCGATTGAGTTCCAGCGCGGCTAGTCTGGCTTCGTTTAATAAATTCAGGTTGATGCCGAAGCTGTCATTGGCTTTTTGTGTTCCGGCAATGGATTGAAAGACCAGGTCAACCGGCGCGCCCTGTTCGATGGCTTTTAAGGTTGTCGTCACATGCGCCAGCACACAGGATTGCGTCGGTATTTGATAACGTTCGATAACATCATGCAGCATGTGCAGCAGCCGCAAGGTTGCTTCAAGATTGTCAGAAGCAGGGTTAATGCCGATAACAGCATCGCCGCAACCATACAGCAAGCCGTCCAGCAGACTGGCGGCAACACCGGCCGGGTTATCGGTAGGATGATTGGGTTGCAAACGTGTGGACAAGCGGTTTTCCAGGCCAATTGTGCCCCGGAAGCGGGTAATCACACGGCATTTTTTGGCAACCAGAATCAAATCCTGGATACGCATAATTTTGGAGACAGCGGCCACCATTTCCGGCGTCAAACCTTGAGCTATGGCAGTTAGCGCTTCTGTTGTTGCGTGCCCGGACAGCAACCAGTTACGAAAATCGCCGACAGTCAGGTGACTGACGGGCGCAAAAGCAGCGCTATCATGCTCATCGATAATCAAACGGGTGACTTCATCCTGTTCATAAGGCACCAGTGCTTCATTAAGAAACTGTTTAAGCGGTACCTCAGCAAGTGCCCACTGTGCGGCGACCCGTTCAAGGTTATTGACGGCGCCCACGCCGGCAAGATAATCGCCGGAACGTGACGGCGAAGCCTTAGCCATCAGGTTGCGCAACGTTTTAAAATCATAGGTCAGATGGGTTGTGTGTGTCTTATACATGATTGACTTCTCCAGATGTATTCAGGGTATTCAAGATAACATTCCTTTATGAAAGCCATGTTACACACGCTTACGGCAATTGATTCCATGGCGGAAGTCATTACAATCCAGGTGCATATATTCAAAAACTGTAATCATTTTGTAAGAAAATGTACCTAGAATTTTTACAAATTATGCCGTAATAACATTATAACTATTTTTGAACCCCCCATCATAATGATCAATAGACGCGATTTTCTTTTCCAAATGAGTGTTGCAACCGCCGGGCTGGCCCTTGGTTTTAGTGGATTTCAACGCCGTGCACAAGCCGTTACCATGCATGAGACTTTAGCTGCAATGCGTTCTTACGGCTTTGGTGAATTGATTCCAACTGCTACTCAAAATACCGGTGAAACGTTTCTTGCGTTACCGAAAGGTTTTAAATACAAGGTATTTGGCAAAGTTGACAGTATGATGTCCGATGGCAATAAAACGCCGGCAGCCCATGACGGTATGGCGTGTTTCCAGGTTGGAAAGGAACTCCGCCTGATTCGTAATCACGAAGTTTTCAATGGAAAAATACCCCAGCCAGGAGTTGCCATTGGCGCTAATCCCTACGATGAAACAACAGCGGGCGGAACCACGACGCTAGTGATAAATCCAAAAACGCTGGAAGTGATCAAGGATTTCGTAAGTTTGAGCGGAACATTAAACAATTGTGCGGGCGGCAAAACGCCTTGGGGAAGCTGGATTTCCTGCGAAGAAACCACGCTGGGACAAACTATCCGTACCAATAAAATAGACAGCCAAACAGGTGGCTATCCTAAGCCGCACGGTTATTGCTTTGAGGTGTTTGCATCCGCTAATGCCCCAGTGGAGCCGGTTCCGCTTAAAGCGATGGGCAGATTCAAGCATGAAGCCATTGCCGTTGATCAGAATACGGGCATTTTTTATCTCACTGAAGACGCTGAAACCGCCGGTTTTTATCGTTTTTTACCCAAGCGCAAGCAACATCTCGCCGAAGGCGGGACGCTGCAAATGTTAACAATTAAAGACAAGGACGCTTTCGACACGCGAAATGGATTGAAAACAGGACAACGTTTTGCAGCGACTTGGGTAACGATTGATGATCCTGATCCGGTTGCAGCAGACCTTGACGAAAGTGCCGTTTATAAACAAGGTTTGGGGAAAGGCGCAGCAACGTTTGCACGCCTTGAAGGGGCTTATTCCGATGAGCACGGGCGAATTTATTTTGTTTCAACCAATGGCGGCGATAATCGAGGTGGACAAATTTGGCGCTATGAATCCAATGGCAAAGAGGAGGGCACCGTGACGTTGATTTTTGAATCACCCAGCCGGGAAATACTGGATATGCCGGATAATATTTGTTTGAAACCAAACAGCGAGTTACTGTTTATCTGTGAAGACAGCGATTATTTAGGAGAAGGTGGTACACCCGAGAATTACATGCGCATCCTCTCACCCAACGGCAAAATGGCGGATTTCGCCAAAAATATAGCGAATGGTTTTGAAACCAGCGAGTTTGCCGGTTCAACGTTTTCAGAGGACGGTAAAACCTTATTTGTAAATCTGCAAGCAGTGGGTGCGACCTTTGCTATTTGGGGCGATTGGAATACATTCAAAATGTAGTAAAAAGTCAAGCCCAATTCGGCGAAAAGCAGCCAATCAGCTGAATATAACCGTTTTATTCTGGATCAACATCAAGCGGATTCTTAGTCTGCTTGATTTTAATACTTTGCTCGCCAGGTGTTCCAGTTTTTTGCGGGCATTCGTATGCTTTTAATTCAACAGTGGTTTGCGCAATTTAAAATTTTTCCCGATTTTGTTAATACCGTCATTAGCCTGTCATAACTTGCTTCAATAATACAGCCTGATTTGCAGATTCAGGGCTTGTTATTATGTTGAATGAATATCAAAAATCTCGCCGTACCTTCATCAAAACTGCAAGTTTTGCATTAAGTGCCGGTGTTGTAACTTCTGGATCCGGTTTAAGCAGTATTGCGACCTCTTTGAATACGGCAATATCCGGCCAGCCACAATTGCCGCATGGGATTCAATTCGGCGATGTGCTTTCAGATCGAGCTATCGTCTGGAGTCGATCCGACCGCCCAGGCAGAATGGTTGTCGAATATAGTTTCAATCCTGACTTTAAAGATTCAGAACTCATACAAGGCCCCTTAGCTTTGGAAAATAGCGACTACACCGCCCGTATCGATTTAACCGGGTTACCTTCAGGACAGGATGTGTTCGTTAAGGTTATGTTCCAGGATCTAAATAATCACCAGACATTGAGCAAGGCAATTTCCGGTCATTTTCGTACTGCCCCGGATGATAAAGCAAATATTCGCTTTCTCTGGTCGGGAGATACCTGTGGTCAAGGATGGGGGATTAATCCGGACATTGGCGGGATGAGAATTTATGAAACCATGCGTTTAACGGATCCCGATTTTTTTATTCATTGCGGCGACAGTATTTATGCTGACAGCCCTATCCAGGAAACCCAGATAGTTTATGAGACCGGTGAAGTCTGGCGCAATATCGTAACCCCGGAAGTCTCCAAAGTTGCCGAGACTCTGGACGAGTTTCGCGGTCGTTATAAATATAATTTGCTGGATCATAATTTGCGTCGCTTTAATGCAGAAGTTCCAACAATCTGGCTATGGGACGATCACGAAGTCACCAATAATTGGTCACCTTCGAAAAATTTAGAAAGAGATGCTCGTTATACCGAAAAGAATATAGCCGATCTTGTGTCATTTGGAACCATCGCGGCACTCGAATATGCCCCAATCCGTTATCATCAAGTAAACGAAAGCCAACGTATTTACCGCAAATTGCCGCATGGCCCCCTTCTGGATATATTTGCCCTGGACATGCGCTCCTATCGCGGGGCAAACAGCTATAATCGCCAGGAACACCCTAGCCTCGACACCGCTTATTTAGGCCGTGAGCAATTGAACTGGCTGAAAGCCGGTTTAAAAAATTCGAAGGCCATCTGGAAGGTGATTGCTGCGAATATGCCTATCGGTTTGCAGTCAGGCGATGGCACGGATCAACTGAATCGGCCTCAATTTGAAAGCTTGGCTAATGGGGACGGCCCGGTGTTAGGGCGCGAGTTTGAAATTGCAGAATTACTTGCCTTCGTCAAACAAGAGAAAATTGCGAATATGGTTTGGTTTTCTGCCGATGTTCATTACTGCGCCGCACATTATTACGACCCTGACAAAGCCCGATTTAAAAATTTCGAACCATTTTGGGAGTTTGTTTCCGGGCCTTTAAATGCGGGCAGTTTCAGTCCCCATGAGCTTGATGATACTTTCGGTCCCCAATTGATATTTCAAAAAGCGTCGCCCAGTCCAAACCTGCCACCCTTGTCACCTTTATCAGGCCTTCAGTTCTTCGGTCAAGTCGATATTGACAGTGAAAGCCTGGCGATGACCGTTGCATTAAAAGACATCGACGGCGACACCCTGTTTACGCAGGAAATTTATCCTTCAATTGTCTGAGGTGGTTCTGTCGCAATTATGCGTCATGCCGATAGCCTTTATGCGCGGGCGGACTTTCAAGAACTGTTGAGCGATATTGGATGAGGCGCAAAATACAACTCCAGTGTTCAACTATAGGTATTACAATGGTTAAGTTAGCCCCTCTTTTTTTATTGCTCTGCTTTTTTCCCGTTACCTCTTTTGCAGAGTATGGCACTAACCCCAGAACTATACCTCTATAAGCATTTAAGGATAGGTTTACTACGGGGGAACTTGTCGACATAACTGCCGCTTATGCAGAGGATACCTATATCCGTAACGTAGTATCAAAATTATCGGATATAGGTAGCGTTGATTTGGATAGCGCCATAATAAAAAACAGTATGGTTTACTTAACATCAAAATCAATCATATCGATGGATAGAGCTAAAGATATTTTAAAATAGAATGATTCTTTTTTATTTTCATTATTGCTTTTAACCGACCCAAAAGCCTTTTGAAAACCAAGAGCCAACCAAGACCCATGATAAAACAGAGAAGACTAACCATATCAATTTTGTAATTTTGTTCTTGGCAGTAAGTTCAAATACAGCGAATAAAAGAGGGAAAGAAACAATTAAGTAACGGTTGATCGATGTTGTTTCACCTGTCATTATAGGCATTATTAATAGTGGCCAACTCCAAACTAATTTATCATACTGTTTTTTATATAGAAGATATGCTGAACCGATAAATGCTAAAATTAAAGGAAAGTATAATAACAGCGAAGTGTTAAAAGTTTGTAGCGTTACTAAATAATCTACAAAGTTTTCTGAGCCAAAAACTTTGAATTTATATTGGTTGCTTTCTGTAAACCATTTATCAGATGTTATTGTTAAATCATTTAGCCAACCCTGCCAAAAATTTAAACTTATTTGTCGTTTGTAATAGTCTTTTTGGCTTGCAAAAAACAAATGCCAGTCACCATAAGTAAATTGAAAATAGGCAAGTAAAGAAAGTGTGCCGATTCCATAACTTAAAAAACCTATTGAGTTGAGAATATAAGAAGCTCCATCTTGCCATGTTTTTTTAAATGTTACTGTACTTGTAGCCGCTTCATTTTTAAAAAAATCTCTGGTATAAATTATCCAATTACCCACAGCAGTAGCAAAAGCCGTACTTCTAGTAAAACCAGCAAAAAAACCAGCCAAATGAGATAACCAAATTTTCTTAGTATGAATCAAATTAATACTTAATAAAGTAAGCCACAAAAATATTGTTTCAGTATAATTTACTTGCAAGAACCAAGAGAAAGGAAATAGTAAATAACAAAGAAAAATATAGTTGCATAAACCCTTATCTTCATACTCTCTATATAAATAAATATATAATTCTCTGCATAGTAATAAGAATAATATTGTATTGATAAATAAAGCGACTAATAAAGTGTTTTCCCTCAGTATGTTTGCGAAACTGCTATACACTATTGGTAGAGCCGGATAAAAAGCAAAGAGTTTAATTGATTCAGGATAAGGTAAACCGGGCAAAGCATAACCGTGCTCACCAATGGATTGATAATTCCAACTGTCCCAATGTCTAAAACCTTTTAAAAAGTTTTCATTTTTGCCTAGTAAGGCTATGAATACAACCATGAAAGAAATTAATCTAATACAGAAGCCAACAATAAGTGAAGTCATTATTTATGCTTAACCGGTTGCGGTGTTAATTTCCAGATTTCCCGGTTGTATTCACTGATCGTTCTATCGGTAGAAAATTTGCCGCTGTTCGCACAATTTAAAATGCTCATTTTGGTCCAGTGCTCTTTATCTCGATAAGCCTCTTCAACCCGTTTCTGGGTATCTACAAAACTTCGAAAATCAGCAATCGTCATCCAGGGATCATGGGGGCTTTTTATGGAATTAATCAGATCATCAAATATGCCCGGCTCAAATTGATTAAATTGGCCGGATTCCAGAAGGTGCATCACCTGTTGCAACTCTTCATCCTGGCTAATAATAGCAACAGGGTCATAATGAGCTCGCGTTGTGGTAATTTGCTCTTCAGTCAAACCAAACAGAAAAAAGTTTTCATCACCGACTTCTTCAAGAATTTCAATGTTGGCGCCATCCAGTGTGCCGATAGTGATGGCCCCGTTCATCATCAGCTTCATGTTGCCGGTACCCGAATGCTTCCTTACCGGCAGTTGATATTTGTTCGGAAAGATCAGCGGCCCGGCAAATATTTTCCATGGCTGATACAGAATAATCCGGTAAAAATATCAACGCCAGTTTATCGCCTATCTCAGGGTCTGAATTAATGGCCTGGGCAACATTATTAATCAGCTTGATAGTCAGTTTAGCCATGTGATAACCGGGAGCCGCCTTGCCGCCAATCAGTACGCATCTTGCCACCCAGCTTTTAGTATCACCTCTTTTAATACGGTTATAGAGATAAATAACATGTAATACATTTAACAGTTGCCGTTTGTATTCATGAATGCGTTTGACTTGCACATCGAATAAAGCATCCACATTAAGATCAATATCTTGTTGCTGTTTTTTGTAGTCAATCAAGCGCTGTTTAGCGGCTTTTTTGATGCCGCGCCAGCGTTGCCTGAATTGGGCGTCCTCGGCATAAGGTTCGAGTTTTTTTAATTGCGATAGGTCGGTAATCCAGTGGTTTCCGATGGTTTCTGTGATCAGGTTTGCCAGCTCCGGATTACAGGCGGCAAGCCAGCGGCGCGGGGTCACGCCATTGGTTTTATTATTGAATTTATGCGGCCATAAGGCGTAAAAATCACTGAATAAGCCTTGTTGCAATAACCGGGTATGTAACTGAGCCACGCCATTAACGGAAAAACTGCCTACTATAGCCAGATAGGCCATTCTTACCTGTTGCTGATCACCTTCTTCTATAATGGACATTCTGCGCAAGCGCTCGCTATCTCCCGGCCAGTGCATGGAAACTTCAGCCAGGAAACGGGCATTAATTTCAAAAATAATGTCCATCAGTCGAGGCAATAAACGCTTCATTAAACTAACCGGCCATTTTTCGAGCGCTTCGGGCAACAGCGTATGGTTGGTGTAAGCCATCGTGCTTCGGGTAATAGCCCATGCGGCTTCCCATGTTAAACCGTGAATATCCATCAGCAGGCGCATCAGTTCGGCAATAGCAATGCTCGGGTGGGTGTCATTTAACTGGAAGCAGCGTTTTAAAGCAAAGTGGCTGAAATTATTGCCGTGCATGCCTATCCAGGGGGCAATAACATCCTGCAAACTGGCGGAAGCCAGAAAATATTGTTGCCGTAATCGCAGCTCTTTACCGTTTTCATTGGCATCATTGGGATACAGCACCATGGTGATATTTTCAGCCATAATTTTTGCTTCAACGGCTTCTGCATAATCGCCGGCATTAAACTCATCCAGGTTAAACTCTTCGGTAGCCACCGCCTTCCAAAGCCGCAGTGAATTAACGGTACCGTTCTGATAGCCGGGTATCGGCGTATCAAAGGGGACTGCCAGTACGTCGTGGGTATCAACCCAGCAAAACCGTTGTCTGCCATTTTCATCAGTCTGTATGATGGAACGGCCGCCAAATTTGATCCGGTGCGAATATTCCAGCCGCTCAATTTCCCAGACGTTACCGTGACGCAGCCAATGATCGGGCTTTTCAACCTGTTCACCATTAACAATAGTCTGGGTAAACATGCCGTATTCGTAACGTAAACCATAACCAATAACCGGCAGTTGCAAGGTAGCGCAGCTGTCTATGAAGCAAGCCGCGAGACGGCCCAGGCCGCCATTGCCCAGTCCTGCATCCTGCTCGCTACTGATCAGCTCTTCAATTTCAATACCGAGATCATACATCGCCTGAGTAACTGTATCGGTTACTCCCAGATTCAGCATGGCATTGCTTAACGTGCGGCCCATCAGAAATTCCATGGACAAATAAAAGCCCCTTCTACAGTCATTGTCTTTATAGGTTTGGTGGGTGGCCTTCCAGCGTTCCATCAAGCGGTCACGAATCGCTTGTGATAAGGCTGCGCATGCATAATAAGGCGATCGGCAGTTTTCATCACGGCCCAGCAAATGGACATAATATTCCTTGAAATCATCAATGAAGTCAGGTTTTTTCATACCCTGTTCGGGAACTTGCGTGATGGATGATTTGGGCTTGCTGATAACAAATTGTTTAGTTGGCATGGTCTAGTCCTGAAAGGGAGTTTAAGCGGATTACCAGTGCAAGGCTCTTAAGCGGGAGAACTTTTTCCGTTGATGTTCGTGCATGCGCACCATAACGCTCACCAGCGCTTCTATCGCATCAAGAATATAGGGGCCTTTATTCAACATGACGCATTCCGCCCTGACCGCCATGGCCGCATCGGTAAATTCAGGCCTGGAGCGGGTGCCTTTTTTGGCGATGGATTCAAGTACCTGGGTTGCCCAGATGACAGGAACATGAGCCGCTTCACATAACCACAGGAGTTCTTCCTGAATTTCAGCGAGTCTGGCACTGCCTAATTCTACGGATAAATCACCTCTGGCAATCATGATGCCGAGTTTATGCCGGCCGATAGTCCCCAGGATAATATCGGGAAGATTTTTTACGGCGCGATTGGTTTCGATTTTAGCGACAATGGGCAGTTCTGATGCCTTCCGTTTTGCCAGTTCGGACATCAAATACTCCATTTCCGCCAGCGTTTCTACAAATGAAAAACCGACCAGATCGGCATGCACACAAATAAAGTCCAGATCGGTTAAATCCTTCTCGGTGAGGGGTGGCAAATTAAACTCGGCTTCCGGAAAATTAATGCCTTTGTCGCTTTGTATGCGGACACCACCCGCTTTTGCCACGGTCACCCGTAACAACGCGCCTTGCCCGGTCACCGCTTCAACGATCGCGCCCAGTTTGCCATCATCAATCCAGACCGGTTGCCCTGGTTCAAGTTTTTCTATGAGCGATGAAAGCGTACAACCAATCTGAGCAGGACGAATCAAGACGCCGCTCTCATCATATTCAGCGGGTTTACCGTCGATATTGCCGGGTGTTAACAACAGTAATTGGTTTTTAAAAACACGAATATCCAGAGGTTCGCCTGCAAACTCCCCTAATGAGTATTGATCAACTAATTTTTTGGATTTTTTTGTCTGTTTAGCCGTTGTCAGCGTTAATGGACAAGCTGAAACAAGATAAGCCGTTTTATCACAGCTCACCAGCCAATCCGTGTCAGAAAGCGCTTTTTCTACTTTCAAGTAACGCTGTTTGTTCTGGCTGGCAATAAACCCTAAGTAAATGCCAGGCGCAAGTTTCCGATGTAGTGACTTTGGGATGGATGCTCTGAATAATGAACTATTAACAGACGGTCTTTCAGGGGCGGTTGTTAAAATCAGATAGCCAGGAGCTACGACCCTACCGGTCCGGTCTTTTTGGACACGAATGTGATGAATCGAAGGCCCCAGCGCTATGGGGCCGGTGCGAATCTTGTGCCCGGCAAGATCCATGAGAATACGGCAGGAACGGCCCAAAGCTTTTTCTGCACGACGGACATTTCTTATCATTCCCAGCCAGATAAGCGGATCATCGTGTGCACAATTGATACGAGCACAGGTCATGCCCTTTTCGAGTAAAGAGCTTACCAGTGTGTAATCCACAGAGGCTTCTGTGCCGAAGGTCACCATGACATGCGCTCTACCATGCTCATCGTGTTCATGAAAGGAACCGAACAACTCGATAGTATGCTGTTCCAGTAACTGCTGGCCCCGGTTAAAGCCGTATTCGCTGGGGCTTATTTCACTCGGGAGATAGTGTTTGTCTGTTGCCCGTTTCAATACATCGATCAACGAATCAAACGTTGATAACACCGATGCTTCAGCTCTTCCCAGCGAAGATAATCCGGCGTGAGCCAGACGATCCTGTAAATGACGCAAATCAAATTGCCGCATGGCGAGATAGTGCGCAAGATTACTGGCGCTTTGGGAAAAAGTGCCGGAATGATAGTTGTCCTGGTATTTTTGCAGGCGCTGATTGGCATTATTTTCAATTTTTTGGCGCAGCTTGGCGAGCTCTGCAAGAAGTTGTTTCAGGACATCTTCGTAAGGGTCTTGATTGGATCTATTCGTGGTTACCATGTGACCGGTCTGTATTACAAAACAGCTTTATTTATAACTGTTCACTCCATACCATCTCTTTTTTTTAAAAGAGAAGACAATGTGCTGATACAGTTACCTCGATTTTTAATATTTCGAGCATACTAAAGTAATGTGAAAGTTTGATGAACAATTGAGATTGTTAGGAAAAATAACTATCTACATTCCGGGTATTTCAAGCGATTAGTTCATACTTCTAAAGTATGCGCCGATTGGTTTAATGCGTTCCTTCGCTAGCGCTTCGGGTTTATGTGAATCATTGCAGCTGGGCAGCGCCGGGGTTTATTTTCCAAAAAGTCACGGTAACAATCATATAACCGATGCTGATAGCACAAAACACAGCGGTTTAATCGACGTTGATAACGACAATATGCACACATTACTGCGTGATCTAGACGGTTAAACCTGGTATTGTTTTCCATGGAGCGCGCGTATTGCTCAACGTGTAAAACAGCATAAAGGTCCCGGGCTTGATTTATCAAGGTATCATTATCCATGATCAAAACATCTCGTATCTTGCCAGATAGCCGAAGTGATCGGAAACGATGGGGTAGAAATGTTCGTTAAAGATGACATCCATGGATTTGATCTTCATTGGGCTACCATTGCGTTTGAAGATATAGTCGATGCGTTTGGGCGGGTAGTTTTTCCAGCCGTCTATTTGTCCCTGATAGCTGGGTTCATAAAAACGGTGGGGATGTAATTCGTAGAATTGATCAACGTACTCCCTATTTCCTGCGATATGGTTATAGGCATGTTCACCGGCGGGCGCATTGAAATCGCCGACCACTAAATCGCCTCTGACGCCGAAATGCAGGCGTGAGTGGATCAGGTTTTTGAGGTTATAGTATTCTTCATAAAAGCCATGATGCGCCCAACTTAAATGCACGTTGGCGACATGCAATAATCCGAACCACGGAACGTCTGATGCACGACACGGTGATATTCCGGGACATGTAATTATCTTTGCGATGATCTACAGAAACATAATCCGAAAAATTGTGCTGCATCGGGTAGCGGCTCAAGATGGCTGTACCTTCCCGCCAACGATTAAATCCGATGTGGCTCCAGTCCTGATGAATATGATACCAAAGCCCCCAGTGACGCAATTTATTACAAATTCGAAAAGCCATGTTGGAAGGCGATTCGCCATAAGGATAGGTGATGGGGTCGTGCATGTATTCTCCAACTTCCTGAAAACAAATCACATCGATCCTTAAATGGGCGATCGCTTCGGCGATGATAGCTACCTCGCGCTCATGTTGATGCATTGTGTCAAAAGAACAGTAGCGGGGATGCTGTTCATAAGTGTGAAGATTGAGTGTTAGCAGCGAGAGTTCCATAGCGTCGGTTTATTTAACGTAAAGTTCAATGTTTCAGGATTCGTTTAGTTTCAAGTGAGGGCCGGAACAGGAAAGCAAGCTGTTAGTTTAAACAATAGAAAAATGGCATTAATTAGCGGCTATATTAGGTGGGTAATGTGAAAATTTTATGACCACACAAAAAATGGGTAAGACTGGATTTTTCCGTGTATTATTAAACGCTCAAAGTCAGTCAATTGATTTATAAATGGTCATAATGATAATTGCTAAACATGGCTTCCATGGGAATTGACAAAGGTTGCCTATAACTTTATTCTCTCAACAATTTATCGCTTATCTGCGAGTTCACAAAGATGTTGCCATTGCGCACCCCGTATTATCTTATCGACGAAGCTGGACTGAAAAAAAATCTCGAAATCATAAGGCATATACGTGAGGAGTCCGGCGCAAGGTCTGTCCTGGCGCTAAAATGCTTTTCAACCTGGTGCGTGTTTGATCTGATGCGTCAATACATGGACGGCACCACCAGCAGTTCTCTCTTCGAAGCGCGGCTTGGTCGCGAGAAATTCGGCAAGGAGGTGCATGCTTACAGCGTTGCTTATTCTGCTGAAGAGGTCGAAGCGGTTAGCGAGATTGCCGACAAGGTTATATTCAATTCCATCTCTCAACTGAATAGGTTCTACGATCATGTAAGCGGCCTGAAAGTCGGGCTTCGGGTTAATCCGGGCATCAGTTATTCCCATTTTGATCTGGCGGATCCGGCACGTAGCTGTTCGCGGCTTGGGGTATGTAGCGAACAGGAACTTCATACCGTGGCCGATCTGATCAGCGGTGTCATGTTCCATTTCAACTGCGAAAACGACGACGTCGAAAACATCGCTGACGCCATAGACCGGATTGGTATTAAGTACGCTTCTCTGCTGAAAAAAATGGAATGGGTCAGCCTCGGCGGCGGTATTTATTTTACTAAAGACGGGTACCCGCTGGAAAGATTCTGCCGGATATTGAAGAATTTCAGCGAAAGATACGGTGTGCAGGTCTATCTTGAGCCGGGTGAGGCAGCCATCACCTGTAGTACCGAGTTGGTCACGACGGTGCTGGATATCGTCCATAACGAAGTGGATATCGCGATCGTTGACGCCTCGGTCGAGGCGCATATGCTCGATCATTTGATCTACCGGACAAACCCGGGAATTTCATCACCCGGACCCGGAACCCACCCGATTATGATCGCTGGCCGGACGTGCCTGGCTGGCGATCTGTTCGGCAGTTATGAACTTGAAAGCAAGCTGAAGATTGGCGACGAGGTGCGCATCGCCGATGCAGCAGGCTACACGATGGTGAAGAAAAACTGGTTCAACGGAGTTGCGATGCCTTCGATTGCGGTACGGCGACTGAACGGCTCGGTAGAGCTGGTACGCAGTTTTGGTTATCAAGATTACATTAGCAATTTATCCTGATGAGGAATTCATAATATGAAAAAGAACGTAATGATTATTGGCGCAGGCGGAGTGGCCCACGTAGCGGCTCACAAGGCGGCGATGAACAACGATGTCCTGGGCGATATTTGCATCGCATCGCGAACACAAGCTAAATGTGATGCGATCATCGAAAGCGTGACCCGGAAAGGGCATCTCAAAAATCCGGCTGGCCGGCTTTATTCAGCTCAGCTTGACGCACTGGATATTCCGGCGACAGTAAAGCTGATCAAGGAGACCAATACCGGAATCGTCATCAATCTTGGCTCAGCCTTTATCAATATGTCGGTGCTGGAGGCCTGCATCGAGACCGGGGCGGCGTATATCGACACCGCCATCCATGAGGATCCGGACAAGGTCTGTGAGGAGCCACCCTGGTACGCTAATTACGAATGGAAACGAAAGGAGCGCTGCGAGGAAAAGGGGATCACCGCTATCCTCGGCGCCGGTTTTGATCCAGGTGTGGTCAATGCCTACTGTGCCCTTGCTGTCAAACGTTACTTCGACAAGATCGATACGATAGACATACTGGATGTAAATGCAGGCAGTCATGGCCGGTATTTTTCGACCAACTTTGACCCGGAGATCAATTTTAGGGAGTTCGTAAAAGTCTGGACCTGGATCGACCGGCAGTGGCAGGAGTATCCTACCCACTCGGTGAAACGGGAATATGATTTTCCGGTTGTCGGAGAGCAGCCGATTTACCTGAACGGTCATGACGAGCTTCATTCCCTGTCAAAGAATATCGATGCCAACAGTATCCGTTTCTGGATGGGTTTTGGTGATCACTACATCAATGTATTCACAGTTCTTCGTACCCTCGGCTTTCTCTCACATTTGCCGGTGACACTGACGACCGGCCAGGAGGTCGTGCCGCTCAAGGTTGTCAAGGCGCTGCTTCCCGATCCGATGACGCTTGCCCCCGGCTATACAGGCAATACTTGCATCGGCACCTTCGTCAAGGGTTGGATGGAAGGGAAAAAGCGCGAGGTGCTGATCTATCAGGTTTCGGATCACAAAAAATGTTACGAGGAAGTTGAGTCTCAGGGGATCAGCTACACAGCCGGCGTCCCGCCGATTGCAGCGGCCATGCTTGTTGCCGGCGGGATCTGGGATGTAAAGAAAATGGTCAATGTCGAGGAACTTGATCCGGAGCCGTTTATCGAAATTCTTGACCGGATCGGTCTGCCTACCGAGGTGAAGGAAATCAAGCCGGACAGCAAGCATTCATTCGACGGAACAGTCAGATCTCTTGAGAAAGAGCTTTCAGAGTCGACGGCTACGGTCACGGTTTCTGCAGCGAATCCGATGATTGCGCTCTCTTCCCGCAAGGCCAAGCATTCAAAAGATAAAGCGGGATCAGGAAAAGAGAAAAAATCTCACAAGAAGAAAGAGAAGTAGTCCCGAATCCTGCACAATTATTTTCGCGGAATTCTTATTTCCATGAAGCCTATGCTCGGCACAGGTTTCATGGAGTAAATAACCCACATGACTTTACATCAATCGTTATTTTTGCCAGCAAATAGCCGAAAATTTAAAGACTTTGGATTTATGCAAGCCTACAAGTCAGAATGACATGGCCGCTTTTTAGATTCTCGAAATTCAACGCATATATTGATGATTCTTTTTTGATGTATAGATAGACATCCTCGATTTCCTGCTCAGCATTTGGAAGGATAACGATAGAGTAATGCTTCACCGCTGAATCGCGTGTTTACGTTCAAATTCGTCAAAGAATGCCACAACGCTGCGGCTTTCTCCCCGAGTCATTGATTCCAAGCCTTTTCGAATGCCTTCAATAGTTTCCAGTTTGTCCACCAACGTTTGGTAAGCAACGGCGTCTTGCACCACAACTTCCGCTTTGCCATTGACGGTCAAAACTTCTGGTTGGCCAGATTTTTTCAGTCGTTCAAGATGAGTTCGTGTATTTCGCTGCAACTCAGTCAATGAATAAATACTCTCTGTTCTAAACATACACTGCCCAAGCAGTTAATAAACATGTAATTGAATGTTACATGATACTCGATGTTCAAGTTTTTTTAGCTTGACAGAGATGATCCTAGATAAATCAAGGTGTTTCGTCAATGTGTCACAGGTGCTACATCATAGCACTTATGTCTGTAAGGCCTGATTTAGCGGGATTCGTTAAAATCAAGAATTAAAAACTTGAACATCGAGTGATAGTAGATAAAATGACATTCGCTGATTTTATCCATAAACGTAAGTTTCTGTGCAAATAACCTTATGCATATTCCAGTGAAGTGCAGCCACTTATTTTGATTTAACCCCGTCACCTGAAATACTTGAAAGAAGCCACTGTCAATTAGTAAATATTAGGGTAGCTGAATGGCTTCGTCCGGCCAAGAGCGGACACCGAATAATGCCGAAGTGAGTGATGCTTTATTGAATTTATTTTTGAGGGAAAATGTCGTTTTAGTTTGTCGTTGTGTCCTATTAGTTTACACTCAGAGTAATAAAAACAATTAACTGGATGGCTTTATGAGGAATATACGACAAATTAGGCTTTTTATAAGACATTCAATGTCGTATATATTACGTTAGGCAACCTTAATCCAACATAACATTTTAATTAGACGCATCCATGAAAGAATACCCGTTTATCACCCAACTAATAGATGAAGGATACGCTGTATCTTTTAATGATACGGGAATAGGAAAAAAATTGGTTATCGTTTGTGATGAGGGCGGTCAACTAATTATGTTTGCTAGAAATAGAATGTCTTATCAAAAAATGATGACCAAATTAGAATCATATGCCAAAGACCTTCTTGAAAATGGTATGTCAAATGACGAAATTAATGGCGTCAGAGAAAAAATTTGGTAAATATTTGCAAGAAA
This sequence comes from uncultured Gammaproteobacteria bacterium, assembly GCA_963789475.1. Lineage (GTDB taxonomy): Bacteria > Pseudomonadota > Gammaproteobacteria > Methylococcales > Methylomonadaceae > Methylobacter_C. Next base: position 15,635 of record CAWBLO010000018.1, on the reverse strand, counting down.
TGGAGTTAGTAAAAATCAAATGCCTAACCCAACGCTCCAGCGGACTCCGCTATCGCTCCGCCGCTGAGCTTTGCGTTAGGAGCTAGGAGGAGGTACAGATGGCTGATTTCGATCTCCGCAAAGAAGAATATCTGACGCTCCGTAAAGAGATAGAAACTCAGATGTCGGAGCTTGCGCTACTGGAACGTAACTGTATGCTTGCCGCCGTCGTGGTTTATGCTTGACTGGTGAAGGACGGTGCTTCGACATCCATCGCGAAGGCGGGCTGGTTCATTCCAATTCTTTTTGCCCTGTTTGGCGCGCTAATGAGTCTGTCTGTTGGGCGTCATCTATTTGCTCTTGGGCGCTATATTCATGAAATCGAAAGCGCCCACCTGACAGATCTAGCTCTTCCAAAAGGCTGGGAACATTTTCTTGCAGCTCCAGAGCAAAAGTGCAAAGTTCGTACGGCGATCACAATCACATTTTGGGTTGTATTTTTGGTTGTCACTATAGTGCGGCTGTAGTCTATGGCACCTAACCCAACGTTAAAGCGGAGCTTCGTTTTCGCTACGCCCGCTTAACTTTGCATTAGGCTTTAAAAACACACTATGGATTCCAACATTAACTCCGCTTGGAGCGCTGCAAGCGCGTTACTAAAAAATAAGTTTTCTTTTAATGATATTAAGCAAATCGTTAGCCTTGCAGGGTTTGATCCTATTCAAATTGACCATGTAAACCAAGGCGACAAAGGACAATTAGTAACTAAAATAGAGCGAGAATTCTGGCAATTCGATTATGAAAGAAAGCACAGCTTTTTAAATATCGTAATCGAAGAAATGTTGGAGAGACAAAACGCAATTAAAGAGCAGTTAGAAAACTACCTATCTCGTCTTGGATGGCAAGTTATAGATCGCGCTGTGATCCCTATTAAATTACTTGATAAAAACGACCTCGAAGAATTGGATGAAGTCTCAAGAGAGGATTTAATAAAATCTGCTAAACGTTTTAGGGATGGTGACTTAAGCGGCGCTGTCTCTAGCGCTTGTGGTGCAGTTGATAGTATTACAAATAAAATTTATCAAGATAAAAATCTTGGTGATGCAACAAATGCTTCGTTTCAATAGCGATGTATAGAAGCTCTTAAGGCTGTAGGTGTATTTTCAGCCATAAGCACTCAATTAGAAGAAATTGAATGGAAAGATTCCGGTGTTATTCCATTTAAAAAAAATTTTGAAGGCTCTTTAAATCAAGCGGCTTATATAATGCAGTCTCTAAGAGCAAATATGTCTGATGTTCATGGCACAAAACCAGTATTAAAACCATTGGTATTCGATAGTATTAAATGGTCACAAATCTTAGTAAGGTTACTAAGCGGTCAATATGATGCGTAACATTAAATTGATCGAAATAAGGTTGCTGGGCTTTGGCGGGCACTTGCAGAGCCTAACAAGTCAGTCAAGGAGACGCGCCGCCCGTTGGCGGTTTTGAAGTTCTGTTTTATATCAGGGTTCGGTGGCTTCGTTTCGCTTTCGTTAGCGGCGCGCCCCTTACCGTAACGTTAGACATCAGGAAAATTTAGGACATATATGAACGACTACGTTGTGTATCACAAGGCAGAAAAAATGGGCTACCCAGCGCTCGATATTGACAACCTTGCCATATATACAAAAAAACCAACGGATGGAAAAAATGGCAGTCGTATTTGGCTTATCGCGGGCGAGGAAAGTCCTCGGAAATATTATCTAAGAGCGACCTTCCTCATTGGCAATGTCGAACCCTCCGATAAGCCGAAATTCATCAGCCGTTTAACAGGGACTGACGGCCAACTTCTTGATCCGATGCCGCTGCTCAATAGTGAAGCATGGTTTTCTGAGTTCGTTGAGGAGCAAGGTCGTTTTGCGTTTGGCTTCAATAAGATTAATAACCATGAAGCAAAAGAAGGCCTACGGAAAGTGCTTCTATCAAATACGCTTCGGTAACCAAAGCACATGCAACTGAATAATTGGGGTCAGAGAAAGGCAATGGGATCAGGTCTTGCAATCATACATCCGGCCTAACCCAACGCTCAACCGGAACGCTGTTTCAATGCGGTTTTATTTCTCAGCTAACCGATCTGCGCCCGGTTAGCTCTACGTTTAAAAAAAATCGCACCGTCTCACCGTCCGGTTTGGGTCGAATCCTGCCTGTCGTGAGCGGCAGCAGTTGGACATTATGCAGAGCTCTGCATAATGTCCAGGAAAAGACAGACACCAGTTTCAAGTGAACGGATGGTTAATCTTGGTAATTGGCCTTTAATTTGTGATTAAGATTCGGGAACCCAAAAAAGTGAAGGCCCTTATTGGGTGGGTTCCCTTTTTTAAAACCACGCGAACGATGTTAGCTATACTTTTGCTGGTGTTTCAGCAAGTTTTTTCAGATTTTGATAATAAGTTTAACTAGCATCCACTAGATTGAATTGTCGCCTATCGCGCCCTGGGCCTCGCCTCTCTGGGCCTGAATATGGCAACTTGTTTTGCCGCCTGTCTTGCTTTGCGCGCCGCCCATCTTGCCCTAAATCTTGCCACCCGACATTGGACGTATTTTCGGAGCCAGAAAGCCTGGTTTTTAATGGGTCATCCAATGTATTACCTTTATTATTATTTTTAGAAAGATAAACCAGTAAGCTTGTTATTTAAAAAGCTGTTCGGCAAACAAAATTGAACAACTAAGTACCCGTCAGATTATTTTGTCGTCTGTCATTCCATGGGAGTTTTCGCCTGTCATACCATGAGTATTGTCGCCTATTGTGTTCTGAGTATGGGAGCTCAATTTGCCGCCTGTCTGTGAATGTTTGTCGTCGATCAGCATTAGATGCATTTCCGCGCATGGTTGCCTCTTGATCGGTTGAATTATTAGAAGAATGAATTCGTCTCATTTTCATGTTTTTATGCGCTTTTTTTAAAAATCCTTTTACAATTAAACAATCGTTATTCAAGAGAATATGTAATCCAGCACAAATTCCGATTCAATGCTCTCTATTTTACCCAAGGCCATAATAAATAACTTCAGCCTAATTATCAATATGTGGGTGATACGCATCTTGGCTTGGCTTTGCCTTGGTTTATTTTTTAGAGAAAGGCTTGATGAATTGCCAGTTAGATAAGTCTCTATAAATCATATTGCTGGAATAATTGAATCATCATTGGCTGGCAGTAAACGGCCAATTCCCGCCACCCGGCGGATGTCAACGAATGGCTGGTTGTCTTGCCATTTCAGCCAGTCAGACCAAACAACCTAGTTCAGCAGTGGGTTCGGCGCTGTCCAAGCTTGTATTCGACTTCGATCATCCCTTTTGCCTTGGCCACTTGGTAGATGGCGTCGAAGCACTCGCTGCTTCATGGTATTCCTGCACCCGGAACTTCCACCTCGACAACTTGGAAGCTCGCGCTCGGATTTCGCTGGATTTCTGCCGGATCGTGGGAGCCTGACGCACAGATGAAGAGGTGCCGGCGTTCCGGCCCTCCCAGCATCACCGCATAGGCATGAGTATCCACCTTGATCCGATCCGTGATCTCCCCGCCTTCGCGGACCCGCACCACACTATCCTCGCCCTCCGGATTGGCGCACCACACGGCCCCCTCGGCGTCGAGGCAGATGCCATCGGGGCCAACGGACGTGGGTAACTGCGCCCAGACCCGCCGGTTGCTGAGGGAGCCATCCTCCTGGATATCGAAGGCGGCCAGGCGATGGCCGAGCGTTTCGCCAACGATGAGCGTTCGTCCGTCGGGGGTGATAACCATGCCGTTCGGAAAGAAGAGCTTGTCGGCAACCACGGATGCTCGACCATCAGGGCAGACGAGGACGATCACGCAGGTTTCGACGGGCTTGGCCGCCGGGTCCAGGAAGTTGTAGCCAATGTCCCCCACGTACAGACGACCTTGGGCGTCTACGATACCGTCGCTCAAGCAGAACTGGGTCAAGTCGCTGATGTCGGCCACTTGTTGCAGGGCAGCTCCGGCCCTACGATAAATCCGGCGCTGAAACGCATCACCAACCACGATAATTCCCTCGGGGGTGAGCCCGAAGGCGTTCGGGACAAACGGCAGCTCCAGTGCCGTTGCGACAGAACCTGAAAGGTCCACCGTCTTGATCCGTTTGTCGTGGATGTCCATGAACCACAACTTGCCGTTGTACCAACGGGGACTCTCGGTGAATTTGAGGCCCGTGGTGGAATCAACCAGTGTTTTGATGTGGGTCGTCATAGCGTACTCTCTCGTTGGTGTTTGGGTTCTACTCACCTACAACTGTATCAGGATTTGGCCCGATTGACGAACGCCAAGATCATGTCAGTGATCGCCCGAGTCACATGCCCCTTGCCGGTGAGGTCGTTGCAAAAGAGCACCTCGCCGGGGTGGAATCGCCGCGCTTCGCCGTCGCTGGTCACCACTTCGCCCTCGCCCGACAGGACGATGGCGATGTAGGGCTGGGGGGCGTTGTGGGCGGGTGCGTCCGTCCCGGCGGGGGCCGAGAAAACGCACATGGTCGTAACAGCCCCGCAATCGCTCATCTGCCCCATGGGGTTCGGTGGCGGACCCATGGCAACCTCACGGTCCGGTATGTCCTGGACGCCGAAGTGCGTCTCGCCCAGTTCGTCTGCATGGATCATCGGGAATTTCATGACTGTTATAGCCGAGCAACAGGAAACCCAGTGGCATTACGATCTACCGAATTTTCAAAAAGCGATTTCCTCACTAGCCATCAGCCTGGACGGCACCTGTATGCATCTGAGCAAAGAAGGTTGGCGGGAAGCCATGGCGGGCACGATCAGTTTTTATGATGCCAAAGGCGAACGGCAACATACGATTTATCTGGGGGCCACGCCTGAATATGGCAAAGCGGAGTTCTTGCGCCGTTTTACCGCAGAGATTGAGCGCCTCAAAGCGCACTTTCCGAACGCCAAAACGGTCGGGCTAGCCGACGGCGCTGAATGCAACTGGCAGTTCTTAACCCCGTATACCCAGATACAGATTCTCGATTTTTATCATGCGAGCAGTTATCTCGGCGCTGTCGCTAATGCAAAATACCATGCCACCTTCGGCACTAGCACCATTGTCACCAGCGATGTAGAAAATCAAGGTGTTATCCAGTTCGCCTCGCTCTTGTAAAGCTGTAATTAATCGCCCAATTTCATGATCAGTATGTTCGCCAAAACCTGCAAAAATTTCCATTTGTCGTTGGAATAAACGTTTTTCATCGGCAGTTAGCTTATCCCAATCTTTGATCTCTGCGGGTTTAGGTGCAAGCACGGTATTTTGCGGCACAACTTTCAATTGCTTTTGTTTTACCAGGGTTTCTTCACGTAATTTATCCCAGCCTTGCGCAAATTCGCCCTTGTATTTATCGGAAAATTCTTTAGGCGCGTGATGAGGCGCGTGCGTTGCCCCTGTAGCGAAATACATGAAAAACGGTTTATCGGGCGTGAGTGATTGCTGAGTATTCATCCAGGCAATCGCCTGGTTAGTCATATCGATAGTGAAATGATAGTTAGGGTTATTCAAATCAGGGTAAACGCGAGTAGTGCCGTCGTATACCAGAGGATGCCACTGATTGGTTTCACCGCCAATAAAACCGTAAAACTTATCGAAACCTGAGCCAGTAGGCCAGCGGTCAAATGGGCCTGAGACTGAACCTTCCCAAGGCGGTGTTTCATGATATTTGCCAAATGCGGCAGTACTATAACCATTCATGCGAAGCACTTTAGCTATCGGTGTGATGGTTTGTGGGCGTATACCGGTGTTCCCTGGAAAAGCTGTAGCAAGTTCCATGATAGCACCAGCATTATTCGAATGGTGGTTATAACCTGTGAGCAAGGCTGTTCTGGTTGGCGAGCATAACGCGGTCGTATGAAAACGATTGTATTTCAAACCATTAGCTGCTAATTTTTCGATAGTAGGCATTTTAACAGGTCCACCAAACGCACTGGACTGTCCGAAGCCCATATCATCAATTAGCACTATGACAATATTGGGTGCTTTTTCAGGCGGTTTTACCTCAAACCGAACAGGTGCTTTGGCATTGCGGGCATCCAATTCGGTAATAGGCTGATAGCTGGGTTCTTTGATGGGAAGAGTTGTGCGGTCTAACGTATTATTAGTCTCAGATGACTGTTCTCCTGAAGCTTGGCTTGGTGTCCAAATACAGCACAAGGCTGTCGTCATTAAGACGACCAGGATTTTTGCTTTCATCAATGCATACCTTTTGTTTGTTGGCGATGAAGTTTTGTTTGCGACTTGACTATTAAAGCTTTGCTTTGGTGTTTTGAAATGGCTAATGCATCGATCACATTTTACGCCGAGGTGTGTTTGAAAAGTAACTACAGTTGACAGGCTTGAAGCCCCGTCAAGTGGCAATAAATTTTCAATTATCACTTAGTCTTTTACCCGTCAAGTCATTACATTTTTTGACAAGACTTATGCTTTTTCTTTCTATAAACATGCTGTTACGCGATATTAAATTCAGCGAATAATATGCCCTTTTGGTTCCAGCTTGTCCGGATCAGGTTTCTATAATTGGCAATTTCATGGATATTGTCAATAGATACATTAATTTCATCTTCCGAATTAACTAGAGTGATATGGTATAGCAATTCTTCGTCGAGGATAGCGGTGACAATGCCCTGCGCCAGATTGATTTGGTTGATTATTTGGTTAGGGTAGATACTATCGTCCTCTTTGTGTACTGCAATTTCCTTGAAGTATTTATATTCCAAATTTCTGGTATCCTCAGCCGTCAATGCCCTTGCCAGAGCTAATTTCTGCGGCTTTGCCTTCTTGTTCCAATGCTTGGATATTGTGGTTTCTTTAGTCAGTGATCTGGCTTTTTTAAAGCCACCTGACCGTTTGATTTGATTTAGGTGTGAATATTTTTTTGAATGTCTCCTCTTTGAACAACAGCAGACACATATTAGGCGTAGATGAAAGGCTGCTTGGGGTCGGGAACTTCCTACGATCTTTTCGAAACCTTGCAAGCACGAAGGTCATATATCTGGATTTGCAACATTTGATAGGTTTTGGAGAAGTATTCGTTTTTCATTGATTTCAATATGACAAGATTCATCGTCATTCCGGCATGGATTCTGTAATGACGAGTGATATGAACGTCTAAAAGTCATAGTGAAAATTACGGTTCATAATTAACAATGGACTTCAAGCAGCAATAATCAGTTCATCGGTTGATATGGACAACCTTGGCTGGCGGAAAACCGTTGAACCAGGTGGATGTCGCTCCGCTATAGGCGCCGATGTTTCTGCTGAAAAGAAGATCGTCCCTCTCCAGGTTGGAGGGGAGTTCTTCGGTCATTGAAATAACATCCAATCCGTCACAGGTAGGACCGAACACGGTGCAGATCTGGGTTGGGCCTTCTTTGAAAGCGTCAAGGTGATATTGACAGTGGTCGAAAATGATGCCGGAAAAGGTGTGATAGACTCCGTCATCAATGTAATAGCAGAGTTTCCCGTGCCGTACCGCCTTGCCAATGATCTTCGACACCGCTGTGCCTGCGGTTCCAACGATGAATCTCCCCGGTTCGGCAATAATTTTTACTTCGGGTGGAAAGAGCCTGTCTAACTCAGCATTGATCCTCTTTGCCAATTCACTGAAAGGCTTTACTGAGGCATCGTAGGGGGCTGGAAATCCACCGCCGATATCCAGTAAATTCATCTTGTCGTAACCGCGCTCCTTAGCCTGTCGGAATATCAGCGCCGCAAGATCAATGGCTTGCACATAGTTCTCGAAATTGGTGGTTTGGCTTCCGACGTGGAAGCTTAGCCCCTCGACGGTAAGCCCTTCCTTTTCGGCCGCCAAAATCATGTCTACTGCTTCTTCAGGTTCTGCTCCAAATTTTGAAGAGAGCTCTACCATTGCGCCGGCATTGGACACCCGGAGACGGAGAATAAGCCCGGAGTTAGGGGCGAACTCTTTGATCTTGAGGATTTCATCACGATTGTCGAAGGTGACCAGCGGCTTGTACTTGTCAAGCTCCATCAGCGTATCGTTTGCCTTAATTGGATTCGCATAAATGACATTCTCCCAGATCCACTCATGTTGCTCTTTCTCCGGCATAGCCTTTATGTTTTCGTAGACCGTTCTGAATTCTGCAATTGACGATATATCAAAACTGGCTCCAGCATCGAACAGCGTCTTGACTATGGCAGGATCCGGATTCGCCTTGACCGCGTAGTAGGCTTGGACACGGGGGAGATATTTTTTAAAAGTCGCAAAATTGCTCCGCAGTTCGTCGTGATCTATCACGAACAACGGCGTTCCGTGGGTTTCGGCAAGCTGCTGCAAAACTTTGGTAGTAATCATCAAGGTTTCCTTAAGTGTATTTGATTTTAGTGTCAGGTGCTCAGGATAAGAAGCAAAACAGTGGCCCGGATGAAGCTAATCGGCTGTAAGCCTGATACTGTTTCATGGAAAACCGGAAGAACTGGTTATACGGGGATTGTGGTACTAATCTTTGGCAGCTAACAGCGATTTAAACGCAGAGTGGTTTTCTTCGTGCTTGAAGGTTGCAAATTTTGCTGAGAAGTCTTTGCGAGCGCCGTTTCTGAGAGTATCCAGATTCTGGATTAATACGCCCATGGCTAAAAGCGTATTGGCATGTATGTGGTTGTTGAGCATTTCTTCGCTGAACAGCTTGAGGGTATTTTCCTGTACGGCATAGTCCTGAAAGCACCCTAAAACTTCCTGTAGTCCTTTCAGGTTTTTAATAAAGTGTTTTATTTGAGCTTCGGGATAAAGGCTTTGGAAAAATTCCATCAGATAGCGCAATTTTTTACAGGATTTTCTTAAATCATGGAGTGCTTCAGAGGGCGATTCTCCGGTAATTGCGTTGCCTTCTCGCAATACCCGCTTATAATTTTTCCATAGTCTTTGATCTGCCAGTTGTTTAATAGTCAGTTTTGCATTGGGCTCAACCGGTTTGAGCGGAGCTTGTGCTTTAAGATACTGCTCCCATTCGTAGAGGGTTGATAAGTATTTGGCGGAGCGCAGTTTTTTTGCCAGTTCCTTCTGCGCTTTTTGCTGCTTGGCAAGAAGAAGCTCATAGAGCGGGTTGAGGTCATCGCGGATCGACGCCGGTAGACTGCTTTTGTAGTGTGCAAAATTTAACAGATAAACATCCAGATCACGGGTAGAGCTTGTGATTTGTCCCAGCCAGGAAAAAAATTCAGCATAGTTGGCGCTAATTTTATCCGGCAATACGCCTTTAAGTTGATTAAGTCCCGCGCGGGTTCTTCGAACCGCGACTCTGAAGTCATGCAAAAATTCGCTATCGGTATCAGCAATCGTGCCTTGCTCATTATCTTTAATGGCTTTTAGCAGGTGGCTGAAGATATACTTCGCAGCAATATCAGCACGCATATCAGGATCCAGGTTGACATTCAACTTGGACGAATAGTCGTTAGGTTTACGACCCTGAAGTTTTAAGGCACTCAGCAGCAAGGGTTTATGGGCGGGTGTTAAGCCCAGATTTTTGGTGATAGTCTCAATAACATGTTCTGTGGCTTTGTCGTAGCCTTTGATGGTTTGCAACGTGACGCGGTTATTTAACAGATCGTGTTCTTCTAAGCTTAAGCGAAGTACTGTTTTTTCATCGTTATTGATTATATTTAGATTATAAATTTCATAATCCAGTGTGCATATGGGTAATAGGGCACGCATTTCTAATAGGGGTGAAAGGGCACTACGTATTTCCTCTGATTGAAATTGATGGCTAAATGCGGGGACTTCCTTGATTTCTGTGCTGGCGATAATCAGGTCATTTTCGATGTTTCTTAATACTAAAGTCGATGTAGTTTTTGAGCGGTTAAATTCGCAAGTGATACCGTTTGTATAAAGCCGCCAGTCAAAGCTGTCATAATAAGTCTTCAGGGAATACTGTCTGGAAACCAGCTGTGTGAATGCTTTATTACCCAGTTTGGTAATAAATTTTTCAGCGGTTAGACTAGCGGGGAAATCAAATTGTAAGGACATATTAAACAGGGTATGGTAGGTTTTGTGGTGATCGGTGAAACTCTTTAATGATAGTCATGTAATATTAAGATTTAATGACAATGTAACAATCAATCGCTATCGTAACTGATTTTCAGACATTATCGTATAAAAACACACAGAGGTTAATAATAAAATGAGTAGAGAATTATGGTTGCTTAGGCATGGAAAAGCGGATCGCAATATTGCTATGGAAGATTTTGACAGACCTTTAAAAAAACGGGGTAAACGCGCAGCTGAGAGCCTCGGGGAGTGGCTGCAAAGCAGCGCCTGCTGCCCGATTGGATAGCGAGTTCGCCGGCAAAAAGAGCTATTTCGACTGCGAAAATAGTGCAGAAAGCCCTTGCTGTAGATGGCCTGGGTATTATGCAGGATAAACGCTTGTATCAGGAGGGGTTTGAGCGATTGAAATTGGTGTTGGCTGAATGTCCTTCAGAAGCCAAGCGGGTTTTGCTGGTGGGGCATAATCCGGAACTGGAAGATTTGCTTATTAATCTGGCAGGTGCTGACAACTTGCCTGATACGGATAAATTGCTGCCAACAGCAGCTCTGGCCCGGTTGATAATGCCCGATGACTGGACTCATCTGGAGGCAGGGTGTGCGAAGCTTCTGTCCATTACCAACCCAAAATCCTTGCCTGAAGCATGGATTGAGTGAGTGTTTGGTCTCTGCTTAAAGCGCAGGGGCATAGACAGGATTATGACATTGTCATAATCCTGTCATATAAAATTAATATTCTTGTTATGTTATTATGCACATAATAGCTTCACAATTAATTAACTTTGAGATTTGATAATGAAATTATCTTTTAAGACAAAAACACTAATCGCTGCGATGGGTATTGCTTCTGCGGCATTGATTAGCGGTACAGCGGGTGCAGTACAAACAGTCGATGCAGGCATTCCTGACTATCAAAAAGCCAGCGGTATTGCCGGCAACTTGTCCAGTGTGGGTTCTGATACACTGGCAAATTTGATGACGCTCTGGGCTGAAGAATTTAACCGCGAATATCCTAATGTCAATATCCAGATTCAGGCGGCGGGCTCTTCTACTGCACCGCCTGCGTTAACAGAAGGCACATCCAATCTTGGGCCTATGAGCCGCGAAATGAAGGATGACGAACTGGAAGCTTTCGAAGGCAAATACGGTTACAAGCCCACGGCTGTTCCTGTTGCTATTGATGCGCTGGCTGTGATGGTCAATAAAGACAACCCTGTTAAAGGTCTGACTATTCCGCAGGTTGATGCTATTTTTTCTTCTACCCGTAAATGCGGTTACGAAACGGATATTGAAACATGGGGTGATGCAGGCGTTGCCGCGTGGGGTGCAAAAAGCATTCAGTTATACGGACGTAACTCTGTTTCCGGTACTTACGGCTATTTTAAAGAACATGCCTTATGTAAAGGCGATTTCAAAAGTAACGTAAACGAACAACCCGGTTCAGCCTCTGTGGTGCAATCGGTTACGTCATCAAAGAATGGCATTGGTTATTCAGGCATGGGTTATACCACGTCAGGTATCAGAATGGTGCCTTTGGCAAAGAAAGCGGGCGACCCTTTTGTTGAAGCAACGCCTGAAAATGCCATTAAAGGCGCTTATCCGTTAACACGGTATTTGTATATTTATGTGAATAAAAAGCCAAACCAACCGTTAGCGCCTTTAGAAAACGAATTTATGAAAATGGTGCTTATCTAAAACGGGTCAGCAGGTTGTCATAAAAGATGGTTATATTCCATTGCCTGCAAACGTAGTTGAAAAAGTGCTGACGACACTTAAATAAGGTTTATCTTTAGGTATAGATTTAAAAAATGGCTTTAACTGTTGTGCAGGGTTGCATAGACAAGGATGTTAGTCTGGATTAACTGGTTATTTCCCTCTCGTAATTGCAAGGGATTAATGCGGACAAAGCTGCGGCTGAGATTTGATTATCGAATTTCAGTCGTTTTTTTTGATTTTTTTGCTAAATCCTTGTCACATTCTCTTTAATCTCCCCATGTCTGACACAAACATACCTACAGAATATTCCCAAAGCCTTAAAGCAATCAGCCCGCACTGCTCACGAGCGCTGGCGGTTGATTAAAGATGCGATTGCACGTTATGGCGTAATTGCCGGCGGTCTCGGTGTGATTGTCGCGGTTGTAATGATTTTCTTTTATTTGCTGTACGTGGTTTTTCCTTTATTTCTCTCGGCAACCGCGGAATCAGTTAGTCAATATGATGTTCCTGAATCTGCTTTGGGTAAAACAGTGCTGATGGAGATTGAAGAGCAAAATGAAGTGGCTGTCCGGTTTACAGACAAGGGGCAAGTGATATTTTTTGCAAGTGGCGACCGGTAAACCTGTTTTAACTGAAGCCGTCAAAATACCTGAAGGCACTCAAATTGTGAGTTTTGCTCAGGGCAGTCCTAACAACGAAGGTGCGGTCATTTACGGCTTGTCCGATGGCAAAGCCGTTATCGTGAAACATCAATACAAAATAACCTATCCCGATAATGTTCGCCTGATCACGCCTTCATTAACTTATCCTATGGGCGAAGCGCCGCTGGTGATCGATGAGTCAGGCGCGGCTTTGGAAAAAATTGCCGTTAAAATCGGCGATGACGACGAGCACGATAGTTGCAAAATCCGCTGGTAAAATTCGCTTAAGCCATTTTGAAAAAGAAAAATCCTTGTTCGCTGATGAAGCGACGATAACCCGGACGGATTCGGTTTTAGACTATGCCGCCGCGGAAGTTACCGATATTCTTAATTGATAAGGAAGAACATAATCTTTATTTGTTAAGCAGTAACGGGCAATTAGGTTTGTTTGATATAAGGGATAAAAGCGCGCCTGTTCTTATCCACGAGCAAAATGTTGTTGAGGCAGGGCATAAAATTACCAGTGTCGCATTTTTAAATGGCGATCTTTCCTTGATGATTGGCGATTCCAGCGGTTTGGTATCCCAGTGGAGCAAGGTCAGGGATAAGTTAAATCACTTTGCCATGCAGAAAATCAGAGTCTTTAAAGTTTCGGATAAAGCGGTCATTTCGATCAATCCTGAACAACGGCGCAAAGGCTTCCTGACGGTCGATGCCGATGGCACGCTGGGTATTTATCATTCGACTTCTGAACGGGAAATGATTAAAGAGCATGTTGCTGATTCACGCCCTGTCGCTGCGGCCATATCACCCAGAGCCAATGCTGTGTTGGTGCAGTCTGATGACGGCAAAATAAGCTACTGGAAAGTGGATAATGAGCATCCCGAGGTGTCCTTAAGATCGCTTTGGCAGGAAGTTTGGTACGAAAGTTATCCCAAACCCGATTATATCTGGCAGTCGTCTTCGGCAAGTAGTGACTTTGAGCCCAAATACAGTTTAACACCTTTGGTTTTTGGTACGCTTAAGGCGGCCTTTTATGCCATGCTGGTGGCTATGCCTTTGGCCCTGATGGGCGCCATTTATACCGCGTATTTTATGACGTCAAGAATGCGTCAATATGTTAAACCGTCTATTGAATTCATGGGGGCGCTGCCTACGGTTATTTTGGGGTTTCTGGCCGGATTATGGCTGGCGCCGATTATTGAAGAATATTTGGCGGGGCTATTTGCATTGTTCATGTTGGTTCCGGTAGCTGTTATGTTGTTTGCCTATGCCTGGCAGTATTTGCCGGAAACTATTCAAGCAACAAATACCCGAAGGCTGGGAAGCCGCTATCTTGATCCCGGTTATTTTGCTAGGCAGCTGGTTTGCTATTTCCGTGAGTGTACCGTTGGAAGCCTTCTTATTTCATGGCACATTACGTGACTGGTTTAAGAACGAATTGGGCATCGGCTATGATCAACGCAATGCGCTGGTAGTGGGTATAGCGATGGGCTTTGCGGTCATTCCGACGATTTTTTCCATTGCTGAAGATGCCATTTTCAGCGTACCCAAGCATTTAACGGTGGGTTCTCTGGCGTTAGGCGCAACACCCTGGCAAACCATGATCAAGGTGGTGTTATTAACCGCCAGTCCGGGGATTTTTTCTGCGGTGATGATTGGTCTGGGCCGGGCAGTGGGCGAAACCATGATTGTGTTAATGGCAACAGGGAATACGCCGGTGATGGATTTTAGCGTTTTTCAGGGCTTGCGCACGCTTGCTGCGAATATTGCCGTGGAAATGCCTGAATCCGAAGTGGATAGTACCCACTACCGGGTATTGTTTTTGGCGGCCCTGGTGTTGTTTATGTTTACTTTTGTTTTTAATACCCTGGCTGAAATTATTCGTCAGCGCTTACGCGAAAAATATAGCTCATTATGATGAAATTATGGTTTAAAAGTGGAGCCCCCTGGATATGGCTCAATGCGGCGGCAGTCAGTACCTGCCTTATTATGATCATAGGGGTGCTGGGCTTGGTTACTGTGCGTGGGATGGGGCATTTCTGGCCGCATCAAGTGACCCGGTTCAATTATCAGGAAGAAGGTAAACGAGCCCCAGATCATTATTGGCGAGAAAGTTGATTCCAGCGTAACGCCGGCCGCAATGGCTAAATCGACCGGGCATTAAAATGGCTGATGATGAAGACACCCTGGTGCAGTATTTGATTAAAACCGGTAACCGTGATGTGACGGGGTCTGACTTTCGCTGGATAGAAGAACGCAATGTCAAGGAGCAGAGCGATCCGGCCGACATGATGGTCGTGGAGCGCCGGGAATGGGGTAATTTTTATGGACAGTTGGTTGAGGTTAAAGAAAACGGCAAGACTATCGCTACAGGGGAACAGGCTTGGCCTGTCCTTCAGACAAAGATTGAAGAGGCTTTAGCGGTTTTTAAGGAAATAGCGCATCTGGAAAAAAAGGAAATTGGTGCGATAAACTATGCTTTGGAACGCTTAAGGCTTAAACAAAGAAAACTGGAATTAGAAAATCGCCTGGATGATGCAGCGAAACAACAGATTGCCGCGGAAAAAGCCGGTTATGAAGCTGAATACAAGCAATATCAAGCACAATTAGCCGAGCTATATCAGAAAATCAGACGCGATAGTCTGGTGGCCAAAACCGAAAGCGGCATACGCTGGAAATTCCCTTGTCCAAGGTGGTTAGAGTCTTTCAACCCAATGCCATGAGTTTGTTTGATAAGATTGCTCACTATGGGACTAAGGTGGTTGAATTTTTAGCCGACGATCCACGCGAAGCCAATACCGAAGGCGGTATTTTTCCGGCTATTTTTGGTACCGTGATGATGGTTATGTTTATGTCGGTTTTTGTTACCCCCTTTGGCGTGATTGCGGCAGTGTATTTGCGCGAATACGCCAAACAAGGTTTTACGACACGGCTGATCAGGATTGCGGTTAACAATCTTGCAGGTGTCCCCTCCGTTGTTTATGGCGTATTTGGCTTGGGTTTTTTTGTGTATATTTTGGGCGGCAATATTGACCAATTGTTTTTTCCTGAATCATCTCCTGCCCCGGTTTTTGGTACGCCGGGATTGTTGTGGGCTTCAATTACCCTGGCATTGTTAACCTTACCTGTGGTCATCGTGTCAACCGAAGAGGCTTGGCGCGTATTCCGAGCTCTATACGCGAAGGTAGCCTGGCGTTAGGGGCTACCAAGCTTGAGACTCTATGGCTTACCGTATTACCTATGGCAAGCCCTGCGATGATG
>CAWBLO010000017.1:0-37212 GCA_963789475.1 uncultured Gammaproteobacteria bacterium | reverse complement strand
TACCAACGCGCATGTTATTCCGGATAAGCTGGATAATGAGCACATGGAACAGGTAGCTGTTTTTTATCATAAAGATAATGATGACAAGGCTATTCTTGCAACTGAAGTGGCATTAGACAAAGAACATGATCTGGCTGTTTTAAAAGTTACTGGAGAATTGTTGTCGCCACTAAAATTAGGTTCAGTATCATCAGTACGCGAAGGACAGCTCTATGCCTTTACCGGCTTTCCTATCGGAATGGTTTTAGGGCTTTATCCCGTTACCCATCGAGGAATAGTTTCTGCAATCACTCCGAATGTGATACCGATGCTAAGATCAGAGCAGATCAACCCAAAATTACTCAGGCGACTGCAAGACCCCTACAATGTGTTTCAGCTAGATGCGACCGCTTATCCTGGAAACAGTGGCAGTCCTCTTTATGACCCTGATACAGGAGAAGTCATAGGGGTTATTAATAAGGTTTTCGTACAGGAGAGTAAAGAAAATGTTTTGTCAAAACCCAGTGGCATTTCTTATGCAATACCTGTTAACCACGTTGAAAACCTTTTGAAAGCCAAAGGTTTGTATTGATTATTTTGTGGTTTTTTGCAAGTCTGCTTCAATTCAATAAATAACATAACAGGGAAATAATATGATTCGCATCTTTCGCCACTATATATCCAGAGCTTATCTATCGCTCCTATTGGTTGAGTTTGGTGTATTTTTTGCCGCGATGTATTTTGGCAGTAACATCCGTTTTCTATGGATAAAATCCTGGTATACAGAGCAGGACATCGCTTTCGCCAGTATTATTTTTTCGTCCGTATTGAGCCTATCCTGTTTGGGTCTGGGCTTATACAGAAGAACATTGAGCGGGGAAGATTACAATTTATTGGCGAGAACATGTGTCAGCTTTGGAATCGCGATTTTTGCAGTTGTTACGATCTATTATTTATTGCCCGAATTTCATGTTGCCAGAAGCGTATTGGTGTGTGCGGTCATTGTTGCTTTTGCCGGGATGATGTTAACGCGTTTTCTGTTTTACCATATTGTCAATCTTGATCGGCTAAAAAGACGCTTTCTGGTTATCGGTAGCGGCAAAAAAGCGCAACAGTTGATCTCGATTAATGATTCATTTATCCATAAAGGTTTTACAATAGTCGGTTTTTTAGCATTGCCTGATGAAATTACCGTCGTAGATCAGAGCCAAATAATCCGTTATGACAAAAAAATAATTGCCATTGCTGAGGAATATAAAGTTGATGAGATTGTCATTGCCCTGGATGATAAAAATCAAGAATTATCCACTTGATGAGCTGTTAGATTGCAAAATGTCAGGGCTGACGATTATGAATATTGTTGCATTTTATGAGCGGGAACAAGGCATTATTTCTCTGGAAAATGTTAACCCAAGCTGGCTTGTTTTCTGTGACGGTTTTGCGCAAGGTGATTTGAGATCACTGGAAAAGAGATTTTTCGATGTAATTGCAAGCATAACGCTGCTTAGTGTTGCCTGGCCATTTATGTTGTTAACTGCGTTAGCGATTTATCTGGAAAGTGGGTTTAAGGGGCCCATACTTTATCGTCAGATACGGGTAGGTGAAAAAAATCAAAACTTCGAAGTGCTGAAATTCAGAAGCATGAAAACGGATGCTGAAAAAAATGGTGCGCAATGGGCTAAACGAAATGATAACCTTATAACTCGAGTGGTAAACGATCCGAAAATGCCGAATGAACTAATCGCCGCAAATATTCAATGTATTAAAAGGTGATATGGTTTCGTCGGTCCACGTCCAAGAGCGTCCCGAATTTGTTCAGGGTTTTAATGAGAGAATTCCCTATTACCGCGAAAGACACCGGGTTAAGCCCGGGATTACTGGCTGGGCTCAGTCCTGTGTTACCCCTACGGGGCTGATGAAAAATGATACGATTCAAAAGTTACAATACGATTTGTACTATGTCAAAAATTACAGTCTGTTTTTAGATTTCTCAATCATGTTTAATACCGTGGAAGTTATTTTGTGGGGCAAAGGCGCAAGATAATTGTTTTATAGTTTCGGCTACCCACTTAAACCGGGACAAGCAGCATAGCTTAACCGTTCCCCCTGAGCTTGTTGAAGGTTCGACTGTTCGACAAGCTCACCACAAACTTAATCCCAATGAGATTAAGTGACCACGACTTACTAAAACTGCGGATACCATCGCAAAAATAAAACCTGGCATCGTCGCTGTTGGAACTTACATGCCCAAAAGAAATCCACGTGCTGTTTTTCTGGCTACCGGGTTTGCGGTGGGTGATGGTAGTCTTATTGTTACCAACGCGCATGTTATTCCTGATAAGCTGGACAATGATCACATGGAACAGGTAGCTGTTTTTTATCATAAAGATAATAATGACAAGGTTATTCTTGCAACTGAAGTGGCATTAGACAAAGAACATGATCTGGCTGTTTTAAAAGTTACTGGAGAATTTTTGTCGCCACTAAAATTAGGTTCAGTATCATCAGTACGCGAAGGACAGCTCTATGCCTTTACCGGCTTTCCTATCGGAATGGTTTTAGGGCTTTATCCCGTTACGCATCGAGGAATAGTTTCTGCAATCACTCCGAATGTGATCCCGATGCTAAGGTCAGAGCAGATCAACCCAAAATTACTCAGACGACTGCAAGACCCTTACAACGTGTTTCAGCTAGATGCAACCGCTTATCCTGGAAACAGTGGCAGTCCTCTTTATGACCCTGATACAGGAAAAGTCATAGGGGTTATCAATAAGGTTTTCGTACAGGAAAGTAAAGAAAATGTTTTGTCAAAACCCAGTGGCATTTCTTATGCAATACCTGTTAACCACGTTGAAAACCTTCTGAAAACCAAAGGTTTGTATTGATTATTTTGTGGTTTTTTTTGCAAGTCCGCTTCAATTAATAAATAACATAACAGGGAAATAATATGATTCGCATCTTTCGCCACTATATATCCAGAGCTTATCTATCGCTCCTATTGGTTGAGTTTGGTGTATTTTTTGCCGCGATGTATTTTGGCAGTAACATCCGTTTTCTATGGATAAAATCCTGGTATACAGAGCAGGACATCGCTTTCGCCAGTATTATTTTTTCCTCCGTATTGAGCCTATCCTGTTTGGGTCTGGGCTTATACAGAAGAACATTGAGCGGGGAAGATTACAATTTGTTGGCGAGAACATGTGTCAGCTTTGGAATCGCGATTTTTGTAATTGTTACGATCTATTATTCATTGCCCGAATTTCATGTTGCCAGAAGCGTATTGGTGTGTGCGGTCATTGTTGCTTTTGCCGGGATGATGTTAACGCGTTTTCTATTTTACCAAATTGTCAATCTTGATCGGCTAAAAAGACGCTTTCTGGTTATCGGTAGCGGCAAAAAAGCGCACCAGTTGATCTCGATTAATGATTCATTTATCCATAAAGGTTTTACAATAGTCGGTTTTTTAGCATTGCCTGATGAAATTACCGTCGTAGATCAGAGCCAAATAATCCGTTATGACAAAAAAATAATTGCCATTGCTGAGGAATATAAAGTTGATGAGATTGTCATTGCCCTGGATGATAAAAATCAAAATTTTCCACTTGATGAGTTGTTAGATTGCAAAATGTCAGGGCTGACGATTATGAATATTGTTGCATTTTATGAGCGGGAACAAGGCATTATTTCTCTGGAAAATGTTAACCCAAGCTGGCTTGTTTCCTGTGACGGTTTTGCGCAAGGTGATTTGAGATCACTGGAAAAGAGATTTTTCGATGTAATTGCAAGCATAACGCTGCTTAGTGTTGCCTGGCCATTTATGTTATTAACTGCGTTAGCGATTTATCTGGAAAGTGGGTTTAAGGGCCCCATACTTTATCGTCAGATACGGGTAGGTGAAAAAAATCAAAGCTTTGAACTGCTGAAATTTAGAAGCATGAAAATAGATGCCGAAAAAAATGGTGCACAATGGGCGCTACAAAATGATAACCGTATAACCCGAGTGGGTAGATTTATCCGAAAATTCCGATTAGATGAATTGCCCCAAATATTCAATGTTTTAAGAGGTGATATGAGTTTTGTCGGTCCACGTCCAGAGCGACCCGAATTTGTGCAGGGTTTTAATGCGAGAATTCCTTATTACCGTGAAAGACACCGGGTCAAACCCGGCATTACTGGCTGGGCTCAATTGTGCTACCCCTATGGCGCCGATGAAAATGACACCATTCAGAAGCTGCAATATGATTTGTACTATGTCAAAAATTACAGCCTGTTTCTAGATTTCTCCATTATGTTTAATACCGTGGAAGTTATTTTATGGGGTAAAGGCGCAAGATAATTGTTTTATAGTTTCGGCTACCCACTTAAACCGGGACAAGCAGCATAGCTTAACCGTTCCCCCTGAGCTTGTTGAAGGTTCGACTGTTCGACAAGCTCACCACGAACTTAATCCCAATGAGATTAAGTGACCACGACTTACTAAAACTGACCGAAGAAGAATTGCGCCGATTATGCATGGAATATACGACCTTGCCTAGCCGCACTGACCCGGTTGATTTCACCCCTCAAACTTTGCGTCTTCGGTGGAGGAGGATTTATTTAAAAAATCTCCCCTAACCCCTCTTTTTCAAAGAGAGGAACAAGTTACGTCAGTGTTTTATTTTTTGCAAGTTACCGAATCTCGAAGCGCCCCATTTTGGGGCGCTTTTCGTTTAACGAGCGCGTATAATAGGAATCGTTTTTAAGCAAAGAGGGCTTATAAGTGGGTTGGTCTATAAATTGCTTGTAGAAACATAAAGCTCACAACAAAAACGACCGATTAAAAAACTATGTATAAACGCATACTGGATCACCTTAATACTGCAATCTTATTATTTGATCGTGAATTAATACTCACCTACATCAATACAACAGGAGAAATTCTGCTGGCAGACAGCGCGCATCACTTAGTGGGCCACAGTGCTGATGAATTATTCAAGTCTTCCGATCCTGCCCTGCTCAGCAATTTGAAACAATCATTGGCGATGGCGGAACCCCTGGTTGATCGAGCCCTTACACTAAGCCGCATGACCCATAATGTTACCATCAACTTTAGCGCTACACCGTTGTTAAGCAATGAGCAGGTCAGCGAAATACTGGTCGAACTTCAACAGGTAGATAATCACCTGCGTATTTCCAAGGAGGAGCAGTTATTAACACAACAGAATACCGCACGATTACTGGTCAGAGGCTTGGCTCATGAAATCAAAAACCCCTTAGGCGGTTTGCGCGGTGCAGCGCAATTGCTGGATCTGGAATTACATGACCCGGAACTTAAAGAATATACTCAAATCATTATTGCGGAATCAGATCGCCTGCAAGGCCTGATGGATAAAATGCTGGGCCCCAATAAATTGCCCAACAAAAAGGCGCTCAATATACATGAAGTATTGGAGCGGGTCAGGCAATTGGTTCAGGCTGAATCCAGCGGCAGCCTGACTATCAAGAATGATTACGATCCCAGTATTCCTGATATACATGCAGACAAAGATCAACTCATCCAGGCTATTTTAAATATTGCCAGAAATGCCGTGCAGGCCATGGAAGGAAAAGGCAACATTATCTTCAAAACACGCATACACCGGCACATGAGTATAGGCCGTAAACGTTATAAATTAGCGGTAAAGTGCGACATCATTGATAACGGCCCTGGGATCGATGCGAGCATGATGAGTCAGATTTTCTACCCCATGATTACCGGAAGAGCTGAAGGCACGGGGCTAGGTTTATCCATTGCACAAGCACTGATTAATCAACATAACGGTTTAATTGAATGTAACAGCGAACCGGGAAATACGGTATTTTCAATCTTTTTACCTATGGAGGCAGGCAATGACTAAACCCGAAACGGTCTGGGTCATCGATGATGACAAATCCATACGATGGGTTGTTGAAAAAGCCTTGCAAAAAGCCGGCATCATCACCCGCAGCTTTTCCGGCGGAAAAGAGTTACTGACGGCTTTGCAGAATGACTTGCCTGATGCCCTTATAACCGATATTCGTATGCCTGGCATGGATGGCCTGGAGCTTTTAGACAAGGTTCAGCTCAGCCACCCGACTTTACCCGTTATCGTAATGACAGCTCACTCCGATCTGGAAAGTGCGGTCTCGGCATTTCATGGTGGCGCCTTTGAATACCTGCCTAAACCTTTTGATATTAAAGAAGTCGTTAATCTGGCACAACGCGCCTGCATCCATGGCCGGCAACAGCAAGATGATGCACATCGCGCCTCTACAGCCACCATTGAGCCTACCCCGGAAATCATAGGCGAAGCGCCGGCAATGCAAGAGGTTTTCAGAGCGATAGGACGACTGGCTCGTTCACACATTACCGTACTCATCAATGGCGAATCGGGCACCGGCAAGGAATTAGTAGCCAAAGCCCTGCATCGCCACAGCCCCAGAGCTAAAAACCCCTTTATCGCCTTGAATATGGCAGCTATTCCAAAAGATCTGATGGAATCAGAGCTGTTCGGTCACGAGAAAGGCGCTTTTACCGGCGCACAAGTGCGGCGGGCGGGGCGCTTTGAACAAGCCAACGGCGGCACACTGTTTCTTGATGAAATTGGCGACATGCCGGCTGAATTGCAGACCCGTTTATTGAGAGTGCTGGCGGATGGAGAGTTTTATCCGGTTGGTGCGCATCTTGCCGTTAAAGTCGATGTACGCATTATTGCCGCCACTCACCAGGATCTTGAAACCTTAGTTGAGCAAGGCCGTTTTCGGGAAGATTTATTTCATCGCTTAAATGTCATCCGTATTCATATTCCGGCCCTGCGTGAGCGGAAACAGGACATACCTTTATTGCTGCGCCACTTTTTGCATCAGGCGGCTTCCGAACTGGGCGTGGAAATGAAAATCCTGAAGCCCGAAGCCGAGGCATTTTTAAGCACGCTGGAATGGCCGGGAAACGTAAGACAATTGGAAAATAGTTGCCGCTGGTTAACCGTCATGGCATCTGGCCGGGAAATTCATCTGCATGATTTGCCCCCTGAATTGCTAAATACGCCGTCAGAAAAAGAGACCACCGGAACCGACTGGGAATCTCTGCTGAGAAGCTGGGTAGATCAGCAGCTTCTGACAAAAGAAGCAGAAGTTGCCAAACAAACCATTCCAACCGTTGAAGCTATTTTAATTAAAGCAGCTTTGAACTTTACCCATGGGAAACGCCATGAAGCAGCTATCTTGCTGGGCTACGGCCGAAACACACTAACCCGTAAAATAAAAGAGCTGGGGATAGAGGAATAATATCAAGCACCAGCTGACTCTACCTCCTGCCTCACTGCCTGATTCCGTCAGGCAAAAGCCAATCTCAAAATAACGCTACAAAAGCTCTGTTTTTACAGAGAAAAGCTATCAGTCTCATTTCGGCTTCAAACTTTACACAATGCCATATCGTCTTGTCAACGCCGACTTCCGTATAGTTATTTATTGCCCCCATCTAACACCTCAGTCCGCACCACCACAGCCCATAATAAACACAGCTGCACCAATATGGCGCAATATGTCATGAAATTCTCAACCTGTTTTTAAATAACAGGCAATGCCATAAACTTAAGCCCCATCAGAATTTCAGTTGTTTATCTATTCGCACACAGCAATAAGTTACATCTACAAGCTGTTCAATCATTCCCGGCTAAAGGCAGCCAGGACATCAGGGCTTATAAAATAACACTTGGCACAGTCCATGCTTTAAGTAACTTTGAATCGTTACTTTAAAATGAGAGAGGAACACATGAAACTGATAACCGCTATTGTTAAACCTTTTAAGCTGGATGATGTCCGTGAGGCACTTTCAGATATGGGGGTTTCTGGTGTCACCGTAACCGAAGTAAAAGGTTTTGGTCGCCAAAAAGGTCATACCGAACTCTATCGTGGAGCGGAGTATGTTGTTGATTTTTTACCCAAAGCCAAAGTTGAAGTAGCCGTAGCCGATCAATTAGTGGCTCAGGCTGTAGAGGCCATTACCAAAGCGGCTAATACTGGGAAAATTGGTGACGGTAAGATTTTTGTAACCAATTTAGAGCAAGTTGTTCGAATTCGTACCGGTGAAACCGGCGATGAAGCGCTCTAGGGCTTATAAGGGGGACATATGAAACATTTATTAAATAGCTTCATTTTGATTGCTTTGCTGGGTTTTGCGGGCATTTCTTTTGCGGAACCGGTTGTAGAAACACCTGCAGGAAATTCGGCGGAATCAGTAGCGGTAGAGATTGGCCACTACATCTGCTCCAGCTGGAGTAGATGCCTCTGCTTCAGTCGCTGTTACTACACCTACCGTCAATAAAGGTGATACTGCATGGATGATCATGGCGACTGTGCTGGTCATCCTCATGGTCATCCCTGGCTTGGCTTTATTTTATGGGGGTATGGTTCGCGCCAAAAATATGCTTTCCGTGTTAATGCAAGTCTTCGTGATTTTTTCGATGATGGCTATACTGTGGGCGATTTATGGTTACAGCATTGCGTTTACCGAGGGTAATCCCTTTTTTGGCGGATTGAGTAAGATGTTTCTTATCGGCATCACGCCGGATTCAATTGCCGCCACTTTCAGTAAAGGCGTTTACATTCCCGAGTACATTTACGTGGCATTCCAGCTTACTTTCGCAGGCATTACTCCGGCACTGATCATTGGTGCATTTGCCGAGCGCGTAAAATTTTCTGCCATATTAGTGTTTATGTTGATCTGGTTTACTTTTGCCTATCTGCCAATAGCGCACATGGTTTGGTATTGGGCGGGTCCTGATGCCTACACCGACGCTAAAGCGGGTGAAACTGCTGCAGCAACGGCTGGATTCCTGTTTCAAAAAGGCGCGTTGGACTTTGCAGGAGGTACGGTTGTTCACATTAATGCAGGTATCGCTGGTTTGATAGGCTGCTTAATGGTGGGTAAACGTATCGGTTTCCAAAAGGAATCTCTTGCTCCGCATAGCGTTACACTGACTATGGTTGGCGCTTCTTTACTATGGGTAGGCTGGTTCGGCTTTAATGTCGGCTCCAACCTGGAAGCTAATGGTCTCTCCGCTCTGGTCTTTGTCAATACTTTACTGGCCAGCGCGGCTGCGACACTTGCCTGGTCAGCTGCTGAATGGATAATTCGTGGTAAACCCAGTATGTTGGGCGGCGCTTCTGGTGCTATCGCCGGCTTAGTTGCCATTACGCCTGCTTGTGGCTGGGCAGGGCCAATGGGCGCTATTTCCCTGGGAATAGTGGCTGGTGCCGCGTGTTTCGGGGCCGTTACAAGCCTTAAAAGCATGCTGGGCTATGACGACTCCCTGGATGCTTTCGGCGTACACGGTATTGGTGGGATAATCGGCGCTTTGGGTACTGCTGTAGTTGCGAGTCCGGCACTGGGCGGGACAGGCGTTTGGGATTACGTTGCCAATGGGGTAGCAGAGTACAGCATGTCCACCCAATTTATTAGCCAGCTTTGGGGTGTTTTGTCATGTATAGTCTGGTCCGGTACGGTATCCTTCATCGCCTTCAAATTCGTGGATATTATGATCGGGCTTCGGGTTAGTGAAGAATCTGAACGCGAAGGCCTCGATATTTCCGAACACGGCGAAACGGCATATCACATTTAATCGAGCTTTGTAAGGTACTACCAAAGCCACAGATTCACAGATTATAAATTAAATTGATAATCTGTGGCAGTGAGAGAGTATTTTTTGCGAGCTACCCTAATGCTGTTGAGCCATATAATCCTTAATGGCTTTTTTAAGCAGTGATGCAGCGGAACTTTGAGTGAATAGTGTATTCTTCGGCGCATTATCGTCTACGATATAGAATAGTGTCATTGGTTTTCTGGGGCTAACCAACTGCTTGAGCGAGTCACGAATCTGATGCGATATTGGATTGTCAATAAATTTTCCGTCATACAATAAGACAAAAGCGGCCATATTGGGTCGCATATCGTTGCGTAGCACATTAACTGGTATTTCTGGCTGTCCAGGCAAGCGAATTTGTCCTTCACCCCTAAGGTCTTTAGCATAAGATAAGGCAAGCTCCGGATGATGATAAAGTCGTTTGTGGTCATACGAACGTCCTACGAACAAACGTAGTGATTTGCCTTGCTCATTGGTATAGATTCGTTCAATCCAGTCCTCGCTGCCAAAAGTTTCTTCTCCCCATCCTGGCTGCCGGTTTGTGGGTTCTGAATTAAAATTATCCAGTTCAGACTTAATGTTTTTTACCGACAGCCCATCTTTTGCTTTAAGACCCAGGTAGCTATGGATAACAGTCGGTATAATTGCTAACATTAAAATTAGAGCGACTGGAAGTGCGTAGCGAGAAGATGTCATTTTTGATTCTCACAAACCGGAGTTTTTATAATGGGATTTTGCCCCAGATAAAAGATGATAGGCAATGCAATCACAAAGGTCAGTAAGCCGGATATTTCATGTGCTGATGTCGCCAATACATTAAGGCCAAACCAGTTCACCAGCAAAGTGAGTAGTAATACTCTCATTATGTTGACACCGATAGCCAGCGGAGCGGCAATAAGCAGTAGTAGTATTCTCCTGCGCGTAGAGTTGCAGAAATAAGCGGTGAGTATTGCGATAGTCATGGCGGCATAAAGTGTCGCAAAGCCGCTGCATGCGTCCGCAACCATCAATGAACCCCCTTCAACTTCAAGCAGAGTCCCTGTAGAAAAAACGGGCACGCCCAATAAATTGAGCAACCAGGCGACGCTTTTTGTCGCTATATGCCGAAGAACCAGATGTATTGATTCGGTAAAAACCAGGGGAATGGGTAAAGTAAGAAATAATACAGCAAGCGGGAAGAGAATGGCTTTTGTTCGCTCAGTTCCCAGAAATAATAAAGCAAGACCCGGTAGCGACAAAAACAAGGCTATTCCGGAAAGTAGCTGTGAATGAACACCCGTGTCCAGCATGTGAATTAACAAGGCGGGAATCAGAATAGCAAATCCCCAGGAATTTGCACTGAGTGGCCTGAATTTCAGCTTTTGTAACTCCCCCCAAACCAAATAGATAACAAGTGCAGTGACAAGAATTCCATGTCCATTTTGCCACACACTCATTGTCCAGCGATCCCACAGCCATAAACAGGTTGGAGCATATAAAACGCCAAGTAGCCCAGCGACCAGCCACAATAGCCATTGATTTTTCTTTCCTGAGTCCGTATCAGGGCTGATAGTTGGATCTTTTAAAATATGACTATTCATTAACTTGAATCCCGTATTTTTCAAACAAGGTATAAAGTGTGGGACGTGTAACCCCAAGTAGTTTTGCTGTATGTGAAATGTTGTTATTTGAATGCGTTAGCGCTCTTTTGATAGCGAGCGTCTCAGCGGCCTCTCTAACCTCTTTTAAATTGAATGGCATTGATACATCAATATTTTTCTCCAGTTCCAAATCGTCAAAGGTGATATTAATGTCGTTAGTCATAATTACTGCGCGTTTGATTTTATTTTCCAGTTCCCGTATATTCCCCGGCCATGAATAGGTTTCAATAGCTGTTGCGGCTTCCTTGCTAAAGCTTTTTATTTTCTTATTATGTAATTCGCAAAAGCGTCGTAGAAATGCGGTGGCAATTGTAATTGCATCGCCTTCCCTTTCTCTTAAGGGCGGAATATTAATTGTTATTTCACTAATTCGATAATATAAATCAAGTCTGAACTTACCTTCATTGATCTGTGTTTGTAAGTTTTGATGAGTAGCACAAATAATGCGTACATTGACCGGGATCTCTTGCCTTCCACCAACTCGTTCTATGGTTCTTTCTTGAAGAAAACGTAATAACTTGGATTGTAATGAATAGGGAAGATCACCGATTTCATCCAGAAAGAAGGTTCCATTATGAGCGTATTCGATTTTCCCTTTTGTTTGTTGAGAAGCTCCGGTAAAAGCTCCTTTTTCATAACCAAATAACTCACTTTCAAGCAGATTTTCAGGAATGGCGGCACAATTTACGGCAACAAAAGGCTTGTCTCTCCGATCGCTTAAACGGTGAATAGCTTTAGCGAGCACTTCTTTGCCGGTTCCGCTTTCTCCCAATAACAAGGTAGTGACACTGGTTGGAGCAATTTTTTCTATTTTATGGCAGAGCTCTTGCATTTTTTTACTGGAAGCAATAAGGCCGGCTAAAGGTTCTGATGTTTTTTGTTGAAGTGTTAAATGTTCTTTTTCCAGCTCACTGAGTTGAAAGGCGCGCTTGATGATCAAATTTAAAACATCGATATCGATTGGTTTTTGATAGAAATCATAAGCACCCATTGCCACGGCCTGAATGGCATTTTCCCGGTCATCATTTCCCGTAACTACAATGACTTTGGTGGCAGGAGCAAGCGCCAGAATTTCCTGAAGTGTCTTGAGTCCTTCGCTAGCATTAGCCGGGTCTGGAGGCAATCCTAAATCAAGCGTTACAACGCTAGGCATAAAACGCCTTAAAGCTGTAATCGCGTCGCTCCTATTACCAGCGATTACAGCTTGATAACACTCAAAAGTCCATTTTAATTGTTTTTGCAATCCCGGATCATCTTCTACAATGAGTAAAGCTTTTCTATCGTCCAATTTATTACCTTTCTTGTTATTTCATACATGCAACTAATCGGCATTAGTCTATTACACTGGCACTAATTGCTGCGGCTTTACCGCGGCTTTCATTGACTTTGGATAACAAAATCAGGCCGACAACAAAAAACGCTAAAGTCGACAGCAATGACATCCGGTGATCCCCATGACTCAAGTAATTAATCAGTCCGTAGCTTAATGGCCCTACAATAGCCGACAAACGATTGACCAATCCCCATAAACCTAAAAATTCCCCAGCCCGCTCGGACGGAGAAAATTTACTGACTAAAGCGCGCCCGACCGACTGGCTTGCACCCATGGCTACACCAATAATATTTCCGGCTATCCACATGTGTGCAGGTTCCCTGGCAAATAAAGCCGCCAGCACCGCAACAATCCAGATGACCAGCGTAATTGCCAGTGTAGGAACTGACCCCATCCGGTCTTGTAAATGCCCGCAAATAAAAGCGCCAACAGCAGCGGTCACATTAACAACCATAATGAGCACAATCAGTGACTGGGTATCAAAGCCCATAACTTCTTGAGCATATATCGCGGCCAGAACTACAACGGTGCTAACACCCGACTGGTACACGCCCAGTGTTATCAAAAACCAGACCAGATCCTGAAAGCGAGCCGCTTCTTTAAAAGTATGCGCCAAGCGGGCAAAGCTTACCTGTAAACTGGACAAGCTCCGATCCCATACGGCAGGTATTGCCCGTTCACGTAACCAAAGAAAGGTGGGCATAGCCGTCAACGCAAATATGGTAGCGGTGATCAGTAGTGTAACAGGAACATAATGGGTTTCTGACAACCCGTTTTGTTTGGCCCAAGTAATGTAGGCCAGACAAATCGCTAATGTCAGTAGACCGCCAAAATAACCCAGACTCCAGCCATAACCGGACATTTTACCCATATTTTCCTCAGGCACTATCTCCGGCAGAAAAGCGGCAATCAGGTTTTCGCCGCTGGCGAACATGATGGCTGAAAGGGTAACCAGCACCATTCCCAGCCAGATATCGCCGGGGCCGACCAGCGCCAGCAGGGCTGTTGAGACTATGCAACCCACCGAGGAAATCAGCAGAAAAGGTTTTTTGCATGCCTTATGATCGGCTATCGCACCTATTATTGGCCCACTGATCATGACTATAAAATTGGCAATACCGATAGCCAGCGACCAAAGCAGGGTCGATAAACCGGGCGAAACACCTTGCGCAGTCCCGGCAACCACGCCAACGAAATAGGCGCTGAATATAGTAGTTTGCACCACAGTGGTATAGCCGGAATTGGCAAAATCATATAAAGCCCATGCCAGTAATTCCCTGCGCCCTGCATTACCCATTAAGTGACTATTTTCATCAGCAGATAGTTTATTCTGATTGGTGTTCATATCAGGGAAGCCCACAACAATGTATTAATTAGTAGTAATTCTTCAATTTTGAAGCGTTAATTTAAAGTGACAAGCATCCTGCATAAACAGGATATTACTCCTTTGAATACGCGACCCAACCGCGCATAAAACTCCTGACCAATAATATTATTGTTTCTCCAATGTCTTTAATATCGGATTTATCCTGCTTTTCCGTTAACGACAGTACACAGATTCCATGAACACCGTACCATAAAGCCCGCGCCGCACGCTTTCTATGGTCTTCAGAGAGCTCTGCAGCCAGTTCTGCAAACTGCGCTTCTACCGGAGCAATCATATTATCAACCTTCTCCTGATACCAGTCTGGAATTTCGGTATCTGCAGACAACCGATATTCAAAAATCTTGCTCCAGCGATTAAAGTTTTGACTGGCATAGCTTAAATAGGTCATGGACAGAGACTCAATTGACTGCTCTGCGCTGGTGTCCTGAACTTGCGCTAACTGCATTGCAATAGCATCCAGTGTTCTCGCGTTGATGTGCATGATCAAATCAGCCATATTTGCAAATACCATATAAACACTACCTACGGTATAACCAATCTCCACCGCAATTTTGCGCACTTTTAATGCCGAAAAGCCTTCCTCGATAACAATCATTTCTGCTGCATCCAAAACCATTGCCTTTAATTCTTCCAGACTGTGCTCGCTTCGTCTTGCCATAGTTAACCGTTTCGATTTCTTTAAGGGGGGGGAGTTCGCATTACACTGAAGGCTGTATTTCGCTATGCCTCATTTTCTGCGAAGTATTTAACCATAAAATCAACAAACGTCGTTAACTTGGCCGGTAAAAATCGTCTTTGCAGATAAGTGGCATAAATGGCCAGCGATGGAATGCGAAAATCCTGCAAAATTTCTATTAATTTTCCTTGCGCCACATAGGCCGCAGCGGATATTTCCGGGGCCTGTGTTATACCCATTCCTAAAGCAGCGGCCTGGCATAATACTCTGCCGTTGTTTGAAGCAAAATGCCAGTCCGGTTTAATTTTCATCTCTTCTGACCCTGCATTGAACAGCCAATAATCTTTATGCGGTGTATCAATGTAATGTAAACAGCGATGTGAGCTTAATTGATCAATATGTTCAGGTTTACCCTTTTCGGACAGATAACCTGGTGAAGCGTAAGTAGATAATCGGGTTTTAGCAATTTTTCTGGCAACCACGCCTAAATCGAGACTATCCGTCACTAAAATGGACAAATCAAAACTGCCTTTGCTCAAATCTACGTGGCTATTATGTAGCGTCATCAGAATTTTAACATCCGGGTATTTGCGTTGATACGCATCAATAGCAGGCATCATATAAAGCCCGCCAAAATCTATGGGAGCGCTGATTTTTAATGTTCCTTTTACATGCCGACCCAATTGCGCGGCAGTTTCATCCAGTTCCGAGAAATCATCTATAAGCTGTTTACTGCGGTAATAATAGATTTCCCCGGCTTCAGTCAGGCTTATTTGACGAGTGGTTCTGTTTAACAAGGAAACGCCCAAAGACTCTTCTAACTGAGCCATATATTTGCTTATCATCATCGAAGAGAGATGCATTTCGCGAGCTACAGCCGCAAAAGTGCCCAATTCAACAATACGGCAAAACACCTGAATGTTATTTAACTTGTCCATATGCTTTCATTATAAACTATAGGTTTATATTTTATAAATTTAAAGTGCTATTTGAAACCTAGGGTTATTAGAGTAATCTTTTGCCCGGAGATAGTTATGTACCGTTTGGTTCTTTCATGTTTTAATGATCGAGCCAAGCGGTTTTTTATTGCCCCATCATCCAATAATAAGAGGTATTTATGAGCAAAATTGTTAATGAAGTTTTAGCAGCAAACCGGGATTATGTGAATGATTTCGGTGACAAAGGTGACCTGCCTCTCCCACCGGGAAGGCATTTTGCTATCTTGACCTGTATGGATGCCCGATTAGACCCTGCAAAATATGCCGGTTTATCAGAAGGCGATGCTCACGTCATTCGTAATGCCGGTGGCCGTGCCAGCGACGACGCAATCCGTTCACTCGTTATCTCCTATAAATTATTGGGCACGCGTGAATGGTTTGTCATTCATCATACCAATTGCGGCATGGAGCTTTTTACGGATGATATCATGCGCGACTTGTTAAGCAGCAGTTTAACAACGGCATCCCTGAACGAACAAGGCTTGTGGTATGACACCGGAGCAGGACCCGGTTCACACGAAGCTAAACATATAAGTTGGTTAACCATTAAAGATCAAGAACAAAGTGTTCTGGAAGATGTAACTCGCATCAGGAGCCATCCCCTGGTTCCTTCCGACATTCCGGTTTACGGCTATATATATGACTGTAAATCAGGTCGATTGATAGAAGTCCCTGCTGCAACTGAAGCGGGTAAAGCGAACTAAAAATGATTTTTAACCTTGCTCATATCGCAAGATATGAGCAAGGTTGCTTTATCTCATAACGCGTAATCGAATGAATGAAACCTGCGTCTGCTACTATTGCAAATCACTTTACTGCCGAAAACTTACAACCTCTCCATCCATAATAAGCGATATAACAATAGCAAAGTACCGGAATAAAAAAAGCCTGTTGAATGCCAATACGGTCAGCAAACAGTCCTTGTAGAACCGGTAGAATTGCGCCTCCGACTATTGCCGCGCATAAAATTCCCGAACCCTGTCCCGTGTGTTTTCCCAAGCCATTCACTGCAAGAGAAAAGATGGTTGGAAACATGATGGAATTAAACAGACCTACTGAAAGAATAGTCCACATGGCAACAGAACCGCTGCCAATCATGGTTATTAAAACTAAAACAGCCGCTGTTACTGCGTTAAATGTAAGTACTTTTCCCGGTTGAATTTTTTGCATGACTGCCGCGCCGGCGAATCGTCCAATCATCGCTCCTCCCCAATAAAACGAAACATACTTTCCAGCATCTTTTTCCGCTAATCCGGCAATTGCTGGTTCCCCCAAAAAATTGATTAGAAAACTGCCAATAGAAACTTCACCACCCACATAAACAAAAATGCCGATGGCGCCTAGTACCAGATGTTTATAACCCCAAGCACTGTCATGGGCATCATCGAAATAAACTTTTTCAAGATTTGCAGGCTGTTGATCGGCGGATTTGATTTCAGGTAATTTGATCAATGCAAAAATGACTGCAATGAAAAACAAAACTGCGGCAAGAAACAGATAAGGGTTTTGTACTGCCGCCGCTTGTGCAGATTGATATGCCGATAATTCTTCAGTGTTAAGTAATTTAATTTCTTCTGCACTTTTCACCGCCGTAGAAAGAATCAATAAAGCGCCAAAATAAGGGGCAATAGTGGTACCCAAAGAATTAAATGCCTGAGTCATCGTTAATCGGCTTGAGGCAGTTTCGGGTTTTCCTAACAGGGTAACGTACGGATTTGCGGCAACCTGTAATAAAGTAATTCCCGATGCCAGAACAAAAAATGCAGTTAAAAATAATGGATAGGAATGCTGGCTTGCAGCTGGGTAAAACAGCAAGCAGCCTACGCCCGCTATGGATAATCCGGCAATGATTCCTCCTTTGTAATCGATTTTTTCAACCAGATAGCCACTGGGAACAGAGACAACAAAATAGGCGGTAAAGAAGCAAAATTGAACCAGCATGGCTTGCGTGTAGTTCAGGGTAAATACTGATTTCAAATGAGGAATCAAAATATCATTTAAACAGGTAATAAAACCCCAGATAAAAAACAGCGACGTTAAAATGGTTAATGAACCAAGATAAGGATTTTTATCGGGGCCATCTGTTAAATTAGAAGGCGATTGTGTCGAGCCGGTTACATTAAACATTTAAACTTTACCTATTGTCTTATTACAAAGAGATTAACGGTTTCATTGCCAAAATAAACTGTCATGCGACGCTAGAGTTATGCGTGTTTACGTTGCAAAATTTGAAAAATGTCCACTTCAATGGAGCCAAAGGCAACTATCCACAATATCGCATCATAAACATCGAGCCAGGCCGATTGCCAGGCCCAGGCAATAACCATTGCAATGAGCCCGGCAAAAACGGTCACGGTCGACAGCCAATAGCTTTGCCGGTATTGATACACTTTATCCGGCCAGCGTACTTCCAACTCAAGCAAAACAATCAATACAAACCAGAGCGCAGAATTGACGACATCCAGCCATTCGCTGTCATGAACATAACTGACAAACACCAGCGAAATAATTGCGATCAAGACATTGCGTATCCTTTTTAACGTGTTTTCAGCCATCGGAGCGGCGCTGTTGGCTTCCAGTTCATACAGCACCAGCAACGCCAACCAGACCAAAGCATCAACAGCGCTGATTAAGGTATCGACCATGGCAAAGATAGTAGCGTTAAGTGTCAGAAGCACCACGAGGGCTAATTTGAACTTGGGGTAAGGAAGAGATGAAAAATAATTGAACATAAATTGTTTCGAGAGACAGATTATTGTTTCGAGTGACAGATTATCGCAGAACCCGATAAAAACAGCAGGCAAAAAAAATGCGGCTGTTTAGGCCGCATTAAGAGAAGGATATAAAACTCTGATTTCCGAGGAGGAAGTTTGCATCTCAAGAGTTGCATATATTTTAGTGATAAAGATTAACGAATGGAATGTGGCAAATTGCCGCGTGACAGATTGTCGCAGGGGCCAGTCTGGAAAAACCGGCCAGTTCGTAGGGAACCCTGACAATAAACCTTATCCAATTAAACTGGCTAATTCATGCAGTGGCGGCAAGAAGACCATTTTTGCCAGTTGCAACAGCAACAGGGCAGCTAAGGGTGATAAATCTATGCCACCCAGATTGGGAATAACTTTGCGGCATACATCAAGTAAAGGTTCTGTCAGGGTAGCTAAAATTGAGGCCGCTGCATTAAAAGCCCCAGGACTCAACCAGCTGAGTATAGCTCTGGCGAATACTGCAAATACAAATACATTGATGAGTAAAGAGATCAGTTGGGTAATGGATAAAATAGTCAATGCGCCGATGTTGATAGTAACGCCTTTCAACAACAATATGGAGAAATCTGCCAGCATTTGCAAGGCGAGCATAAGAATCAGCGATGAGGTATCTATTTTTCCGATAGACGGCACAAATCGACGCAGAATTTTTAAGGGCGGATGGGTTGCCTTAACCAGAAACTGGGAGATCGGATTGTAAAAGTCTGCGCCGCACCATTGCAATAAAAAGCGTAGTAATACCGCCAGGATATACAGAGAAAACAGGGTGTCGATTAAAAAAATAATCGGGTCGGTCAGGTAAGTAGAGCCCATCAGGTATTCTCCGATTGCTTGGACATTTCAATAGAGCGGTCTCGTGCCGCGTGTAATGCTTTTGAAACCAGCTCAGTAAACCCGCCTTGCTCAAAGGTTTCTATAGCTCGTTGCGTGGTGCCACCGGGTGAGGTGACACGTTTGCGCAATTGTTCAGGTGACTCAGACGATTCCAGCGCTATTTTAGCTGCACCTAATGCAGTTTGCTGAACTAATAAACGGGCAGTCGCTTCGCTTAAACCCAATTCTAAAGCAGCTTTTTCCATCGCTTCCATGAGTAGAAAATAATAGGCAGGGCCACTGCCGGAAACGGCGGTTACGGCGTCTAACTCGCTTTCATCTTTAACCCAAAGTGCAATGCCAACGGAACGCATAATATTTTCCGCCAGATTACGTTGTTCAACTGTTACCCTTGCATTGGCGTGTAGTGCCGTAGCGCCTGTCAGTACCAGCGCGGGAGTGTTTGGCATGCAGCGAACAATGGCGGTATCTGCGCCTAACCACTGGCTCAGGCTTTGTTGGCTAATGCCTGCGGCTATAGAAACGACCAGCGATTTCTTTTGCTGGATTAAGGCGGCAGCACTTTTTGCTACGTTACTTAATATTTGTGGCTTAACGGCTAATACAATGACATCAACTTCATTGATGACGGTATCATTGCTCGTCGAAGTATTAACATTAAGATTTTCCGCCAGTGCTTTCAGCGCATCAGGATTGATATCAGATACCCAAAGATGCTGCGGAGAATGACCGCTGGCAATCAATCCGCTAATCAGGCTTGACGCCATATTGCCGCCGCCGATAAAACCAATTTTTTGTATATTCATTTTTTTCATGTGTTGGTGATGTTAAAAGTATTTTACCCTATATGAGGGCAGTGCAAACAATCACAAGACTTTTCCTATAAAATGCCCAGCTACGGTAATCTTTTTGATAACTATTTACCTATGATTGAAACGATTTATATAGAAGAAGCTATCTTGCAGCACCCGCGTGTTATCGAGATTGTTACGCGTTTTCCGCAAGCCAGAAAAATTACCTGTGGCCGCTATGGCGAAGTTTTCAATCCTAAAGCACAAAACTTTCGTCTGCAAAAACAAAAACCGGCCTTGATACTGGCGGAAAAATATAAACATTTTGCCATGCCTGTGCCCTCAGGTTATGGCATTGGAGCAAAAAGAAATTATTATTTTTCGCACATGCTCAATTGTTTGTACGATTGCCGGTACTGTTTTTTACAAGGCATGTATCAATCAGCCAATTATGTACTGTTTGTCAATTATGAACACTTTCAGGATGAAATCAGACAACTGTGTGCAGATACACCGGCTGAAGCTGTTCATTTTTTCTCCGGCTATGATTGCGACAGTTTGGCTTTGGAGCCGGTAACCGGATTCGCCGGGCAATTTTTACCGTTTTTTGAGAAAATCCCCAATGCCTGGCTAGAATTAAGAACTAAAAGTACCCAGGTTAGAAGCCTGCTAAATCGTGAACCCTTTTCCCGGTGTATTGTCGCTTTCAGTTTGAATCCTGATGAAATAGCCACTAAAGTTGAGGCTAAAGCGCCTTCAGTGCAGCGTCGTCTTGATGCCCTGTGTAAATTACAGGAACAAGGCTGGCAGATAGGTCTGCGTTTTGATCCGATGATATACCAGACCGGTTACCAGCAGCAATACCAGCAATTATTTGAGCAGGTATTTTCGATAATTAATGGGGATCAATTGCATTCAGTCAGCCTTGGGGCATTCAGATTGCCGGAGAAATTCTTTAAAAAAGTGCAAAAACTTTATCCGGATGAAAAATTGTTTGCCAGCCCATTAGATAATCAGCATGGAATGATTTCTTATAAACAGGAGCTGGAGCAGGAAATGATGCACTACTGCACTGAACAATTATTACGCTATATTCCTGCGGCTAAATTTTTCCCATGCAATCTATAAAACGCACTGTTCTGGTGACAGGAGCCAGTTCAGGGATAGGCCGCGCTGTCGCCCAAAACTTATTGCAACAGGGACACACTGTTATTGGCGTGTCACGCGATTGCCGGAAGTTTATCCGGCAAATGGATAACTTCAGTTTTGTGCAACTGGATTTAAGCCAGCTAAATGAATTGCCGCAAAAAATTCGTCAATTGCAGCAAATGTTCCCTGAAATTGATGCTGTGGTCTTTTCGGCAGGGATGGGCCAGTTCGGTTCAGTGGAAGAGTTTTCCTATTCACAAATCGAAGCCTTGATGACAATCAATTTCACCAGTCAGGTTTTTTTGACCAAGGCGTTGCTGCCGGCTTTAAAACGCAAAGCAAGCAGTGATTTAATCTTTATCGGTTCCGAGGCAGCGTTGAAAGGCAGTCGCAAAGGTGCGGTTTATTGTGCCGGCAAGTTTGCTTTACGCGGATTTACCCAGGCATTACGCGAAGAGTGCGGTAACAGCCATGTGCGGGTTTGTTTGATTAATCCCGGCATGGTGAAAACAGCATTTTTTGAAAATTTGACCTTTGAGCCGGGCGAGCATGAAAGCAACGTTATTTTACCGGAAGATGTGGCTGAAGCCGTTGCCTACGTACTGAATTCAAGGGCGCAGATTGTAATTGATGAAATTAATCTGAGCCCTTTAAACAAGGTTGTTAAATTTAAGAAGGTATAAATTAATAATGCTTTAGTTCTCCCCAGCGTGTGAGTAGAATACTTAGTCTATTATTTAATTTTAATATAGGAAAATGATAATGAAAAAAATAACGCTAGCGGCAGTAATATTGGGTTTGTCAGTCTTTGGAAGCGCGGTTTTTGCCGATGTTACATTGCAATCCAAAGAAGAAGTACAAGGCACCTGGAAGCTGCAAACCACCAAAAATTCTTTAACTGATAAACAGTCTATCGATCGGGAAGATACCTGGGTATTTAAAGATGGCAAAGTGACAATCTTGCATATTCCTCGCGAAGGAACCTATTATGACCAACCACCTGTAGTTTACGAAGTAGAAGATGGTAAATTAAAAGTTGCGATTATAGGTAGCAGCCGATTTGACCTGTTTACCGTAGTGGATTTAGACGACAAAAATATGACCCTGAAAGGAAAATACGGCGGCTATTATTATTTTGTTAAAAAGTAGTAAAGTTAAACAAACCTATTCAGAGCATAAAAAAGGGCGCCTAAAGCGCCCTTTTTATTAGCCGTTTATTCTGAGATCAAGCAGTGTGTAGTTGTTTGTCTAATCTGCGTTTGTAACCAACTAATCCCATCAAACCTAAGCCCATCATCCAAACCGCTGTTGGTTCTGGAACAGCTTGAATAGATTGAGTAAGGGGTAAAAGTGGGGGATGGAATCAGCGAACCAGTTAATACGAACATTGTCGATGTAGGCGCCTTCTTTTCTATCATCATTACAGTAACATCTGTCCAAAAACGCAGATAGACATCGGATTAATTATTCAAATCTTTCAATTAGTGAGTGCGTGATATTCCTAATAAAGACTAACCGTTATCACCTAAACCAGTCGAATAAAGAGCTGCTTGATAATCGGTAAAATCGGGTCTCGTAAGACCAAGATACATGCAATATATCGCTATCTTCAGAATCATATAGTGCTGCCCAATGAAAATTCAAGCTCCAGCGTGTCATAACCTGATGTGTTTATTTCGTGTGTAGCGGCCGCATCAGGGCCACCTGATTTCTTTCATCACGTAACCTTAATCAACTGATTAAAAATTTTAACATCTTTATCATCTTTTTCAATTTCCGTCCAATTATCACCAATTGTATGATATCTGTATTGTTGTTACTTCTATTAAAGTTATCTGAAAAAATAACGGTTGCATTTGCTATTGAACTGAAAGCAAAAGCAAGCACCGATGCAACAATTATGCGTGAATGTTTTAGTTTTATTTTGGTTTTCATTTTTATTTATCCATTGTGAATTGTTATTAAGAACAGACTTTTAATTAAACCTTAACAACCGTTAAATTACTTAGGGTTAAGTCAGTCTTGAATATATGCGCCAAAGCTATAATTAATTATAGACGAACTTACGAATCTTTATTTTTCGCCCGTAGCCAATATAGCCATCTACTTAAAACAATAAGCACGGCTCATGCCATATATTTTTATTTCTTAATGTTCAATAGGTTATATAATACTCAGGTATGATGACATTCAAAAAAATCACATACAACGTAAAAAAGCCTGACACTTTTTCCCTGCCAGTAGAATTTTTACCTATTTTCTTTACAGCCAATAAGAGAAAAGCGTTTAGTCAAACATCACCACAAGTCTGGCTAAAATAATATAACAATCTGTTTTAAATAAGTTTTTAAGATATTATCCTGTAGAATAAATTTTTTTGCCGGGGTAAAGCTGTTAATAAACCTGACACTTTGGTTGCCCGATATTATTATTCAGCTACTGTAAATACCCTTGCTAAAACAATGGTCAAACTCCCAACAAAATAATGCTAAGCACCCTCGTCCGCTTCTCCATCCGTTTTTACGGCATTGTTATTGCACTCGCCGTATTGATCCTGCTCTACGGCAGTTATCGCTTTACCACGGCGGGCCTGGATATTTTTCCTGAATTTGCCCCCAAACGGGTTATTATTCAAAGCGAAGCACCCGGACTGTCTGCCGAGCAGGTTGAAGTCCTGGTAACCCGGCAGATTGAAACGTCTATCAGTGGCTTGGTAGGACTGGAGTCGGTGCGTTCCGAATCCATTCAGGGTTTATCGATTATTACTGCGACGTTTGTAGAAAACAGTGATGTTTATCGCAATCGCCAACTGATTAGCGAACGTCTGGCGAGTTTACCGGCACAACTGCCGCTCGGTATTACGCCGGTTGCGATTCCCTTATCTTCATCTTCCGCAACAGTATTAACTATCGGATTAAGTTCAGATTCGAAAGATCTAATGGCTCTGCGGAGTCTGGTTGACTGGACTATCGTTCCACACTTATTGGCTGTTCCCGGTGTTGCCGATGTTAATGTGTTCGGCGGAGAAATTGCGCAACTGCAAATTCAGGTTGATCCAGTTCAGTTGCATCGTTTTAATCTTGCGCTGGATGACATTATTGAGGCAACTTCGCAAGCCGGAACCATCCAGGGCGGCGGATTTATAGAAAACCTTAACCAGCGCTTTACACTGGAAGTTACTGGACAGCCGGTTACGCCGGAACAATTTGCAAAAATTATAGTTAAGCGTGACCAGGGGCACAACATCACCCTCGGCGAAGTTACGACTATCCGTTATGCCCCTGAACCGCCCATCGGTGCGGCGCAAATTGGCGGCAAACAGGGCATTGTCATGATGGTTATCGGGCAATACGGCGCCAATACCTTGACCGTGTCCAGACAGGTTGAACAGAT
This sequence comes from uncultured Gammaproteobacteria bacterium, assembly GCA_963789475.1. Lineage (GTDB taxonomy): Bacteria > Pseudomonadota > Gammaproteobacteria > Methylococcales > Methylomonadaceae > Methylobacter_C. The sequence goes on along the minus strand of CAWBLO010000017.1, from coordinate 12,623 downwards.
CTTGAAGGAATTCGAACCGGTTTTCAAAAATGAGGCCATTACTTTTTACGAACACTTATTCCGTCCTGCCGACTATATTGAACGATCGATTGCCAATTTATCAGGGCATTTACTGATTGGCGGCTTGTTTGTGCTGATCATTTTGTACCTGTTTTTGTTTAACTTCCGCACGGCTTTTATTTCTGCTTTGGCTATTCCTGTGTCCTTAATCGGCGCTGTGATTGTCTTGCTGGAAACGGGAGTTAATCTTAATATTATGGTGCTGGGCGGCTTGGCTATTGCTTTAGGGGAAGTGGTTGATGATGCCATTATTGATACCGAAAACATTTTCCGGCGTTTGCGTGAAAACCGTCTCTCAGATAAACCATTACCCGTATCAAATGTTGTTTATACGGCCTCGTTAGAAGTGCGCAGCTCGGTGGTCTACGCCAGTTTTATTGTCGCACTGGTGTTCGTGCCCCTGTTAACCTTAAACGGCGTAGCTGGACGCTTGTTTGCGCCGCTGGGTTACTCGTATATTCTGGCCATTTTAATGTCGTTACTGGTGGCTCTTACTTTAACGCCGGCGTTGTGTTTTGCCTTGCTGAGCAGCACGCGCAGCGATATTAATGACCCACCGCTCATCAAACGCATCAAACCACTGTATAAAAACTTGTTAAGTTTTGTTTTCAGGCATTTTAACGTGCTCATAGTCGCTAGCATTCTTGTGTGCCTGTGTGGATTATTTGCTTTTTCCAGTCTCGACAGCAAATTTTTGCCTGAATTGCGTGAAGGTCATTATATCGTTCACACCACCAGCATTCCCGGCACGTCTTTGCAGGAATCCTTAAGAATCGGCAGCAAACTGACCGAACAGTTTATGACCATTCCAGGCATACAATCGGTATCGCAATGGGCAGGACGCGCCGAACGGGGTGCTGACACTTACGGCAGTCATTACAGTGAGTATGAAGTTCGCCTTGAGCCACTTTCGGGCGAGGAACAACAGCAAATACTGAACCAGTTGCGTGATGTTTTGACCCACTTCCCCGGCATTGTCTTTGAAGCGAACACCTTTTTAACAGAACGGGTCGATGAAACCATTTCCGGCTACACCGCGCCGGTGGTCGTTAATCTTTATGGTAATGACTTGAATGTGCTTGATGCCAAAGCACAAACGCTCGCCCGGATTATGCGGGACATTCCAGGCGCTACCGATGTGCAATTAAGGTCTCCACCGGGTACACCGTTATTGCAAGTTCATCTGAATCTCGACCAGCTTGGCTTTTGGGGCATCATGCCCGCACAGATCGTTAATACCTTGCAAGCCGCCTACGAAACCCGAATAGTAGGGAAACAATTTCAGGGCAACAAAATTTATAATATTGCGGTAGCTTTAGCTCCGGAGCTAAGGCAACAACCTGAATCGATTGCACAACTACCTATCAGAACACAGGATGGCACTTTAATCAGGCTGGAACAGGTCGCGGACATTCGGCACACGGCAAGCCGCTATAACATATTGCATCAAGGTTCACAAAGACGGCAAGCGGTCACCTGCAATGTGATTGATAGAGATCTGGATGCTTTTATGCAGGAACTTAAAACCCGCGTACTCAAAGAAATTCCTGTTTCGGCGGATAGTTATCCCGAATTTACAGGCGCAGCGGTTGAACAGGCTCAGGCTCGGAATGAATTGATTCTGCATTCGTTGTTGGCTGGAACGGGCGTGTTGATCTTTATTTATATCGCCATTGGCAGTGTCCGTAACGCTTTTCTGGCACTGGCCAACCTGCCTTTTGCCTTAATTGGCGGCATTGCCGCTGTGGTTTTAACCGGAGCCACCTTATCGGTGGGTTCTATCGTAGGTTTTGTGACTTTATTCGGCATTACTGTGCGTAACAGTATTATGCTGTTGTCGCACTATCGGTATTTAGTCGAAGTTGAAGGCAAAAGCTGGAATTTGGAAACCGCCATACAAGGTGCTCAGGAACGTTTGCCGTCCATTTTAATGACTGCCCTGGTCACCGCTTTAGCGATGTTTCCTATCGCTTTTAACAGCGATAATCCAGGGCGTGAAATTATGGGGCCTATGGCGACGATTATTATCGGTGGACTGACTTCTTCAACATTATTGAATTTGTTGCTGTTGCCCGGGATGTTGTTGCGGTTTGGACGGTTTTAATGTTACTAAACACAACACCCCAAATAAAGATTAAGCATTACCTGGCAACGTTGACTTTCTTTTCCAATTCTTCATGGCTTAAATGGCGTACATCTTCGCCTTTAATCATATAAACCAGATGTTCGCAGATATAACAGGCATGATCGCCAATTCTTTCCAATGCGCGGACTGTCCAGAGCACATCCAAAGTCCGGGTAATATTTCTCGGGTCTTCCATCATCCGGGTAATCAACTGCCTGAGAATATTGTCATATTCACGATCAACATTATCATCCAGTGCGGTAATTGCCGGCACGTCCTCTATGGACATTCTGGCAAAGGCAGTCCAGCGCATCATGCAGCATGCCTTTAACCAGTTCAGCCATATGCTCCAATTCATGATGAGGGAATTTGCTTTCGACGCCCGCCAGCTGTATGGCCATTTCAGCGATGCGCTCAGCCTTGTCGCCGACTCGTTCAATCTCATGAATGATTTTAATCACCGTAATCAACAGCCTTAAATCAAATGCCGTAGGTTGCCTCAAGCGCCATAATCTGGGTACATTCCAGATCGATAGCCATTTCCAGTGCGTCGACCTGATTATCCTGCTTGATAACCTGCTCAGCCAGTTCCATATTACCTGTCGTGTAAGCCTCCACTGCCAGTTCTATTTGCTGCTCAACCAAACCACCCATGATTAAAACTTTATTGCGTATATCTTCCAGCTCTTTATTAAACTGCTCGGATATATGATGCCCTATTTTACTGTTGTCCATTGTCTGCTCCTGATTATCCGTACCGGCCGGTAATATAATCTTCTGTTTGTTTTTTTACGGGATTGGTAAATAACTCGCTGGTTGTACCTATTTCAATCAATTCGCCCATATACATAAACGCGGTGTAATCGGAAACACGTGCGGCCTGCTGCATATTGTGCGTAACAATAACTATAGTATATTTTTCCTTGAGCTCATTGATCAATTCTTCAATTTTTAACGTTGAAATAGGATCCAAAGCCGATGCAGGTTCATCCAGCAACAACACTTCAGGTTCTATCGCAATCGCTCTGGCAATGACCAGTCTTTGTTGTTGTCCGCCGGAAATGCCCAAGGCATTGTCATTCAAGCGGTCCTTCATTTCATCCCAGAGCGCCGCGCCGCGCAAGGCGTTTTCGACGGTTTCTTCCAATATCCGCTTATCATTAACACCCTGAATTCGAAGGCCATAAGCGACATTTTCAAAAATAGATTTGGGGAAAGGATTCGGTTTTTGAAATACCATGCCTACGCGTCTGCGCAAAGCCGCTACATTAACCGCTTTATCATAGATATTTTCACCATCCAGTAAAATTTTACCGTCAATTCTTGCGCTATCCACGAGATCATTCATCCGGTTAATACAACGCAACAACGTTGATTTACCGCAACCACTGGGGCCGATATAGGCGGTCACTTTTTTCTTGGGCATTTCCATGTTGATGCCATGTAATGCCTGCTTTTCGCCGTAAAACAGGTTTAAATTTTCCACCTTGATACAGGTTTCATTAGGGTGTTGCGACTCTTCCTTCCCGCGCAAAACAGAACTCATATCAATTGAGTGTGTACGTACTTGTTGTGCTGTCATTTATTTAACCTTCCAGTGCCCGATATTTTTCTCTGAGATTATTTCTGATGACAATTGCAGCCAGATTAAGCCCTACAATGACCAAAACCAGTAATAATGCTGTCGCATAAACCAAGGGTCTCGCTGCCTCAACATTGGGGCTTTGAAAACCGACATCATAAATATGAAACCCCAAGTGCATAAACTTTCTGTCTAAATGCAAAAACGGGAAATTGCCATCCAAGGGTAATGTTGGCGCCAGCTTGACCACGCCCACCAGCATTAACGGCGCCACTTCTCCCGCTGCCCTTGCTACCGCCAGAATCAAGCCGGTCATCATCGCGGGGCTTGCCATCGGTAATACGGTAAGCCATAAGGTCTCAAGTTTGGTAGCCCCTAACGCCAGACTGCCTTCGCGTATAGAACTGGGGATACGCGCCAAACCTTCTTCCGTTGACACGATAACAACGGGCAAGGTTAACAATGCCAGGGTAATTGAAGCCCACAACAATCCCGGCGTACCGAAAACCGGCGCAGGAGCTGATTCAGGAAAAAACAATTGGTCGATGTTGCCGCCCAAAATGTAAACAAAAAAACCTAATCCGAATACCCCATAAACAACCGAGGGGACACCCGCAAGATTGTTAACGGCAATCCTGATCAGCCGTGTCGTAAAACCTTGTTTGGCGTACTCACGCAAATACACGGCCGCAATCACACCAAAGGGCGTAACAATAACCGACATCAATCATAACCATCATCACGGTACCGAATATAGCCGGAAAAATACCGCCTTCGGTATTGGCTTCACGCGGATCATCGGCTAAAAATTCAACCACCTTAGTCCCATAGTGAACGATTTTATCAAACAAACTCATGGCATTAGGCTGAAAGGCTCTAACCACCTTGGACAAGGGAATTTCCAGCGTACTGCCGCTTTCGGTCTTGGCAACCAGGCTATCGCGCCTTATTTTCTGATACAGCTCGGCTAACTGAGCTTGATATTGCTTGTATTCAGCTTCATAACCGGCTTTTTCCGCGGCAATCTGTTGTTTTGCGGCATCATCCAGGCGATTTTCCAATTCCAGTTTTCTTTGTTTAAGCCTTAAGCGTTCCAAAGCATAGTTTATCGCACCAATTTCCTTTTTTTCCAAATGCGCTATTTCCTTAAAAACCGCTAAAGCCTCTTCTATCTTTGTCTGAAGGACAGGCCAAGCCTGCTCCCCTGTGGCGATAGTCTTGCCGCTTTCTTTAACTTCAAGCAACTGGCCATAAAAATTACCCCACTCCCGGCGCTCCACGACCATCATATCGGCCGGATCGCTCTGCTCCTTGACATTGCGTTCCTGTATCCAGCGAAAGTCAGACCCCGTCACATCACGGTTACCGGTTTTAATTAAATACTGCACCAGGGTGTCTTCATTATCGGCCATTTTAAAGCCGGTCGATTTAGCCATTGCGGCCGGCGTTACGCTGGAATCAACTTTCTCGCCAATAATGATCTGGGGCTCTTTACCTTCTTCCTGATAACTGAACCGGGTCACTTGATGCGGCCAGAAATGCCCTACCCCACGCACAGTAACCAAGCCCAGCACCCCCACGATCATAATCAGGCAGGTACTGACTGCCGCCGCATTGAGCCATATCCAGGGGGCTCCACTTTTAAACCATGCTTTAATCATAATAGGCCTCATCATAATGAGCTATATTTTTCGCGTAAGCGCTGACGAACAATTTCAGCCAGCGTATTAAAAACAAAAGTAAACATGAACAACACCAGCGCCGCCAGAAACAAGACCCGGTAGTGCGTACTATCCACTTCGGATTCAGGCATTTCCACGGCAATATTGGCAGCCAAGGTACGCAAGCCCTGAAAAACGCTAAAATCCATCACCGGCGTATTCCCTGTCGCCATTAACACAATCATGGTTTCGCCCACTGCGCGGCCCAAACCAATCATCACCGCAGAAAAAATCCCCGGACTGGCGGTTAATAACACCACCTTGATCATGGTTTGCCAGGGTGTTGCGCCTAATGCCAGAGAACCCACCGTTAAATGCTTGGGTACGCTGAAAATAGCATCTTCGGCAATTGAAAAAATCGTCGGAATAACCGCAAAGCCCATCGCTATACCCACTACCAGCGCATTGCGTTGATCATAGCCGATGCCCAATTCGGTCTTAAACCAATCGCGTAACGTGCCATGAAATAAAAAGGCTTCCAACGGCACACTCACGGAAATAGCAAACCAGCTGCCCAGTAAAATCACCGGGATCAAGATAGCGGCTTCCCAGCCTTCGGGTATTTGTTGCTTGATAGTTTCCGGTAAATACTGCCAGGCATAGGCAAACAACATAACACCTACCGGAACCAACATGAACAATGCAAATAGCCCTGCCAAATACTCTTCAATAATCGGCGCCAGCCATAATCCGGCCAGGAACCCCAAAATAACCGTAGGCAACGCCCCCATGAGTTCAATAGACGGCTTAACATATTGCCGCATTGTTGAGGTCATAAAATACGCGGTATAAATCGCGCCCATCAGGGCCAAAGGCATAGCCACCAACATGGCATAAAAGGCCGCCTTCAGCGTACCGAAAACCAACGGTGTTAAACTGTATTTGGGCTCAAAGTCGCTATTTGCCGAAGACGACTGCCAGATATAATCGGGCTTGGGATAACTTTCGTACCACACTTCCTGCCAAAGCGATCTTAAAGACACCTCGGGATGCTCATTATCCACTTTCCAGTCGCTTATTTTGCCATCCTCGGACTGCATCAACAGCGTATTGGCTCTGGGTGATATGGCCGCTGCGACAGGGCGTGAATCAGCAACACGCTCTTTAATCATTTCCCGTTCAGAAGTCGAATGATAAATACCCAGCGTGCCATCGGCATCGACCGTCAGGAAGCCTTTACGCCGTTGTTCCGGATTGATCGAGACGACCGCTTTATCCGAAACTTTAAAGACCCTGATTTTCTGCATGGAAAACCGGTTTAACTTGTCCCTGACCTTGCTCCACTGGGATACCAAACCGCTGGAATCGCCAATCATCAAGGAAAGATCGCCATTTAAAAATGCGACACTGGTAATCTTTTGTCCCGCCTCAACAACATTTTGCTCCTGGATAAGGACAGGCGCGCTTTTATCCCTAATATCAAACAAACCTAAATGCCCGTTACTGCTTAACAAATAAAGATTATGTTCTTCCTTATCAATTAAAATATCGGTAACGTCCGCAGCGGCATAGTCTAAAACCGAATCCGTCCGGGTTACCGTCGCTTCATCAGCGAACAAGGATTTTTCTTTTTCAAAATGGCTTAAGCGAATTTTACCAGCGGATTTTGCAACTATCGTGCTGGCGTCATCGCCGATTTTAACGGCAATTTTTTCCAAAGCCGCGCCTGACTCATCGATCACCAGCGGCGCTTCGCCCATGGGATAAGTTAAGGAAGGCGTGATCAGGCGAACATTATCGGGATAGGTTATTTTGTATTGATGCTTCACGATAACGGCTTTGCCATCGGACAAGCCGTAAATGACCGCGCCTTCGTTGTTAGGGCTGCCCTGAGCAAAGCTCACAATTTGAGCGCCTTCAGGTATTTTGACGGCTTCAGTTAAAACAGGTTTACCGGTCGCCACTTGAAAAAATATCACTTGCCCGGTGTCTGTAAACCGGACAGCCACTTCATTTTGCTCTTCTATCTCCATCAACACTGTTTTACCCAAAGCCGATTCCGGCACATCATATTGACTAACCGATTCAGCTGTTGCCGAAAGAAATAAAGGAAAAACCACGTACAGCAAATAAAAGAAAATCATTACGACCGCTACGATCACACCGAGACCGCCCGCTATTACGCCATAACGTGCCATCGCATCTTTAATCAGCCGCCAGCGCTCGTGAGCTCCGCCGGCTGATTGTTTTAAGGCTGAGGAATATTCTGTTGGTATGTTTATTTCAGACATGGGGAGATTTTAGAAATGAAATGTGACAATGATTTAGCAAAACAATCAAAAAAAACGGCTGAAATTCGATAATCAAATCTCAGCCGCAGTTTTGTCCGCATTAACCCTTGCAATTACGAGAGGGAAATAACCAGTTAATCCAGACTAACATCCTTGTCTATGCAACCCTGCACAACAGTTAAAGCCATTTTTTACATCTATTCCTAATATAAACCTTATTTAAGCGTAGTCAGCACTTTTTCAACTACTTTTGCAGGTAATGGAATATAACCATCTTTTATGACAACTTGCTGACCCGTTTTGGATAACACCATTTTCATAAATTCGTTTTCTAAAGGCGCTAACGGTTGATTTGGCTTTTTATTCACATAAACATACAAATAACGTGTTAACGGGTAAGCGCCTTTAATGGCATTTTCAGGTGTTGCTTCAACAAAAGGCTCGCCCGCTTTCTTTGCCAAAGGCACCATTCTAATACCTGACGTGGTATAACCCATGCCTGAATAACCAATGCCATTCTTTGATGAGGTTACCGATTGCACCACAGAGGCCGAACCGGGTTGCTCGTTTACGTTACTTTTGAAATCGCCTTTACATAAAGCATGTTCTTTAAAGTAGCCGTAAGTACCGGAAACCGAGTTACGTCCGTATAACTGAATGCTTTTTGCACCCCACGCGGCAACACCTGCATCACCCCATGTTTCAATATCAGTTTCGTAACCGCATTTACGGGTAGAAGAAAAAATAGCATCAACCTGCGGAATAGTCAGACCTTTAATGGGGTTGTCTTTATTGACCATCACAGCCAGCGCGTCAATAGCAACAGGAACAGCAGTAGGCTTGTAACCGTATTTATCTTCGAAAGCTTCCAGTTCGTCATCCTTCATCTCGCGGCTCATAGGCCCAAGATTGGATGTGCCTTCTGTTAACGCAGGCGGTGCAGTAGAAGAACCCGCTGCCTGAATCTGGATATTAACATTAGGATATTCGCGGTTAAATTCTTCAGCCCAGAGCGTCATCAGATTTGCCAGTGTGTCAGAACCCACACTGGACAAGTTGCCGGCAATACCGCTGGCTTTTTGATAGTCAGGAATGCCTGCATCAACTGTTTGTACCGCACCCGCAGTACCGCTGACCAATGCCGCAGAAGCAAAACCCATCGCAGCGATTAGCGATTTTGTCTTAAAAGATAATTTCATTATCAAATCTCAAGTTAATTTATTGTGGAACTATTATGTGCATATAACATAACAAGAATATTAATTTTATATGACAAGATTATGACAATGTCATAATCTTGTCTATGTCCCTGCGCTCAATGCAGAGACTACACATCTCACTCAACACCCTCTTCAGGCAAAGACTTGGGGTTGGTAATGGACAACAGCCTGGCACAGCCCGCATCCAGATGAGTCCAGTCATCGGGCATTATCAACCGGGCCAGAGCCGCTGTAGGTAACAATTTATCAGTATCAGGCAAGTTGTCAGCGCCTACCAGATTAATAAGCAAGTCTTCCAGTTCCGGATTATGCCCCACCAGCAAAACCCGCCTGGCTTCTAAAGGACATTCAGCCAATACCGTTTTCAAGCGCTCAAACCCCTCTTGATACAAACGTTTATCCTGCGTAATAACCAATCCCTCCACAGCAATGGCTTTATGGACTATTTTCGCCGTCGAAATTGCTCTTTTTGCAGGTGAACTCACTATCCAATCGGGTATCAGTCGCTGTGCTTGCAGCCAATCGCCAATGCGCTCAGCAGCGCGTTTGCCCCGTTTTTTTAACGGCCTGTCAAAATCATCCATAGCGAGATTGCGGTCAGATTTTCCATGCCTAAGCAACCATAATTCTCTACTCATTTTATTATAACCTCTGTGTGTTTTTTATACGATAATGTCTGAAAATCAGTTACGATAGCGATTGATTGTTACATTGTCATTAAATCTTAATATTACATGACTATCATTAAAGAGTTTCACCGATCACCACAAAACCTACCATACCCTGTTTAATATGTCCTTACAATTTGATTTTCCCGCTAGTCTAACCGCTGAAAAATTTATTACCAAACTGGGCAATAAAGCATTCACACAGCTGGTTTCCAGACAGTATTCCCTGAAGACTTATTATGACAGCTTTGACTGGCGGCTTTATACAAACGGTATCACTTGCGAATTTAACCGCTCAAAAACTACATCGACTTTAGTATTAAGAAACATCGAAAATGACCTGATTATCGCCAGCACAGAAATCAAGGAAGTTCCCGCATTTAGCCATCAATTCCAATCAGAGGAAATACGCAGCGCCCTTTCACCCCTATTAGAAATGCGTGCCTTATTACCCATATGCACACTGGATTATGAAATTTATAATCTAAATATAATCAATAACGATGAAAAAACGGTACTTCGCTTAAGCTTAGAAGAACACGATCTGTTAAATAACCGCGTCACGTTGCAAACCATCAAAGGCTACGACAAAGCCACAGAACATGTTATTGAGACTACTCACCAAAAATCTGGGCTTAACACCCGCCCATAAACCCTTGCTGCTGAGCGCCTTAAAACTTCAGGGTCGTAAACCTAACGACTATTCTTCCAAGTTGAATGTCAACCTGGATCCTGATATGCGTGCTGATATTGCTGCCAAGTATATCTTCAGCCACCTGCTAAAAGCCATTAAAGATAATGAGCAAGGCACGATTGCTGATACCGATAGCGAATTTTTGCATGACTTCAGAGTCGCGGTTCGAAGAACCCGCGCGGGACTTAATCAACTTAAAGGCGTATTGCCGGATAAAATTAGCGCCAACTATGCTGAATTTTTTTCCTGGCTGGGACAAATCACAAGCTCTACCCGTGATCTGGATGTTTATCTGTTAAATTTTGCACACTACAAAAGCAGTCTACCGGCGTCGATCCGCGATGACCTCAACCCGCTCTATGCGTTTCTTCTTGCCAAACAGCAAAAAGCGCAGAAAGAACTGGCAAAAAAACTGCGCTCCGCCAAATACTTATCAACCCTCTACGAATGGGAGCAGTACCTTAAAGCACAAGCTCCGCTCAAACCGGTTGAGCCCAATGCAAAACTGACTATTAAACAACTGGCAGATCGAAGACTATGGAAAAATTATAAGCGGGTATTGCGAGAAGGCAACGCAATTACCGGAGAGTCGCCCTCTGAAGCACTTCATGATTTAAGAAAATCCTGTAAAAAATTGCGCTATCTGATGGAATTTTTCCAAAGCCTTTATCCCGAAGCTCAAATAAAACACTTTATTAAAAACCTGAAAGGACTACAGGAAGTTTTAGGGTGCTTTCAGGACTATGCCGTACAGGAAAATACCCTCAAGCTATTCAGCGAAGAAATGCTCAACAACCACATACATGCCAATACGCTTTTAGCCATGGGCGTATTAATCCAGAATCTGGATACTCTCAGAAACGGCGCTCGCAAAGACTTCTCAGCAAAATTTGCAACCTTCAAGCACGAAGAAAACCACTCTGCGTTTAAATCGCTGTTAGCGGCCAAAGATTAGTACCACAATCCCCGTATAACCAGTTCTTCCGGTTTTCCATGAAACAGTGTCAGGCCTACAGCCGATTAGCTTCATCCGGGCCACTGTTTTGCTTCTTATCCTGAGCACCTGGCACTAAAATCAAATAAACTTAAGGAAACCTCCATGATCACTACCAAAGTTTTGCAGCAGCTTGCCGAAACCCACGGAACGCCGTTGTTCGTGATAGATCACGACGAACTGCGGAGCAATTTTGCGACTTTCAAAAAACATCTCCCCCGTGTCCAAGCCTACTACGCGGTTAAGGCGAATCCGGATCCTGCCATAGTCAAGACGCTGTTCGATGCTGGAGCCAGTTTTGATATATCGTCAATTGCAGAATTCAGAACGGTCTACGAAAACATAAAGGCTATGCCGGAGAAAGAGCAACATGAGTGGATCTGGGAAAATGTCATTTATGCGAATCCGATTAAGGCAAACGATACGCTGATGGAGCTTGACAAGTACAAGCCGCTGGTCACCTTCGACAATCGTGATGAAATCCTCAAGATCAAAGAGTTCGCCCCTAACTCCGGGCTTGTACTCCGCCTCCGGGTATCCAATGCTGGCGCAATGGTAGAGCTCTCTTCAAAATTTGGAGCAGAACCTGAAGAAGCAGTCGACATGATTTTGGCGGCCGAAAAGGAAGGGCTTACCGTCGAGGGGCTAAGCTTCCACGTCGGAAGCCAAACCACCAATTTCGAGAACTATGTGCAAGCCATTGATCTTGCGGCGCTGATATTCCGACAGGCTAAGGAGCGCGGTTACGGCAAGATGAATTTACTGGATATCGGCGGTGGATTTCCAGCCCCCTACGATGCCTCAGTAAAGCCTTTCAGTGAATTGGCAAAGAGGATCAATGCTGAGTTAGACAGGCTCTTTCCACCCGAAGTAAAAATTATTGCCGAACCGGGGAGATTCATCGTTGGAACCGCAGGCACAGCGGTGTCGAAGATCATTGGCAAAGCGGTACGGCACGGGAAACTCTGCTATTACATTGATGACGGAGTCTATCACACCTTTTCCGGCATCATTTTCGACCACTGTCAATATCACCTTGACGCTTTCAAAGAAGGTCCAACCCAGATCTGCACCGTGTTCGGTCCTACCTGTGACGGATTGGATGTTATTTCAATGACCGAAGAACTCCCCTCCAACCTGGAGAGGGACGATCTTCTCTTCAGCAGAAACATCGGTGCCTATAGCGGAGCGACATCCACCTGGTTCAACGGTTTTCCGCCTGCCAAGGTTGTCCATGTCAACCTCTGACAGAATTTCGTGTTGAATATCCAGATACCTGTCGTTCGTGCTTGCAAGATTTCGAGAAGATCACAGGCTACTCGCGACCC
>CAWBLO010000016.1:0-124811 GCA_963789475.1 uncultured Gammaproteobacteria bacterium | reverse complement strand
CTGGTAAAGCTTGCTGTACCTGAGGTGACAGTCCCTTGTGATTCTCCATTGACAAAACCCGTCACGGTTCCAGTGAAAGCTGGATTAGCGGCGCCATAGACACGACTTCTAGGGTCTGCAGTGTAGGTCAAAGTGGCCGGGTCAATGGTTAACGCGCCATTCGCTAGGGAAATATCATAACCTTGCTGGTCAGAATAAAGCCCGGTTGGTGTGATGATGTAAGCACCCTTATTAATCGCTCCCTGACTGGTGCCGCTGTAGCTCAAATGCCAAGGAGGTCGCTGCTCCATCGTTGACTAAGCCGGTGAAGGTAACGCCGTTACCGCCTGTATAAGCCATGCCATCGTAAATTTTGTGTCGGGGTTGGCGGTGACGGTTAGGGGGGCCAAGAAAACTGCGTAACAAGGGTGTAGTATCACCTTCATAAATACGCCAAACGGCACCGCTGCCGCCTGTATCGCTGATGTTCCAGTCCGCGCTATTGAAGGTGGTTAGTTGTTTCATTTCAACTGAAGTTTTGCCCGTTGCGCCTGGGATGTTTCCGGAACCAACCCCATTGGTCCTTGACCGGTGCTAATTGTATCCCAGAAGGAGTTGCTGATGATGCCGATGGTAAGATCATTGCTTCCCACCAGGCCACCGACATTGATAGTATCACCCGTGACACTGCCAGTGGCGTAGGCGTTGCTTATGGTGCCGCCGTTTTGACCCACCAGTCCTCCAACGCGATTAATTCCCGTCACACTCCCGTCGCATAGGCGTTGCCGATGGTGCCACTGTTTCTCCCACCAGTCCGCCAACATCAGCACTCAGTCACATTACCTGTAGCGTAGCGTTGTCGATGATGCCGCTGTTATCTCCCACCAGTCCGCCGACAGAGAAAGGGCCACTCATTAGGACTATTAGGACTATTAGGACTAGGGGGAGCAGTTTGAATATTACCAGTCACGTTACCTGTAGCATAGGCGTTGGTGATGGTGCCGCTGTTATCTCCACCAGTCCGCCGAGAGGGTTAGTAGCATTACCAGTCACACTGACCGTAGCGTAGGCGTTGCTGATGGTGCCATTGTTGTCTCCCGCAAGCCCGCCGACATTTTTACTGCAAAGTCCAGAAAAATTCACTAGTACCAGTCACACTACCTGTAGCGTAGACGTTTCTGATGTTGGTAGTGCCCAAGGCGGCTCCCACCAACGCGCCGACATTGCTGTGGCCCACGATATTGATGCCTACTAAGCCAAGTTACTGATTGTGCCGTCATCAGTAGAACCAAACAACCCAACTTCATCACTATTCGGACGGTTAATCGTCAAGCCAGTGATGGTATGTCCCAAACCATCAAAGTTGCCAGTAAAAGGACCATCTCCATTATCTACTGGCTCAAAACCTGAAAACGTCCGGTGTCCCGCCAAGTTCCAGGGCTGGTTGTAGCAGCTTGAATATCATGCACCTAGCGCATAGTTCCCAGATGAATCCCCATTCATGCCCTGTAAATCAGTGCCGTGATGCTGCCTTCTGCACCCAGGCTGGTAATGACGGTCCAGGGTTTCACTGCACCCGTTGAGCCTTTTTGCGTGCTGAAGTTTGCACCTGCGGGTAAGGTTACTTTAGCCCCATTGTTAATAAAGTAGTTGTCGTTAATACCGCCGCCAGCACTGGCTTGTCCGTATTGCAAGAGCCAGTTGCGCCGTGCCTGAGCCGTTCAGATTGGCATTGATGTTGATATTGCGGTGAGCGGTTAGTGTAAGTAGGTTAGCTGACCAAGTGACTGCACCGTTGACAAAAATATCGCCATTACCAGAGGTCGTTGCGTTGGTGGCGATGGTTATGTTACCACTACCCAAGTTGGTGGATAACGTGCTAGCTCCTATACTGGAAATCGTTTGTAAGCCGCTGCCCGCGGCTATAGTGAAATCAATCGGGTCAATAAGCCATGTCCCGCTTTTGCCATTCTCAGACTTAGTGCTAATTTTCGCCGTGTCGGCGACTTTTACATGAGCGGCGGAGGTTTCGATAAAGCCGCCATCGCCGTGTTTGGGTGCGGACGCATTCAGTTGTCCTTCGACTTTAACAGTGCCGTTGTCCATGTTGGCAAGGACTTCTATCGTTCCTGCTTTGCCGTGATCTCGTGCTTGTGCGGCAATGCTCGCGCCTGCTCGATGCGTGGTTTGGCTAGTGGTTTGTTTATCGCCAATGACGATAGTACCGCCGCCCGCATCGCCTGATGCGTTCAGTATTGCGCCGTCATTAATGTGTATTTGCTGCGCCGCTGACGGTGATGTTGCCGCCCTGCGTGTTGCTGCTTTCAGTGCTGTGAAACGTTGTTACTGGCTGCCTGCCCGCTGGCATCGAGTGTGCCGCTAACTTGCACCACGCCACTATCCCCGCCCGACAAGACAATTTTGCCGTTTTTTTCGACCAGTCCGCGAGCTTCGATGACACCTTCATTGTTAATCACGGTGTTTAACAGCTGTCCTGCGGCTCTTGCGGTCATGACCACTTGTCCGCCATCGGCTTGAATAACACCGCTGTTTTTAATCTGGGCCTTGAGAGCCGCTTCGGTTATTTTGACTTCCACCAGGCCATCGCCTTGCATATCGAGATCAACGGTTTTACCGGCCGCCAATACAGTCGTGCCTTTGGGTGTGCTAATAGTGCCGGTATTTTCGACTTGCTCACCTATCAGAGCGACTACGCCGCCTTCGGGCGTTTTAATTTGCCCGTGGTTAATCACGCTGCCTTGCGCGTTGTCCTGAGTGAAATGCAGTTTGCCGTTTAAAAAGTCCTGATTGCTGATGGCATGGGTGCTGGCAATCAAACCGCCGACATCGACTTGCGCGGTTTTGCTAAAAATAACGCCATTGGGGTTGATCAGATAAACTTGACCATTGGCGTTGAGCTTGCCTTGTATGCTACTGGCATCTTGCCCGACAACGCGATTGAGCAGTGCGGCGTTGGCATTGGGTTGTTGAATGTTGACGCTTTCGTGTTCCGGCTATCGAAAAGCCTTGCCAGTTGACAATGGCCTTTTGGCTGCTTTGGTTAATTTGCATTTGCTGCTGCTGAGGGCGTGGCTCACGTCTACGGAGCCTGCGACCAGTTCATTGCCTGTAGGTAAGGCGAAGCCCGCCGATGCGTACAATAACAGGGGAAGAATTAAGGCTTTGCGCCGTATTGAGCCACGCTTTTTGCCCCGCTTGGCAAGTTCTGATGCCACAATCCATGCGCCCAGGTTTTTATTCCAGATGATTTGGTGAATGTGATTCATAAACTGTTTGCTCAGGTTATTTTTGCAAAGAACTTCCATTATGGCCAAAAATGAAATACCAATGGCCGCCGTTCACATCATTTACACCCAGCGAACAAGCTCTTCCAATGCAAAATGAGTCTGAGTGAGTGCTGTTTTCCTATCGCAAAATGAGACTGATAAAGGCTTGAATCTCGTTTATGACAGGCCAATAGAATCGATTATAAACATAAAACGACCTAAATGCCATAGAACAATTTGGAACAGTTTTTAACCGGCAGTTCGGATGTCGTTTGTTTGGTTTGTTGTTAGCTGCAGGATTAAATGTTAATGAGTTCCACAGCGCACGCTTGTTAAATTCAAGGATCTCTTGCCGATATTCTTTGGGTTTGCAAGGTTTTTTATCCTTTTACCCTGAACTGAAACTGAGAATGCGCTTTAAAGCCTTGGTTTATTGGTATAAGCTATCATCTAATTTATTTAAAATTTCAACCGATAGCTTTCAATCTATTGATGCTTTGAATATAACAACCTTGTGAAACCTGACAGCTATGAGTTTAATATTAAAAGTATTGTCATTTAAAAATAAGCCTATTACTGAAATCGATGCGGTATCTATTGGCAATAATGGCGGTAGTATTGGCCGGTCTGATGATAATGCTTTAGTGCTTCCTGATACTGAAAAATTCGTTTCAAGGCATCATGCAACTATCAGCGTGGAAAACGGTTGTTATTATTTGTCCGATACCAGTTTGAGCGGTGTCTATATTAATGGTCAGGAACCGCCGTTAAATAATGCGACTGAACGCATTGTATAACGGCACGATATTACGAATTGGCGAGTATGAAATTGCCGTTGCTATTGTTGATGAGCCAGTAATTGATGACTTTCCCTTTGCAAATGAGTCGATAACACCGGAGCCGAATGCTTTTCTTCAAGGCGATGAGCCCCTTTAGCATGGGAAGAGACACGTTCTAACAGTTTAATGTCCGACAATTTTCCAAGTCATGAAGAGTTGGTGCAAACCAAGTCTAACGAACATCCTGATGCCTTTACAAGCGGTCTTCAAGGCAATCACTCACCGCTTTATGATAGTTATATCGCACCTGGCATCACTCAACCTTCCTCGATTGAAGAAATTCCAGAAAACTTAAATTTCGATGATTTTTTTTCAGACAATGATTTGGAGATAAAAACTGACTCACAACCGACTCAAGCCGTTAATAAACCAACGGTTGATGATGATTTTGAAGCTCTTTTAGGCGCAGCTATCAGCGATATAGCAGCAGAGCGTGAACAACCTACGGTAAAAAGCGATACACTCGCAGAGAATAATCAGGAACCTGGCGAATTAGTTGATGTTGTTGCAAGCAACAACTTAGCAATTGATCAGCCGGCCAATCAATTGCTGCATTCCAGTCCTGCCGAACCAGTTGGAACTTTTCCTGAAACCAACAACAGCAATGAAGATAACAAAACCAAAAGAGAAGAGGTTTTATTAAGGGAAACTTCGATTCAGAAGATGGCGCAAGCCCAACCCGACAGCGTTTTATTTAATGCTTTTTTGCAAGGTGCCGCTGTAGAATGTAATGAAATTCGCCCCGAACAGCAAACAGAAACCATGCACAGAATCGGGCAGATGTTTAGAAAGCTGATTGATGGCACGGTTGCGGTATTAAGAAGCAGAGCGGAGTTTAAAAGCTTATGTCGCGTCAATATGACTGTAATAAGAGCGGCTAATAATAATCCTTTAAAATTTACGGTATCCACCGATGATGTTTTGCGGCAACTGATTGAAAATAAAACGGACGGTTTTTTAAGTCCGACTGCGGCTATTGAAGAAGGTTTTAACGACATTATGAATCATCAGTTAGCGATGCAAGCCGGTATTCAGGCTTCTTTAACCGATTTGTTGAAAACCTTTGACCCCAAAATCATCGAAAAACAATTTGAACAAGGTATTGTTTTACAAAAAAAAGCCAAGTGTTGGGACAGGTACGAAGAAACTTATCGCAATACGGTTGAAGATGCCGTTGAAAATTTTTTTGGTGAAGAGTTTGTAAAGGCTTATGAAAAGCAGATGAACCTATTAACAAAGTCTAGCAGAAAGTGACAGGATGAAATGAATCTTGGGTTTGGGGTTGAGCGTAAACCCAAATGACAAAAATTAACTCAATAAGCGGGAGTGCGATACTAAAAATGTCAGAAAATAACAAAACAGTCTGGTCGGAGGGTATGTTCCTTAGGCCACAACATTTTCAGCAACATGACCGCTATCTTGAAACGTTGGTGCGCGAACGCTGTGGCGGTTTGCAGCCTTACGATTGGGGTATTAAAAAACTCAAAATAGATTCGCGGCAATTAGGCATGGGTAAGTTCTCGCTAGCAGAATGTAGCGGTATTTTTCCTGATGGCACACCCTTTAATCTCCCCGAAGATGATGATTTGCCTTTACCTATCGATATTCCCACCGATGTACAAAATAATATCATCTATCTGTCTTTGCCCGCACAACGCCCCGGTGCAGTTGAAGTCGATACCGATGAAAATCCCAATAATCTAGCCAGATACCATGCCACAGAATGTGATGTAAGGGATGCGAACGTTGCTACCAATGCAACTTCTGCCGTTATGATTGCCAAGTTACATACCAGTTTGATGCTGGAAAGACAGGAGCGAGCAGGACACGTTTGTATTGGCATTGCCCGTGTTATTGAATCACGCATTGATAAAAACATTATTCTTGATGAATACTATATTCCCCCTAGCGTCGATTGTAATGCCATACCGCATACAAAAGGTTATATCAAAGAGCTGTATGGGTTGTTGCACACGCGTGGTGAAGCCCTGGGTGGGCGTGCTTCTGAGGCAGGTAGAGGCGGTGTTGCAGAAATTTCCGATTATATGCTGCTGCAACTGGTTAATCGGATAGAACCTTTGTTTGAACATTTACAAAACGTTCCTTGTTTGCATCCGGAAAGTTTTTATCGTATAGCTGTACAACTGGCAGGTGAGTTGTCAACGTTCTGTAAAGCGAATAAAAGACCGATTAATTTTTCCACCTATAATCACGATGATTTGCAGCTTACCTTTAAGCAGGTGATGGATGAATTGCGTGATTTACTCAGTTCTGTCCTGGAACAAAACGCAATTTTTATTCCATTGACCGCACCAAAATTTGGTATACGCGGTGCTAAAGTCCCAGACCCTAATCTTCTTAAGGATGCGGTGTTTGTCTTGGCAGCTAGTGCGCAAGTCTCTATAGAGCAATTACGCAGTGGCTTTCCAGCACAAGTTAAAATTGGGCCTGTTGAACAGATTAATCTTTTAATTCGCAACGTCCTGCCAGGTATCACTATTCATGCCTTGCCTGTTGCACCACGGCAAATTCCCTATCATGCGGGCTTTGCTTATTTTGAATTGAATAAACAAAGTGAATTGTGGAAACAAATGCAGCAATCGGGTGGTTTTGCCATTCATATAGCAGGTGAGTTTCCTGGGCTTGAATTAGAATTCTGGGCAATCAAAAACGGATAACACCATGAGCAAAGATGATCCTTTTGGCAATTATATCGATGATGACAAAACTATTCTTAGACCGATGCCAGGAGGGCGAAAGCCGCAAGCGCAAACACCCTCGACATCAGCTACGCCGGTAAATACTAAGTCGGCCACTTATAATGCGGGTATTTCTGAAAATCTTCGTGAACAAATTGCGCACTCTACCCGCAATCCTATAACGGGAGCAGCTATTTCTTTATTATCGTTAGTTGCGCAATTACGCAACACCAGCACACACCCCGATGTCGCAGGACTTAGAATAAGCATCATCGAAGAAATAAAACAGTTTGAAATTAAAATTAAAAATCGAGGTGTTCCTGGTGAACAAGTGCAAGCAGCAAGGTACGCGCTATGCACTCTGCTGGATGAAACGGTACTCAATACGCCGTGGGGATGTAATAGTTTATGGAGTACCCAAAGCCTGCTGATTTTTTTTCATAAAGAAGCGTGGGGCGGTGAGAAGTTTTTTCTCATTTTAAAAAACTGTATGCAGCAACCAGGAACGCATTTAGATTTATTGGAGCTCTTGTATTTTTGCTTGTGTTTAGGTTTTGAAGGCAGATACCGTGTTGAAGACCACGGTTCAAGCAAGCTTGAGGAAATACGAGAAAATGCGTATCAAATCATTCAAAGACAACGGGGCGATGTTGATAGAAACTTGTCGCTGCATTGGCAAGGAATCAAAGATAAGCGCAATGTCCTCGCAAAATTGATTCCTTTTTGGGTGATTGGCTCGGTTGCTGCTTTGCTATTGATGTTAAGCTTTTTGGGGTTTCTTTATTTGATTAGTTCAGCCTCCGATCCACTGCTATCCAGGTTGTACGCCCTTAAAGATAGCCTGGATGTTCAGCCTGTTGTGGCCGAAGAGGTTATTCCATCGGTTGAAACACCCCCTGCCCCTTTACTGTTTGATGAGTTAACTACTTTCCTTGAGCCTGAGGTTCGTAGAGGCGAAGTGATGCTTCTTAAAAGAAATGGCAAAATCGTTATTCGTATTATGAGTAAAGGTTTCTTTGCCTCTGGCAGCGACAAAGTCATGACTAAATATTATCCGCTGCTCGATAAAATAAGTCAGGCCTTGGCTAAAGTTTCTGATCGCATTGTTGTCGTAGGTCACACTGACAGCTCGCCGATATTTTCAGCAAAATTTCCTTCTAACTGGGATTTATCCAAAGCCCGTGCCTTATCGGTTGTGGAGTTACTAACGAGTAACAACAAAATCAGTGCCACGATTGTTTCCGAAGGCAGGGCTGATACCCAACCGATGGTGCCTAACGATAGCCCTGAGCATAAAGCGATGAATCGCCGTGTAGAAATCATTTTATAGTCGCAAAGGACAAGCTGTGAAAACTGTGATCGAATTTTTCAAAAATAAATGGGTTATTCAGCTAATAGGTATCATTGCCTTAAGTTTATTGATTTGGTTTTTTGGCCCGCTCATTGCCTTTGCAGGGCATGTGCCGCTAGCAATCAGATTTCGTCAGATTGTTAGTTATTTTCATTATGGCGGTGTTGTGGGGTTGTAATTAATCTGTTCATTCAATTAAAAGCCAATCGGGCGAATGCGCAAATGGCAAATGATTTAGTTGCCCCCGCTGATGCCGCAAACACTCAGTTAGCGAGAGAAGCCGACTGCCGAAATTAGTACGATTGCCAATAATTTTGATGAAGCCTTGCAAAAGTTAAAAAAAGGCGCGAAAAATGCCCAAGGTAAAAACTATCTTTACGATTTACCTTGGTACATCATCATAGGCCCCCCAGGTTCCGGCAAAACCACGGCTTTGATTAACTCAGGACTGGAGTTTCCCTTGGCCGATAAGTTTGGCAAAGGAGCGGTGCGGGGTGTCGGTGGTACGCGTAACTGTGATTGGTGGTTTACTGACCAAGCGATTTTATTGGATACCGCTGGGCGTTATGTTACACAGGACAGCCATGAAGCGGTTGATAAAGCCGCTTGGCTTGGATTTTTAGACTTACTGAAAAAACACCGGCCTAGAAGACCTGTCAACGGTGTGTTAATTACCATGAGTTTGTCGGACTTACTAAAGCAAACCGAAGAAGAAAGGGGTCTTCACGCCCAATCCATCAGACAACGTATCGAAGAATTACACACGCATTTTGGTATTCGTTTTCCTATTTACATGCTGTTTACCAAAGCCGATTTAGTGGCCGGCTTTAATGATTTTTTTGCGACTTTAAGCAAAGAAGAAAGAGCGCAGGTGTGGGGCGTTACCTTTCCGGAAGAAGACCCAAACAATCCTGCCGATGTGATTGCCAGAGTGGGCAAAGATTTTGATGATTTGCTAACACGTATAAATGCCCATTTGCCAAGACGTTTACAAGAAGAACGTGATTTATCACGGCGTAACTTGATTTTTGGTTTTCCGCAGCGTATGGCTTTACTGCGGGGAAGTCTTTTGAGTTTTTTACAAGAATGTTACGGAACTAATCGCTATCAAAGCGCACCTTATTTGCGCGGTGTTTATTTCACTAGCGGTACACAAGAAGGCACACCCATAGACCGTTTAATGGGAATGCTCGCCAATACTTTTAAACTGGACAGATTTGCCGCACCTTTATTTAGCGGTAAGGGTAAAAGTTATTTTATTACCCGCTTACTGAAAGAAGTCATTTTTGAAGAAGCCCTGATTGTCGGTGTTAATCCACGTCTTGAGCGGCTACAAACTTTATTGCGCTACGGAATTTATGCCGCATCCTTAGGGATCATTGTGCTGATGTCGGGGTTATGGCTGATCAGTTATAACAAAAATCAAAATGCACTCGCTGAATTAAATAAACAAATTCAGCAATATGAAACGGTTGTCAAGGCAACACCTGGCTGGCAAAGCGATTTTTCTGCATTGTTAAAGCGCATGAATGCTATGCAGGCAATCACTCAAGTTTATCCGGACGATGTGTCTTGGTTAATGACCTTTGGACTCTATCAAGGTGATAAATTACAACCTGTTATTATCGAAATTTATAACGAATTACTACAAAAACAATTTTTGCCGCTCATCAAAACGCGCTTGGAGCAGCGTATTCAAGAGAAAATGAGCAATCCCGATCTATTGTATCCCTTGCTGGAAGTTTATTTAATGCTCGGAGATAACAAAAGGCTAAAGCCGGAATTGGTAAAGCCTTGGGTTAAAGTGGATTGGGAAAACACATACCCCACCGATACCGAAACCCAGGCAAAACTGCTTGAGCATTTAGATGTGTTACTTAAACTTCCGCCGGAAACACAGGCGCTTAATCAACGGCTGATTTCCGCAGCACGGCAAATTCTTAATCGCATTCCAGTGGCGCAGCAAATTTATATGCGCATTAAAAACGATGCCTTGCAAACCAAGACCCAAGACTTTAAATTAATTGATGCTTTGGGTATCAATGCTGACAGGGTATTTGCCACTAAAAATGGCACACTGGCACAACAAAGCATTCCTTATTTATTTACTTACGATGGTTTTTATCAGTTTTTTTTAAAACAAAGTAAAGACCAGGCAGAAGAGTCGGTGACTGGAAGTTGGGTACTCGGCGACACTGCTAAAAGCCCAAGCGGTCGATAGCGATCAACTGGAAGAGGCGATTCGTGACTATTACTATCAGGACTACATTCAATACTGGGATGATTTACTGGCGAATCTAAAAATTAAAACGGTAGGCAACGCAGGGCAAGCTGTTGAAGT
The DNA here is from genome assembly GCA_963789475.1 of uncultured Gammaproteobacteria bacterium. GTDB lineage: Bacteria > Pseudomonadota > Gammaproteobacteria > Methylococcales > Methylomonadaceae > Methylobacter_C. The sequence continues at coordinate 114,315 of CAWBLO010000016.1, read as the reverse complement.
GCTGGAGTTTGCATCGGCTCCCGACTCGCCGCTGCGTAAATTACTTGAGGCTTTAAATAATGAGACTGCACTGACTAACAAACCACCGAGTCCGGAAGATGCCGCTAATAAACTGCAAGCAGCAGGTGTGGTAAAGCCCCTTGACAGTCGTGCTGCCAAACTCTTGGAAGTGGCTAAATCCGAAGGGCTGGCAGGACAAGCAGCAAAGCCCTTGGGCAGTGACGTTGAAGCCCACTTTAAAGCCTTAACGTCTTTAGTTAGAGGGTCAGGCGGGGCTGTTCCTTTGGATCGCACGATGGAAATTTTAGCGCAACTCTATGGCTATATGATAGATCTGAGCGGAACTTCAAACGTGGGTGGCGTGGCGATAGAAAAAGCAAAAGGTGGCGGTGGCGGTGATGCGGTCGCAAAAATGAAAGCGGAGTCCGCCCATTTACCCGAACCGCTTAAAAGCATGACCCAAGCATTAGCCGCCGGTAATCAAGACCTTATTATGGACAGCAGTAAATCCCAGTTAAAACGGCTTTGGCAAAGTGAGGTCATGCCTTTGTATCAATCAGGAATTCAAGGTCGTTATCCCTTTTCCAGAGCGAGCAGTAAAGAAGTTACCCTGGAAGATTTCAGTCGTTTTTTCGCGTCAGGGCGGCGTTCTGGATCAATTTTTTAATAACAATTTAAAAGCTTTTGTTGATACCAGTGGTAAAAACTGGCGCATGATAACGCAAAATAATCAGGCTATTGCAGTTTCAGCCGCTACTTTAGCGCAGTTTCAAGCGGCAACTAAAATACGTCAGCTATTTTTTGCAGGCGGCGGACAAACACCCTTGGTAAAATTTAATCTTAAACCTTTATTTTTAGACAGTAATGCCACTTCGTTTTGGTTAAATATTGAAGGACAACAAACCAAGTACAGTTCAAATGAAGCCGGCAAAAGCGCGGCTTTTTCATGGCCGGGAACGGATGGCAGTCGTTTAGTGAGTTTTGGTTTTGAAACCAAGGACGGTAAAAAGCCACAAAAGGAAATCGATGGGCAATGGGCCTGGTTTAGAGTGTTGGAAATGGCACATATTCAAAAAATTGACCAAACTAAATACCTTCTTACCTTTGACATAGAAGGGCTACAAGCGCGTTATGAACTCAGTGCAAGTAGTGTGGATAATCCATTTTCACTGAGAGAATTCGACAATGTCCGTTTTCCATCGAGTCTGTAAAAGTGAAATTAAACACAATAGTTGGTTTTTACGGTAAGTTACCGGTTGTCGGGGACTTTGTTTCCAGGCGTTTGCCTAACGAATTTATTAAGCCTTGGGATGGCTGGCTACAAAGTGCTATCGCAGCCAGTCGTGAAGAGCTTGGCGATGAGTGGTTAAATAGTTATTTAACCAGCCCGATATGGCGATTTTTGTTAAGCCCGGGTGTTTGTGGCAACAAAGCGGTAGCGGGTATCATGATGCCTAGTGTTGATAGAGTGGGTCGTTATTATCCACTTAACCGTTGCGGTATTGTTTGAACAATCACGCCAGCTTCCGTTTTTATTTACTTCCGGGAATGTTTGGTTTGAACAGCTTGAAGATGCGGCTTTAACGGGCTTGGAGGGCAATCTGGATATTAATGCTTTCGATCAACTGATTCAATCCATTCCTGTCTTTTCGCCGCCTATGAATTCATCTCATGGGCAACAATCTTCTTCTGAGAAAAAAACTTTTTATATGGACGATGGAAAATTTTGGGCAAATGGGCGATGCTTTTGCCGGACTCAATGCAAAATTATTAGCCAGCTTTATGCCCGGCTATAGTTTATGGAGCAACGAGGGTTCAGAGCATGTGCAAGCGGCATTATTAGCTTGTGAAGGATTACCGCCTGTCAGCAGTTTTTCTGATTTTTTAACAGACAGGGTAAATAATAAAGATTATTTTACTCCATCCGAGCTTGTGCGTGAATTACCCGCCAACAACCCTAATCCTGCTGAGTTTACTGCGGCTAAGGATCAAGAGCATCCAAGCTTAAGCAGCATTCTCGCCAGTGATAATCCTTCATTAATTAAGCCTCGTTGGCGTTCATGGGCTGTTACCGATACCGGCAAGCGTCGCAAACATAATGAAGATTCCTTGCTAAATAAACCCGAAGCGGGCTTATGGGTGGTTGCCGATGGGATGGGCGGACATAAAGCAGGCGATGTTGCCAGTCAATTGATTGTTAATACACTAAAAGAGTTACCGCCAATAGAGCCACTGGAAGACTACGTCAAAGAAGTAGAAAATTATCTGCAAAACGTTAATACCCAATTACGGCAACTGGCGGCTAAAGAATATGGCAATCAGTTGGTTGGTAGTACGGTGGTCGCTCTGGTTTGTGAGTCACACTATTGTGCTTTTTTGTGGGCAGGAGACAGTCGTTTATATCGCTTACGCGATAATAAATTACAGCAACTCACTCAAGATCATTGTGCAGATAATGAGCAAACATCATCGGGCTGGTCAGTTAAAAGCTCCAATGTTATTACTCGAGCAATTGGTGCGGATGAAGCATTGGAGTTAGATGTAGAAATGATCGAAGTGCTTGAAGGGGATGTTTTTTTGCTATGCAGTGATGGCTTGGATAAAGAAATGAGTTTTAATGAAATTGAGCATATAATGAAAATCAGCGAACACCAGGACATTGCTAATACGTTAATTAAAGAGGTTTTGGCTCGTGGTGCCAGGGATAATGTCACCGTTATTGTGGTTGCACCAGCCAACCCCCTTAGATTAGCAAATGAGAGGAAAGAGCAATGACTATTGATATTGATGGTTTTTTAAAGGACATTGATCCAGATAATGTTTGCGGCGATGATTTGCAATACGACCCTGCGTTTATCGAACTTGAGCAGGCGATTAAAGGCAAACCCGAACAGCAAATGGGTGATACCGTTGTCGAAGCAGAACCTCCTAACTGGCGTGACATAAAAAAGCAGTCTGAGGCTTTATTATCAAGAACTATCGATTTACGCGTATTAATTTGTTATTTACGCGCACTCATAGCCCTTGAGGGTTTTTCAGGATTACAAGACGGTCTGACACTGATTAGAACATTAGTAGAAAAACGTTGGGATAGTATTCATCCACAACTTGATCCCGATGATGATAACGACCCTACCGAAAGAATTAATACCCTCCTATCTTTATGCGACCATGAAATTATTCTTTGGCCACTGCAACAAACGCCTCTGCTTGATTCCAAATCCCTAGGACGATTTAATTTTCGTCAAATCAGCGTTGCCTCTGGAAAATCCACTGCAACCAGTAATGAAAAAGAAGTTAATCAATCCACTATAGATGCCGCCGTTCAAGACAGTGAGCTAGACCATTTGCAGCAGACCCTCCAGGCAATAACAGCAAGCCTTGACAATATTAATCAATTAGAGAATCTGGTAACCGATTATGTAGGTGTTAGTGAGGCACCCAGTTTTGCCGATTTACGTGATGTTTCTAAAAGATAGCAAAGCCTTTTTACTCGCTAGCCTGGAGAAAAAAGGGGGTAGTGCGGACGTTAATCAAGAAATTGGGGGCAATGCACTTGAAGGCGAAGTTGTTACGGACAGTCCAACCACAACGAGATCAGTCTTAGGCGTTATTAATAACAATCAAGATGTCATTAAAACTCTAAACCTAGTTTGCGATTATTATCGAAAAAATGAACCTTCAAGCCCAGTTCCTATGTTAATTGAGCGGGCGATACGTTTGGTTGGCAAAAGCTTTATGGATGCACTCAAAGATATAGCGCCTACCGGTATTGATGAGGCGAAAATAATTTTTGGAAAACAACATGCTGAAGACGAAGACAATTAAAATTATTTTAACAACAATAAGAGGTGTTAAAAATGGCACAAAGTAGTCAAAAATTTATAGCACGTAATCGCGCACCTAGAGTGCAGATCGAATACGATGTTGAGTTATACGGTGCACAGAAAAAAGTGCAACTGCCTTTTGTAATGGGCGTCTTAGCGGATTTATCGGGTAATCCAACCGATCCTCTAGCACCTGTTGGCGATCGCAAATTGCTGGAAATTGATGTGGATAATTTCGATGACCGCTTGAAAGCAATGAAACCGAGAGTGGCTTTTAGAGTGCCTAATGCACTAACAGGCGAAGGTAATCTTAATGTCGATATTACTTTTCAAAGCATGGATGATTTTTCCCCGGCGGCTATTGCCAAAAAAGTCGCAGGCTTGGATAAATTAATGGAAGCGAGAACGCAACTGGCTAATTTAGTTACTTACATGGATGGTAAAGAAGGCGCTGAAGATTTAATTGCCAAGGTGCTTAAAGACCCCGCTTTATTGCAATCTTTAGTGGCAGCACCAAAACCTGCCGATGCAGCGGAAACGAAAGAAGCTGGAACTGAAGAAGGAGGAGAATAAGTCATGGCCGAATTAGAAAATGCAACAGCAACCCAACCCACCGGGCAAGTAGAGGAAATCAGTGATTTTTCCCTGCTACTGAACAAAGAGTTTAAACCCAAGTCGGATAGAGCCAAGGCTGAGGTTGAAAATGCCGTTCAAACACTAGCCCAATATGTTCTGAAAGATACCTCGGTGGTATCCGATGATGCCATTGCTTCGATTAGCTCGATTATTGCTCAAATTGACAAAAAATTAACTGAGCAAATTAATCTTATTCTTCATCATGAGGACTTTCAAAAACTGGAAGGCACGTGGCGGGGACTGCACTACATGGTCAATAATACCGAGACCGATGAGATGCTTAAAATAAGAGTCATGAACATCTCAAAAAAAGAGTTGGGTAAAACATTAAAAAAATACAAAGGCACTTCATGGGATCAAAGTCCTTTATTTAAAAAGCTTTACGAAGAAGAATACGGTCAGTTTGGTGGTGAACCTTTTGGCTGTTTAACAGGTGATTATCACTTTGACCATTCACCACAAGATGTTGAATTGTTAGCGCAGATAGCACAAATTTCAGCTGCGTCTCATGCACCGTTTATCGCAGGTGTCGCGCCTTCAACGCTACAAATGGACTCATGGAGTGAACTTGCTAATCCACGCGATTTAACCAAAATATTTTCTACCCCTGATTATGCGGCATGGCGTTCACTACGCGATTCTGATGATTCGAAATACCTCGGTTTGGCCATGCCCCGTTTTCTATCCAGACTGCCTTATGGCGCTAAAACCGATCCTGTTGATGAGTTCGACTTTGAAGAAAACACCGAAGCGGCTCATAGCAAAAACTACACTTGGACCAATGCCGCTTATGCGATGGCAACCAATATCAACCGCTCCTTTAAATTGTATGGTTGGTGTTCGAGAATTCGTGGTATTGAATCAGGCGGAGCGGTAGAAAACTTGCCCGTGCATTCATTTCCTACCGATGATGGCGGCGTAGATATGAAATGCCCCACAGAAATTGCCATCAGTGACCGTCGTGAAGCAGAACTGGCTAAAGCGGGATTTATGCCGCTGATACACAAAAAGAATTCTGATTTTGCGGCATTTATTGGTGCGCAATCGTTGCAGAAACCCGCTGAGTATGATGATCCCGATGCTACCGCAAATGCCAATCTGGCAGCTCGTCTGCCTTATCTGTTTGCGACCTGTCGTTTTGCGCATTATCTTAAATGTATTGTTCGAGACAAAATTGGCTCATTCAAAGAACGAGACGATATGGAACGTTGGCTTAATGAATGGATATTAAATTATGTAGACGGCGACCCTGAGCATTCCAGTGAATCCACTAAAGCAACTAAACCGCTGGCGGCAGCTGAAGTGGTTGTCGAAGAAGTAGAAGGAAATCCAGGCTATTACACCTCCAAATTTTTCCTAAGGCCCCATTATCAATTGGAAGGTTTGACGGTATCATTAAGGCTGGTTTCCAAGTTACCTTCAGGAAAAGCTGTATAACAGGCTGTTAAATTTTGCTCGTGTTCTAGCCTTATTTTCCAGGTACTAGAGCTTGAGTTTTTGTAGTACAACTTAAATGATAATAAGGAGAATAACATGGCTGTAGATATTTTTTTAAAATTGGGCGACATCAAAGGTGAGTCCAAAGACAATAAGCACAAAGAAGAAATTGATGTTTTAGCGTGGAGTTGGGGTATGTCTCAATAGTGGCACTGCTCATGGCGGTGGTGGCGGGGTGCTGGAAAGGTGAATGTCCAGGATCTCAGCGTTACTAAATATGTTGATTCTTCATCGCATCTTTTAATATCGAGTGCCTGTAAAGGAACTCATCACAAAGAAGCGACTTTGATTGTTCGTAAAGCGGGCGATAAACCGCTTGAATATATTATCATCAAAATGAAAGAAGTTATTGTTACTTCGGTCAGTACGGGTGGTAGTGGTGGTGAAGATAGATTGACAGAAAATGTCTCTCTTAACTTTGCTGAATTTGAATACGCTTACCAACCGCAAAAAGCCGATGGTTCGGCTGATGGCGGTAAAAAAGAATATAAATTTAGTATTCAAGAAAATATCACTAAGTAAAAAATTGCGCGTGAAGAAGCTTTATGTTTCTTCACGCCATTTTCAGCCCAAGGATTCGATAGATTTATGAACTTAGCAGAACAGCATTTACAAGAAGGCAACCTAAACGAAGCATTAATACAATTGCAAAATCAGGTTAAAAAGGATCCTGCTAATGCAAAACTGCGAACGTTTTTATTTCAGCTTCTGGCCGTACTCGGCGAATGGGATAGAGCCTTAACGCAATTAAATGTCTCAGGTGATCTGGATGCCGCTAATCTCGCCATGGTGCAAACTTATCGAGAAGCCATTGCTTGTGAAGTTTTACGCAAACAAATTTTTCAAGGCAGCAAAACGCCGTTAGTGTTTGGTGAACCCACACAATGGATTGCGTTGTTACAGCAAGCCCTTAAATTAAACGCCGAACAACAACATAAAGAAGCACAAATCCTGCGGGATCAAGCTTTTGAACTTGCGCCTGCCACGTCAGGCACTATTAACGGTGAGGCTTTTGATTGGATAGCCGATGCTGATGTGCGTTTGGGTCCAGTTCTTGAAGCGATTATCAACGGTCGTTATTACTGGATACCCTTTCAACAAATTGGGCAAATTCAAATTGAAGAACCTGCCGATTTGCGTGATGTGGTATGGATGCCCGCGCATTTTGTTTGGACAAATGGCGGCGATGCCGTTGGTTTAATTCCAACCCGTTACCCAGACTCAGAAACTGCGGAAGATTCCGCGATACGCCTTGCGCGTAAAACCGTGTGGACAGAACTGAACGACACCACTTTTATCGGTTTAGGACAACGATTGTTAAGTACCAATGAAAACGATTATGCAATCATGGATATTCGTGAAGTAAACTTTAATGCCGTGATATAAATTCGTGGCTGAATTAACTCAAAAAGAACGCCTGCAACCCTCGCTCTTGGATCGCTTAGTCGATGATGCGCCTGATAAGCTGCAAGAATCACGCGAGCAACGGGTTTTATCAATAAGTAAGCTGCGGCAATGTGTATTAAGAGACTTGGCGTGGTTATTAAATACCAGTACGCTGGATACCATCCAAAGTCTGGATGACTATCCTTTAGTGAGCCATTCCGTTGTTAATTATGGCATTCATGATTTGGTGGGTACGACGCTATCAAGTGCCGATGTACCTGAAATACAACGGCAAATACGCCAGGCTATCTGGGATTTTGAGCCTAGAATTTTTCCAGAATCTGTAACAGTGAAAGTAACGGTTTCAGACCATGAAATGAGTCAAAATGCCATCACTTTTGATATTGAAGGTGATCTTTGGGCGCAGCCTTTACCGTTGCGTCTCTATCTTAGAACCGAGCTGGATTTAGAAACGGGCAACATGGACATTATTGATAGAGGCTAACATCATGGATCCCAGATTACTTAAATACTACAACCATGAGTTGCAACATATTCGAGAAATGGCGGGCGAATTTGCACTCGAATATCCAAAAATAGCAGGTCGTCTTGGACTAGACGGTTTTGAATGTGCCGACCCTTATGTAGAGCGATTACTGGAAGGTTTTGCGTATCTGTCCGCCCGCGTTCAACTTAAAGTCGATGCCGAGTTTCCCCGATTTACCCAGCATTTGCTGGAAATGGTTTATCCCCACTATCTTTCGCCCACACCGTCTATGGCAGTGGTGCAGTGTCAGCCCGATTTAATGGAAGGCTCTCTCAATGAGGGCTTTTTAATTCCTAAAGAAACTTCGCTACGCAGTCACCTTGGTAAAGGTGAGCAAACCGCCTGTGAATATCGCACCGCTCACGATTTAACCCTGTGGCCTATCGAGTTAATAGAGGCTGAATATCTCAATGGTGTCGGCGCGGTAGCCAATATTGGCATTCCCAGTTTACCAGGACTTAAAGCAGGTATTCGTCTGCGCTTAAAAGCAACGGCAGGCTTAACATTTAATCTGCTTAAGTTGAATAACTTACCGCTTTATCTGCGGGGTGCCGGTGAGTTACCGATGCAAATTTATGAACAACTCCTCGCCAATAGCATCGCGGTGGTCATTCAACCTACAAACCGCCCGCTTGCCTGGCAACACATTATTAAACAATCTGCTGTGTTACCGCTTGGTTTTGCACAAGACGAGGCTTTATTGCCCTACACACCGCGATCATTCCAGGGTTATCGTTTATTACAAGAGTATTTTGCTTTTCCAGAGCGTTATATGTTTGTTGAACTGACCCAATTACAAGTCGCCTTACAACAATCATCCGAAGTTGAAGTGGATATTATTATTTTGTTAAATCGCAGTAATCCACGGCTGGTTAATGAAATTGATGTGTCACGATTTGCCTTGTTTTGTACGCCCTGCGATTAATGTATTTCCCAAACGTGCTGACAGAATTCATTTGACGAATCAAACTAATGAATATCATATTGTTCCAGACCGAACCCGCCCTTTAGACTACGAAGTGTATCAAATTCGAGAGGTGACAGGCTTTGGCAGCACTAGCGATGACCAACAAGCTTTTTTACCTTTCTACCAATCCAGTAGTGATACCAGCCATCAACAACGACGGGCTTATTATTCCATTATTCGCTCACCGCGCGTTATTTCTACTAAGCAAAAACTGCAAGGTCCGCGTTCCAGTTATGTCGGTAATGAGATTTTTATTTCCATCGTTGATAGCAATGAAGCCCCTTTTAAAAGTGACTTAAGACAACTAGGACTGGAAACACTTTGCACCAATCGTGATTTACCGTTGCAACTGCCTATCGGTATCGGTAAAACCGATTTTACTATTCAAACAGGCGCGCCTGTTGAGTCCATTCGTTGTTTATCGGGTCCAACTAAACCACGTCCTTCCAATGCCCATAAAGATACCGCCTGGAAGCTGATTAATCATTTGTCGCTCAATTATTTATCGACTATTAATAACAATGAAAAAGAAGGGGCTACAGCCTTTCGGAGCTTATTGTCCTTGTATGGTGATAATAGCGATTCAAGTTTTCGTAAACAAATAGAAGGCGTATTATTGATTCAGTCAAAACCCATCGTCAGGCGTATCAATACTGCCGGGCCAATTGTTTTTGGGCGTGGACTGGAAATAACCATTACCGTTGATGAAGCCGCTTTTGAAGGCAGTGGTGTGTTTTTGTTGGGGATGGTACTGGAGCAATTTTTTGCCCAGTATGTTTCCCTTAATTCATTTACCGAAACCGTGCTAAAAACCAGTGACCGTGGAGAAATAATGCGATGGCCAACGAGACTAGGACAACGGCATCTGATTTAGAAGAATCGCTGCAAAAAGAGCCGCATCGTTATGGCTTTTTTCAGGTGATGCGTCTTTTAGAATGCGCCTATAAAGATAAATCCAGATTTGGACAATCACAGCGTCCTAGCCAGGAACCCCCCATAAGATTGGGTCAGGATGTTTCCCTAACTTTTGAAACGGCTACACTCACCTCATTTACCCGGCGCAAACAAGGGCTGATGCCCTTACTGAAAGAACGTTTTTTTGGCTTATTCGGACCTAATGGTCCAATGCCATCGCATTTAACCGAATACATCCACGAAAGAATTCATTACCATCGCGACCACACCTTGGCAGGTTTTGCCGATATGTTTCATCATCGCATGATCTGTTTATTCTATCGGGCATGGGCGAATACGGAACCCACCGTCAGTTTTGACCGGCCCCAAAGTGATCGTTTCTCCACCTATATAGGATCACTGGCAGGCTTGGGTTTAGACTCTTTGCGTGAACGTGATGCCATGCCGGATCTTGCCAAATCCTATTACACGGGTTTTTTATCCTGCCAGAGCAAATCGGCAGAATCTTTAAGAGCGTTACTTGCCGATTATTTTCGCTTAACTGTCAGCATTGAACAGTTTGCCGGTGAATGGCTGGATATTCAGCCCTTAGATTTAACCAGACTGGGTGAGAGCCCAAGAACAGGGGAATTAGGACGGTCAGCGATACTTGGCTCGCGTGTGTGGGCATGCCAACATAAATTTCGCATTCGCTTTGGACCGTTAAACTTAAACGAATATCTAAGTCTATTACCCGATGGCTACCGGCTTGAACAACTGATTGCCATTATTCGCAATTATATCGGTGATGAATTGAGTTGGGATGTCAATCTGGTGTTAAAAAAAGCCCAAGTGCCTAGTGCGCAACTGGGCGAAACCACACATTTAGGCTGGACATCGTGGCTAGGTGAACGCAGCAGTGACCAAGATGCCGATGATCTTAGGTTGAACCCGTTTTGGGGTAAGCTTTAAATCAGGGTACGCATCGCGTACTTTTATTGAGTTTTTGAGTGACTTTTGAAAAATGGTACGCGATGCATACCATGGCTGACGAGGGAGGTTGTTTATGAGTTTGAATAGTGTTGTAGTTAATGAAAATGCGCAATTGACTTCGGTGGTGATTCACTGGCCGCCATTGTTAAATTTAGTGAATGAACAGTTTTTTGAGTTTTGTCAGGCAAACAAAGAATTACGCATTGAGCGTACAGCTTTAGGAGATTGTGAAATTATGGCACCTACAGGAGGGGAAACAGGTTGGCGAAACTTGAGTCTGGCTGCTCAGTTATATAATTGGGCAGAGCGAGATGGCAGTGGCGTAGCATTTGATTCATCGACGGGTTTCACGCTTCCCAATGGTGCGATTCGCTCGCCTGATGTGTCCTGGGTTAAAAGAACACGGCTGGCAGTGTTAACACCCAAACAGAAACAACAGTTTTTGCCTTTGTGTCCCGATTTTGTTATTGAGCTTCGCTCACCCAGTGATCCTATAAAAACCTTGCAGGACAAAATGCAGGAATATATCGAAAATGGCGCAAACCTGGGATGGTTAATAGACCCGGAAAACCAACGGGTTTTAGTTTTCCAAGCCGAAAAAACAATAGTCACTCTGGATAAGCCAGAGTTTTTGTCAGCGGATGATTTGCTGACAGGGTTTAGGCTGGAGTTGCAAAAGATATGGGATGTCGGGTTTTAGCTTAAGGAGTGAGCTGACAAAAAAGAGGCTTAGTCTCAAAGGTGCGGTTTTGTAAGTTGGTTATTAACTGCACTTGCTTAAACCGGTTTTTAAATTATCAATGTAAAATCAATCGAGTCTGACCCCATTGATTTTCCCCGTTGAATTTTGATTTAGACCCATTGATTTACCATTGATTTACAAAGTTTTGGAGATTACCGAAAAATGAAAGCCAAGTAGTGAACTAGATTGTGAAAGCATTGTTTTTGACAGCTAAGTAATTCCACCAAGATAATGAAATATACAAAAAATAAGACATATAACGTCACATATGATGCTATCAGAATCGGGATTTTTGAAAAGAGTTCCACCAATTATTTGTAGTAGCAGATATTTTCACAGTCTGTACGCATCGCGTACCTTTATTGAGTCTGGAATGGTTCTTGGTAAATGGGGCGCGTTGTGTACTCTACATGGCTAGGTGAACGTCATAGCGACACGATGCCGATGACCTTAGATTGAACCCGTTTTGGGGCAACTTTAAATCAATGTGCAGGGTGGGAAATTTTGGTTTAGTTTTGATGATTTTAGATAGGAGTAGTCGGACAGGGTATGCTGTGCGTACCTTTTACGCCTTACAGTCGATTAACACATTTGCCAATGTAATTGTGGTATGTACAACGTACTCTTACCTTGGCGACGAAATATAGGAGAACAAAATGGCATATGAAGGTGAAATCCTTAACGCATGTGGTGCTATTCAAATCGATTTTTCAGATACATATATCGTAGCTGTCAGTGGTGATGGTCCAAATATCTGTGGTCACTTGTTAATTTATTCTGCAAAAGGAGGTGGATATTACTTTCATGTCACAGGCGATCCCACTGCAAGCGGTATTAAAAAAGTTCGCGGTTATCCTATGTACATGAATGATACAGGATACAGGAGATACCTAAAAGAAACTGGTAAAAGCGAGCTACGGCGTAGAAAAGTTGAATTACCAAATCCATCGGGTGCTTTTCTATATATTGAAGGTCTGCTCGCTGAGAAATGGACATGGGCAGTGCTACCTCATAACTGCGTATCATTTGTTGAAGCTGTTATAGAAGCAGGGGGGGGAGTTGGGGTTCATATAGTAACTGTCCCGCATTAGCAACTGCTAACAGTGTATCCGATAGAATCCAGTCATTTTACAATTGGATGGAAAGCGGAATATATAATTTATATGGTGTACCGAGATATTAGCTGTTTTTAAATTCTGGAGGTGTGAAATAATTGGATTCGAAATGAAAGTATGGGGATCTAATGGCTTTAAGCAAACAAGGGCTGCATGGACAGAAAGTAGTTTTATGTCGCTCAAAGTTCTGGCTACTATTGGTAGCCTTGCAACAGAGATCAGCCGAGTAGTACGCATCGCTTAACTTTATTGAGATTGGAGTGTTTTTTGGAAAATGGTACGCGATGCGTACATGACTATCTTATATTTTAACAATCAATCCGAGGAATGAAGAAATGGAAATTTATGACAAATATAAAAATCTGCGCCAAGCGGAAAAAGACTTTCTTTTTTGGCATCCTTTCGCCGCAATTGATTTTAATTCAAATGCAAGCACAGCCTTAGCTGAGGCTCAAAAGAGGTTTTCAAGTTCTAGCTTGCATAATGGATCGGGCGATGCTTTCCGACATTGCTTTTGGTCTGCAATGAATGCAAGGGATCAAGGTGAGGATATTGCAAAACAATTTGGAGATGCCCATGAAGATTTCACGGGCAATCCTGAAAAAGAAAAAACCATGGATTTGAACAACAACCAGGTTGGATATGGTATAGGAAAAAATTTGTATGGAGCAACTGATCGCCATCTTGCGGTATTATGTGTTGAAGCATGGGCATCTGGAAAGCTGGTACAACTCGATCCAAAAGGGAATGATTTGGTGTATTCCAACACATACGAAAATGCCCTTTATAAACCTTAAAATAGGTAACGCAACATGAAAATTTACTCGGTTATTCGTAAGATGCTGTACGCAATTGGATTTTTTAGCATTTTTTCTGCCTGTACAGCAAAGCAGAGTAATGAAGAAGTATTTATAAATAATTTGAATGCAGCCTACCAAAAACTGGAAACAGAAAAAGATTCTATCAAGATTGACACCATTACCAATTTTGACTGGGATAAACTGTTCATATTCGCACCTTATACACCTATTGAGATCATCGACAAAACATTGGGAAAGCCTTCGCCGAGTGAACTCGAAAATACAAGAATATTCGAGAGAGATGATATTAATGTTTTTGTATTTCTCAAAAATGATTTGGTGATAAATGTATTTACTCTTCCCCGTGAAATTTTAGATTTATCATTGCCAAAATCGGGTGAGTCACTTGACCATCAAATGGCTATTTTTACAAAGTCTAATAATCCCAAAATTCTTACCTTAACCCATCATGATTGACGACCACTCGCCCCCGACCATGAAAGCAATGTCGCTGGGCGAATTTGTTGCGCTTACGCAACTAATATACTTTCATGGTAACGCGATAAGGCGCAATCCATAGATTCTAGTATGGGTATGTCGTGTTCAACTATATTCATTAAGCTTTTAGCCTCAATAATATAAGTGGGCTTCGTACTTCAGCCTATCCTATGCTTTTAACAATATAATGAGGAGATAAAAATGACCGAAATTAGCCGAGTCGCCTTATTTGGCAAACTAAACACCGTCTGTTACAAAGGCATAGAAAGTGCCACTGTATTTTGCAAAATGCGCGGTAATCCTTATGTCGAACTGGTGCATTGGTTACACCAGATTTTGCAATTACAAGACTCCGATCTACATAAAATCATTCGCCAGTTTAATCTCGACCCCTCGCGTTTAGCCAAAGACTTTACCGATGCGCTGGATCGATCTGCCCAGAGGCTCTACGCTCCATTTCCGATTTATCCGCGCATATTGAAGATGCCGTTGAACGCGGCTGGGTATTTGGTACGCTGATGTTTGGTGAATCGCAAGTGCGCTCAGGGCATTTAATTGTCGGCATACTAAAAACCAAAGGCTTAAGCCACGCATTGCAAAGTATTTCCAAAGAATTCGACAAAATCAAAGCCGAAACCTTAACCGAGCGTTTTGATGAAATTGTTAAAGGTTCGCCTGAGGAAGGCTTGATTGCCAGTGACGGTTTTCAAGTGGGCGGTGGCGCTGTTCCAGGCGAAGCCAGCGGCGCGATGGCTCCCGCACAAATGGGCAAACAACAAGCCTTGAAACAATTTACCGTGGATTTAACCGAACAAGCGCGGCAAGGCAAAATGGATCCTATTGTTGGCCGTGATGAAGAAATTCGCCAAGTCATCGATATTTTAATGCGCCGCCGGCAAAACAATCCGATTTTAACCGGCGAAGCAGGCGTAGGAAAAACCGCCATCGTTGAAGGCTTTGCACAGAAAATTGTTGCCGGTGATGTACCGCCTTCCCTGCAAGATGTTACTTTACGCACACTGGATGTCGGCTTATTGCAAGCAGGCGCAAGCATGAAAGGCGAATTTGAAAACCGTTTACGCCAAGTCATTGAAGAAGTCCAAGCCTCCGAAAAACCGATTATTTTATTTATCGATGAAGCCCATACGCTGGTTGGTGCAGGTGGCGCGGCAGGTACGGGCGATGCGGCCAATTTATTAAAACCCGCCTTAGCGCGTGGCACATTACGCACGGTTGCCGCCACCACGTTTGCCGAATACAAAAAACACATCGAAAAAGACCCCGCGTTAACCCGCCGCTTTCAAGTCGTGCAAGTCAACGAGCCTAGCGAAGAAAAAGCCATCCTGATGATGCGCGGTGTTGCCTCAGTGATGGAAAAACATCATCAAGTACAAGTACTCGATGAAGCGCTTGAAGCCTCCGTCAGATTATCCCATCGCTACATTCCTGCACGGCAACTGCCTGATAAATCGGTGAGTTTATTGGATACCGCCTCCGCTCGTGTCGCTATCAGTCAACATGCCGTGCCTGCTGAAGTCGATGATTGCCGCAAACGCATTAATGCGCTGAATACCGAACTGGAAATTATTGCGCGTGAAAAAACCGTTGGCATAGATATTAAAGACCGCGAAACACTGGCAGCGGAAAAACTAGCCAGTGAAAAAGAACGCTTGGTAGGCTTGGAACAACGCTGGAATACCGAGCGCGATTTAGTCAAAAACATCCTCGATATTCGCTCACAACTACGCGCATTAACAGGCAAAGTCGAAGGCACAGAAAGCGATTTGGAAAAAGCTGCCGATGAAGTCGCAGGAACAACAGACTGCCCCCGTTTCTCGTGAACAGCTTTTGGAAGACCTGAAAGCCCTGCAAGCCAAATTACACGAACTTCAAGGCGAATCACCGTTGATTCTGCCCAGTGTCGATGCCCAAGCGGTTGCTTCAGTGGTCGGTGATTGGACGGGCATACCTGTCGGACGCATGGTGAAAAATGAAATTGAAACCATCATCCATCTTGCCGACAACATCGAACAACGCATTATCGGACAACGCCATGCGCTGGATATGATCGCCAAACGCATTCAAACCTCGCGTGCCGGTCTGGATAATCCCAACAAACCCATCGGCGTATTCATGCTGGCGGGCACCTCTGGCGTAGGTAAAACCGAAACTGCTTTAGCACTGGCTGAAACCCTGTACGGCGGTGAGCAAAATGTTATCACCATCAACATGAGCGAATACCAGGAAGCCCATACCGTATCCACGCTAAAAGGCGCGCCTCCTGGCTATGTCGGTTATGGCGAAGGCGGCGTACTCACCGAAGCCGTAAGGCGCAGACCCTACAGCGTGGTGTTATTGGATGAAGTCGAAAAAGCCCATCCCGATGTGCATGAAATTTTCTTTCAGGTGTTTGATAAAGGCTGGATGGAAGACGGCGAGGGCAGGGTGATTGATTTTAAAAACACGCTGATTTTGCTCACCACCAACGCCGGCACAGACATGATTATGAATCTGTGCAAAGACCCCGACTTGATGCCCGAACCCGAAGACATTGCCAAAGCCCTGCGCGAGCCGTTATTAAAAATATTCCCGCCGGCTTTATTAGGGCGTTTGGTGGTGATTCCCTATTACCCACTTAGCGATGACATGATTTGCGCGATTACCCGCTTGCAATTGGGACGCATCAAAAAACGTATTGCGGAAAGTCATAAAGTGCCGTTTACTTTTGATGATGAAGTAGTGAAATTGATTGCCAGCCGTTGTACGGAATTGGAAAGCGGTGGGCGGATGATTGATGCGATTTTGACCAATACCGTGTTGCCGCGTATCAGTGAGGAGTTTTTACTCAGAATGATGGCAGGCGAGCCGATTGAGCGGGTGCATGTGAGTGTGCAGGATGGGGAGTTTGGGTTTACGTGGCTGACGGGGAGTTTGTGTATGAGTTTGAATAGTGTTGTCGTCAATGAAAATGCGCAATTGACTGCCGTGGTGCTTCATTGGCCGCCATCGTTACATTTGGTTGATGAACAGTTTTTTGATTTTTGTCAGGCAAATAAAGAATTGCGAATTGAGCGCACTGCTCAGGGAGATTGTGAAATTATGGTACCTACAGGCGGGGAAACAGGTTGGCGAAACTTCGAGTTTGACTGCTCAATTATATCTATTGGGCAGAGCAGGACGGCAGCGGCGTAGCGTTTGATTCATCGGCCGGATTATTCGCTTCCCAATGGAGCGATTCGCTCGCCCGATGTGTCCTGGGTTAAAAAAACACGGCTGACAGCATTAACACCCAAACAGAAACAACGGTTTTTGCCCTTGTGTCCGGATTTTGTTATTGAGCTTTGTTCGCCCAGTGACAGTATAAAAACCTTGCAGGATAAAATGCAGGAATATATTGAAAATGGCGCAAGTCTGGGATGGTTAATCGACCCTGAAACCCAACGGGTTTTAGTTTTCCAGCCCCAAATACCATAGTCAGCCTGGATAAGCCAGATTTTTTGTCAGCGGATGATTTGCTGATAGGGTTTAGGCTGGAGTTGCAAAAAATATGGGATGTTGGGTTTTAGTTTGAGTTTACTTTGACCCAGAGATATTCGATATGCTAACATTTTTTTAAGAAACCTACTTATTGAAGATAACTGGAGTGCGGAATGCGGTGAGCATACAAAGGCTTTGAATTACGAGACGACGTGGATAGGCTCTTTGTCGGGCGGCTACTTTGGGCCCAATCATCGCCGGTGGAAGCATTTATCAAATCGACGTTTGGAACATGGGGAGCAATCCCTTGCCAGCTCGCGTTCTCGTCAAGGGCAAGCGGGTCGGCATATTCGCTGATGCCGGGACATCGCTTGCAATGTTGATCGTGACCGGTTGTCAGATTGCTAAGTATATGGATGAATCATCTCTTCGGGCCTTGATTGGGAATTTGCTTTGGGCGTGAAGGCAGCGCGCTTGTTAACATCGGTGCCAAGCTATTCAAGGTGGTCGCCGCTCACGCCGCTGCGAAAATGGTGAATTGGCTGGTCACGAGTCTACCAAGTGACTCGTGCAATGCGCGATGGACGATCTTGGCGTCGTGCATTCAGGCAAGCCATTCAACTTGCTGCCCTCGCCGTTATCAATTTCGGTTGGCGCTGACATCTTCTATGAGTGGCTCATCATTCATTTACTGTGGGGCAAAATTGGATGGCAAAACATTTCTCCGAAGTGGTATGTGGAGACCTATAATGGCAACGTTCGGCTGCAACTATTCGACATTCCCGAGCAGGACAACGGAGAGCAGGTGTTGCTTGGCTTTACAATCCCCGAATGGGGCATCGACCCTTACATTCGCTGGAATAAGAAGAAGGGCTATGCCAGTTTCGGAAATGCAACGATTATCAATATCCTAGGCTCCCTATGCCGAGGGAACATCTTCGAACGGCGTGATGGGATGGGGTACTCGGGTATTAACCTCACCAACCTCCAACCGATTGGTCGCTTAGAAGAGGGAATCCTGTCCGTGCTTTCGAATACGAAGGAAAGAAAGAAGGGGCACAAGCTCGAGTTTCGCCCCGTAATGTCCGAATTTGTGAACTACAAATACTGTAGGCCAGCTATGCGGTTGAAATGACTTTGAAATCTGGATGGAATGCTAACTTAGGGGGAGCGGTGGCTCGAAGGTCAGAACCTGAAGATTAAACGCTTATTGATTCGTTAATGCAAATGTGGTCAAAGCCTGTATCAGATAATTGTAATTCTGTTTCCATCTGGATTAAATATTTAGCTCGATAAAGTTAATTAGAATTCTATTCGAGATTTAACGAAGGAGATTTTCGGTGTGGATCCTGCGGGTGGTGCGAGCCACACCGCCCGTGGGCCTTTGCTATCCTTCGTCCTCGTGTCGGCCTTGGCATCCGGAGCTTGCATCACAGCTCCGATTCACGATGGGAGATGTCTGCAGGTTCACCTCACTGGCACTGGACACCGCCGGTAACCTATCCGTGGTCAGTTACCATGACCTCACCAACCGTGGTCTGAATGCAAAAGCATTTCGACGATCCTGCTTGTGAGGGAGACGAATCCAGCAGTATCTCCCTTGCGGACCCTGGAGATGGTAGGCACGTATACCGCCCTGATGCTGGATTACCTGCTGGTAACCCGGTCGTCAGTTATTACGACTCCTCAAAAGGCAATTTAGATGCTGTTGCATTGTGATGATCCCGACTGCGCGAGGGACGAGTCCGGCAACATCCGCGTCCCGGCCCCCTCGGGTATTGTCGGCACGTACAACTCTCTGGCACTGGACGCTGCCGGCAACCCAGTGGTCAGCTATTCCGATTCCTCAGAAGGTGACTTGAAGCTGCTGCACTGCGACGACCCCGGCTGCACAGGGGAGGAATCCGGCACATCCTCACTCCGGATATGGCGGGCGATGTTGGTTTACACACTTCCGACACTGGACGCCACCGGAAATCCTGTGGTCAGTTATTACGACTCCTCAGTGGTTTTCAATTGCTTCATCCGACGACCGCCACTGTTAAGGAGACGGTTCCAGCAAGATCAGTACAACGGATAGGACGATGTCGGCTGGTATAGTTCCCTAGCGCTGGATGCCACCGGTAACCCAGTGGTCAGCTATTATGACTTCTCCAACGGCGATCTGAAGCTGCTGCACTGCGATGACCCTAACTGCGCAGGGAATGAATCCGGCAATATCGCCGCCCCGGACACTGCGGGGATGGTCGGTGCTTACATCTCACTGGCACTGGACACCGCTGGCAACCCGGTGGTCAGCTATTACGACTCCACCAACGGCGATCTGAAGCTGCTGCACTGCGACGACCCTAACTGCACGGGATGGTATCCGGCAACATCGCCACACCGGATATAGCGGGCGATGTCGGTTTATACACCTCCCTGAGCGCTGGACACCGCTGGCAATCCGGTGGTCAGCTATTACGACTTTTCCAATTGCGACCTAAAACTGCTGCATTGCACGAATCTCACCCGCAACAGCAAACAACACCAACCTGAGCGCCTCAGCGATCTTCGACGTCCTCCTAATCAAGGACTACGACAGCGCTAAGGACGGTACCACCAACAGGTACTGTCACCGTGAACCGCTGCCCCGTTAGGCCGGAACTCAAGTCCCTGCATGTGTGTTATCTCTGCCCAAAAATCGAGTCACCTGAAAATCATTGGGATAACAGACGCCCTGCGCCGTCTTGAGCATAAATCAATTCGACTACAGTATTTAATCAACTTACCTTCGAAAACTCTGATACTACTAGATAATTATGTCGGAGAAATTCTCCTTGGGTGGTTACCATCATGCAAATAACCTGAATATGTCCAGTAGGGTGTGAGAAAGGTGTGTTTAAAGTCCTCTTTAAAATCGAATCGGGTGATCAGAAGAAAGGCCCCTTCTATACCAAAGTATTCCATACAAAATTATGACGGATGAAATGAAAATAAGAAGGAAGAATTAACCCACATTGTTTTTGCCTAAGTTTCTTTATATATAACCTTAATCCATGATATTGGATTAAGGTTGGGTAAAATATTTCTTGCTAAGGGCGCTCAACAAAGCGAGCTGTCCCTTTGGGCTATCGTCTTATGCTGGAAATCTTCCAATTATTAGCATGATGGTGACGACAAATTCCTTAGGGAAAAAAATTCCGTTAATATAAATCTTTTTCTCACCGTTAGCAAGTACGTAACGCTTTGCCAATAACACCCCCTCAAATAACTGGGGTCACCCATTAGCCTGCCGGTGTCAATAGGCCAAACAAAATCCTCAAGCAAATTTTGACCTATTTGTATGGTTCCATTCCCCAAAGATGATCTTACATTCATCCTGTTATTGAACCTGAGGACTTCGTGGGCGCTAGGTCCCAGATGTGGGTAAGCTGTGGGCAGCAGGGATGCTGTCCACAACTTATCCACACGGCTCTGCTCGGACCGGTCCGCAGGACGCGTCCATCAACCCGTAAGGTGGATTCGCCGATAGGCAATCCACCAAAGCTTTAGCACTAAAGCCCTCTCCTTGAGTCGAACGAGCTCATAGGTGGGGGGTTTACAAACTTATTACAACAAGCAATATGCAATTTTAACCTGTTAGTTTATAAATAATATTTCTTAAATCGGTATTTGTATGGTTCCTTTGTGGAGATAGTTTTGATTATCTTCAACGTGGCGCTGAACGCTCCTTACGTGCAGAACACCTTAATCATGCAGTACTTCCTACGTTATTCCGTGGGACTGGGATGCCGAAAAGATTTTCAGAGAGCGAGTTCCACTAGCATTGGCGACCGGCTAAAGGTGTCATCTATCTGGACAAACCGCCATCAGCGCGGGGCAATCCAATTGCCGGTATGCAATGGTATGTCGGCGGATGCTGGAACAACTTCAGGCCGCTTTATCGCGCGAGCAGTCACGCCTATTGTCGGAATCACTTGCTGTACCACGGACTGTGGTAGTACTGTACTGCGTAGTTCGGATGGGTAGAGCGATAGAAAACCCATCGAATATAAATAAACTAAACAAATGTTTGATGTTACAGCGACCGAGTAATGATCAGCTAAAACGTTAATTTGATGATGATTATAGATAAAAGATAAGCCGATTGGGCAACGATAAAGCATTTGCCCAACCTAGGTGTATAATCGAATAAATAAAAGAAGAAATTTTTATGGTTGCCAGTTTGAATAATGCAGTCAAACAAAATTCATACATAAGTCCAGTGGTGTTGCACGGCTGCCCTCGATGCGCGTCGTTAATGATCAGTTTTTTGAATTTTGTCAGGCAAACAAAGAATTGCGTATTGAACGCACGGCTCAAGGAGATTTTGAAATTATGGCTCCAACAGCCGTGTAGGTCGGGCAACGTCTTTTTGTTGCCCGACATTTCCATGTTGCAATATATTGATGACATTGGACGATTCATTGGTATTATGATTTTGTCCATTGGAATGTCGGCCAACAAAAAGCGTTGCCCACTACAGAGGAATATTTTATGCAATACCGCCGTGCCAAAACGCCAGGTGCTACTTATTTTTTTACGGTTGTGACTTTTCGGCGATGCAAAATCCTGTGCGAACCAGAAAATCGTGAATTTTTGTGAACTGCGTTCCAAATGACGAAAACTCGGCATCCGTTCATTATCAATGCTTTTGTACTATTGCCAGACATACTGGACATAACTAGGGGCAGAGTAAACTTAATTTCCAGGAATTTTGTATACTTTGCTGTTTCTATCCATTAACTTCAGGAAAAAATGGCGAGACTATCCATCCAAGGGTGGGTATTGCCCACTCTGCTTGGCTTCATACTGGCTGCTTGCTAGTTTTTCTCCATCGCGTGGAAACAGAAAAAAGAATTTTAGAGGGTATATATATGAATGCAGCACCCGTTAATCAACAAGATTTTTATGCTTGGACACAACAACAAGCGGACTTACTTCGTTCCAGACAATTTAACAAAATAGATTTAGAGCATCTAATAGAGGAAGTCGAAAGCATGGGGAATTCGGAATTACGAGAATTAGAATCTCGATTAACTGTTTTACTAATGCATTTACTCAAGTGGCAATATCAAGCCAACTTCCAAACACGGAGTTGGATTCTGACCATTAAAGAACAACGGCGGAGAATCGTAAAAAGATTACAGCAAAGTACTAGTTTAAAAAATAAGTTAGCTGAAATTATAAACGATGCATATGAGTTGGCCAGAGGCGATGCGGCTGATGAAACGGGTCTACCAGAATCAGATTTTCCTGTAACTTGTCCATGGACTTATACACAAATTGTAGATATGGAATTTTGGCCTAGTGAATGAAAGTCGGGGACAAATGAAAGATGATGTCAGGTCTTGTTTTTGTATTGTTCTGTTTTTGGTTTAAACCAATGGGATAACGATAAAGCATTTGCCAGTCGATTGGGCTGGAATGGGAAATGTGTAATGTTGAGTTTGATTTGGATTAGTCGAGGTTGGTGTTTGTTTAATTATTTGATGGATTTCGCTATCGCTCTATTTATCCTGCAAGCCGGTCTTATGACAATATTAGCAATTACAAGTTGGGGTGATCGCGAGAATTGCCCATGGATAGAAGCAAGGGGACAGCTATGAACCGTCAGCAACGCCGCACGGCTGAAAAAAAAATTCGTAAGGGCCAGTCGATAGCACTGGAAGACGTGTTATCCAGTGCCATCTCACTTCATCAGGAAGGTCGTCTGGCCGAAGCGGAAGGCAATTATCGCGCTATTTTGCAAGCTTTCCCGCAGCAGCCGGATGCCTGCCATTATCTGGGTTTGTTGCTGCACCAGCAGGGGCAAAGCGTGGAGGGCATAGAGCTGATTCAACGCGCCATTGAGATTTTACCCGCTTATACCGACGCCCATATCAATTTAGGCAATGTCTACAAGGAGATCGGCGATTTAGACAAGGCTGTCGTGTGCTACCGGAAAGTCATTGAACTGGCCCCGGATCATGGGCCTGCGCTGAGTAATTTAGGTGTTGCCTTGCAAAATCAGGGGGAATATGAACAGGCAGTAGTGGCTTTACGGAAAGCCACCGAACTGGCCCCCGGCAACCACTTTTTTTTTCAAAACCTGGGTAATGCTTATCGTAAGCAAGGGTGCTTTAAACAGGCTGCGGAGGCATTCCGCCACTCCATTGCTTTGCAGCCTTATCAGGCCGATGCCTATAAAAATTTATGGCGAACTCTTTATGTGGCGCAGGAGTTTGAGGAGGCCGCCGAGGTTTTGCGGCAATGGCTGAAATTTGATCCGGAAAATCCCGTTGCCCAACATACCTTGGCCGCTCATACAGGGGGGGAAGATGTACCCGACCGGGCTTCCAATGACTATGTGCAGCAAATATTCGATAATTTTGCCGGCAGTTTTGACCAAGTGTTGGAGCGTTTGGATTATCAGGCACCCGGATTGGTGTCCGGGGCGGTGGGCAAGCTCCATCGGAAGGCTGCGGCGAATCTTATAGTGTTGGATGCGGGCTGCGGTACCGGGCTTTGTGGGCCACTCTTAAAACCTTACGCGGCAACATTGGTTGGCGTTGATCTTTCTCCTAAAATGCTGGCTAAGGCGGTGGGGCGACAGGTTTATGAGGACTTGGTTGAAGCCGAACTGGTTGCCTATATAGAACAGCAGACTGGCGTATTTGATCTTATTGTTTCCGCCGACACCCTGGTTTATTTTGGTGAATTGAGACCATTTTTACGAGCCGCCAAAAGTGCTTTGCTAGTAGGTGGCCATTTGGTCTTTACTCTGGAAAAGGGGGAATGTGGCCTCGATTACAAATTGAATATCCATGGTCGCTATAGCCACGCCAGGGAATATGTCGAAACGGTTGTGGCTGAGGCGGGTTTGCGGGTATGTGGTATTGAAGAGGCAATACTACGTAAAGAAGCCGGGGAGCCGGTTTTGGGATTGCTGGTCACGGCGGAGCTGGTTTCTTAAGCTCCTGGTACTGCTCGGCTTCACATTTCATCAAGAACGCATATCACTACTTGCTCTTTTTCATCGCCGCCTCAATCCGGTGGCAAAGTGTTTTCAAAATTTTGATGCGCGCGAAGTATTTGTCGTTGGCTTCCACCAGTGTCCACGGGGCAATATCGGTGCTGGTGCGGTCTACCATGTCGCACACTGCGGTTTCGTATTCGCTCCATTTTTCTCGATTGCGCCAATCTTCTTCGGTTATCTTGAAACGTTTGAAGCCAGTTTTTTCGCGCTCCTTGAAACGGCGCAATTGTTCCTCCTGGGTGATGGTCAGCCAGAATTTTACAAGCACGGTGTTGTTCTTGACCAGTTGTTCCTCGAAGTCATTGAGTTCGCTGTAGGCGCGCATCCAGTCCGCTTCGGAGCAGAATTTCTCCACCCGCTCGACCAA
Organism: uncultured Gammaproteobacteria bacterium; assembly: GCA_963789475.1. Classification (GTDB taxonomy): domain Bacteria; phylum Pseudomonadota; class Gammaproteobacteria; order Methylococcales; family Methylomonadaceae; genus Methylobacter_C. The sequence continues at coordinate 89,530 of CAWBLO010000016.1, read as the reverse complement.
TACCCGCCCATACCATGACCGGTCGAAAATGGCGACCTGTCCGTTGTGCGGAATGTGCCGCCAGAACCGCCATAAATAAGGCTGTGCCCGTTCTTCTTCGGTGGGCGCGGCAACCGGGATGATGCGGTAATGGCGGGCATCCAGAGCGCCGGTGATGCGGCGTATCGCGCCGCCCTTACCGGCCGCATCCGAGCCTTCGAACAGGGCGATAACAGACATGTTGCGGAAGCGTTCGTCGCGCGTGAGCAGGTTAAGCTTGCCTTGATATTTTTCCAGTTCGGTATCGAATTTTTTCTTGTCGATTTTCTGCGCCATATCCAGTTTATCGAACACGTTCAAGCTATCTATCGGGACTTGTAGCGGCGCTACGTTGGCCGGCGCGGCTTGGGTAGGATGATTCAGACGCTTGTGTATCGCTTCCAGCAAAATTTTCCCGGTGGTCAGGTTGCGATAGCGCGCATCCGAGCCCTCGACCACGATCCACGGCGCTTCTGCCGTGCTGGTGGCGCGCAACGCGTGCTCGGAAACCTTGCGGAATTTGTCGTATAGTTTGAAGCGTTCCCAGTCCAGATCGGTGACGCGCCAGCGCGTCTTGGGGTTTTTCTCCAGGCCCTTGAGGCGTTTATGTTGCTTCTCTTTGGAAAGATGAAACCAGAATTTGATAATCAACGCGCCTTCGTTGGTGAGCATTTTTTCAAAGCGATTGATTTCACCTATGGACTGATCCAATTCGGAAGCCTTTCTTTTGCCCATGACGCGCTGTACGATGGGTGCGGTATACCACGAACCGAAGAACACGCCGATCTTCCCTTTGGGCGGCAGGGCGCGCCAAAATCGCCACATGGGCGGACGCGCGCGCTCTTCATCCGTTTTATCTCCCATCGCATGAGCCTGGATGTGGCGCGGATCCATCCATGCGTTGAGCAGATTGACCGTCTCGCCCTTGCCCGCGCCGTCCACGCCGCCGACCAGAATGATGACTGGAAATTCGGCTTTCTGCGCCAGATCAAACTGCGCGTTAAGCAAATCCTCGCGCAACTTCGGCACTTCCTATGTCGTAAGTAACTTTATCAATTTTGTGACCGAGTTCGGCGGATTCAAACATGGTGCTCTCCTCAATAATAAACGTAAAAAAATCAACCTCACAAGGCCACTTTAATCCGATGGGAATAACATGACAACCTATTCGGAACGCCAGTTCTCGGAACGAGTAGATTTATCCAGGATATAGCGTAAAATTGTCTGCCCATGTAGGACTAACACCTATTCATCCCAAGTCTGATCATACCATTGGTGCATCGGTGTAGCGATAGCCTCTTTTTGCAATGCTGCGAGCAATCATAAAAAATTATGACACCTAAAGCGACCACAGACACTATGAACCCTGGTTTTATGAATGAATTTTGGGGCGGTTTGGCGGCCATGCTGGTTGCTTTGCCTTCTTCCATAGCCTTTGGTGTATTGGTATTTTCGGTTATTTCGCCGCAAATGGCAGGGGAAGGGGCTTTTGTCGGCATGATAGGCGCGGCTGCTCTGGGATTGACCGCTCCGTTGTTTGGGCGCACACCGGCTCCTGATTTCTGCACCCTGTGCTCCAGCAGCGGCAATTTTGTCCGGTCTGGCAACTGAGCTTGTCCATCATGGCATGGATGCGCATCGTATCCTGAGTTTGTTAGCCCTGACCGCACTTTTAGCGGCATTTTTGCAGGTGCTTTACGGCTTGTTAAAAGGTGGCCGGTTAATCAAATACATTCCGTTTCCAGTCGTCAGTGGTTACTTATCGGGTGTAGGTGTGATTATTGCGCTTGGACAACTGCCTAAATTATTGGGTTTACCAAAAGGAATAGAACTCCGGCAAGGCGTAATGTCTCCGGATTTGTGGCAATGGCAGGGCATTAGTGTGGGTTTGATCACCATTTTAGCCATGTTAATTGCCCCACGTATTACAAAAAAAATACCGGCGGCAATTGTGGGACTGCTAACGGGTATTACCGCTTATTTTGCACTCGGTTTATTTACGCCGTCACTGTTATCGTTGGACGCTAATTCACTGGTGATAGGGCCTATTCATGCCGGAGCCTCTTTTTTTGAAACAGTCAGTGGGCGATTTAAATCGGTACTGGACATTCGAAGGGAGGACTTGGCGCTAGTCGCTTATTCGGCAATGGCATTATCTGCGTTGCTTTCTATTGATACCCTTAAAACGTGTGTGGTGCTTGATGCGTTAACTAAAAACCGGCATGACTCAAACCGTGAGCTATTGGGGCAGGGTATGGCTAATCTTGCTTCCTTTTTTATAGGCGGCATGCCCGGTGCAGGCACAATGGGGCCAACGCTGGTGAACGTAACCAGTGGCGGACGTAAAACGCAGTCCGGATTTATTGAAGGCGGGCTGGTGGTGCTGGTAATTTTAGCTTTATCTCCTTTAATCGCTTGGGTTCCGATCGGAGCATTGGCAGGTATCCTGTTAGTGGTTGCCTTTCGGATGTTTGATTGGCATGCCTTTAGATTACTGAAACATGCGGAGACGCGCTTTGATTTTGCCGTAATTGCCGCTGTTGTGGTCGTGGCTGAAACGGTCGGACTAATAGCCGCATCGGCAACCGGCATTGGTCTAGCGATATTATTGTTTATTCGTGATCAGATTCGTATCTCGGTGTTGCGGCGAAGAGCTACCCTTAAAGAAATTGCATCTAAAACTCATCGCCTTGAGTCAGAATATATCATTCTACAAGAACGGGGGGATGAGGCGGCTATTTATGAGCTACAGGGTAATCTGTTTTTCGGCACCACCGATCATCTATTTAGCGAACTGGAAGTTGACCTACGCACCCGAAAATGGATGTTATTTGATATGCGCCGGGTTCAATCTTTGGATTATACCGCCACCCATCTGTTCACGCTGATGCAAGACCGGCTAGGAGAACGTGGCGGCGAGTTATTGTTTAGCGGAATGCCGTCTAGTCTGCCTAGTGGGCAAGATCTTCAGCGTTATATGGAAAAAGTAGGCTTAATCCATGAAAACGGCGGTGGTATTCGTATCTTCGAGACGCGCGATGAAGGCCTGGAATGGATGGAAAACCGTATTCTTGAAGCGTCAGGTAGAATTGAAAAACGGGAAGAACAAACGCTTGACCTTAAAGAAATTGAATTGTTGCGCAAAACAGATGATGCCACGATTAACGCATTACGTCAGTGTGTGCATGAGCGATCAGTTCGCGCCGGGGAAAAAATATTCGCTACAGGAGATAGCGGCGATGAAATTTTTCTTATTCGTTGTGGCGTAGTGCGTATCCTGCTGCCGCTAAAAGGCGGCAAATATCATCATTTGTCTACTTTCGCCCAAGGTGATTATTTTGGTGAAATGGCGTTTCTTGATCACCGCCAACGTTCAGCCGATGCCGTTGCCAAAATGGATTGCGATCTTTATGTGCTTTCAAGGAAAGAGTTTAATGCTCAGGTATATAACGATGCGGTACTGGGCGTACGCATTTTTGCACGCATTGCCAGCGCCGTTTCATTAAGATTGCGACAAACTGATAGCGAACTTTGTGCGTTAGAAGACCGTTAACGCTTAAATTATCGAGCTACGCTCACTTTCCATGACGAACAGCGGTTGTCATTTAAACTGGCTATTCAAGACTTGTGAGAACCCGAATCAATGGAAAATTTAATAAATTCGTTGGGGTTTTCAAAACTGGCCTGACCTAAACTGAAACAGCCTGAGCCTTGTAGAACCATTTCTTCATGAGTAATGCATACTATATGACCATCACTAAAGCGAACATAAGTACCATTAGTGCTTTGATCGACAATCAAAAACTTATCAAAGCGAAGCTCCACTCGAACATGCTGACGAGAGATAAAGCTATTGCGCACGATAATGTCGCAGTTATCGCCACGCCCTAACATCATGCATTTACGTTTGGCGTTGATTTTAAAAAGTCGACCGTTGTAGTTTAATGTTAACTCATGAACATTTTCCACTGGCCGATGTTGTAGCGGAACATTGAAACGCGTGCATTCCATGCCGTCTTCCTCCCAAACCACCAGAAAAACCGGGTATTTTTCTTGCTTGCCTTTAAATTCGGCACTCATAATCTGGTGAGTCTTGCTTTGCAGTATCGGAGGCAATACATCGTGTACTGCTTGCGTAGTCATGATTTGATCGGTTCTTGCCGAACCTGCAACACGTGCTGCCACATTTACGGTATCACCAAACACATCACCCGCTTCACGAATCACATCGCCATAGTGAAAACCTACCCGAATGTGCATAATGATGCCGCCCTCGGGCCGCTTGTTCCGAACCGCATTTTGCATTGCGCAGGCGGCATTAAACGCAGCTTCAGCGCTAGGAAAGGTACACATGATTTCATCACCGATGGTTTTGATCAGCACGCCTTGGAACGGGGTAATTTCATGGAGCATAGCGGCAATACACCAAGAGGTTAAACGATGCGCCTGGGCATCGCCGACACTGTCGTAAAGTGCGGTACTACCGCAAATATCGGCAAACAACACTGCGAGTTTTTCTATCTGCTGCGACATAGTGTAGGCAATCTTTGTGCTGGAATTGATGTAACTGCAATAAAATGATTTATTGCTTTACATTTTACGCAATTTTAGAAGTATTTTACTATTTATATTAAGTAATTGATTTTTATATTACAATCGTCAAACTAAGTATTGCCGTTTTTTTAGGGTGGTAATTGAACATGTACTTGCTGATAAAGGGTAAAGACTATGGCGTTTGAAACAGATGATGACAAAACGGTTCTTAAACCCCGGCGTCCTATTGAGAAAGAACCGGATTCAGATCGTACTGTATTATTTCAGCCTGGAGCATTAAGCGTCAGTTTGTTGGGTGCTCATGGCGAAATTATGGCGGCGTTTTCTTTTTCGCAGAATTTTACCGCCGGACGCGCTTTAGATAACATGATTGTGATTGATAATGCTGGAGTGAGTCGCCATCATCTCGAAGTTAAATGCGAAAACGGCAGTTGGTGGATTTATAACTTGCACAGTGCCAATGGTGTTTATATTAATGATAAGCTCATTGAGCATAGGGAAAAATTAAGTTTCCCCGTTTTAATTTCATTAGGGCGATCTAATATTTATCTTAAAATTCAGCAAACTATAATACCCGGAGAAAAAATTTCAGAAGACATAATTGCCGATAGCCCCGGTGTTGACAGCAGTGTACACGCTATTACGTCACATCGAAATTTGTCCCAAGAAGAAATCAAAGCCCGATTGCTGGCAGAAGAGGAAGCAGAAGATTCGGGTGATTACACGATAATGGTACGCAGACTTATTCATGAAGATCGCACCATCAGGAAGAAAAGCTATAAAAAAGTCATCTGGTTGCTGGGTATTTTATTTGTTCTGTCAGCCGGTTTAGTCGCCTATCAACAGATTGCCCTTGCCAATACCCGCAAGCTGGCGATTGAAATGTTCTACGATATTAAAACCCTGGAGGTTAGTTTATCGCAAGCAGACATAAAACTTGAAGAAAGTGCAGACAGGTTGAATAAAACCGTGACAGCGATTGCCAATGAAAAGTTGAAAATTGTCCAGGAGCAGCTAAAAGCGGAGCAAGAAAAAATGGCCGCCGAAAAAAAACGTATGTTGCTGGAAAGGGAGAAATTAGCGGCTATGAAAGGCAAATACCGGCAGTATGTTAAAGAGGCAAATTCATTACGCCTGCGGTTTCCAACAGCCAAGGAGTATGAGGAAGAACTCATTACCAAAGTCGCTAGTGAATTAGGTGAAAGCGAATTGGAACTGCCCGATGATTTTGTAGAGGAAGTGAGAAAATACATTCAATATTGGCAAGGATCTTCGAGAATGCAGAAAGCAATCGATAATATTGAGAAAAATAATTATTTGCCGATTGTAATAGAGGCTTTAAAAAAACAGGGTTTACCGCTTTATTTTATGTATCTGCCCTTGCAAGAAAGTAATTACGATGCTCAAGCCATAGGTCCTGAAACCCGTTTTGGCGTTGCTAAAGGTGCGTGGCAACTGTTAGCATCAACAGCACAGGACTATGGGATTTCAGCAGGGCCATTAGCCAATGTCACGGTCTATGATGAGCAAGATGCCCGTTTTGATTTTAAGCAATCGACTCAAGCAGGTACCCGGTATTTAAAGCGTATCTATAGCACCGAGGCACAGGCTTCCGGGTTATTAGTAATGGCAAGCTATAATTATGGCGATAACCGGGTGAAAAGAATGATTAAACAAATGCCGGATAATCCGCGTGATAAAAATTTCTGGAAATTCATTCAGCAATATGAATTGCCCAAAGAAACCCATGATTATGTTTTTTATATATTCGCTGCCGCAGTTATCGGTGAAGACCCCCAGCATTTCGGATTTAAATTTAATCCGCCCTTGTTTAAAGCAGAAGCCGACAGCATGGGTGAGGGCGCAGTTCAACCAAAGAAGCGGGTAAGATAGTGGAAGTCAATTATAAGAATTTAGCAGAGGGCAAAAAGTTGGCTGAAATGTTGAAAACATGCCAAAATGAAGCCACTCAATTAATGATAATAATTAGAAATTAGGACATAAATAATGTATACAGAGTCAAAACACAGTCGTAACCATTTATTGATAGTGAGTTTTTGTCTCTTATCAGGATGTTCGGCATTAAGTGTTCACCAAGATGACAAAAGCGATATTTGCTATACCTGGCGAAGCCAATTAAGACAATCGGAACATTATTACGCACAATCGATTGCTGAAGGTGCTGCTTGTTGGCGGACTCGTCGGGGCTGGTACTGGAGCCTTGGGTGCATTAATAGGTGGCGGTAACGTTGGCACCGGGGCTTTGATAGGTGGTGGAGTTGGTGTGGTCGCTGGTGGCGTGGGCGGATATTATCTAGCCAAGCAGAAAGATATAGCGGATGAGCAGGCTTTAGCGGCATCAGTACGGAGTGACATTCTTGCGGCCAATGGCGAAATTGACCGAACCGCTCTGGCATTTGCCAATCTGCGTGACTGCCGTTTTGCGGCTGCCAAACGGATAAAATCAGAGTATAAAGCGGGACGCATACCGCGCGATAAAGCCGTCAAACAACTTGATGAGCTAAAGCACCAATTCGACGAGGATATTCAAATCTGCTCAGCAGTTAGGTCTAAAAATGGGCAAACAGTTGACGGAGTTCCAGGATGCTAATAATAATATTTTAGCCAACGATCCCAATGCGAGAGCCATTCTGTACACCGAAAAGCTCAGTGCGGCGGAAAATAAGGCCGAGCAGGAAAGGCCGGAAGTAACGAAAAGTTCTAAAAAGACATCCAAAAAACATAAAAAAACTTCTCAGCCGCCCAGTTCCAGGGTGGCTGGCAAATCTACCCAAAAAGTCCAGGTACCTGCTGTAAAGCCAGTCGCTGTCGAAGTCGCTCATGTGACAGAGAGTAATCAAATCAAGCAAAAAGCGTTCGTTGATCAAATCGATAAAGCAAAAGCCCAAGCCAAAGTCGAGTTTGCTCTGGAAGGCTCTGTCAGCCAAGTTACACCAGAGATCCTGCTCTGTGAACTCTAGTCGTCGTCTGTGGATCACTTTTCTTGCCAGCTTGATTGGGCTGGCAGGACTCAGTGGCGTGGCTTTATACCGGGTTATTTTAGGGTAAATGACCTTGCTAATCTGACCTCATATACAAAATACCTGGGCTTAGCCAATACACGAGAAGTGAAGCAATCCTTGCCGGAAGCGGTTGTTTTGCCAGTGGTTGCTACAAACAACACCGCGCAAGCTCTTGATGCCCCAGATGAAACCCCGATTCCAAGACCGGAAACGGGCCTGCATACAGCCGCTATCAATCAAGTCGTAGTGACGCATGACGGACGTTTACTGACTGCATCCGACGATAAAACCGCACGCCTATGGCCTATTTCGACGAAAGGTGAGCCCATCGTTTTACGCGTACCCATTGGCTCGCGTAGCGAAGGTGCACTTTATGCAGTAGCGGCTTCGCCGATTAAAAACAGCGCGGTAGTGGGTGGATCAACGGGTATCGACTGGGACAAAGCGGGGTCTGTGTATGGCTTCGATCTTGTCACCGGGAAAATGACCGGGCGTATCGCGGGCATTCAAGGGACGATTCGCGTATTGGCTTATTCCCAAGACGGCCGCTATCTCGCTATTGGTTCGGGTTCGGGTTGGCTACGCGTTATTGATATTGAGGGCAAATCGATGGCTATGGATGGTTCGATTTGCCAAGACATGCTGGTGGCTGCCAAGTTTCTGCGCGATGGCCGTTTGGTAACGGCTTGTCTGGATGGGCAATTGCGCCTCTATGATGCAAGCTTTCACCCGCAAGCGGACTATAAATTTTCAGAGCAACAACGACCTTGGCGTTTCGCAGTTTCCCCGCAAGAAGACCGAATTGCCGTGGGTTCGCTGGATACGGCGAAAATCACACTTTTTTCGCTAGCCAATTTAAAACCCGTAGCCGAATTAACGGGCGACAGCAAGCAGCGCGGCAATCTATCCGTGGTAGCCTGGATCGGCGAGTCGGTGTTTGGGGCAGGGACTTATGGCAATGAACAGGGCATCAAGTATCTGCGTGTCTGGAATACCGTTACTCAACAAACACACGAATTGTCCTTAGCCGAAGATACGGTTACCGACTTAACCCCGCTTCCTGATGGTAAATTAGCTTATGTTACAGCCGAGCCATCTATCGGCATTATCAATCCGGCCAATGACGAAGTGACTACCAGCAAACGCCCTATTGCCGATTTTAGAGACGCTTTTGAAGGCACGTTCTCTGTATCGGAAGATGGAACAACTGTAGATTTTGGTCTGTTACAGAAAGGGCGCGCACCGCTACGTTTCGATCTTACCCACCGAACCCTGGTTCACGAGTTGTCGCCGCGCACCGATATGCACAAGCCAGTGATTCCAACTGCTTTGACCCATTGGCGTAATGAAGCACACACCGCATTGAACGCTACGCCTATTGCCTTGGATCAAAATGAACAAAGCCGCTCAGCGGCAAGTCTGAACGAGAATGACAGCACACTAATCGGTGCCGATTTTTCCTTGCAATACTGGCAAACGGGCAAACTGATTTGGCATATTCCTGTGCCTGGTACCGCGTGGGCAGTTAATTTGAGCAAAAATGGCCGTTTCGCGCTGGCTGCATTGGGTGATGGCACACTTCGCTGGTACGATACGACCGATGGGCGGGAGCTGTTAGCCTTACTGGTTAATACCGACGAACGCTGGATTGCGTGGACACCCGAAGGCTATTTTGACCACAGTGATGGTGCTGCTGATTTGATTGGCTATCATATTAATCAAGGTAAAAAAGATAGCCCAAAATTCGTATCCTCCGAGCAAATCCACGAACGCTTTTACCGTCCCGATCTGATCGGCAATGCTATTTTAGGGAATGCTCCCACCGCGCCATCGGCTGTCAATGCCAATGATGCAAAAGCCGTTGTCGCTCAACATCATGCTCCTTCAGTAAGATTAGTCTCCTGGTGTACACACGGTCACTGCACCGATGCGACTTCCAGCAATAATATTCCACAAACGCGCAGTGTCGATTCGGCAGAAGTTATTCTGCGCTTCGCCTTGAAAGGATGCGGGCGGTGGTATTGGCAACGTGGTAATACGCCGCAATAAGGCGACTATTGCCACGCGTACCTTACGAAACGATGAAGCGACCAAAAACAGAGCGTCGGAATCTATTGTGGAAGAAAAAATATTCCTGGAGCCGGGCGATAATCTGGTCACGGTGACCGCGTTCGATGCCGATCAAACCATCGATGCAGGCGAAGCGATACGATTGCCCATTCACTACAATGCCACAACATCAGATGCGCCTACTTTGTACATCGTCAGTGTTGGTATCGATCAATACGCTGCCTCTGATAAACTCCAGAAACTGGATAATGCGGTGAACGATGCTAAAGGCATTATTGAAACGCTATCGAATAATACCAAGAGTTTGTTCGCTACCGTCAAATCTACTGCCCTATTAGACGAACAAGCGGGACTTGCCAAAATAAAGCAGGCTTTAATTCAGGTTGGCAAAAAAGCAAAACCAAATGATTTAGTGGTTTTATTTCTTGCCGGTCACGGTATTTCCATAGATGGACGTTATTATTTTCTGCCCTACGATGCGAAATTGACTGATAACAACCTTAAAGAGCAAATAAAAGCGACATCACTTACCCAAAAAACGCTATCTGATTTACTGTCAGCCTTGCCAACGTCACGCGTAGCGGTTCTGATTGATTCCTGCAACTCAGGTGCTTTCGCAGTATTGGGCAGTGTGATGCAGTCACGACGGCTTGGACCGGATCGCTTGGGCAAAACACAGGTCGTTTTGTTCTGGCTGGAACCAGTAACGACCAGGAAGCACTGGATGGAATCAATGGCCACGGCGTTTTCACCGCTGTGTTATTGGATGGGCTAAGCGGTAAGGCGGATCAAGAAGTGGCTGGAGACCGTGATCAACACGTCAATATTTATGAATTGCAAAAGTACACCAGCCAACGAGTTCCAGAAGAAGCCCGCAAAATTTCTCCCTCACATGATCAAAATGTAAGCGGATTTTTCGCTGGATCGGAATTTTTTGATCTTACTACTTTAGCACGCTGAGAGATTTTTAATTTCGCTTCTTGCAGAATTGTTACCGGTTGAAAAAGTCATCTCTAAAACACAAGATTTTGTAACACAAAAAGTTTATAGTGATAACTGATTTTCTGGGGAAGTCGACGCATCGACGAACTAGTGGTTGCTCCACGAAATGTAGATTTTATTCATCCCTATGACCAGCATAAAATAATTTTTTTATCAGGAGTCCTGTCAGTTATGTCTCTACAAAATAATCGCTTCGCTTCAGTGACGACCCCTTTAGGCCCAGACGTATTGCTATTCAGTCGCATGAGTGGTTACGAAGAAATGAGCCGGCTTTTTGAGTATGAAGTGGACTTGCTGGTCGAAAATAAAAGCCTGGGTTCAATAGTAACCGCAGGCTTTCCCGTTAATAAAGTGCTTGGACAGGCGATGACAGTTGCCTTGGAGTTACCCTCTGGCGGCACGCGCTATTATCATGGCTTAGTGACACAGTTCAGGCATCACGGCGCGGCGGATGATTGTTTTTTGTATCGTGCAGTGTTGCGTCCTTGGCTATGGTTTTTAACCCGCACCAGTCAAATTGTCGAATTTTTCAGGATTTATCCGTTCCTGACATTATCAAAAAAGTGTTTGCCGATAATGGTTTTAGTGATTTTAAAATGGAATTAACTAACACCTATAAACCCCGAAATTATTGCGTTCAATACCGCGAAACTGATTTTAATTTTGTCAGTCGCTTAATGGAATATGAAGGTATTTTTTATTTTTTTAAACACGAAAAAACTAAACATACACTGGTTATCGCCGATTCCGTCAATGCCTATCAAACCATTGCTGATTATGCAACCATTCCTTATTTCCCGCCTGAAAATACAGAACGACGAAAACAAGATCATATTTTTGAGTGGCATACGGCTCACATAAAGTCCAATCGGGAACCTATGTGTTAAACGATTACGATTTTGAAAAACCCAAAAGTAATCTGGTTACCAAATTCACCGAGAAAAAGCCACACAGTCATGCTGAAGGTGAACAATATGATTATCCGGGCAATTACTATTGAACCTGCCGACTGGCGAGACTTATGCCAATATCCGACTGGATGAATTACAAACGGATTATGAAGTTATTCAAGGCAGAGGTAATGCGCATGGGCTTGACCACGGGCATGTTATTTACCCTAAAAGATCATTACATTGCCCCTGAAAATACCAAACATATTGTCATTTCTGCTAATTTTCTCATTGTATCCAACCAATATCGCTCAACTTCAGCCGAAGAAACCCATTATGAATGTAATTTTAAGGCTATTCGTTCAACCCAGCAGTTTCGCCCTCAACGTTTAACCCCTGTGCCTTTTGTTCAAGGCCCGCAAACCGCCACCGTGGTCGGTAAAGACGGTGAAGAAATCTGGACAGATAAATACGGCCGCGTTAAAGTGCAATTTCACTGGGAGAGGGATGGCAAAAAGAATGAAACCAGCTCGTGTTGGATGCGCGTCGCCTACCCTATTGCGGGTAAAAAATGGGGCTGGGTATCCTTGCCGCGTATTGGTCAGGAAGTGGTAGTCAGCTTTTTGGAAGGCAATCCCGATAGACCGCTGATAACGGGCAGTGTTTACAACGCCAATCAAATGCCGCCTTATGCCTTACCCGCCAATCAAACCCAAAGCGGTATTAAAAGCCCGCAGCTCCAAAGAAGGTGTCGCAGACAATTTTAATGAAATTCGCTTTGAAGATAAAAAGGGTTCGGAAGAAGTTTATGTTCATGCTGAAAAAAACTTTAACTGCGTCATCGAAAATAATGAAACGCGAAAAATCGGGCTGGATAAAAAAGATAAAGGCAACCAGACGATGGAAATTCAAAATGACCGCACGACTACTCTAAATCAAGGTAATGATACCTTAACGGTTAAACAAGGGAATTCTATTACTAAAGTCAGTTTGGGTAACTATAAGCTTGACATTGATGCGGGTAAAGCCACCATTACCGCCATGACCTCTATTGAACTGAAAGTCGGTAGCAACAGTATTAAAATTGAGCAATCGGGCATCACTATTAAAGGCATTATGGTGAAAGTGCAGGCCGATGCAACACTGGATGCCAAAAGCCCGATGACGACGGTTAATGGCGATGGCATGTTGACGCTGAAAGGCGGCATTACCATGATTAACTAAGTAGGCATTATGATGACCGAGATGAATTTTACTAAAATAAAACAACCATCCGCGCTAGCTATTTGTCAGGGCTTAGAGCTTGACGAGCAAGCAACCGCGTTACTTCAAGATAACCCGGCCACGGCTGACTATCTTCAGCAACTGATAGCACTTAAACTTTATCCTGATGCCGTGCGTTTTTTAGCGCATGCCCTGCCAAAACGTGAAGCGACCTGGTGGGCGTGTTTATGCGCACGCAATGGACTAACGGATAAAACGCCCGCCCATGAAATTAAAGCCATTGAACTTGCCGAAGCCTGGGTTTATAAGCCGACTGAAGACAATCGGAAATTAACCCTGCCCGCGGCGGAAGCAACCGCATTTAAAACCGCCGCCAGTTGGGCGGCGATTGCCGCATTCTGGAGTGGTGACGATATTTCTCCCGTACCACAAGCGGTTATTCCACCCGATGAAAAATTATATGCTAAAGCCGTTGTCGGCGCGGTCATGCTGGCTGCAACACAGGGCGAAGCGAGCAAAGTCAATGACAACTACCAGCTTTTTTTGCAACAAGGCATTAATATCGCCAGTGGTGGCGATGGTCGAACCGTGCAATAAAGTGTATTTTTAACACCTCACTGTAAAAAGGAAAGATCATGGGACAACCCGCCGCAAGAATAACCGATATGCACGTCTGCCCATTGGTGACAGGTGTTGTACCGCATGTCGGAGGCCCTATACTGCCTCCGGGTGCAGTCACCGTACTGATTGGCAACTTACCCGCCGCCCGAGTCACTGACATGGCGGTTTGCGTAGGGCCGCCTGATGTCATCGCAAAAGGCTCGATGACCGTTTTAATCAATTATGCCCGCCGCCAGAATGGGCGATTTAACGGCGCATGGCGGTACGATTGTTTTAGGTCTGCCGACGGTGTTGATTGGTGGTTAGCGACTCCGCATAGCTTAATACTTTTATTAACTTTAAACTGTAGGAAAACAACATGACTATTCAAACGAAGGAATTTTAAATGGCAGGCTCATAAATCAGGCCCCTTGGGGGACGAAATCAAGGGTTCAAAATCTGAATGACGGAACTCATGTTCGTGCGTCGTCGCCACGTCTGGTCTTATCGGCACAAAAACACCCAGCACACATCAATTCAAAGAAGAAAGCTGGTGGAAAAGCTGGGGTAGCGATGTCACGCACAATGCACCTAGTATGGTCGTTGGTTTATACCAGTAGCGGGTGAAATTGCTGATGGTCGCTTAATGCGTGGTTTATGCTGCTCAGGGCGATGCAGTAATATCTATCAGTGCGGCCGTAATGGTTCCCTTGGCTGGGGAACCTGCTACGGATGGAAAGTGGGCGGTGAAAGCTGAAAAAGCGGCTGTCAAACAATTGGAGAAAAAAGCTCTGAAGGAAGCAGAGGAAGAAGCGGCTATTAAAAAATTAGAAAAAGAAGCGGCAAAGAAACTGGAGAAAGAGGCTGTAAGGGATAAAAATGGCCGGCTATGATAAATGGAAGGTTTGCGAAAGACCCAAACTCTAAAGGCAAATCGAAATACGGTTATACGATTAGCAAAAGTGACGAGAAGAATGGCTCGAGTTAAGAGATGCTAAAGACCCTAAAAGTGGCTTAAGCCCTAAAGCGAGAAAACAAATACTAGATTCAAATGGAAATAAAGTACCTCGGGATATGATGTATCACATGAAGAACCACTATATACAAGAAGCACAAATGAAGGAAAAGCAATGCGGGAAAGCTGAGAACATGAAAACCCATCGAAAGTCAGAACATAGAGCAAGGCATAAGGTATGACGGTGATCAGTATCATGAGATCGGTCCTGAAATTAACCAAAATGCCCAAACCCTAAACCCAAACCCTAGAGATCTTATTGATATGTTAAATTTTGCGATTGACGCAAACATATTCAAAATTGATTCTCGCCGAAGATAGGGATGATTATATTGTTCGGCCGAATCGAAAACTCTATGGGACAACCCGATAGCACTGAAGTTGCCCCCGGGATTTATTTCGATATTTTAGGAAATCGCTAATAATCAATCGTTGTATCATGCAATTCGTTCTTTCGCTGGCAAAACGAAGTTAATAAACAAGCTGTTTCTGAGTTTTTTGTATCAGGAAGTAAAAATGGGATAACATATGATATTTTAAACGCCGATATTATTCAGATATTAGGAAACTTACAAGCGATACGACACGCTGATGCCTTCAAATGAGAATATTAGCAATCCGATATACGCGTATACTAGACACCGCTGTACCAGAAGTTCAAGAAATGGCTGCACATTGAAGACCTACCAGCTTTAAATGAACGCACCGTCAATGATTCCGATGAAGTACCGAGGGGCTATATGTACGGGTATGCGGCAAATATGGTGTAAAAATGAAAATACCCAGAATACAATCACTCGCTATATTAACGATGCAATAAGAAAAGAAAAGAACCAAGAAGCTATTATCGGCATGGTTATTAGATTACCGGATTTGCATAAAAAGGGTAATGTGGCATCAAAGAATCCTAATACGGAGATATTTCAGGTGTTGTACACTTGAAAACAAAAGCCAAGTACCAGCTTTGGATAAAATGCTGAAAAGGAAAATACCCTATGAAAGTATTTCGGATATGGTTCTGAAACAGAATATGAATTCGACGACAACGTCAAAATGATTAGGACCGGGTTGCAAACGCCATCCCGCGAATTTTATGAACTATCCGAGTCGGAAGGCTCTTTCTTTGGAATTAGTCACAACTGATAACAGTACTCTACAGTTTGCTTATAAATCTGATAATAAATGGATTTTGCAGATTCCATCTAAAGATAACCCCCAAGAATTATTTTATCAAAGTCGAAGCTATTTATGATGGATGCATTGCAATAATCAAGTCTGTGTGTGCTGGTGTGGCTGTCGAAAAAATACAAGAAATTCAATTAAAAACAAGTTGAATGTTTTAACCACATGTAAAGATATTAAGGTAATCTTCCCACGGCATTCTCATAAAGATAGCAGGGAACTATAGTATAGTTACCGAAAGAAAAAGGAACGAAAGGAAAAAGGGGTCAGACCCAATAAATAATAGCCATATTTATGCATAACATCCTATGCTTTATGTTATGATTTCATTTTCGGAGGATTAAGCCATGCGAACCACCATTAATATCGATGACCAATTGTTGATGTATGCCAAGCTTCAGGCGACTCAGCAAGGTTGTACATTAAAACAAGTTGTAGAAGATGCGTTACGTGACTTTTTTTCACACCACCACCTGGAACGCGATCCGGTGAAATTGGAAACTGTTTCCGGGGCTGGTTTAAAACCGGGGGTTAATCTGGATGACGGGCGCAGTTTGAACGACATTATGGAGGGTCGTTGATGTTTTTAATGGATGTCAATGTCTTGGTTTACGCGCATAGAGAAGATACCCCTGATCATTTGGCCTATCGTGAATGGCTGGAATCCATTATTAACGGCAATGCTGCTTATGGTTATTCGGAATTAGTGTTGAGTGGCTTTTTGCGGGTAGTTACCCATCCCAGAGTATTCGAGATGCCGTCTGCATTGTCCAGCGCTGTTCGTTTCGTTACTCAAATCAGAGAAGCTACATCATGCCGTCTGCCTTGCACCAGGGCCTATGCACTGGACGATTTTTTTGCAATGCATTGAACAAATCGACGCTAAAGGGAATGATATTCCTGATGCGTATCATGCGGCCTTGGCGATGGAATGGAATTGCGAGTGGGTGACAACTGATAAAGGCTTTAAACGTTTCAAAGGCTTAAAAGTTCGCCATCCGTTGGCGTTATTGGATTCCTGATGCCCAGGAAACGACGCTTTTATCAGCCGGGTGTCCCTGTGCATGTCTTTCAACGCGGGCATAACAGGGAGCCGGTATTTTTCGACGATCAGGATTATCTGGCCTACTTGCGTTTTTTGAAAGCATCGGCCGATGCGCTGGGCTGTTTGATTCATGCCTATGTGTTGATGACCAATCATGTGCATTTATTAGTTACGCCAAGCGGCTGCAAACGATATTAGTCTGTTGTTTCAGGGTGTCGGGCGCCATTTTGTACCGTACATCAATAAAACCTATCAACGCCGGGGAAGTTTGTGGGAGGGCCGGCATAAGGGCCATATTTTAGATTCAGAGGACTATTTCCTGATCTGCATGCGTTATATCGAGATGAATCCGGTGCGTGCCGGGATGGTTGAGCATCCTGCGCAGTATCGATGGTCAAGTTATGCAGCGAATGCCCAGGGGATTGATAATGCCATTATTCAGCCACATGAACTTTATTTGTCGTTAGGTAAAACCCCTGAGGCACGGCAAGCGGCCTATCGAGGGTTATTTGCAACAGCAATCCATGCCGATGAACTCGATTTAATCCGTGCGAGTTTGCATTCCGGAACGCCGCTGGGTAATGACCGCTTCAAAAAACAGATTGAATCCGTTGTGGGTGGTACTGTTGGTTTTAGTAAGCGAGGCAGGCCTTTAACTACGAGTGTTCCTTGAAAGTATGTAGATCGATCAAGAAAAGCCATAAGGAGCGAATTGATAGGATTGAACATCGGCTAGAGCTTACTTAACCACGATCTTCCGACGGAACCGTTCGCGGGTTCCGCCGAATGTTATCAAGTAACGCAAAAACCAGTTACCACGATGCCACAATTCTATTTTAATTGTGTGAGACTATTGCATAACCTTGAAAATAAGCGATAATCCTTACTCAAATTAACTAAGTAAGGATATTCCATGTTATCTCAAACCACCATGACCAGCAAAGGTCAAACCACCATCCCTAAAGAAATTAGAGATAGCTTGGGATTGCAGCCACAAGATAAATTAAGTTTCTCTTTGCTAAGTGATGGCACAGTGATTATGCGGGCAAAAAAGAGAAGTATTAAATCGGTTTACGGGATGCTGCACCAAGCGGACAGACCAGTCATTAGTATAGAAGAAATGCAACGTCTATGATTGGTTTAGATACCAATGTGTTAGTGCGCTATGTGTTACGAGACGATGTGCAGCAAGCCGAAGTTGTAGATAGGCTGGTTGAAAAGTGTATTGCTGAGCATGTCTTGATTGTGATTAGCTTATTGACCCTACAAGAAACAGAGTGGGTGCTGCGTGCGTGCGCCAAAATTGACAAAGCCTCTATTATCGCCCTATTTAAAGCCTTGCTGGAATCTGCTGATATTTTAATTGAAACAGAAGATATACTCGAAGAGGCTTTACTGCATTTTGAAAACAGCAATGCAGACTTCTCTGACTGCTTAATGATTGCGCAATACCAACACATTGCTTGTGATTATATGGTGACGTTTGATTGCAAGGCTGCAAAAATAGAGGGTGCAATTTTATTAAATTAAACAAGGCAAAGTAGACGATGTCAGAACAAATAGAAATTTCTTTTAAGAATGCCGCAAGGCAGTATAGACCCGTCCATTAAAAGGACGACCGATTCGGCTATGCGGATTCTCATACTGGGAGATTTCGGCGGCCTGAATAATCGCGGGGTATCTGACAACGACAAAAGCGTAGCTGACCGGTCGATTATGCAGGTTGATATCGATAATTTTGCTGGCGTAATGTCGCGTATTGCTCCAAAACTTCAATTACAGTTGGGCAATGACTCATCGCCGGCGGTGTCTATAAGTTTTTTGGAAATGGAGGATTTTCATCCCGACACTTTATTCCAGAAACTTGAGATATTTCAGGGTCTTTCTCAACTAAGAGACCGATTATGCAATCCTGCTACTTTCGCAGAGGCGGCTGAAGAATTACGCAGCAGTATTCAATGCTCATCGGCGACGCCGATCCAGGAACAAACCCAAGCTTCGGTTAATGCAACAATAGAAGACGATGCGGCTACTATTGATCGCCTCTTAGGTGCAAGACCGCATGACCGGCAAGAAACTTCGAGAATCAGCGCCGAAACGTTTGCCTCGAACTATATCAAGAATATTGTTGCCGAATACATCATCCCTGATGCGCCGCCTTTTAAAGATATTTATATCAAGGCGGTTGACGATGCAATCGGCGCCAAAATGCGTCAACTTTTGCATCATCCCGATTTTCAGGCGCTGGAGGCGGCCTGGCGGTCGTTATCTATGCTGGTGACTGGTCTTGAAACCGGCGAAACCTTGTCCTTGCATCTGCTGGATATCACTAAAGAGGAATTATTTGCCGATTTAACTGAGACTGGAGAAGGTCTTCAGTCTTCAAAATTATATCGCCTGTTGGTGGAACAATACGTCGATAATTGGGGTGGAGAGACTTGGTCCGTTCTGGTTGGCAATTATACATTTGGCAGCAGTTTAGAAGATTTATCATTGCTGGCAGCGTTAGGGATATTGGCCTCGCATGCCGGAGGTCCGTTTCTGGCATCTGCCGATAGCCGGTTGCTGGGTTGCCGGTCTTTTGCGGATTCGCCCGATTCCCATGACTGGGTGGGTATGGAGCAGCAAGACGCGCAGAGATGGCAGATGTTCCGGCACAGCCCGGCCGCCACCTGGATTGGTTTAGCGCTGCCCAGGGTGTTAATGCGGTTGCCTTATGGACCCGATACAGAGCCGCTAGAGACCTTCGAATTCGAGGAAATACCGCCCACACAAGAACAACATCAGGCTTTGTTATGGGGTAACCCGGCGTTTTATTGTGCCTTGCTGATTGCCCGTTCTTTTAGCGAACAGGGCTGGTCTATGCAACTTGGCGATTATTTGGAAATCGACGAGCTACCAGCTTATATTATCAAACAACACGGCGAATCAATGTTACAGCCTTGTGCAGAAGTTTGTTTGAGTGACAAGGCGATGGAAAAGATTCTAAATCAGGGCATTATGCCGTTTATCAGTCATCGCAGCCGCAATATTGCGCGCCTGGCCAGGTTTCAGTCTGTGGCAGAGCCATTAAAAGCTTTAGCCGGGCCATGGGGTTAGCCCGATGGGTAGTGTTGCTGTTCAGCATGATCTGCGCGGCCTGCGTGGCACCGGCGACCCGTATAGATGAAGAAGCGGCTAGCCAGGGATTTGAACGGCTGACGGTTTGGGGAACAAGTTTCCCTCATCGCGTTTACCTCAACAATGCAAAGATGCGTTCAGGAAACTTGCATGTATACATTGAAGGCGACGGCCTACCCTGGTTGCTTCCCGACACGGTATCATCCGATCCGACTCCGCGCAATCCACTAATGCTCCGGTTGATGGCGCAAGACACAGAGCCGGCGATTTACCTCGGTCGTCCCTGTTATTTCGGATTTGCACAAACTCAGCCATGTAATCACTGGTGGTGGACAGAAGGTCGTTTCGCTCCCGAAGTCGTTGATAGCATGGCAAGTGCGCTATCGCGACTTATTTCCAGGTACAAAGATGCTTCTGTAGTATTAATTGGACACAGTGGGGGTGGCGCTTTGGCGATGCTGCTTGCAAGCCGGCCCCTCCATATCACAGCAGTGGTGACTTTGGCCGGCAACCTCGATACTGAGGCATGGGTTCAGCAACACCATTTCAGGACTCTGTCGGGTTCATTGAATCCAGCATTAATGGCAATGCTCGACAAGCGTATTACTCAGTTGCATTTTCAGGGTGGAAGAGATCAAAATATCCCACCGGCTCTTGTTTCCCGATTTGCGGTTCGGCAGCCTCATGCCCATTTTAAGATTTACCCTGAATTTGATCATCACTGTTGTTGGGAGGAAAAGTGGCCGGAAATACTGCAAATGCTTTCCAATCTATAGTTTCTCAATGATATTGTTTTCAGGGAAAATTACAGGTAGCCTTTCAGGATTAGATAAGCCTGGAAAATCAAAACGAACGAACTAAATTTGAAAATATTTTAAGTGATGTTCTGCTGATTATGCGGTACTCTACAAATGGTTTGGAACTATTGGGGAATTGCCATGATGAAAACATTATCATTAATGCAGGTAGTAAGTTTGGCTTTGCTGGCAGGCTGTTCGGCGGTTCCTGAGTCAGGGAAGCGTTCGATGATATTGCGAGAGTCGAGCAAATGGGTGACGCCGATAAACTGTATATCGTTGATTGTTTGCTGCCCGGACAAATTAGAAAACTTGGCAGCAATATGACCTTTCTTACGGCACGATTACCCATTAAAACATCGTGCAGTAGACTGTGAAATTCGAGGCGGTGAATATGTCGCCTATGATCGTGCTAATTATGCGACTTCCTTGACTATATGGCTGCCCAAAGCACAGGCGGGTGACCCCGAAGCGCAGACTTATACCGGTGAAATCTACGAAAAAGGACTGGGAGTTCAGCCAGACTATAATACGGCGGCCGATTGGTATCGCAAGGCAGCGGCGCAGGGCAACAGCCGCGCGCAAATCAATTTGGGGAATCTTTACGAAAAAGGCCTGGGTGTAGAAAAGAATTTATCTACTGCCATGGAGTGGTATCGAAAAGCATCCGGTTTGGAAAAAAAGGGCTTACCTTATACCGCACCGATCTCCTACTTCTTCCGATAATGGGCTGGTTGCAGAGAACCAGGCGCTTAAACAGGAACTGGACAATAGCCGCAGCCAGTCCAAAGCATTGGCCGAACAGTTATCTAACACGCAACGGCTGCTTAAGGAAACTCAGGAAAAGCAGCAACTGTTTCAAAATGAGCGTGATAAAACAAAATCCAGTCTGGAAGATGCTCAGACAAAGGGCAATGCGACAGAAAGCATCAGGCTGGAAAAAATTCTAGCTAAAAAAGATAATGAGCTAGCCGTTTTACAGCAGCAAGTTTCTGAATTAAATAGTCAATATCAGCTTAAGGTTAATAACTTGACGCTGAATCTCGAAGAAACGGAAAAGCGAGCTAAACAAATTTCCGATCAACTCAAAAGCCAGCAAACTGCAACCAGTGATATGCAATTGAAATTGGCAAATGCGGAAGTGAAGTTGGCCGGTACCGAGAAGAAATTGCTGGAAGCCCAAAAGAACTATAGTAAAGCCGATGTCGACAGGTTTTCTCAAACTAGCCATGCCAATACGAGCCAGGACCTGCAAAGTAAATTGGAGCAATCGCAAGCTCTGATCAGTCAATTGCAAGGCGAAAAACAAAAGTTACAGCAAGAAATAGATAATATACACAGCATATCGGCAAGAACCATTGCGCAACCTTCTGGGGAGGGTAACTCCTCGAAGGATGGTTCCTTTGTAATAAATATCGACTTTGGAAAATATTACGCACTCATCATCGGTAATCAAAAATATGAGAAAATTCCATCACTGGATACACCGAGCGCCGATGCCCGCGATGTGGATAAAGTATTGCGGGAGAAGTATGATTTTAATACCACACTGCTAATTGATGCCAATCGGTATCAAATCCTCACGGCGTTGAACAAGCTGCGGGAGCAGTTGACAGAAAATGACAATTTGTTGATTTATTATGCCGGACATGGCGTGCTGGATAAAGTAAACAAGCGTGGTCATTGGCTGCCCGTAGATGCAGAACTTAATAGTGATGCTAACTGGATTTCAACAGTATCAATTACCGATATTCTGAATGCGATGTCGCCCAGGCATATTCTGGTGGTTTCCGATTCCTGCTATTCCGCAGCCTTGACGCGTGCTGCAATTCCTCACCTTGATGCGGGTATGAGTCAGGAGAAAAAGACAGAATGGGTGAAGACACTATTAAAGACCAAGTCCAGAACCGCTCTTACTTCCGGCGGATTGAAGCCGGTGTTGGACGGTGGCGGTGATGGACATCACTCGGTTTTCGCCAATGCCTTTATTAAAGAGTTACAAAATAACAACAATTTCATGGAGGGACAGGGATTATATCGCAATGTATCGGCGGATGTTGTGGTTGCGACACAAAGTATTGGTAATGAACAGGTTCAGGTGCCTGAATATGCGCCCATTGATCACGCGGGACACGAAGGAGGTGAGTTTTTCTTTAGGCCAAAATAGAGGCTATATAGCAACAATTTGCTGAAAATAATCAATTAAGCATAGATTACGTCGTTAAGGGGAGTTATCATGGATTAAGCAGGCCGGATTTGAATGTCAGGTTAAGTTAGCTTTGAACATATTATCATTCTTCATATTCCTTAAATAAAACGACGAGTTATTGCTATGAATCTATTACATCACCCACCAAGACTAAGACATTCCGCTGTTGTAATCGCTTATATTTTTGCAGTGTCGAGTGCAAATGCCGCAACAACAGATGCAACAGATACAACAGTGAGTACAAAAGCGGCACCAACAAATTCAATACTTGCGGCTACACCTGGACTTACATCTCTCCAACAGGTAACAGGTGCGGGGGTTCAAAAGGTCTGCGGTTTACTGACGCCCATATCTAGCAGTCTACAAGGCGCACAACAGGATCTTTTCAATCAATGTAGAGCAATGGTTCAAACTGGTAATCAAATTCAAGGCACTGGTGCAACCACAGACAGTCTTGGGCTTAACAGTGCTGGTCTCGGCTCTGCATTACAAAATGTGGCTACGGAAGAAATGGCTACACCCTCAAAAATATCGACCAACACCTTATCCGGTCAAGTTTCGACTATCAATTCCCATTTGCTCAACTTACATAAACTTAATCTCGGTGGGGGCAGTGGTGATGACGATGGCTCTCTGCTATCAAAGCGTATAAGTACATTCATGAATGGTGTAGGTGGTTTTGGGGATATAAAGGCTACCACTCAGGAAAATGCCGCAAATTTTAATAATGCAGGTGTAATTTTGGGAGCAGACTATCGAATTACTGATCGTTTTCTGACTGGTTTGGCATTTGGTTACACCCACATAGGCGCCGATTACCAAACAAATATTGATGTTGCCGGCGGCAGTACAGATGCTGATGTTTATAATCTTTCGTTGTTTTCCACATACGATATTGAAGATTTTTACGTGGATGGTTCTTTTACTTATGGCTGGAGTAACTACGATGTTTCACGGCGCGTTGTTGTCCTGTCCAATAATTCAAGCTCGACAGGGGGTGCTAACTCGGTTGCCACATCAAATCCAAATGGAGATCAATATTCCGCAGCGCTTGGATTGGGCTATAATTTTCATCGTGCAGCGCTTAATATGAGTCCTGTCGTACGCGTAAATTACTTTCATGGACAAATAGACTCTTATAGTGAGCAGGGCGCATTTGGATTAAATTTAGATGTTAATAAGCAAAATTTCGAATCGCTTCAATCCAGTTTAGGCGGACAAATCTCCTATGCTTTTAGTCAATCATTTGGCGTTATTACTCCCCAGGCATCATTTTCCTGGAATCACGAATTTATGAATGACAGCCGCAACATAACAGCAAGGTATAGCGCTGACCCCAACTTCATTTCATTTAACGCTGTTACTAACAGTCCTGACCGGGATTTTGTTATTTTAGGGGCTGGCGTGTCCAGTGTTTTGCAGGGAGGCGTTCAGCTATTGTTTAATTATCAAACGTTATTAGGCTATGACCGCGTAACCAGCCATGGCTTTACCGGCGGAGTTAGGCTTGAATTTTAGTGGCGTTAAAAGACTTTCGAACAATCAGGTAGTCGGACAACGTTTTTTTTTGCCCGACATTTTACCTTGAAATATGTCTATGATGTTTAGCAAAACTATCGGTGTCTTGATTCCGGCCACCGAAATGTTGGGTAACGATAAAGCTGTTGCCCAACTTATATCGTTACATGGTTATTATTGTTCACCCTTATGATCTTAATTGGAAAGTGGTTATGAACAGCAAGAAACTCTTTTTCGTTCTGGTATTTTTTCTTGGCATTAGTTTTTCCGTACTCTTACTAAGTCGTGACGTATTTGCCGACAATCTTGAATTGCTCACTCCGGAAGAGGCAAGCCAGCTTCATCTGTCAGATACCGACATGCGCGAAGCATTACCTTTTTCTGCAAAGACACGGTCTCTGTCGATCGGTCCAAAAATCAATTTCAAGACACCGGCGCCCCGTCAAGACCCTGACGGAATCATCTTGGTCGAAATACATGGAAACTCACAACTTTCGATCGATTTTTTGAAAACCCAGGCTGAGGTCGATATGAACTCCCTGGATGTCGAAGCCAAAAAAGGCCTATTCAGCGTTTCGTTGACCGATCGTTTAAAACCCTATATACACGGCAATAAACTGGAGGCGAATGAAATCAAGATTCCTCCAGGACAATTCACCGTGATTATTCGCATTGCTGACCGGGTCGGCACGTCTACTGAAAAAGCCTATCGATTCTTTGTACAGTAACGATAAAAGCTGGTTAACCTAGATATCTCTTTTGTGGTAAGTATTCACCTCCCCCCTTTGAAAAAGGGGGATTAATGGAGATCATGCAAAATAATTTACCAGTGCCCGCTTTGGGTGCTATCGGTATTGTGTTTAACAATCAGAATCAAATATTACTGATTCAGCGTAATCAGCCGCCCGCTATGGGCTTTTGGTCTATTCCTGGCGGCAAGATGGGTAAGTTTGGAACACCTTAATGATTATGCTTTGGTAGAAGGATTAGCGGAAATTATTTTGCGAACTTATAAGGTGTATACCGGTGATTGTATTGCAGGGTTGTACGATGTTGATGCGACGGGTAGTGACTATATTCTCCCCAGGCTAAATTTTACGTAAGCAGGTCCGATTCGGCTTTTCTATATTATTCAGCTTAAGGAGGGACGCCTTTACAGATAACATTCCTTTAAAGAATAGCTTTACGCCACATCTTTAATATACAATCAAGGCATCTTCAAGAAATTGGAATATCTATGTTAAAGAACCGTTTTATTAAACAACTGTTCAACAGTTGTTTGGATCTGGCTCCAATACTTGCCGTTGTTTTAATTTTTCAGGTTCTGATTATTCGGCAGCCAGTCCCTGATGTTGCGAGCTTAATTATCGGTTCACTCTTTGTTATTCTCGGTCTCACCCTGTTTATTCAGGGACTGGAACAAAGCCTGTTCCCGCTTGGCGAGTCGATGGCCTATGCTTTTGCCCGCAAAGGCAGTTTATTCTGGATACTGACTTTTGCATTTTGTTTGGGTTTTGGCACCACGGTTGCGGAACCTGCGCTTATTGCGGTTGCTGAAGAAGCGGCAAATATTGCCAGTAAAGGCGGTATGATTGAACAAACCAATACAGCCAGGGATAGTTATGCGTTGGGACTACGTATTACCGTTGCCCTGTCAGTCGGTTTTGCCATATTAATTGGTGTAATAAGAATCATCAGGGGCTGGCCTTTGTATTATTTGATTATCGGTGGTTACTTGGGCGTGATTATCTTGACGCCGTTTGCACCTGCGGAGATCATCGGTATCGCTTATGATTCAGGCGGCGTTACTACCTCAACCATTACTGTTCCACTGGTAACCGCATTGGGAGTGGGCTTGGCGACGGCTATCAAGGGCCGTAATCCAATGGTTGATGGTTTTGGATTGATCGCCTTTGCGTCATTAACGCCAATCATTTTTGTGATGGCTTACGGGATGATTAGATGAGTTACTGGTCGAATCAATTTGCGCTCGTTCTGCTGGCAACCTGCAGAGATATATTGCCTATTGCGGCTATAATCATTGGCTTTCAGATACTGGTAATTCGTAAACCTATAGCTCACCCCAAAAAAACGCTAATCGGTTTTTTGTATGTTGTACTAGGTATTGCTTTCTTTCTGGAAGGTTTGGAAATGGCCTTGTTCCCGCTGGGAAAATTGATGGCAACCCAGTTGACTACGCCTGAATTTCTGGGCGTTAACACCACAGAACAGAACGTAACCTGGCAAACTTATTATTGGATTTATATTTTTGCCGCCAGCATTGGTTTTGCGACGGCCTTGGCAGAACCGTCGCTACTGGCTGTTGCCCTTAAAGCCGAACAAATTTCAGGCGGCACTATCCGTGCATGGGGCCTACGCATTGCGGTTGCCATAGGGGTCGCGTTTGGCTTGGCGCTGGGAACTTTTCGGATAGTCACGGGAATTGAGCTTTATTATTTTATTATCGCAGGGTATGTTGTCGTATTAATAGAAACCCTGTTTGCGCCGAGAATGATTATCGGGTTGGCTTATGACATTGGCGGAGTAACCACATCGACAGTTACCGTACCACTGGTGACCGCCTTAGGCCTGCAACTCGCCGAGGCTGTACCGGGCCGAAGCCCGTTTTTGGATGGCTTTGGCCTGGTCGCTTTTGCCTGCTTATTTCCCATTATTACTGTATTAAGTTACGTGCAAATTGCACACTGGCTTAGCAACCGCAGTCGCTCATCTAGATCTTAAGGAAAACCATGCATTTCAAATTAATTATTGCCTTTGTTGAAGATGATAAAACTGACCTGGTGCTTGATACCGCGCGTAAAAACGGCGCCAAAGGTGCTACTGTCATCAACTCCGCGCGGGGCGAAGGACTAAAACAATCGAAAACCTTTTTTGGCCTGACTCTGGAAACTCAGCGCGACGTGCTGTTATTTCTGGTGGAAGAACACCTCAGCCGACACATCCTGGAAACAATCGCCAAGGCCGCAAAATTCGACAACAAACCCGGTACCGGCATTGCTTTTCAGGTTGATGTTGAAGATGCCATCGGTGTTATGCGCCAGGTTGAGGAGTTAACCCATGAACTTGAGGATAAAATATGATAGAAAACAAAGCCATTAATTCGAGTCAGGGATGTCATGAAAACCGATTTTGGTACCATTGACGGCGTTGCAACAATAGCCGATGCCTTAAAAAAGATGAAAGCGCTTAAAACGGCTGTTCTTATTGTCAATAAACGCAATGAAGATGATGAATACGGCATGTTGACTTCCGGCGATATTGCTCGTCATGTTCTTGCCAAAGACCGCGCACCGGATCGGGTTAACGTCTATGAAATCATGAATAAACCGGTAATTTCGGTACATCCCGATATGGATATCCGCTATTGCTCGAGGCTTTTTGCCAACTATAATCTGGTCAGGGCCCCCGTCCTTGAAAACAATAAGGTCGTCGGTATGGTTAGTCCTAATTCATTGGTACTTGATGGTTTGTACAAAACGTTTCAATAAATGGCATCCTGCTTAAAATAGCAGTACAATTTACCCAAGCAGAGTAAAGATGTTGAACGAGTGGAAGTCCCGGTTATCAATGTTGTAGTTCTGTGTTAACCGTAAGTTTTTATATTAGGAGTTTTTCAAAATGGCAACAGGCACTGTAAAGTGGTTTAACAACACCAAAGGTTTTGGTTTTATAGCACCTTCTGATGGCGGCGAAGATGTTTTCGTTCATCATTCCGTTATTCAGGGCGATGGCTTTAAAACTCTGACCGAAGGTCAAACCGTGACTTTTGACATCGAATCTGGTCCAAAAGGCTTAACGGCCGTTAATGTTTATCCCAAGTAAGCAATAACCGTTCAGCTTCAAAAAAGGCTCTTGTTATATGGCAAGAGCCTTTTTTTATGCCTTCCGATTTTGCCTGGCATCGTGTAACTATTTTAAAGGACGGCCTTTAGCGTCTTTATTGATACGGCCTGTAATCAGCAGAATAAATTCTACAAACCCCCAGAGGGCGCCATATCCAACCGTAGCGGCGGTCAGAGCCAGCTGAGCCAGACCTAGCCAATAAAAACCCAAATAAAACCGATGCAGCCCTGTAAAGCCAAAAAATAATGCCAATGCCGCCGCGACATACTTATATTTAACCGCCTTGGGCGGAGCCAAATAAGCGCCAACCAGATCAATCTTGCGTGCTACTGTTCCTTCGGCATCAAAGTTGACGTCATCACCCGGATCCAGAGGCACTTGCGCAACCCAATCATCCAAATGAAACGTATAGGCGTTTTCCTCGCTTTTTATCACCCCGGTTTGGCTATCGGGATCATAACTTTCAATATGTCCAATCATCTATTTACCTTAAATCAATTATCCTGCAAACGCACCGCCAACACATCACAAGCAGCATGATGCAGCACCCCATTAGCGGTCGACCCCAATAATAAACCTAATCCATGTCGACCATGTGAGCCGACGACAATTAAATCTACCTTATTTTCTTCTGCAACTCTGATTATTTCTGACTTGGGGCTACCCATTTCCAGCCATAGCCTGTCTTCAGTAACAGCCAGCTTTTCAGCCAATTTAGCCAGCCTTTTTTTTGCACCGGCCATCAATTCTGCTGTTAAATCCATATTGAAAGGAATATCCGCTCCATAAATATCCGCCCCATATCCGGCATCTGTCATCGGCAAACTATCCACTACGTGAATAATGCTTAGTTTTGCCTGATATTTAATAGCTAAATCCTTCGCCCTGTTGGCAACGGCTTCACAGTGTTCATAAAAGTCCACTGCCAATAATATATGTTTATAGTTTTGCATAATTGCCCTTCTATTTAACCCCGGCAACTTCAGGAAACAATAGAGCCATCACCTGATAAGATCCCATGAGATATAAAAACGCCAGACCTAAGCTAAAACTTAGACTTTTCTCCAGCGCATTGTGAATAATGTGCCCGGTAACCGCCCAATGCCAGCCGATTAACCCAAGCACTACCAATATCACCCATAATTCGCCATGCCCTGTCTCCATTGTGGCTATTCCGGGCAGGGCAAAAAAACTGATCAGCGCATCCGTACCTAAAACTGCGGATAGTGCCTGATAGAATCGCCCTGATTTCCGAGCCAGATATAAAATAAACCAAAAAAACACGGCCACCAGCAAAACGTCGACAATAATCTGCAATAACACATTAAGCCAATCGAAGTGGATGCTTAACATTAATACCCGAACACAGACATAAACAACCAACAATAACCGCAAAAGCCATGCAGAATAAGGCAAATCCTGAGGGCCTTTTTTAAACAGGCAAATATCAAATAACACTTTTATGATGTCAAACATTAACCTTCTCTCTAATATTTTTGATCGATTACTTGCCATCAATTAGCCTTTTCGATCTTTTCTTCCGCTTCCATCCAAGCCGTTTCCGCTTCATCCAACGCCTTATCGACTTGTACTTTTCTTTCCAGGGTCTGTTTTAATCGCGCTTTTTCTGCTTCGGCATAAATCTCAGGATCGGCTAATTGATGTTCCAGTTGCCGCTGTTCATTATGATATTTTTCAACGGCCATTTCCGCTTTTTTCAGCGCATCAAATAAAGGTTTATGTTTTTGCCTGCGTTCAGCATCCAGTTTTCTTTGGTCTTTACGGGATACCGTTGGCGCAGCCTCATCCACAGCTTTTTCATCGCCTTTTTTCTGTTCGGTCAACCATAGCCGGTAATCGTCAAGATCACCATCAAAGGGCTGTACTTTGCCGTTGGCGACTAATAATAACTGATCTGTCACAGAGCGCAATAAATGCCTGTCATGTGAGACTACCACGATAGCGCCTTGGTAGTCCTGTAACGCCACACTCAAGGCATGGCGCATTTCCAGATCCAAATGGTTAGTCGGCTCATCCAGCAGCAACAGATTAGGGTTCTGATAAACCAGTAAAGCTAACACTAAACGCGCTTTTTCACCACCGGAAAAAGGTTTTACCGCTTGTAGTACCTTATCGCCTTGAAAATCAAAACCACCCAGGAAATTGCGTAAATCTTTTTCAGTGGCCTGTTTGTCCAGTTTTTGCAAATGCCACAGGGGACTTTCATCAAGCTGTAATTGTTCCAGTTGATGCTGGGCGAAATAACCGATTTTCAAGGCCTCGGCTTCCTGTCTTTTGCCCGATAAAGGTAGCATTTCACCCGCCAAAACCTTAATTAAACTGGATTTACCCGCACCGTTTGGCCCCAATAGCCCAATACGATCACCCGGCGAAATCGATAACCCTGCCTGTTTAATTACACAGGCTGTTCCATAACCTATATCAACTTTATCCAAAGTCAATAGTGGATTAGGCATTTTTCCCGGTTTGGCAAAACTGAAATCAAACGGCGAATCCACATGCGCCATCGCAATCAATTCCATACGTTCCAGGGCCTTGATACGGCTTTGGGCTTGCCGTGCTTTCGTGGCTTGCGCTTTAAACCGGTCAACAAAGCTTTGAATATGAGCGATTTCGCGTTGTTGCTTCTGGAAAGCGGATTGTTGTTGCGCCAGTTTCTCGGCACGCATTTTTTCAAAGGCAGAATAGTTACCGGTATATATTTCGGCTTTATTCTGCTCGATATGCACGATGTGATCGGTAATGGTATCGAGAAAGTCCCGATCATGAGAAATCAGCAATAAGGTACCGGGATATTTACATAACCAGTCTTGCAGCCAGATAACGGCATCCAGATCCAGATGGTTAGTCGGTTCATCCAGCAACAACACATCGGAACGGCACATCAACGCTTGAGCCAGATTAAGGCGCATACGCCAACCGCCGGAAAACGAATTGACGGGATTGTTCTCCTGATCCGCTGTAAAGCCCAAACCGTTCAATAACCGGGAAGCTCTGGCTTGAGCTGTATAACCGCCAATGGTATCTAAAGCAGCATGCAATTCGGCCTGTTTCAAGCCATTGTCGGTTTGTTCGGCAATGCTCAACTGCTTTTGTAAACGCCTTAATTCCTGGTCGCCATCAATGACATAATCAATCGCAGAGCTGGAAACTGCCGGGGTTTCCTGGGCAACGTGGGCAATTTCCAGATTCGGCGGCATGGAAAAATCGCCTTCATCCAAATGCAGTTCATTTTTGACCAGCGCAAATAAACTGGATTTACCCGCGCCATTGGCACCGGTAAAACCGACTTTTTGGCCTTTGTGGATGGTAAAAGAAGAGTTGGCAAACAACACCCGCGCGCCACGGCGCAGGGCTATATTTTTAAAGTTTAGCATTAAGGTTCAAGGTGAAAGGGTTCAAGGTAAAAAACGAAATACGCTGAGCTATACGATGGTTCCAAACTCCTACTTGGGATATCTATGATAATCGAAGCTCTGCTTCGCGTAACGTGGAAGCTAATACGTTTACCAGACGAGTTCTCAAGCGTCGATGCTTGGTGACCACACAATCCAGGTCTTCTAAAGCGTTTTCAGTCCAGGTAAGCCTTAACATCTATTTCCCTTACCAGTCCTTGTTGATGTTGAGAAATACCTTCACGCAAGCGGTTGGCATTGATAGGGTGCTTAATAGATACAAGGTTTCTATTAAACTGCTATATTCTTTCGCGTCTAATATAACAATTTCTTGTTCAGATTCTTTACAAACTGAAATAATCTCGTGATTTTTTAAAACCCGCTCAAAAATTTCTGGAAATTGATTACTACATTCTTGAAAACTGACTTGTTGAATTGGCATATTTCTACCCTCGATTACATGTTCTTTATATACGGTTGGCGTGATTATTAAAGTTTAAGTGGCCCTGCAATTGCGAAGAATACTATATTCAGTATAGCCAACCCGATTAATAGATAAATTGTTATCTGCATTCCTAATACTCGTTTCTGGAGATTCTTTGCAGGAAGACCTATAGCATGAATGATTCGCCCAATTAACAGTGTGATTCCCAACATATGGATAAGTATATTCGGCGCTCCGTTTAATTCGAGCATTAATAAAAGCAATAGGGCGATAGGAATATATTCCACTGCGTTTGCATGAGTGCGAATGGCTAATTGCAACTCTTCATTTCCCCCGTCACCAACACTTATCCGGTTTTTTCTACGAAGTTTTATTACTGAAAGAGAAAGTCTCACTATTAATAAGGCTGAGAGTGATGCATATATTGACGTAATCATGGTTACCCTTATTGTTATTTTAACTCGAAGCTGGTCGGGGTTTGCAACCCCGACCAGAACGTTTGAAGGCCGCAACGATTTACAAAACGTGAGCTTTTGAACGAGTTCTTAGGCCAACAATAATCACAAAGTTATAAGTTTTCATTCCTTCCGGTCTCCCGAGTTCAGTTATCGCCTTTCAACGATTGTGGTTGCTACACCTCCGTAAATTGTTGCCCAGACTGTTCCACCAGCGAAATCATCGGCCTCAAAGTTTGCCCAAGAATCGCAATAGGCTTTCCATTTGGTTTGAGAATCGTCAAAGGCCACAATCCGCTCGAGGTCAATCCTCTTCGTTCAAGATTGCATATGGCCTCCAAGCGCAAATTCGCCTCATCTAAGGATTTCCCAGCAGCGATATTCATGTCAGTCTGAGTTAGAGGCGCACCGGGGTGCAGTGTTTCTGAAATGCACTCATCTGAGGCACGAAGGAATGCAACGCAGCTCTCAAAGCAACGTGAAATTTCATTCACTTCTATCTGATAGGCCGATGCCAGTTCGTGGCAGATGATGTGTCGAAGTTCAAAGTGCGTGCAACGTTGGCATATACCTCATCGGGCGTTACGAGAATTGGAGCAATTGGCTCGCCTTTAACCTCGTGCGACCAGCGATCTTTTGTATGCTGAGTTTCTTCAAAAGCTCTTTAGTGTTTGATAGCGCATTTTCTACATGCTCCAACCTACTAACGGAAGCTCATGTGCAATTAGCTCTCCTACTGTTACCTCTTTGCCGTGAAGGCACAAGCGCAGCAAAGTCAAGCTTGATTGACTCGGCTGTTTCCTCAGCGTTACTTAGATACGGTTCATCTGTATCGACGATCTTACAATAACCATACGAAAATTGCCTTTACCATGCAATAATGCCACTGGGAAATAACGAATTAATTCAGTTTGATCTTGATCGTAATCCCTGGATGAACGCTCCATTCATAGAGTCGAGATGGTAGTTCTGTCATTGCACTACCTAACTGGCGAGCGGCTTCAGCACTTCTGCCAATTTCTTCGATGATGTCTCGTCACGTCCCATGGATTCCAGAAAACTTAACATAACGATAAGGGTGAAGCTGTTCGATGTTTGTAAAACTGACCAGAACGTTTGTTTGAACGCCGCAACGATTTATGAATCGTTTTCGACCGGTGGGCAAAAAAGCCTGCCCAACCTTCTACGCAAACCTCTCAATCATCTTTTCCGCCTGCTCGGCAAACTGTTCAAGATTACCTTTTTTTACCTTATCCACCGGAATAACCAGCGCTGTGCTCAAATCAATATAGATATAAACATAGCGTTTGCCGTATTCCACCCTGACCAAATCCGCCCACGCCATTTTATTTTTGCCGCTGGGAGATTTCTCCAGCAGATAATTGGGATTGGCAGGATCTATGCTCAAGGTATAAGTGCCGAACAAATTGCTTTTTTCTTTAGCGGTATAGTTTTTAAGGATTTGCCGGCGTAAATCCAGCATCATTATCTTAGGTGACAACAGCGCCCACAGAATTGCCATAGCCAGGATGTAGCCCGATGATTTCATATCACCATAATAAAAATAATAAAAACCGCCGATAATTCCCATGACACCCGGCACTACCCAGCGATTTTTCTTGATGTTGTGTTGTATCTCTTCATTTCTCATGAACTGTATTTCATTAAAATGAATTAAATCTTCTTCGCCAAACTCATATTCTATTTCAAACATATTATTAATCTTGTTGAGGTTTAAAAAATTCCCGGCAGACCTGTCAGGTTTTTAAAACCTGACAGGTCTAAATCCTGCTGTGCTGCGCTAGTGCATTTTTATTTTAGTATAAACACTGCGTCTGAAGGCATTGGAAAGTGTCAACATGGCCGTTCTGAAATAGCCATGGATCGCCACCTGGTGCATCTTATAAAGAGACAGATAAACCACTTTGGCAATAAATCCGCCGATACTCACCGTACCCATCAAATTGCCCATCAAATTGCCGACCGTGGTGTATTTGCCCAATGAAACCAGTGAGCCGTAATCATAATAAACAAAGTTCACCAGATGGCGGCCTTTTAAACGGTTGACAATAGATTTGCATAACGTTGATGCCTGTTGATGTGCCGCTTGCGCTCTGGGCGGTACATTGCTGTTATGACCTTCCCAAACACAGGCAGCACAATCGCCCATGGCAAAAATGTCATCGTCATTGGTTTTTAAGGTGCTATCCACCACCAACTGGTTGATGTGATTGGTTTCCAGTCCATCCAGATCCTTCATCCAATCCGGCGCTTTAATGCCTGCCGCCCAAACTTTCAGGTCGGCTTCAATAAACTCACCATCATGAGTCGTGATGCCTTCCCTGGTTATTTCAGTGACGCGCCGGCCCATTTTAAGGTCAACACCCAGGCTAACGAGTTGCTGTTGTGTGGCGGTTGCCAACTTAATGGGCAAAGCCGGTAACAATTGTGTTGCTGCCTCAATAATCGTCAGTTTTACGGTGCTTTTCTCATTTAAGCCGTAAATCGCCAGCACATTCGTCACTTCGTGTAATTGTGCGGCTAACTCAACACCTGTAGCGCCTGCTCCGACAATAGCGATAGACAACGGCTTAACATGGGCACTGTCTTTACCTATATAACTTTTCAGATAGGATTCAAACAATTGCTTTTGAAATTTAAAAGCTTGTGAGGTGGTATCCAGAAACAGGCAATGTTCAGCGACACCTTTAATATTAAACGTATTACTGACGCTGCCAACCGACATAACCAAGGTATCGTAACTAAAGGTGCGGCCCGGAATCAAGCTCTTCGCCGCTGTCACTCAGCGTAGGACTGACATAAATTTCCTTTTTCTTTCTATCCAGGCCTTCCATTTTTCCTAATCTGAAATGGAAATGATTGCGATGTCCCTGTGGCAGATATTCAACCTGTTCGGATTCATCCAGCGTTCCTGCTGCCACTTCGTGCAACAACGGCTTCCAGATGTGCGTCGAGGCGGCATCAATCAACGTGACTTCGGCCAGACCTTTTTTGCCCAGCTTAAGGCCCAAACTGGTAGCCAGCTCAAGCCCTGCCGCCCCGCCGCCAACAATCACTATTTTATGTTTTTCGTTATTATTTTCAGCCATTACCCTACCTTCCCCCCCTCAAGTGTGTTTGTGTACTATAACATTATATCTAATCGGTGCCCCAGTGACTGATTTGGCTAATAATTAATTCGATTATAGTGAATTGCGTTGAAATTTAGCATGATCGCCAGATTAAAGGCCTTCTTCTTTCATGGCTTGTTGAACAGCTGGACGCTCGGAAATTTTATCCGCATACCTTGCAAGTGACGGCCAACGGGAAATATCAAGATTGACATATTGTCCCCAGCTCAGCGTGACAAATAAATAGGCGTCGGCCACACTAAAATTGTCGCCGAGTAAAAAAGGTTGTGATGAAAGCAGTTCTGCGACAGTGTCCAGGCGCGTCATCAGTATGTCAATCGCCAGTTGTTTAGCAGCTTCCGGCGCGACAGGATTAAACAAAGGTGAAAAGCTTTTATGGATCTCGGTTGAGATAAAGTTCAGCCATTGTTGTAATTGATAGCGCTCGAATGTACCTGCCGGCGGGATTAATTTTTTATCAGGCGCCAGGTCTGCAAGATACTGAACAATAGCCGGGCCTTCAGTGAGCCTGTTACCATCATCAAGTATCAGAAGAGGTACATAACCGTTAGGATTTAACTGCCGGAAATCTTCACCGGTTTCAGTGTGCTTGCTTTGCAGATCAACTTTAATCAGTTCAATAGGGAGTTCTGCTTCGCAGGCTATGATATGGGGCGATAGTGAACAAGCGCCTGGGCTGTAATAGAGTTTCATGATTTATTTATTCCTCAATATAACATTTCTGATCACCCCGGCTTAATAGCCACAATCGCTAGCCAGGGTTGCTCATGGTTGGGTTTGCCTATAGGCCGGTAATAATAATTGATCACTTCAAATCCTGCCTCCTCCAGAAATAGTTTGCTGGTCTCAAATTGCATGTAATGACCATATCTTTGTCCTGACCAGCCCTCGTCATTACCGCGAGGGTTAGATAAAAATAAAATACCGCCTGGCCTTAATGCTGTGTGTAAGTCATAAAGAACTCGTGGCAGTTCCCGGCTGGGAACATGAAACAGAGAGGCATTGGCGAAGACGCCATCAAAAGCGTGTTTGGGCAATTCCAGGCTGAGAAACTTTTGATGAAGAATCTGACACCCTGTGTACTTGCGAGCCATATTGCAAAATACCTCACTGCCATCCAGACCCACTGGCCTGTGACCCAATGACTGAAAATAGTTAACATCTCTACCGGGGCCGCAGCCAAGGTCTAAAATATCCAGTTGTTTATCTTTTGGAAACGGAGTTAAAAAGGCCTCATAATTTTGAGCCACGTCGTGGTCTTTTGTTCCTTGCCAAAATGCTTCGGCATTCTGATTATAATGGCCCAGCGTAACCGTTTCGATCTCATTCAGTTCTTTAGATCTTCGTTCCATAATCTTCCTCCTTAGCTACTTGAAATTACCTGCTCAGAATATTGCTTTGTTATGGCTTCCTAACATTATCCGGATCCTTGAAATCTGTATAAACAATGGCAGGTTCAGCATGTAAAAACGCCTTTTCATTTAATTGACTTAAACATACAGCGTTTACAATAACTTCTTCATACAGCCAATAATACCTATCTGACTCGAAGATGCTATATCGGTGATTATATTTGCATTGTATCCATTGATTATTGAGAGAACCAATTATCTGGGGAGTTTCACCCGGTTTTCCGCCATTATATGCAATGACTTTGTTGTCAAAATATATTTGAAATCGATCAAATTTTATATTCCCATTCGCTTCCTTTGAATACTTTACGCGCCCGCCTTGAATATCATCTCCATGCTGATCTATGACGCATTGTTTATCAAAAAAATAAAAAGCGGGTGGGAAAATTATTGGATATTTATTTGTAATGGTAGATCGCTGCAAAACATGGGCTTCAGTTCTTTGGCTCTTATCCCACTGTTTAATAGTTATTTGCAGAATTAACAGGCTCATGTTCTCGGACAAGCTCCTAGTATACCGAGAATTTCATTGACCATGGTTTCATGATCAAGATAATCCACGGACACCGGGAATATGCCGCCATTATGCTCCAGACGAAGTGATGGGTAAGAATTTACACCCAGGCTTCTGGCCTTACTGATTTCATGCTGTAATTCCTGTTCAATTTCATCACTGTTAAGGTCTTTAGCAAATCTATCACCATCCAATCCGGCTTCTAATGCACATTCCAGTAAAATTGATTGGTGTGAGGGATTTTTAGCTTTTTGGTAATAAGCTGTTTGAATAGCGCTTATCATTTTATCTTCAAAATCAGCTCTCTGTTGTCTTGCTGCTAAAACAGCTCTGCAGGCAGGATAAGTTGATCGAACCGGTATGTTAATTATCCAGAAATCATAATTAAACGTTATGTTTGGAACGGTTTGTTCAATTCGTCGCCATGTCTGTTGTATTCTTTTGCTGCAATGCATCAGGCATAGGTATTGTGGTATCGGGAGCCAAGCCACCAGCTAATTTTTTTATTCTGATAAAGTCAGGCAGTTCTTTTTGTAACGCAGTTAAACTGGGCTCAAAAGCGTAACACCAGCTACACATTGGATCATGAATATAAAATAAAGTAGTAGCCATTTGACAAAACAATTAGATATGACGCAAGGTGCCATCATTCATGTTAATTGTGAAAGCCCGTCCAAAACCAACAATATATCGCCCACTTTCCGGACTCAATGCAAATAAATGAAAATCCGATAATGAGCGGAGCAAACTAACAACCTCCCCAAATTTGTCTTGTAGGGCTTGTATCCGGTCAGTGTAAATTTCATCATCCCGGATTATTTCTTTGACACTACAGCTTAACACCGCCCGTTCTCGTGCAAATAGGTTAGGGGTTTCAGATTCCGGCCGTATAAACAGTATCGATGCCTGCGGGTTATTCAGCAAATTGGCGGTATGGCAGGCCATGTCACTGACATAGATATAAAAGAGTCCAGCGTTATCACGCACAAAAGGCGCATAACTGATGTCAGGAATGCCGTTTGCTGAAGCAGTCGAGAGTAATAGTGTTTGCTGTGAAGCAATCAGCGCATGATAACGCTTGGTAATGTCTTCAAGCTCTTGTTTGCTTACTTCAGTCATCGGTTATTTTTTGAAGGATTGTAATCACGGAAATCAATGTCAGGAAAAATGTTATCCATGATCTCCAAGGCGGTCAAATAGCGTTCGTTAATCTTGTTCTTACGAATACAGTCGTGTAAATAGTTAAATCTTGCCAGGTGGTCTGTTATACGTTTATTCGCATAGCCGATAGTTGTGCCGGATTTCATTATGAACGGCCAATCGGATGCCTGGGCCAGTAAAATTGATCTGGCGGCCTGATTTAACGCCCTGGTCTGCAATGGGCTGACCTTTAAACCCTGGAGATCAGATGCCAGTTTTTCCATGTCTGCTTCGGCCTTGTGCAGAAAAGGATAGATCCAGTCATTGGTTTCATTGATCCAATAACTGTAATAACCCTGATCGCCCCAGGTTGATGCTGACGGAGTGGCTACCTGGTTGGATGGTTGCAACGTTAAATAATCACTACAACTGATAGTCTGAACGTTATTGGTATTCTCGCTTGCCAATCTTAATACCGACTCCAGCCAATGCGGCCCTTCAAACCACCAATGACCAAAGAGTTCGGCATCGTAAGGGGCTATGATTATCGGCGGTCTATCCATCCAGGCGCTAAGTGCGTCAATTTGCTGTTGACGTTTGTTGATAAAATCCTGGGCGTGCTGCTGCGCTTTCGCTAGCGCGTTTTTGGGATTGTAGGTTTCTTTGGGCAAATCCTTGCCTGTTACGCGATAGTATTTGATGCCCGTATTGATGCGTATTTCTCCATCAAGGATATAGGGGGCGATATAATCGAAATCAAGATCGAAACCGATGTCTTTGTAGTATTCGCGGTAATCGAAATCTCCAGGGTAGCCTTCGTGAGAACTCCAGACCTGCCTGGATGATTCAGGATCCCGCGCGAATGCGGCTACGCCGTTACCGCAATCCAGCGGTGCATAGACGCCGTTACGCGGAGGCTGGCTTGCATCCATAATGCCGTGGGTATCGAGAAAAAAGTATTTGATACCGGCTTCGCCCAGTATCGCTTCCAGGCCCGGATAGTAAGCACATTCGGGCAACCAGAAACCGGTAGGCGCAAAACCCAGATTGGATTCAAAGGTGTTAATACCAATTTTGATCTGATTGCGGACTGCCGTTTCGCTAACATTAAGCAATGGCAGAAAGCCGTGAGTTGCTGCACAGGTTATCAATTCAAGCGTGCCTGCTGTGTGATGCTTAAGGAAAGCCGCCAATAAATCACAGTTATATTGATCCTGATAGGTGTTCAGGGTATTTTGAAAAAAGCGCTGGTAAAACAGCGCTAATTCTTGATATTCAGGTTGTTTCTGCGTTCTGATGATTTCCTTTCCGGCCAGTTCCAGTAGTTTATGCAGATACTTCAGATAGCGTGTTTGTAATAATTCATCACGCAGCATGGAAATAAGCGGCGGTGATAGTGATAATGTCAGCCGATAATCCACACTATCTTTTTGCAACCGATCCAGTGCGCCGATTAACGGAACGTAGCATTCGGTAATGGCTTCAAACAACCAGTTTTCTTCAAAAAAGCTCTCGTGCTCAGGGTGCCGCACATAGGGCAGGTGGGCATGGAGTATAATGCTAAGGAATCCTTTTTTCATGCGGTTACTAATTTTTTCCCTGGCCGGAGGCACTCTTGTTTATGTAATTGGATATTTCCCGGCTTGCTGTGAAAGCCTGTGGGATGGGCTCAAACATTATCTGATTTGCCTTAAATTGATTCGGCATTGCCTTTCCTGGAGGAACATGGCTAATGTTGGAATTGGCGAATGGAGCAAGGCTATTATCCGGATAACATTTGCCAATGGTTGCGCTATAAGTTGTTTCATGCGCCCACTTGGGTAACAAAACTTTTTGTTGAGCCTGAGCGCTATCAATGGCAACGTCGAACCATGACTTTGTTTTAGTTATATCCGTATTATTATTGGGCTCTGGATAAATTCTTAAGGTCAGTTGATTCCCCGAATCAATTTGTTGTGTGGTACTTGGTTTGTCATCACCCAGATTCCAGTAGGCATAGAGATGATCGGGATCGACAGGTAAGAGTACCAGTTCCTGCGGGTTGTTTGATGCTCTGGGCGCGAAGTCCTGTCTGATTTCTTCGCTGATATCAAGCATTTCTTTTGGTGAAAGTTTGTGTTGGCAGTCAGGACTTGGAGTTCCGGTGGAAAAGCCCGGTGCAAACTCGCGATTAATTTCTTGGCTGATTTCAAGCAAAGCTTCCGGCGAAAGCTTGATTTGGAGATTATATCCTGAATACGAAAGTGTCATCACCCGTCTTAAACCCTTACCATTACTTATCTAAAGTTCCTTTATACAGCCATGTTAATGAATGCAGTGCTTGTTAATTTTCTATGCATCTCTAAAGCTGATTTTGAAAAGCAGTCACAGTTACAAGTATACGTGGTAAATTCAGTGCCATCATCCAATTTATTATAAAAAACGCTAAACTTTGTCGATTAATTTTGTGACGGTTCAAAGTAAACACGATCCAAAAAAATCTGGCTCGATTGATTCCCTGAATTGCGTTATTGTATTTGATACCTGGAATGCCGGATAAAAATTATTTATTAATTCGCACACACATAAACCTATGACAGTCTCCTTAAAAACTTTGGATATAAAACTCTTTCTTGATGAAGATATAGGTTCCGGTGATATAACCGCTGCCATAATTCCTGAAGCTACCCATGCACAAGCCGAAGTGGTTACGCGCGAGGACATGATACTGTGTGGTCAGGCGTGGTTCGATGCAGTATTCAAGTATCTGGATGCTAACGTTAATATTATCTGGTTAGCAGCTGAAGGCGAGGTCGTTAAAAAAAACACGACGTTATGTAAACTCAGCGGTTCGGCCAGAGGTTTGCTGACGGGTGAACGTACTGCGCTTAACTTATTGCAATTTTTGTCCGCGACAGCAACGGTTGCGAGGCATTATGCCGATGCGGTCGCCGGCACGAGTTGCAAAGTGCTCGATACCCGCAAAACCATTCCGGGACTGAGAAATGCGCAAAAATACGCAGTCGCCTGCGGAGGTTGTTATAACCATCGCATTGGTTTGTATGATGGCGTGTTAATCAAGGAAAATCATATCCTGGCGGCAGGATCTATCACCAGGGCAATTCAAGTGGCGCGTGAACTTACTACAGTAACTGTGGAAGTGGAAGTTGAGACCATGCAGGAGTTAGTTGAAGCCATTGCGGCAAAGCCGGACCGGATTATGCTGGACAATTTTAACCTTGAAGAGTTGCGAACAGCGGTAAAATTGAATGCAGGAGCTATAGAACTTGAAGCTTCCGGTAACATTGATCTTGATAATATACGGACGATCGCTGAAACGGGCGTCGATTTTATTTCAATTGGCGCTTTAACCAAGAATGTCAGGGCAGTTGATTTGTCCATGCGGATAAAATTGGTGACCAATGATTGAAAATCCTGAAGCATTATTTAAACAAATCAGTCACGGTGTTTATGTGATCGGGGTCAGTGACGGCACGCATCAAAATGCGTTTACTGCGGCATGGGTGATGCAGGTTTCTTTTAATCCACCTTTATTGGCAATTGGCATTAATCCTGAGAGTTATTCTTATCAATTATTGCAAGCAGGTGGGGTTTGTACGGTTAATGTTCTGGGCGATGATCAGTATGCCCTAGCCGAGCATTTTGGCCGTTCAGTCAAGGATAAAATGGCTGGCTTTCAATGGCAGAAAGGTACAACCGGGGCGCCGATTCTATCGGAAAGCCTGGCTTATTTTGATTGTCAGGTAAGTCATTATGCCGACGCAGGTGATCATAAAATAGCTGTTTGCAAAGTCATAGCAGCAGCAAGACTAAATAACGGACGTCCGTTGCTGTATAACCAGACGGGCGATTTGGATGGCAGTAGCGGGTTATACGAATAATTGGTGCGGGCTACTTGTTTGTCGAACCATGGTAAGCATTTAGTCCCCCTCTTTGGAAAAGAGGGGTTAGGGGAGATTTTATTAGATAAATTCCCCTCAATCCACGGGAGGTGAATGCTTACGAATACACCTACAATAATATATTATTAAAGTCGCGCTATTTAGTTGTTATAGTGTGAAGTTTTAAACGAAATAAAAAATAAGGTTAGTTTTAATGAATTTGGCATATACGGTTTCCGGCTTTCTGGTCGGCTTATTAGTTGGCATTACCGGCGTAGGCGGCGGTTCGCTAATGACACCTTTGCTGGTGTTCTTGTTTGGGTTTAAACCGGCTGTTGCCGTAGGTACTGATCTTTTATTTGCCGCCATCACCAAAACCAGTGGCGTTTGGGTGCATCACGGAAAACATGGCTCGGTTGACTGGAAAATCGTCGGCTGGCTGGCGTTAGGCAGCCTGCCTTTTGCCGTGATTACGCTATTTGTACTTAAACATTTAATGAGTATAGGCAAGGAAACGACTGGGGCAATCACATTCACGCTCGGCATTGCTCTGGTATTAACTGCTTGCTCGCTATTAGTGCGTACTGTGTTATTAAATAGAGCCGCGAAACTTAAGCCTATTGATGATGAACATAGCAATCCCAAAAATGCTGCACGCTTCAAGCATTTGCAAATTCCTGCTACGGTATTGATTGGCGCGGTGCTGGGCGTATTAGTTACGCTGTCATCGGTAGGCGCGGGTGCCCTGGGTACTGTGGCACTGTTATTTCTCTACCCCAGGATGACTACACTTAAAATCGTTGGTACTGATTTGGCTCATGCTATT
Organism: uncultured Gammaproteobacteria bacterium; assembly: GCA_963789475.1. Lineage (GTDB taxonomy): Bacteria > Pseudomonadota > Gammaproteobacteria > Methylococcales > Methylomonadaceae > Methylobacter_C. Next base: position 46,158 of record CAWBLO010000016.1, on the reverse strand, counting down.
CCGCTTACCGCTGTTGCCGGTATCGGCCACCTTAGTTTAGGCAATGTAGATTTGGTTTTATTGGGCAGCTTGCTGATAGGTTCTTTGCCTGGCATTTGGATAGGTAGTCACCTGAGCGCAAAAATACCCGAACGGTTTTTACGCCCGGTTTTGGCCTCTATTTTGATGCTGATAGGGCTTAAGTTTGTCTTGCAATAAGCAGTGTCTAAAGCAACAAGCCTTATAATTTCTCAGTCTGGAATTGATATTTATTAATTTGGTAAGCGATCAACTAACGATGGACTACACCACAATACTTCAAGAATTAAACAAAGCGTCATTATTTGATTTGCATCGTTTACAGTCCGCTATTTATCAGGAATTAATCAATCCAAAGCGCATAGATGAGATAAAATCTCAATTAAAAATCGGTCAGCCCATAAGTTATTTTGACCCCCAAACTAATGGCCTGATCGATGCAGTGATTCTAAAAATTCAAATAACTCGCTGCTTGGTCAGAAACGTCAAAGACAATAAAACCTGGAATCTTCCTTTTTATTACCTCAACCTGGATGATGTCGACGCCGATATTAAACCGGCGAAAAATGCTGTCGGCATACCCAAAAGCACCTTAAAAGTCGGCGCCAGAGTCGGCTTTAAAGATAAACAGAATAATGACCTCTTCGGCGAGGTCATTCGCCTCAATCCAAAAACAGCCACCATTAAAATCAATGAACACAACCAATGGCTAGTCCATTACAGCCATTTGTTTTGGGTTATTGATGGAGAAATTGGCGATCTACAGGAGCAGGCTTTTATCCCGCGTGATTTGTAACTGAAGTGGAACTGGCAACAAGCTGATTAGCCTAATTTCAGCTATGATCATTGAGAGCTGCTTTGCCGCATCTGAACTCGGGCGCGTATCAGTGAAAAAATAACAACAACCAACAGCGCAGCCAATGAAAATTCCAGCAATATAAAAGCAGCGATTTTAAACCAGGCAAACATCGGATCAACGAACCGGACTAACCAGCCACCCGCTTCATCCGCCAATGCCGAGATGTAGATTAATCCACTCAACCAGATTTTCAGCCGTACCGGGAAATCCGTCATTAACATTAAATGCGTTAAAGTCACTATCAACATGCCCATCGAAAATAGATGAAAATGTGAGACTTCCAGCATCCCCTGATAACTTCTGGGTTGGGTAAATTGCTCTTCAGAGCCTAAATAATAGGCAATCACTGAGCTTGGCGTTAAATCCATATGATAAAAATACATCATGCCATTACTGAGCCACAAGAGAACGATATAGCCCAGAAACATTAACACCAGGGCATTTAGCAAGGACTTACGCTGTTGTTCACCGGTAACAAAATAACGCATCAGTGGGTACTCTTGTTTTTTACCATAACCTGATAAATTGCCATGACTTTACGAATGCTATTGAGTGCCGAACGGGTACTGAGCGTTGCGCCGCTTATGCCATCCACGCCTTTATTAAAATCCATATCTGCTAGCGGGCGCTTATAGAGTTTTTCAAACCAGCGCTCAGGCGGCTGATATTCGGGTGGTTCATGAAAGGCGAGCATATAAACGTTGCGTAACTCGCCATCGGGTGTCAAAACAATCATCAAGGTTTCCGGTTTGGTTCTGACTGTGCTGGTTTCAATCGCTGCATAGCCCAGTATCTTGTCCTGGTCTTTTCCTACATAAAACGTAAATAGGCCTGAGTCCAGTTTAACCTTGGCATCTTGCTGAATTTTGGCGGTTTCATCCTCATCGGGAAATAGGGATAACTGCGCTATTTGCGCGCCTTTGCCAAACGCCAACTCCATTGCCTCGTTTTTACTGTAAAAAATAGTAGCAAAACCGGGGGTTACAGCGGCCAACAGTAATAAAAAAAAAAGAAACTTAATTATTTTCATAGTGTGTATTCATTAATCAGACCAGTGAGCTTTGATCAGTTTGTGTATTAGCTAAAAACAAACCGCCAATCAGACAATTCAATGACACGAAATATCTGACTGGCGGCATAAACCAAGAACAGTTTTAGTAATAAACTGTTTACTGTGTGGATGGAAGGTTCGCTAATATCATACTATATGAACTGATAAATCCCTTGATACTAGTAAATAAAACCAAACCCAAGATTGAAATCATCCGGTACAGAGCCTTTTTTTGCACTAAAGTTCCGGTAATCGGCCTTGATGACGACATTGGGTATCGGTTTGTATTGCAGACCCACCTGAAAGATTTCCCTATCCAGATTTTGGTTATCTTTATAACCGCTGGGGGTGCTGGCAATCGTATCGTACTGTTCATAACGGAAGAAAGGCGCGAGGTATTGAGGTGTATCTTTAAATATCAAAGGCAATACGTCATAGCCAATTTCGGTATACCAGCCGTAGTTTGCTGAGCCCACTGTTTGGCCTTTATAAGCACTGAGGATGCCTGCATCATTGATGTGTCCCCATGAACCCAAAGTGCGGAATTCCAGTCCACGGTATTTCCATTGCACATGCCCTTCATAGAGTTGTGTAAAGACATTGGGTGTTATTCCTTTATAGTTCAGATCTTGACCGGAATTGCCAAGGTATGCCGAACCGCCAACAGAAACCCCAGGCAATGCATCAGGCACATAATCCATGCGAGCAACATAACCGAAATTTTCGGCTAGCGCTTGACTGCCTTTTTGTCTGCCATCACGGATTCCGTTGGAGTTGAATCCTTGAGCATCCAGTCCATTAAGCACATAGCCGGTATACGTCAGGTTTGGTGTAATAGCGCCGAATAGACCGACACCAATTTCCCTCCAGGTAGTTGGAATGATTCGCCTTTCTACTTCAGGACGGTTGTTGCCAAAGTAAAAGGGCGGCTCATGAATCTGGTTGAGAAATCCCATCGGCAATAAAACCATACCGGCGCGAGCATTGACCATAGGATCAATAAAGAAATCCAGCGCCGCAAATTCGACAGATACCGAACCACCGTCATCGGTAGAACCATGTTCAAATTCAAGTTCACTATTAAAAAGAATGCTGTCGGTAAATTTATAACCTACATACAAAACTAATCGTTCAAAATCAGCATTGTCCTTTGCGTTACCCTTATCGCCGACTATGGCCTGATAATTGGCCTCGCCATAACCACCAAGGGATAAACCCTTGCCTACCTGATAAACCTTGGAAGCCGCAGGACCCAAGCCGTAAGCGCTTTTATACTTCACCTCATCCGGAATAGCCAGATTGGTGCGCAATTTTTCAACTTCCTGACTCAGAATATCGGTTTTGCGCTCCAGTTTCTTCACATTGCTGGCTGCGACTTGGTTCTCTGGGTCCTGCACATTGCCGGTGGCAACCTTGTTCTCCGGTTTTTGCTCATTACTGGTAGCGGCTTTACCGGGTGCTGTCCCCATACCGGCTTTCATCTCGTCAATTTGCTTTTGCTGTGCCTGGATAATTTTCCACATATCTTCCATTGTTTTCGGTTTGTCCAGGGCACTAACCGGCACGCTGAAGCTAATCAGCGTTGTTAGTACGGCTCCTTTTACTAATAGTTTGCTCTTGTTTTTCATTTACGCATCCTCAAATTTTTAATTTTATTAATTGTAGCGTGAATAACTATAAAGATACAAATGATTCTTATTTAGTTTATAAATTTGCCCGCTACTTGATAAAAAGATCAAGATTTTTGGGAGATTTAATCCGGAATGTCTTACTATTAAGCATTCATTCAGATTTATAGCTTAACTAGAACGTTAGCTTCTGGTATATTCGACTGCTTAGAATTTAGTTAGCTAGACTGGCCCGTATGTAATTCTTTAGGGCAGTGACAATAAAAAATCAATTTAAGAGTTGGAGAGCTGTTATGTCTGAAGTGTTGTTTATATTAACTGTTATTTTTGTTGCTTATGTTGTTTTTAAGACGGTAAATGAACAAAAAGAAACACCTAAATCCACAGTACCCAAGGCAAAACCCGAAGCACCTAAAGTAGTATCAGAACAACCAGTGCCTGAGACTGTTGTTAAAAATGTCAAGCCGGCAACGATTAAACCAGCAGTCATTAAACAAACCACATCTAAAGCAACGCCCCAAGATACCTTTAAAAAGGGTTTACGCGATCCGAAAACTGGTGAGGTAGCTACTTCGTACAGTAACTATCGTTTTACCAAACGTTGGATAAAAGATGCCTTGGTTGCCGAAGGCTTGCTGGAAAAAGTCTATAAAAATAACGAGCTGGATGCTGCAATTGAAGCGACAATAAAAGATGCCATAGTTAAGCTTGAAGCCATGGATAAATACAAATCTTAATTATCCAAATCGAGCTTTTTCAGGCGATAACGAAATGATCTGAACGAAAGTCCCAGCTGTTTGGCGGCGGCAGTTTTGTTCCATTTGTTTTCTTCAAGGGCAAGAGTAATTGCTTTTCTTTCAATCGCCTCCAGATAATCTTCTAATGAACCCGTAGCCGGGTCGTATTCTGGAGAGTCAGCACCGTTCTTCAGGCTTACTGGGAGATTCAAATCATCTATCTCTATACATTTGCCATCATATAAGGCAAGTGCTCTTTCCAGAATATTTTCAAGCTCACGCACATTACCAGGAAAATTATAATGTTGCAGCGCCGCCAAGGCGGCTGTCGATAACGTCGGCTTATCTATATTGCCGGCATTGGTAAGCTTGGCAAGTATATGCTCGGTAAGTGCGGGTATATCTGCCCTCCTCTCACGCAAAGGCGGAACATAAAGGTCAATTACATTGATGCGGTAATATAAATCCTGTCTGAACAATCCGGCCTGAACCATATCGGCAAGGTTTCTGTGGGTGGCACTGAGCAAACGAATATCGACTGGAATTTCCAGTTGCTCACCAACGGGGCGTATTTTTTTTTCTTGTATGGCCCGCAGCAATTTGACTTGCAGGGATTGGGGCAGATCAGCAACTTCATCAAGAAATAATGTGCCACCTTCTGCAGCTTGAAATAAGCCTTTTTTATCGGTTACCGCTCCGGTAAAACTACCTTTTCTATGACCAAAGAACTCGCTTTCCATCAATTCGAGGGGAATAGCTCCACAGTTAATGGCGACAAAAGATTTATCGCTACGAGAACTTTGCTGATGGATAAGTTTTGCAACCAACTCCTTACCCGAACCGGATTCGCCACTGATGTAAACAGGTGCCTGACTGCGAGCAACTTTGTCTATTTTTGACCGGATTCCGCGCATGACTGATGATTCACCCAAGAGTGTGTGCCGGGTTCGCCTTTCTCTCTTAGATGTTGGGTCAGAAAGCTTTAATGCGCTGCTAACAAGTTGTCTGAGCACCGATAAATCGACAGGTTTGGAGACAAAATCAAAAGCGCCTTTTTTCATTGCCAAAATTGCCGTGTCCATATTGCCGTGAGCGGTAATAACGGCAACCGGAATCGGATTGGACATCGCTTGTATCGTGTCGACCAAATCCAGACCGTTGCCGTCAGGCAATCTCATGTCGGTAAGGCAAAGATCAAATGAATTTTGTTGTAATAATGCCTTGGCGCTAACTATATTTTCAGCGCTGCAAGTTTGAATATCCATTCTGTTAAGGGTTATTTCCAACAATTCACGAATATCCGGTTCGTCATCTACGATCAATACCAGTGGTTTTCTCATATTTCAATTATTGTGTGGTTAGCATCCAGTAAACAAAGTCGAAAACAGCTACGGTTTCCATCAGTCAAATGATAACTTAATTTTGCCTGATTTAGCTCGGCCAATTCTCTTGATATATAAAGCCCTAATCCTGTACCGCTGGATGAGGTCGTGAAAAAAGGTTCAAAGAGGTGGCTAATATTTTCATTATTAATGCCGGATCCGTTATCAATGACTTCGATGCAAGGTGCTTGCTGAAACAGGGTAGCTCGCAAAATTATTGGCCCGGCCTCGGACTTACCGTATTTCAGAGCATTTTGACACAGGTTGTCCATTATTTGCTTGAGATGGCCGGGATCTATAAAAGCACATAAATCTTCATTGCTCTGCAATAAATTGAATGTTTCAGCATTGACGTCCTGTTCGAGCATAAAATTACTCATATATTGGGTCAGCCATGACTTTAAGTAAATCTTTTCTCGTCTTGAATCAGATCGTCTGGAGAGCTGCAAGATATCCTCAATAATATGGTTAACCCGGTTGGAGTGGGTCTGAATTATCTTCGTTAAGCGCAGATCCTGAGTGGACAGATGCGGATTTTCCGAGAGTAATTGGCCTGCATGACTGATTGCGCCTAAGGGATTACGTATTTCATGGGCGATACTGGCAGTGAGCCGGCCTAATGATGCAAGTTTGCTTTGTTGTAAGCGCTGATTATAAAGAGCAATGTCTTCGAAAATAATCATGTAAAAAAATTCGTGAACTGTCGGCAGTGGCATGAAACGGCTATGAATTGCTGACCGGTTTGAGAGTTTTAACAACACAAAATCCTGTTCAGGATTGACCAGCCAATTCTCGAATGCCCGCGATAAATATTCTGAAATATCAGCCAGATTGATGGGTAATACCGATAAATTTAACAACCGCAATGATGCTTCATTAGCCATCTGAACTTGTTGGTTCTTATTGGTAATAACGATGCCCGATTGCAAATGCTGGATAATGTACTGATTGAGTTCTTCCAGTTTAATGATGGTATTTTTTTGTTGATCAGCAAGCTGCAGTGTTTGTTCACTACGTTTTGTTAAAATATAGGACAGCAAAGCAATAGTGAAAAAAGAAGCTCCAAGCATACCTGCATAAGGATAAGAGATCGATTGAAAACGGCCGCTGTATTCAGCAATAATCTGTTCGGTCAATACAGACAAGCTGGCCAGGGCAGCAAAGAAAATAGCGCAGCGGCCACCGATTAATAATCCACTTGATGCGATTGAAACCCCGAGCAGCGTAGCCACGCCACTGTTAACGCCGCCACAAGCGTGCATTAACAAGGTAAGAATCAGTATATCTGAAAAAATAAGCAGTTGCGCTTGCAAGGCATAAGCTGTAAGTCGCCAGATTATACATATCGCGGATATAACTGAAAGAATCAAGTAAGCATAGCTGCTGAGGCTGTATAACCGGCTGTTGTCGATGCTGATTAAAGAAGCACCCCATCGACTGTAAAATAAAAAAATGAACAAACAGGCCAGAATCAGGCGATAGCATAAAAAAACACGTAGCAATAACCAGGCTTGCCGGGCGGGAATGCCGTAACCCCGTGAAAGGGGACAGGGAAAGATAATCTCAGCGGTATTTTCGGACATGTTGGTTTTAAGGATAGCGTTTTACAGGGACTTGGTTAGAATATTAAGTATCCCGGCTTTGTAATGGGAATGAAATTACCATTCCTTCACTGCCGGGAGTGGATTGAAACAATCATAGCATCGATGTAAAAAACTCGCCGGACTTTGCCGGTCAATCAGGAGCAATAAATGAATATTCATGAGTATCAGGCCAAACAGTTGTTTCGCATTTATGGAATACCTGTACCCGATGGAAAACAGGCAACAACGCCGGATAATGCCGAGCAGGTTGCCAAAGAGTTAGGCGGTGATGGTTGGGTTGTTAAGGCTCAGGTACATGCCGGAGGCCGAGGTAAAGCCGGCGGCGTAAAGCTGGCAAAAACCTTGGCTGAAGTCGTCGAATTTAGCCGAGACCTGTTAGGCAAGCGGCTGGTTACCATTCAAACCGATAATGCAGGATTACCCATCAACTCACTGTTGATAGAAAAAATATATCCGATTAAACGTGAATTGTATTTAAGTGCGCTGGTTGATAGAGCCAGTGAACGCATAATATTTATCGCCTCAGCGGCAGGTGGCATGGATATAGAAACAGTCGCCCATGAATCGCCTGAACAAATTATTTCGGTACAAGTTCATCCGGCCGCAGGTTTACAAGCCTATCAATGTCGAAAAGTGGCTTACACGTTGGGTCTTAAAGGATCGCAAGTCAAAGCTTTAGGGACAATCATGCAGGGTATGTATGATTTGTTTTTAGCAAAAGATGCCAGTCAAATTGAAATTAATCCCTTGATAGAAACCGACAACGGTGATTTATTGGCTTTGGACGCTAAAATCAACTTTGATGATAACGCAGTAGCGATTCATCCCGATATTTTAGCGATGAAAGATCCCACTCAGGAAGATGACAAGGAAAACGAAGCGCACCAATTCGGTTTAAATTATATAACCCTGGATGGCAACATAGGCTGTATGGTCAATGGCGCAGGACTTGCCATGGCAACTATGGATTTAGTTAAACTGAAAGGCGGCTTACCTGCCAATTTTCTCGATGTCGGCGGTGGCACCAATGTTGAGAAAGTCTGTGAAGCCTTTAAACTGATACTGTCCGATAGCAGTGTCAAAGCCGTATTGGTCAATATTTTCGGCGGAATCGTTAAATGTGATGTCATCGCGGAAGGTATTTTGGCGGCGATAGAACAGATTCACGTTACTGTGCCTGTGGTTGTCCGATTGGAAGGCACGAATGTCGAACAGGGCCGGGCATTACTGAGTAATACCGGTCATAAGATTTACGCAGCGGATGATTTGGCACACGCGGCAGAACATGTAGTTGCTTTGGCGGAGGCAGTATGAGCATTTTAATTAATAAAGACACTAAAGTTATTTGCCAGGGCTTTACCGGCAAACAAGGCACGTTTCATTCCCAACAAGCTCTGGATTACGGCACAAAATTGGTCGGTGGCGTTACGCCTGAACGGGGTGGAGATAAGCATTTGGGATTGCCTGTATTTAATACCGTGCAAGACGCTGTCAACACCACCGGAGCTACAGCCAGTGTGATTTATGTACCGCCTTTTTACGCTGCGGATGCCATACTGGAAGCAGTCGATGCAGGCATCAAACTCATCGTCTGTATCACCGAAGGCATTCCGATTTTGCAAATGTTGCGCGTCAAAGCGGCAATGGCCGGGTCAGGCGCATTATTAATAGGTCCTAACTGTCCCGGAGTCATCACCCCCGGCGAATGCAAAATCGGCATTATGCCGGGTAAAATTCACTTGCCTGGCTCTATCGGTATCGTGTCACGCTCCGGTACATTAACCTATGAATCCGTTCATCAAACCACCCAACAAGGCTTGGGACAAAGCACCTGCGTAGGTATAGGCGGCGATCCCATTCATGGCATGAACTTTGTCGATGTACTCAGCCGTTTTCAGGCAGATGACCAAACCAAAGGTATTGTCATGGTCGGTGAAATCGGCGGCGGTGAAGAAGAAGATGCGGCAGACTATATTAAAGCCCATGTCACCAAACCCGTAGTCGCCTATATCGCAGGACAAACCGCACCTGCCGGCAAACGCATGGGACATGCCGGCGCAATTGTGACGGGTGGTAAAGGTACGGCAGAAGGAAAGATTGCCGCGTTAAAAGCTGCGGGGATTGAAGTGGTTAGCTCACCGACTGATATTGGTGTGGCGATGAAAGGGTGTTTGTAAAAAGTCAGGTGCAAGGCAAATGGCGATGTTATAACTTGTAACCTGAGCTAATCAGGTCTTTTATCATAGTAAGACTTGTTTGCTTGTCAGGCCTACGAGGTTTTTCGGTGTCCGATAAATGAATCATGGTAAGTAAACCAATTGTCGTTCCCATAGATAACCAACGAAAGGTCGGGCACGAAAAGCATGTGCCCGACCTTGACTGATGGGGGATTGGAATTCCCACGCCTGGGCGGCGCCGTTCGTCAACAGCCAGGCGCCAAAGATAAGAGTTAGCAAATTACGCTAGTTTCGTCGCATGGCGGCCGCTCGCTAACATTTTCATTCCACCCAAAACGGCCGCCACTTCATAAGCGCCGCGCCCGCTAGACAGGTTAGCATGAGTATCCAGATAAGGATTGCCGTCGCATCATAAGCGACCTCGGAATCAAGCAGGAAGGTCTGCGGCTCCGCGGCCAAAACATCCTTACGCAGTCCGGGCGCTATGCGCCCTTTATCCGCTGCGGACATAACCCAGACTTTGGCAGCGCGTACACAGTCCTTGGCAAGTTTGAGCTTACGGCCGCTGAGATTGTGCGCGTCATCAACAAACAGCACCGGACCCGTCTTGCGTAAGTATTCAGGCATACAGTCAACACGTTCCCAGGCTTTAAGCTTTCTCTATTGCCGTTCATCATCAAAGTTTTCGCGGTTTGCCCACCAGAGTTCCAGATGTTTAACATCCGTCCACGCGGAAAGCGAACGGACGGCGGAAAGGAACAGCGGTTTAGCTTCAATCTGCGCCCACACCCGCTCGGCGTCATTGTGGAGCCTATCCAGCCAGTAGCTTTTGCCTGACGCATGTGCGCCGGTAATCAACACCGGTTTTTTTGTGCTGATGCCTTTTTGTTCGATCACTTGGACGTACTTACGGGTCTTCTTTATCACAAATGCCTGAGCGTGAGGACGGCCATCTTTGCGCTTGCGCTGATGCTTTTTTATGGTCAAAAACTGCATTTTTCACCCTGGAAAAATAGAAAAAAACGTCACGTTTTTTTAGCTATTTCGTTCAAAGCTATGGGGAATACAAGGAAAAAGCTAAAAAAAGTCTATTATTCAATTTAAACGGTCGTATAAATTGAATAAAATAATAGACCAAAAAAAGAGGTTTTAAAGTGACAGCGACAACTTATGCCTACATTCGAGTTAGCACCGATAAACAAGACCTGGACAACCAACGGCACGGTGTTATCGGCTATGCGCAAAAAAACAAACTGGAACCATTGACCTTTATCGATGACACCGCCAGCGGCAAAAAGAGCTGGAAAGAACGCGACCTGGGAAAGCTTTTCGAACAGGCAAACACCGGTGATGTGTTACTGGTCGCCGAGATTTCACGGCTGGCACGATCTACCTTGCAGGTGCTGGAAATATTGCAGGAAGCGGCCAAAAAAGAAATTGCCGTACATATAGCAAAATCGAACATGGTGATGGGCGGTTCGCTTAATTCAAAAATAACCGCCGTGGTGCTGGGTCTGGCCGCAGAGATAGAACGCGAGTTTATCAGCGCACGGACAACCGAAGCGTTGGCGAAGAGAAGAGCTTTCACGTCCCTTACACAAAGGATAACTTTTATCGATCTGTGTCGTATTGTGCCGGGTAGGCGATTTCGACGATTGCGGTTTGCCTCCTGTTGGCGCAGTCTGTCCTGGTATCGAATGTTTAATCGTAATCAAATCTTTTCCCACAATGACCTCTTTAACCAGCAGTCTCATAATACGTTGGCGTTGATCCATATCGAGGGTATCGGCATTTGAGCGCAAGCGTTCCAGAAACGCCGAAAGGGTTTCGGCCAGTTGTAAAAACGCCGCACGATCCGCTGTTTGGTGATTGATCGCTTGAAGTTCTGCCTGCATAGCTTGCTCTCGTTGCCGCAATGGCGGCATTCTGACACGAAGTTCGTCAAGCGACAGCAACTCTTCCTGGTATGCCGTTAATAATCGCTCCATGCTTTTACGCACCCGAATCAAATCGCGGTTCAGCGTTTCCAGCCAACGTTTGGTTGGACTTGACTCACGGGCGGCTGCCAGTCGACGATTCAATTCGTTCTGAATGAGTGTCGGGTCCTCCAGTAGGCGGAGAATTTCGGTCCAAACCAACTGATCGAGTAAATCCTGACGGATAGGTTTTTGATCACATAGTGCTTTCCCTGCATGACGATAGGCATCGGAGCCTAAACAACGGTAGTAGTATATTTTACGTCGTGCCGAACTTCGATAGAGCGCATAGCTGCACTGGCGACAATGCACCAAACCTTGGAGAATGCTGGGTTCGATGGTACGGCGCGGGCCATGTAGTTTATTATAGATCAGCTTTTCCTGCGCCAAGGCGAACGTTTCCTCACTGACCAAAGCCGGAACAGGAATTTCAATCCATTCCTCGCGTGGCAGCTCATGGTTCGCACTATTGCGCGTTGCCGAACCGCCGCGTAAACGCAGTGGCCTGGTGATACGCTGGCGTACCGCCACAGCCGTTTTGCCAAAGCAGGCACGGCCTTGATAGGCAGGATTGCGCAGTATCGCCCAGATGACAGAACGTTCCCAGCGGGGTCTTTGTTTCCGGGTTGGCAAACCTAACTCGGTCAACTGGCGGGCAATCGCAGCAATACTTAACCCTTCCACCGTGTACCAATTGAACACCTTGCGTACGACATCCGCTTCGGTTTCGATAATTTCGTAGTAGGCTGCCGTCTCCTCGGTTTTGCGGAGGTAGCGATAACCATACGGCGCACCACTCAATACGCTGACTTCACCCTGTTTTGCCCGATGCCGTTTGCCACGCCGTGAGCGTTCCAGAATCTGCGCCCGCTCGTATTCAGCAATCATACCCTGAAATTGTAACAGCAATTGATCTTCCGGGGTACCTGAGTGCGGCGCTTTGATGAACACCATATCGACGCCATGACGGGCTAATTCCTCAGTCAGCAAGACCTGATAGGCATATTTCCGGCTCAACCGATCAGGTGACAGCGCCAAAACCGCTTGGGTTTGACCTTCTGTGGCTAAACCCCGGATTCGCTCAAGCCCTGGCCTAATTAAATGGGCCCCACTATACCACATCCGGCGATGAATAGCCCAACGATTGATGCAACCTTTCCTCGTTGTAAAAGAGGAAGTAGTGCGTCAGTCCCAGCAGTAAATCCGGCATGCTTTCGTACTTCTTCAAATATACATCTTCATATTTCACCGTCCGCCATAGCCGCTCGACAAAAATATTGTCCAGTGCGCGACCGCGTCCATCCATACTGATCGTGATGCCGTTCTGGATCAAGACGCCCGTGAAACTATCGCTGGTAAACTGCGAGCCCTGGTCGGTATTGAAGATTTCGGGTACGCAGAAGTTCTTGATAGCTTCCTCCAGACAGTCCACACAGAACCCCGCATCCATCGTGTTCGACAACCGCCATGCCAGTACCTTGCGACTATACCAGTCGATGATCGCGACCAGGTACACAAAGCCGTGCAGCAACCGAATATAGGTGATGTCGGTACTCCATACCTGATTGGGACGGATGATCTAAACCCCTTAACAGGTAAGGATAAAGCTTGTGCTGCGGATGCGGCTTGCTGGTGTTGGGGCCGGGAGCCATGCCGACCAGTCCCATCTTTTGCATCAAGCGTTGCACCCGCTTGCGATTGACTGCGTACCCACAGCCACATAAGTATTTCGTCATGCGACGTGACCCATAAAACGGGTGCCGCGTGTACTCTTCATCGAGTTTGTTCAACAGAATGCACTCAAACTCATCTACTTCTTTTTGTGGACGCTTTTTCTGGTCATACACAACCGAGCGCGTCACTGCGAGAAGCCTGCATTGCGTGGATACGGCGAGTACTTCACCTAGCTCTATCCACTTCTGTCGCTCAACTACAGGCTGAGTCCGGAATTTTTTTTAAGCCAATCCAATTCCATGTTGAGTTGTCCGATTTTGGCGTACAACCGGTCTGGGTCACTCTGCGCATTGACTGGTTTAGGCCCACGCTTCCCCTCAAATAGGCTGCCCGCATTGGTAAGCAATTCCTTTTTCCATTGCGCCACTTGAGTCGGATGGACTCCAAACTCCTGTGCAATCTCATTGACGGTTTTAGTTCCCTTAACCGCTTCCAGTGCAACCTTGGCTTTTTGCGCACCTGTAAAAATCTTCCGTTTGCTTTCGCTCATTGTCTGCCTCTCTTTTCCACTCCAGGGCATAGCTTAAACTATTGTCCGGATTTCGGGGTCCGCTATAGTCATCCGCCGGCGATGGAAACCCCGCGACAATTTTGCAGATATAGAAATCGACCGGTACTGCGTCACGATCAACGGCAGGTATATATATGTTGCGTCCAAGACGCTCTGGATTAAATACGTCTTCTGAAGTAATGATCTGACAGGCTGGTATTGAGTGCATGATGGTAAAAATAAGTGTTAGGTGTTGTTCATAGACTACCACTATAAAAATAATTGTTCTACTATTGTTCTTATTAAAATATTGTGCTATTGTTTTTGAAAACAAAATGAGAACAAAAATAAATGAACACATTAAGCCGTAAACAAAAAGAGATCATGGATTTTTTGCAACAGAATCAGCATATCTTTGCACATCCACCCACTCTTGATGAGTTGTGCGCCGCTTTGGGACTAAAGTCACGTGGCTCTCTGCATCGCCTTATCCAGGGCTTGATCGAAACAGATCTGATTGAACCCCTGGATCGAAAACGCACGGGTATCCGCTTAACCGAAAAAGCCAAGAAAATCGCGCGGGAAACCATTCAAACGCCCAACTCATTACGCTACGTCGGCATAATTGCCGCCGGCAAGCCGATTGAAGCGATTGAAGACGAACGCTTTATGAGTATTCCCGATGAAATCAAAACCGAAAAGCCTTGCTATGTGCTCAAGGTGAAAGGTGACTCAATGATTGAGGAAGGCATCTACGACGGCGATTGGGTCGTGATCGAGCAGCGCTGCCAAGCCCGTAATGGTGAAATTGTTGTGGCCTTGGTTGATAAAGCCGAGGCCACTTTGAAATTTATTGAACAGTATCCACACGAAACCCTGTTAATTCCGGCCAATTCCAAAATGGAAGCAATGCGTTACCACCCTACCCAAGTGGAAATCCAGGGCGTTCTGGTCGGACAAATGCGCAGTTATCGTTCTCATTAACCCCTGTAATTTATAACGCGGAGAGCCACCATGAAGCGAAAAATCCATATGCATGATCAAGTATTCAACAAAGTTGAAGACATTATGAATCATTACAAAAGAAATCCTGTAGATGGTTTAATCCGGCTATTAAAGCAGTTTATGAAACAATCATCGATGATTTGATGTCTCCAGGACTGTTCGCAAAGGTCATTATACTTGGCTTGCGTATTTTTGGCGAAACGTGTACAAAGGTTCATGGCTCTATGTGAATTCTAGTGGGTTATGCGATAATGAAGTCATGAAAATTCGCGTTATTATAAAAAAACTATCAAATCCTCGCGTTAGAAGGCGATTAAAAATTGGCCTCTCTGTTTTTGGTGGCGCAATTATGATTGTTCTGACATTTAAGATTGTCTATGATATTGGATATTTTGACGCGCAGTCACTTGAAAATGATAAAAACGCTGAGCTACCTATTACACAACCAGTACTGACAATGGAATCTGCTCAGCGTATTGTGTCTGGTGCGCTAAAAGAAGACCCTACTAACCCAAAAACAATTGTGGATCAGATTATTGATAACAATCATAAACTTTCAACCATTATTATAGAAAACAATAAGCTAAAAAAAATTGCTTGGATTATAGATATGCGTTTGTTTTTTACCGGCGATCTATTCAATGCCGAAGGATATAATTTAACTGAAGGTATTGAGTATCAACACAATATTAATCGTGGTGATCATTGATTGCTCGTAACAGGACTAGCGGTGGCATTTGAACAGAGACTTATGACTGTCTGTGCTAATTCAGAGAATCGTTCTGGAATTGGCCGAGCTGAGCGTCTCAGATCGGCCACTATGTGAAGTACTGAACTATGTGTATTTGCACCGCCATATTGCGGCCCAGCCTTTGTGCGATAAGGCATTGAGCCAACAGCGTCTACACATGGTTACAGTGCCTGAAGGAACTCCATCAGTGCATCATCGGGTGGGTAATAACGGCCCATTTTCGTGCTTGGTTCATAGAGCCTCGCCAGTGCCTTGTCCTTCATCGCCAAGTCGACCATTAACTAAATGACGGAGGGAAGAATTCATTACTATCTCCTGAAATGGGTAGGTTTTCACTTCAGTCCAACAGCAAAACCATGTTAAGAAAATAAGCCTCCAACTTCCCTGTAGATCAATGAAATAAAGGCTCACAACCTTGCAACCTCTGCGCACTATACAAAGGAGACTGGGTTTTTATGGTGAACGACATGAGCGATTTTTCACCAAAAGAAACATCAACTGAAACCGATAAGAAATTAGAAGCTCTAAAAAATGGGCTTGAAATTTTTTCGAACGATCTCGCTAGGCGTGAGATAAATTTAGCAATACTACATGGAATTCCATTTGCCAGAGAAGCAAATTGCGAGGCTGCAGCTCGAGTCAAGCAGTGGTTTACACCTTTTGGTGTCCCATGTACGTTCATAACAAAGGAAGAGACTATTAAAAGGCGTTCCAACTTACATCACCTCCTCACAAGCCTTGGTAATCAAAAGAAAATTACGGTTGTAGATTTGCTCGATATATTTTGCTCAGAAGAAATTTGCAGTTATCAAACGAAAAATGGTGAAGTTTTATATCGGGACGTTTGGTCGCATCCATCTGTTGAGGGAGTTTGATTATCCGCCCCAGTTATCCGGAGAGCATTAAATTTGCTAGCATCTTCTGATTAAATAGTAGGAAAGTGATATGAATAACGCTTTCCGGCACGTCCACCTGGTCGCTGTTGTAGACGCCATCAACATGAAAGCTGCTGGTATCTATGTGTTCGACTTTGCACGATAGCCCCAAGCGTTTGACCGCTTGGGCGGCCAGTTGGCCTTACAGTGTTTCCGGGCCATAAGCATAGATCGCTCCAGTTCCCTCCAGTTCCCTTCCCAAGGCATCATCGTTGAGTAAGCAATACATAGCGGCCAATAGCTGTCATTCTTGACACCTGTGTAAATAGTAGTTTTATAATGATGTTTTAAGTTGGAGTTTGAAATGATTGATCTGAAAAAGAGTAAAGTTTTTGCCGGTCCAGAAGGTCCTGTGGTGTTGGTTATTATGGATGGAGTCGGGATTGGTAAAAATCCGGAAAGCGATTATGTGAAGCAGGCAACAACTCCGAATCTGAACTGGCTGCGTGAGAACGCTTTGTATACGGAGTTGCTGGCGCATGGTGTTGCGGTGGGCTTGCCGGACGACGGGGACATGGGCAATTCGGAGGTGGGCCATAATGCCATGGGCTGCGGCCGTGTTTTTGCGCAGGGTGCGTCTTTGGTTGGCAAGGCGATTGCCTCGGGTGCGATGTATGCCCCCGGTTCGGTTTGGCAGGAGCTTATTACCAATGTGCATGACAAATCGTCGACCTTGCACTTTATCGGACTGTTATCGGATGGCAATGTGCACTCCAACGTGGCTCATCTGGAATCGATGTTACGGAAGGCGAAAGAGCAGGGTGTAAAAAAGGCGCGGATTCATGCCTTGATTGATGGACGCGATGTGCCGCCGACGTCGGCGCTTGAGTATGTTGAGCGCTTTGATGTCTTCTTGAAAGAAATCAATGCGGATGGCACGGTCGATTATTGCGTGGCATCGGGTGGCGGGCGCATGAATATTACCATGGATCGTTATGATGCCAATTGGGATATGGTGAAGCGTGGCTGGGAGACGCATGTGAAAGCAGAAGGCCGGATGTTTGCATCGATGAAAGAAGCAGTGGAAACCTTCCGCAGAGAAAAGCCAGGCATTTTGGATCAGGATCTGCCCGCGTTTGTTATTGAACGCGCAGGGGCACCGGTGGGCCCGATTGTGGATGGTGACAGCGTAATTTTCTTTAACTTCCGCGGCGATCGATCGTTAGAAATTACCAAAGCATTTGAAGCAGATGAATTAAAAGAGTTT
This sequence comes from uncultured Gammaproteobacteria bacterium, assembly GCA_963789475.1. Classification (GTDB taxonomy): domain Bacteria; phylum Pseudomonadota; class Gammaproteobacteria; order Methylococcales; family Methylomonadaceae; genus Methylobacter_C. The sequence continues at coordinate 28,604 of CAWBLO010000016.1, read as the reverse complement.
GACCGCGGCCCGAAACCGGACGTGCTGTATGCGGGCATGATGCAGTATGACGGCGACCTTGGGGTTCCGGCACGGTATCTGGTGACGCCACCGGCGATTGATCGAACCATGAGTGAATACCTCTCGAATGCAGGCGTAAAACAGTTAGCTATTTCGGAAACGCAGAAATTTGGCCACATGACCTATTTTTTCAACGGCAATAACTCGGGTAAGTTTCCGACCGAAACCTGGAAAGAAATTCCGTCGGATGTATGCCCGTTCGAAGATGCGCCACGGATGAAAGCGGACGAAATTACCGATGCAGTAGTGCAGGCGATTGAGAGCGGTGAATATAAGTTTATCCGTCTGAATTACCCGAATGGCGACATGGTGGGCCATACGGGTGATGTGAATGCGGTTAAAGTGGCCGTTGAAGCCGTGGATGAAGGCGTGGGCAGAATTATGGACGCGCTGAAGAAGACCCATGGAATTATGGTTTGCTCGGCTGATCATGGCAATGCGGACGACATGTGCGAACTGGATAAAAAGACCGGTGCGCTGGTGCTGGATGGGCAGGGCAGGCCTAAGCCGAAAACAGCTCATTCCTTGAATCCGGTGCCTGCGATTGTGTTCGATCCGTCGGGGGCGGCCAATGTCCGTTTGGCTGATGTGCCGGGTGCGGGCATTGCGAATCTGGCGGCAACGTGTATCACACTGTTGGGCTTTGAACCGCCGGAAGATTATGCCGTGAGCCTAGTGGAAGTCGGGTAAACCTGTTGGTGGGGGTTGGGCTTACAACCCATACGCATCAAGCTAAGCGCAACCAGCCTGGACCAACTCCTCGCGGACGAAGTGGTTGACATCCGTAAAGCTGTCCAAATACGCCACTTGCCAGCGTAGGCGGTAAATTGTGCCGACGGCCTCCATGGGCCACAGGGTGGCCGGGACGTTGATGACGAAAAACGTGTGCTTGAGGAATTTCAAGTACGATAAACTGATGCTGCGGCCTTTCCGTTTGGCGGCCTTGATCGCCGCTTTTTGTCGCTTACTGTAAACGTCGGACGGCAGACGGTAGACAACCAGCCTTACCGGAATGCCCTGCTTTTGGCCGAGGAACATGTTGAATTCGATGGTCTTACCACCCTTGCCAAAACGGTTGATATGCTGGATCAGCTTGATCGGCTCATCCGTATCAGCCGTCAGGTAGACATTGGCGTGAAGCCTAGCCGGTTCAGAAAATAGGCGCCAATCGACACCAGATAGGCAAAAAAAATTCAGGCAGAAATAGCCCAAATCCCTCCTCCGCAAATCCTTGGTCGCTGTCGGCTCTTTGGCGGATGGCGAAATGTTCGGCCTTTTCGCTTTTGACGTCGTAGCTGTAATCCACTTTGACGCCCGCGGCGCTGGCATTGCCGCCGCTGCCTTTGAACGTATCGGCTATTTTTTCGTGTATCTGTATATAGGTGCTGTCTTCGAGCAGTACCTGCGGAAAGGGTTCAAGCCAAGTCGTCTCTATTGTTGCCGTTTGTTGACGGGTCGTTTCTTTTAGCGACCTTTCCAAACTCGCTTTCAGGAATGTCACCGCGCCGTCGCTGTTCATTCGCTCGCACACCGCTAGTGGCGTTATCTGCGTGTTTGGATAGCGTTCTTCCAGAATGTCGCATAAACCTTCGTAGCTGATGGCTGGCTTGTCCAGAGCTTCGACCGTCAACAGGTCGAAAAAAGCTCTGCCGGTCAAACGGCTTGTGCTGTGTCGGATACAGCCGGTCTCTCGAGCAAGCGCTTCGCACGTTTCATTATTGAACCACATGTCCAGTTCCTGGCCGATTTGTTCGTTTGTTAATTCAATAGGTAGTTGTTTCAAGCCTGATCTCTTATCCGCAGAGTAAAAATTTGGCGCACTATACAAGATAATCTAATAAATACAAGCGGGTAGAGTTAGAATTGGCAGGGGCGATGGTTTAGCTTGATGCGTATGGGCGCGCGACCTGCAACGATAGTCAAAGGTACACTGTTCCCAGGTTTCAATCCACGCGCCCACGGGGGGCGCGACGGCAGTGATGTCGATGGTAAAGCAACGATCATTGGTTTCAATCCACGCGCCCACGGGGGGCGCGACGCATTGAGCATACCAGCTGTTAGACATTATGATGTTTCAATCCACGCGCCCACGGGGGGCGCGACTATTACGGCTTAATGTTACAGGCTAGATCTATAGGTTTCAATCCACGCGCCCACGGGGGGCGCGACCTTACTGCAATGAGTCTCGACACGCGTCACGATGCGCATTAACGGTTTCAATCCACGCGCCCACGGGGGGCGCGACTCGATCGTCATGTGGCGGCTAGTGCTCGGCACATCGAGCATTATCGTCAGTTTCAATCCACGCGCCCACGGGGGGCGCGACGAAGCTGCCAGTTGCGTAGCGGCAGGTGCATCAGGTTTCAATCCACGCGCCCACGGGGGGCGCGACCTAAATCGATACTAGGTCAGTTGCCTGGTCAGTGTAGTTTCAATCCACGCGCCCACGGGGGGCGCGACCTGAACAGTTCAACTCTTGCAATAGATATAGCCGTTTCAATCCACGCGCCCACGGGGGGCGCGACAGCGTATGCTTAACTGATTAAATCTATTAGTTAAAAATCCAATTAATTGCGAATCAATCAAAGCATCAGCGATAATCATTTTAAATCATTTACCTCCATTATAAAAAATAACAAAAAAACAATGTATTAAAGCAAAGACGAAAATCGGCATTTTTTATGTTCGCTTAGGGTTCGCACTACAATAATAACAAGCCGTTTAAATCCAATACTGTTTTTGCGCCGATATGCTCAACACGACGCTCCCAATTATTGCCCAAATAGTAAAACCTTAAACTATCCAAAGATTCATCCATGACGGCGATTAAAGCATTTTTTAATATTGTCCACTGTGCCATATCTACCTCGATTTCAAACACCGAGTACTGCACCCGCTGCCCATAATTAAGGCATAACTTGGCCATTCTACGCAAACGTTTTGGCCCGGAAGCGTTTTTAAAACTGACATCGTAAGTCACTAAAATCATCATCTTGAATACCCTACCTTATTTCCACAAAAACGGCACATAACTGTCACAATCACCGCGTAAAAATCGTGCCAACACTTGCGCCTGCAACCAGGGCAGCAAGCCTATCGGCACCGTTTCTTCAAACCACGGATGCATTAATGTATCCTGTTTACGGTCTTGCCAAGCCGCCAGCAATGTCCGGCGAGGCTCATCTTTTAAGGTGACCGAGCCATTGGGCCAAGTCTCAAAATCTTTAATCACCAGTTGTCGTTTGTTGATTAACGACAATACAAACCGGTCAATCATTGGCCTGAATTCTTCCGCCAAATCCAGCGCCAATGATGGCCTGCCGCTACGTAATTGATGCAAAAATCCGCTTGCCGGATCAAGTCCGGTAGTTTCCAATGCAGAGCGGCAATCATGAGTCAGCAGGGTATAGCAAAATGATAGTAACGCATTAACGGGATCGGTCGGTGGCCTGCGTCTTCGGGCATCAAAGTTAAAATCAGGTTGCCGCAACAAATGCTTGAAAACGCCGAAATAAACTTGCGCCGCCTCGCCTTCGCGTCCCATCAAGGTGTCGATGGCTTTACAATCATTAAGCTGCGTTAAACAGCGGGTCAGGCGCTTTTCAGCAGTTTGCAAGTCAGCAAGCACTTTGTCATCTGCAATTTTTTCGCTGTGATCACGCAAATATCGCCTGAGCACATAGCGCTGGTTATACAGCTTTCCTGTCAACATGGTTTGGGCAATAACAACACTTTTTTCCACGTTATGCCCGGTTAGATGTTGCGTTCTGCGTAACAGCACATTGCCGCTAACAGGGCCTTCTACCCGCGCCAGAAATTTGCCGAACATATTTAAAAAAGTAATGGTGACCCCATTTTCCGCACAGTGCGCCATAAGATAGGGTGAAATAGTGACCTGTCCAAAACAAACTAAACCTTGCAATTTATGTATAGGCACACGGGCCTTGGTTTCGTCGTCTACTTTTAAAACCAGGTTTTCATTGTCTTTATGCAACCAGGAATTTTGCGTTTGAATATAAATAACGTTGCGTAATGGGCGCATTTTTAGTCCTTTGTCAGTTGTTCAGCCAACCATGCCGCCGCTGATTTGCCAAAACCTTTTGGATGGCATTGATCAATCAACGAGCAAGCCCGGCATTTTTTGGCTTGGTAGATTGCATGGGGGGTGATTTTGGTTTGCACGATGGCTCGGCAAGCCAAAATGGTTTGGGCCGTTAAGTCGCGTAATTCGGCATCAAAAACCACCGGATGCCGGCGGCGAACTTCACCATAAAACAAGGCGCCTTCCGGTACGGTTACGCCATGCATTTCTTCCAGACAAAGCGCTTGGGCGCATAACTGCACTTCATCGGCACGGTGTGCTTTGGGCTTGCCGCGTTTATATTCAATGGGGTAAGGAATTTCTGTGCCGTCTGCTTGCCGATGATATTCCACCACATCGGCAACGCCTTCAATGCCCAGTTCCTCATTAGCCAAACGCGATGCCCACACCGTACGCACCTCACCCCGCTTTTGTTGATCGGCCTGATTGACCCGCTGGTGCAATACCTGACCTTCCGCTGTAAACTGGTTTTCAGTCCAGATGTCTTCCAGTTCGATCAGGGCAAATTGGCGGGGGCAAAAGAGGTAATGTTGCAGGCGGGATAGGTAGATGGGTTCAAGGGTGTTGAATCATCCAATTGATTATAAAAATTTTTTGAATGCTTCATTGGTTAAGCCTGCATCACGAATGATATTGCCCATCGTAATGGCATTGACCGGATTATGGCGGGGAACAGTAATTATGCGATTCCCATCTGTCATGACAATGTGTTTTCCTTGGCGGGCAATCCGAAAACCTGCTTTTTCTAACACCCGCACCGCTTGGAGATGATTTATTCCATCCAGTTTAGGCAAAATGACCCTCCAAAATTTCGACTTCTTTAACGATTTTATTCTTAGTGAGCTCTTCAACAACGGCTAAATAATCGTAAATAGCATCAGAAATATTTTGCAATGCTTCTTGTTCCGTCGCCCCTTGCGAATGACATCCGGGCAAACAGGGAACAGAAGCTGCGACGCCTTCTCCAGAGAATTCTAGTACCACTTTGTATTTCATGTTTCACCTCAATACTTAAAAATATTTACCATTTTTAATTCATTCGATTCAGTGCGTTGCCGATTAAATTCAATGCCTTCCATTTCTTCTTCGGTAAAGCCCGTTTTTTCAGCCAATAAAGCGGAGACTATTCCTTCCTCCCGAGGCAGAAGATGTGGGCCGGAATAAGTCCATTGTAGCGTCAGCGCAAACCGGCGTCTCCGGCACAATCTGGTGCAAGATTGCCGGAAACACTTATTCTCGCTGGAGCTCGAAAAGGTTTATTCAACTTTCAACTACAAACTTAAAATCCATCAATTTCTTCTGGGTTTAAACCGACCAATGGTGTTATTTCATAGTCTACCATCGGCATTACTGTTAATGAACCATGCACTTTTGCGATGAATATTGCCCTGATTTTGAGTTATGTTGCCACCATATTACTTTTTTAACTGCCATTGAGCCTTCGGGTCTGGCTGAAGAAGCATCGCCTTCAAATAGTTTGGGCAAAATGGCTTTGATACTTTCGGCATCGGCATCACTAAAGCCGGTTTTATCAGCCAGTTGTGGTGTCATAGCGCCGTAAGCCACATAGATGGCATTGTCCACACGGTGTTTCATACCCATGGTATCGGAGCCTTTTTTAGTGCCATCGCCTTCGCTATTCACGCTTTTGGTGATCTGGGTGCTGGTGATGCTGACCGGTTCAATACTAAACGCTGATTGAATGGTCACAGGGCCTCGAATGGCAATGGAAACACCTGCGGCATCGGCTTCTTTGCCAAAGGCGAAGACTTGACCAAAGGCACGGACATCCAGCCATTTTTCACACGCCAATTTGGCGGTTTGGTCTTTGGTATTTTTCTTTGGGTTAAAGGCATCTTTGCCAAGACCAATTGGGGCTTCTGCCTCAGCTCTTGCCTTTAAGGCTGATCATACCATCGGTTTTTTTTCGTCAGATTGCACAAAAATTGATGCCCTTCAGTTTGTAAACGATCCCGGATTTTACGTTTTAAACAAACATCGGTAATTTCACCAAAGCCGTCATAATCGGTGCGCGGACGATTGCCATTGAGTGGGTCGCCATTGGGGTTAGCATGTTTAACGCTGAAGATAATCGCAAAATCTATTTTGTGGCTTAATGCACTCATTCTGAGTCTCCTTGTGATAGGGTTTCATCTGTGGTTTCGATTTCGGTTTTGGTTCTAAATTTTTGGCGTTGGCAGTGGTAACGCCAATAAAAACTCGCCTGATAAGGCTTCTTTACGGCTAAAGTCATCGTGCTTAAACAGCGCCAAGATGGCATCCATTTCTTTCAATTGATTGGTTAAAAACCCAGCTCGTGATACTCGCAAGCGCTGCATGTAAGGCTGTAACGCTAATTCAATCGTGCGCCAGGTTTCAAAAGGACGATCAGCAAAGCGTTGCATTAAACGTGCGGCAGTCGTGGAACGATTTTCACCGCTTACACTTAACGCCACGTCTTCTATGCGTTCGGCTATGGCTAATAGCCGCCCGTACAGGTAATCACGCGAATGGTAGTTTTCTTCAAGTGCCATAGCATAGTCTCTTCGTTGAGTTAAATTAGGGTGTCGCTGGTGATAGCCTTTGTAGAGCGCACAGGCAATGCCTAAGTTTTTTTCCCATAACCACTGGGCATCACTGGCATAGCCAATTCGATTAGTGGCTTTACGCACACAGCTAATGACCAAATCCAAAGGAAAGGGCTGCCCGTCGATAATGCAGGGGATAAGGCGTTCAATGACTTTTTTCTTTAAGTTGTCCGTTACATTTTCACCATATGCCGCCTTTGCTATCGCCATCGGCACGGGTGAACTGATCGGCCAAATGACTTTGGTTTTTGGCTTTTTGCCGGTGGTGTTGGCTATTTCTTTGGTATGACGCTGTGGCCAGGCAAACTGGCTATGCCAGGTTTCCAGACGATTGAGAAAATCATGACTGAACAGTTCGCGGTAATAAATAATTCCCATGCGCCCCGGTGTCGCCGAGTCGATACCCATGATGATGATTTGCTCATTCGGGCTTAGTTTGGCGGCATAACCCGCCATGTATTTTTTAAGTTGTCTTGCGTAGGATTCGCCCAAATCTCGCGAATGGTCAAGAGAGGTTTGAGTTTTTGGGGTTTCGCTTTCTTCGACTTCTTCCAGGTCAAAGTCATCCGTATCAAGAAATGAGAAAGCATCTGCCAAAGGTTCAGGAATGGGTTTACCTGACACAGCCCATGACACATAAGCTTGATCGCCATTTCTAAAACCTTGACGCGAAATTAACCAACGCAAGGCATTGTGGGCTTTTTGTGAAACATCAAAGCCTATAGCGCTGGCTTGTCCATCATCAAGAAATCGACCACGATAGGTATAACCGCTGGTGTCATTAGATGAAATCAGTTTAGCTTTATCGCCCGAATGGCGAATTTTGGCGGGATGGTTAGTGGATAAGTGTTTGCTCATGCCCGGTGATATAACATAAGCCCGTATTGCTGCCGTCTAATGTATCGTAAGCAATCCAGCTGGCTTGAATGGATGCATCTTTCCAGGTGTCTGCACTAGGATCAGAATCTTTTTCTACTGTCCAACAGACCAATGCTGAACCTTGATCCAACATGCCTTTTTCTTTGGGTAATACTTTAAAAAGTGTTGGTGTTTCGGCATCACTAACCCATTGCGTTAATAGTTTATTGTCGCAGTCCACAAATACGATGTTGCTTGGTCTACAAGGTCATTTAATGACCGTGCCTTTTTTGATGTAGTTGTAAATAGCTTGCACTTTGCTGTGCGAATGTGCTGATTCACACCATGCCTGCAATTGCTTTTTATAGCCTTCAAAATATGCCTTTTTCTTACCGCCAAAACCTCCATAATCCTTGGCAACATATTGCAATTTGTCGGCAAGAGGATGTGGCGCTTCACCACTGCTACGACTAGCGGAACTTTCCGTTGCAGGTAAAATAATCTGTGTTTTTTCCAGATACAGATGCCCTTTTAAAATTTCCATCGCCATCAATCACAATGTTGATATGGGCATTTTGAAGTGTATGGCTGGTTGGCATCGGCAATTGTGCTTGGGGCAAGTCAAGTAAAACGCCCGCTTCATAAGTTTGATAAAGCTTTTCCATCCAGCTCATAATTGCGCCTCTTCATCCGCAACAGTCAACATGTTTGTACCAATACCGAATTCTTTTACGCTCATAGGCCGGACAAAGCGGCGTACCTCGCATTCTTCTGGGCGTGGGAAATTCCAAAATCCCCTTTTTAAGCGTTGCTTGCCAAAATTGGCTATGCAATTCGTCAATACCGGTTTCATCCGGATAGGCAAAACTATGAAACATCAGGCCAAAGGCTAATTCGTCCAGGTCGTCATAAGCACCTTCGCCTTCACCAAATTCGCAAGGTTCGACATACCCTTGACAATCACGCGTGCCTAAAAAAATATCCTGTCTGCCGCCTTTTTCCAAAGTGCGCTTCAGGATGCTGAAATGCTTGCCGTCAATCCGGTCGGGGGCCAGTTCGGGGCGGTGTTCATTCCATTCAAAATGCGCCTGCACCTGGTATTCGACATCCCGCAAAAATGTGTAAATGGCCAAGGCTGTTGCCGCCACCCCAGACTAACGGCTTAGTGCCTTTGGTTTGGGTACGCAACGGTTTCATAACCCTGACTTTATCGACATGCCAAATCAGCGTCGGCTTCCAATAAATGGATTTGAGTACACCTTTGATGGCCTCATAGGTCGGCAACTGATATGAACATTTTTCACCACCCACTTTGGTGATGGGATCGGTAAATAACGCATACCTGCCCCATAGTCGAAAACTAATGCTGTTTTTCATCATTTTTTATCCTTATAAAATAGTCGCTTCGGCTTTACCAACGCTTCAGTAGACAAACCAAATTCTTTGCTGTAATAGCGTTCGTCCAGATAATACACGCCTTCACCTGGATGAATTTCGTATGACTGCTTTTTGCTCAAGTAACTTTTTCCACACATTCGGAAACACATTAACGCTATATTTTTGCGCTTGCTTTAAACAAGTATAGTAACGAGCGGCATCAAACTCTTTGGCAATGCCCACAGAGTTCGGTAATGAATTGTTTTCCTTGTCGATAAGGAACAATCACGGATTGCGTCGGTGCATCGATGGCTTTAAATGCATTGCCCGCAGTCATAAATGATTGTTTCAAGTGTAGTGGCACATTCGGCTCCAGTGTTGAATTTATTTTCACTGAGTAAATTGAGTAGCGTGTCAGTCTCTGCCTACCTGTTTTTCATGTCAACGGATAAGCCATTTGCATCTGCCCGCTCATAAAAATAATATTTAAAATACAGCGCCATGACTTCCGGGTCTAACAAGGATTTGTCTTTAATCTCACTGAATACTCTCTCTGGTTTTTTCATGTCCTACTTTTATATCGATGAGTTGGTCAATGGTTTCCTGTGCCGGATTAACAACATGCACGGTAGCGGTGTCCAAACGGCCATTTCTATTGCAGCGCCCCGCCGCTTGGGCTATCGAATCCAGTCCAGCCAGAAAACGGATAACACTGGCAAAATCAATATCGACACCGGCTTCAATCAATTGGGTACTGAAACACAACACCGGCAGACCATCCGCTAGTCTTGCCCGCATTCTGTGAAAAAGTTCACTTCGATGCGCGGAACATTGGTTGGTGCTTAAATGAAACAAGGCCTCTGCATCGACCATTTTCGAGCAGTTGATATACAAGGCTTGCGCCCAGGCTTTGGTGTTGACCATCACCAAGCAATTGCCTTTGCTGTTGAGTTCGGAGAACGCCAATGCGGCTATCTCCTCTTCCGTCCAGCCTTCGGGTTTGGTTTTATTGCTGATTTCAACGCGCTTTAATTGGTCGAATAACTCCCTGACATCGTCTATCAGGTGATTTTCTTTGGGGATCAGCAGTTGACCTTTTTCGGGCGACTTCAATTGATCGAGCAAAGGCTGGGTTGCCGTGCATAAAACCGCTGTTGTTTTGGCATGCGCACTTAAAAAATTAAGAGCGTTACAAAATAGATGCGTACAGTTAATGGGTAAGGTTTGGATTTCATCAAAAATGATAACGCTGTTGGCGAGTTGATGCAGGCGACGCACGCCGCGCGTACCGCCACTAAAAAGCGTTTCCAAAAACTGCACCATCGTCGTCAAGACTATCGGCGCATCCCAATTTTCAGCCGCCAGTTTGCTATGCCAGGTTTGATTTTCGGGCTCTAAATTCGAGTGATGCTCAAGCACCCAAGGATATTGATCACCATCCTGTTCAATGACTTTGCGGATTGCTTCGGCATTTTGCTCAATGATGGAGGTGTAAGGGATGATGTAGATAATGCGCTCTAATCCGTGCTTTTTTGCATGATGCAGGGCATAACGGAAACTGGCGTAGGTTTTGCCGCCACCGGTAGGCACGGTCAGTGTGTAAATGCCTTGGGCATCTTGCGCCCGATTTTTGCAGGTATCCGAGATGCTTTGGCGGATTGCGTTAATCTCGGGGTTGTTATTGATTTTGACTGTTGTCCGGTTAAAAACAACTCCATCCGATTAATGGCAATATCCCATGACACGGGTTTATTTCGATAAGATCGCTTGTTCGGGTTTTCAAAATCAGCACTGTTGATACGATCCGCATCAATCAGGCAACTGAATAAAAACCGCGTCCAAAAACCGATATAAAAACTTTTAATGGCTTCATGTTGCTCATTTTTCGTGAGTAAGCTTAGCTGCTTGAGCATGGCTAACATCAATGGCTTATCGGCCAGCTTTTGGGCTTGCTCCAGAATATGCGCATCAGCATTTTGTTTGCATTCGGCCAGATGAGTCCTGTCGTCATCTTTATTTATGCGCGCATTGAAGCCGTTGACACCATCCGGTGTTAAGCAATCAATCAAACCGCTGTGATGCGATGCAACACATAGCGCCAGTATTTGACCGCATAATCTGCCTTCGCCATTTTTGCCATACTTACTCAGCGCTTGCCATAGCCACTGGGCGCCTGCCGTGGAGTGATCTATTTTGCCTTTGAGGGCAACGGCATCAACGTAATCATCGTCAAGATCAGGATTAAGTAATCCCGTGCCGGATTGAATGTAGTTTTGAAAAAACGCACTGTATTTACCAAAATCATGCAAAAGTCCGATAAGCTCTCCTGCTTCAGGAACATTAATCTTGGTGGCTAGTTGTTTGGTAATTTCTGCAACTTCAAGTAAATGGTTTTTTAATGTTTGTATCTTTTTGTCTGTTGTCCGAACGTGTGCTACATAATCTTTATTATCTTGTTTTAATATCATTAATTCAGGTTCCACGTAATTACAGACAAAGTCTAACGGGAATGGTATAGCAAAAACAGGATTATAAAATCCGTTTATGCTGCAATATAGCCGTATTTTTTTAGCTTAAAATCGTACAGGTCTCAATATTTGAGATCAAACGGTCACTGTGCCAGGCACAGTAACCGTATATGAATTGCCTGGAGATTGAAATCTGTTGACCGGTAGCGATCCGGTTGCAACCAGTCTGAGGTTCCAGCCAGAAAATCGTTTTGCAGACTCTCCGGCGACAGGATAACAATCGCTCCCAAGCGCTCACGTTCGACCGGGGTTAGCCTGGATAGCGTGTCACCGTGGAAGTAATAGTCTTCCAGTATCTTCGGATCAAGATATGCTCTCGTCTGCTCTTGGCTCGAAAGGGCATCGGAGAATATTTCCGAACCGGACGCACCCACAGTAACCAGATAAACCCGCTCTCGTTTCCACAGCTCCTTCAAATAGGTACGCAAAGAGAACGCTTCCTCATAATGCATTCGCGGATTTGTTACCAACAGTATCGGTTCATTATCATGCGTGCAGTCCATAGCAGAGCGAAGCATCTGTTGCAAGGTAACGCCTTCTGACGCATAGTGTTTGGCATGATCACGCGTCCACTTGAACCGCTGATTAATCTGCAGTACAAGGAACACTGCAAAAACCAGGTAGATCCAGCGGTTGATACGCCGCAGATATTCGATCGACAGCACCAACAACAAGGCGCAACTGATGACGATCGGGTTGAAGTAGTGATCCATCCAGCCCGACTTGGAATATAACAGCACTTGCGGAATCGCCCCGATCAAAAACGCCAACCATCCCAACATTAGAGGCGCAAACGCACCTTCGATATTTTCGCGGCGGTACAGCACTCGTTCCACCAATGCAATCACCATAGCCGCTGCCAGTATCCTGAAAGCCGCTACCGATGCCAGATCTTTGAGACTGACCCCGATCCTGCCGGGATCGAAGATTCCTGCGTCAACACTCGCATACCCTGTTCCAGAGGTTCCCACCGTTAGCAACAAGCAAAGAATCTCAATCGCGGCGATGAGCCCAAGAGCCGCTATGAATGGCCAGGCATCAAGCAGAGCGGATTTCAGTGTTCGCCCATACAGCCAACAAGGCAGCCAGACTCTGATCGCCGCGATTGCAGGCAGGTAGAGAATCATGCCTTCTTTCGTCAGCGATGCCAGTAACGATAATACGATCGCGGCAAGCTCGTTTCGAGTTCGAGCGTTTCTTTGAGTGACGGCCCGTGCGACGCACAGTAACGCTAAAGCCAGCAGGAAATTAGCTTCCGTTTCCGGCGTGCCCAGCCGCCACCAGATGGTCGATGGCCGGCCTAGCGTCGACAAAGCTGCCAGACATAATGAAGAAAACGTCGTGAAACCGAGCCGTGTCCCGAAAAGAAACAGAGCCGCACTGGTCGATGCAGCCAGAAACGCGTTATACAGCGACCAAGCCGGCCAAGATAAACCGAAAAATTCAGAGCGCAGCACCCGGCTAATATAGTAGAGCGGCCGGAACCGCCGCTCATTAAAATCCATAACCATCCATTTCCTGATGACAGCGCCCAGGTGGGCATCAGGTCCAGCCAGCTCGGCGTGAATCTCCGCCAGAACATGTTCGTCAATAAGGTGGAATGCTGACGAGAAAAGCCCGGTGACATAAAACAGCAGGAACCAGAACAGAAAGCAGGCGAGCACACCCAGCATCCGGCTATCCGCTAGCGGAAACCTTCCACCGGAAGATGCTGAGTAGTGCGAGACTGGTGGCATTATGCGTGCTGTCTCGTTATTTTAGTCTGATAGGGGAGATTCCTCATGTAACTCCCGTAATAGAAAATAATTAAGCGCTGTACGTATGACCGCGATAGCGGCTAGTTTGCCGATCTGATCCCAGCTAGGCGAAACAGCTGTAGAAAGAATATCGGCTCCAAGTTGCAGTTCGAGAGCCAAGGCCAAGTAGCGTGCCAATGTCAGTCGTGTTTCGCTAAATACGTCCTTGCTGTGCGCTTGTATGTTACGAGCCCAGGAGGCTATAGCCGCAATCAAGCCCATACCGATCACCAAAGCACCAGTGACTTCGACAATGAGTTTGAGCCAATGAACGGCATGCATCACAGCCGCTTCGGCCCCGGCGATGGTAAGTTCAGTTAGCATGTAATACCCTTTCTATCAAATCGATTGAAGACCGGAATGTCAGGCTCAATCAAGCTGTGTCCAACCTTCCGCTGTTTGTAGCGATTCAGGATATTTTTTGTCTTATTGACGGAAATTCGCGGCGCGTTTTTCCAGGAAGGCGGCGAGGCCTTCCTGGGTGTCTGCGGTTCCGAAGCATTCGCCGAAGAGTCGCTGTTCCATGAGTTGGGCTTCTTTGTCGGACAGGATGGAACCTCCGACAGTGGCTTGCTTGCACATGCCCAGGATGAGTCCGGACTTGGCAAGGACTTTTCTTCCCATGTTCAGTGCGGATTCCATCAGGGCTGTGTCGTCGGCCACGACTTCCTGAACCAGGCCCCATTCGCAGGCGGTCTTGGCGCTAATGAGTTCGCCGGTAAAGATCATGAAACGGGCGCGAGCAGTGCCGACCAAGCGTTCCAGGCGGCGGGAAGCACCCCAGCCGGGGATAAGACCCAGGTTTATTTCCGGTTGGCCAAGCTTTGCACTCTCGACGGCGATGCGCCAGTCACAGGCTAGGCCGGTTTCGCAGCCACCGCCGACGGCGCTCCCATTGAATGCGGCTATTACAAATAGGCGGGAGTTCTCAATGCGATCCATGGCGGCGTGGCCGGTTTCGGCGAAGGCCGTACCTTCGGGAACCTTGTTGTTTCCTTCCGTAATGGTGCGCATTTCTGTGATGTCTGCGCCGGCAGCAAATACTTTCCCGGTTCCAGTGATCACCACAGCTTTTAGTTCCGGCTTGGCTTCAAGATCGTCAAAGAGTTTTACCAGTTCGTGAAGCTTCTCGCTGGAAAACTGAAATAACCTGGCTTCGCCGACCGGAGTCAGCGTGACGAGGGCTAGCCCCGTTTCAGGGTAGCTAACGGTAAAATGGGTGTAGTTCATGCAGAGCGAACCTTAATTAATATTTGAAGAAGCCTTCACCGGTCTTGCGACCGAGTTTTTTGGCAGCAGCAAGCTCGCGTAGGGCAGGGGCGGGCTCGTACTTCTTGCCTGCGGGCAACTTGGCTTGCAAGTTCTCCATGATGGCGAGACACACGTCGATGCCGATCATGTCCGCCAGGGCCAAAGGGCCGATGGGATGGTTGGCACCGAGTTTCATGGCTTTGTCGATATCGGCAGCAGAAGCCACGCCGTCAGCGAGAGTCCAGGCCGCTTCATTGATCATGGGAATGAGGATGCGGTTCACCACGAAACCGGGATGTTCGCTGACTTCCACGGGATCCTTGCCGATTTTCTGTATCCATTCGAAGGCAGTCCGGAAAACGGTGTCGTCGGTAGTGTTGGCGCGGATAACTTCCACGAGTTTCATTACTGGAACAGGATTGAAAAAGTGTACGCCGAGCACACGGGAAGGGTTTTCAAGCAACACGGCCATTTCGGATATGTTCAGGCCCGAGGTGTTAGTGGCAACAATGGTGTCGTTGCGCACAAACGAAGCGAGTTTGGAGAATACGGACTTCTTGATGTCCATGATTTCGGGTACGGCCTCGATGACCATGTCTACTTTGGCTACTGGATCCATAGTGGTGGAGGTGCTGAGGCGGGCGCGTGCGGCGGTGGAGGCTTCTGCAGTAATGAGGCCCTTTTCGAGCCATTTTGCCAGCGTCTTTTCGACATTGGCTGTGGCTTTCTGGAGTTGCTCGGCGGAGACGTCGATCAGGACGACTTCGTTATGCAGGGAAACGACGGAGGCGATGCCGGCACCCATGGTGCCGGCCCCGATGACTGCAACTTGATTGATACTCATTATCATGATTCCTGAAGGTTAAAAAACTTCCACCATGGCGGAGATACCTTGGCCGCCACCAATGCATAGAGCGGCTATGCCGATCTTCTGCTGGTCTTGGCGCAGGCCGTGCAGCAAGGTCACAAGGATACGCGCACCCGAGGCACCGATGGGGTGGCCCAAGGCAATAGCGCCACCGCGCACATTGATATCGGCATTGCGATCCTCCAGGCCGAGTCCTTTGGCTACGGACAAGGACTGGGAGGCGAACGCTTCGTTGAGTTCGAAACGTTGAACCTTGTCCAGGGTAATGCCGGTTTTCTTGACCAGATTCTGGATGGCGGGCACAGGGCCGTAACCCATGACAGCAGGGTCGACGGAGGCGGTGCCGAAGCCCACAATGCGGGCGATGGGGGTAAGGCCGAGACGCTTGACTGCGTCTTCAGAGGCGAGGATCACGGCGGCTGCGCCGTCGTTAATGCCCGAAGCGTTACCGGCGGTTACCGTACCGGCTGGGTCGAAGGCAGGACGCAGTTTTGCAAGGGTTTCGGCAGTGGTGGCGCGAGGATGCTCGTCGGTATCGAAGATCCTGGTTTCTTTGCGATCCTTGATGGTTACGGGAGCGATCTCGGTCTTGAAAAGGCCTCCGGCGATGGCTGCTTGGGCGCGTTGCTGGGACTGCAGGGCGAAGGCGTCCTGAGCTTCACGGGTGATGCCGTATTGCTTGGCCAGGTTCTCGGCGGTGATGCCCATGTGGTAATCATTGGAAGCACACCACAGACCGTCCTTGATCATGGTGTCGACCAAGGTGGCATTGCCCATGCGCAAACCGCCGAAACGGACGTCCTTGGGCATTACATAGGGAGCCTGGTTCATGTTCTCGGTACCGCCGGCTACGACGATTTCAGCATCGCCCAGGGCGATGGTCTGCCAGGCGAGCTGGATGGCCTTGAGGCCCGATCCGCACACCTTGTTGATGGTGAAAGCAGGAACAGGAAGGCCTGCCGCGAGAGCTACCTGGCGGGCGATGTTTTGTCCCTGGCCTGCGCCCAGTACGTTACCGAAGATCGCTTCGGAGACGGCATCGGCAGGAATATTGGCATCGGCGAGAGCGGCTTCGACAGCCACTTTGCCAAGCTCTACGGCGGTGACATCCTTGAGGGATCCACCGAAGGTTCCGATGGCGGTGCGGCGGGCGGAGACGATATACACTGGTTTCATGGAGTCCTCAATTTTGCAGGAATCCCAGTTCCACGGCCTGCTTGCGCAGTTGTTCGCGGAAGTTGGGATGAGCGATAGAAATAAGCAGTTCGGTGCGTTCGCGGATGGAACGGCCGCGTAAGTTCACGCATCCATACTCGGTGGCTATGTATTGCACGTCGTTGCGGGAAGTGGTGACACAAGCGCCTGGGGTCAAGGTGGGTATGATGCGCGACACCTTACCGTTGCGTGCAGTTGACGGCATGGCGATCACAGAGAAGCCACCATTGGAACAACCGGTAGAACGCACGAAATCGACTTGTCCACCAACCCCGGAGAATTGTTTGAAGCCAATGGTGTCGGCAACCACCTCGCCGTGGAAGTTGACCTCCACGGCAGAGTTGATGGATACCAGTTTTTGCACTTGGCTTGCCACGAGTACGCAGTTGGTATAATCAACTGGTTTCATCAGGACCAAAGGATTCTTGTCGATCCAATCGTAGAGTTTGCGGGAGCCCATGATGAAGGTGGCAACGATCTTACCGGGATTCAGGTTATTGTTGGCGGCCGTGAGGCTGCCGGACTCAATGAGTTCCAGTAAGCCGTCGGAGAACATCTCGGTATGGATGCCGAGGTCTTTCTTGCTCTTTAATAATTTGAGTACCATGTCAGGGATGCCGCCAATGCCCAACTGCAGGTTCGCACCATCAGGAATAAGAGCGGAAACATGGCGGGCAATCGCTTCGGCCACGGATGTGTCGCCATCGGGATAGGACTGATTGACCTCGGGGATGGCGTGGTCGGTTTCCACGATCACGTCAAGTTGGCTGATATGTACCTTTTCACCAAAGGTGAAGGGCATCTGGGCATTGAGTTCGGCAATGACCAGAGGGGAGCATTCGATCATGGCTTGTGCATAATCGCAGGAGACGCCGTAAGAACAGTAGCCGTCCTCATCGGGGCGGGATAGTTGCACGAAACAAGCATCAAGGGGAACAAGCCGTTCGCGGAACAGGCGCGGTACCTCGGAGAAAAAACAGGGAACATAATCAGCGCGGCCTTCTTGCACGGCCTTGCGGGTTTGCGATCCAGCGAAGATTGAGTAGTGGCGAATCTTGCCTTCCCAGCCCGGTTCGTTGACGTAGGCGTATGCGGTAGGGTTCACGCCATTCATGTGGTAAAGCTTCACGTCCTTGATGTGGTCTTTGCGAGTTCCTAGCGCTTCGAGAAGTGCCGAGGGTTCACCGGCAAAGTGACCGGAACCGACTGTCATCCCCGAAAGGATCTGACTGACGGCACCTGCAAGGCTAGTGAGGCGAGACTGATAGAGTTGTTTCCAATCATTGCTGAGGTCAGGCTGCGTGGACAATAGGATATCCCTTGGATGCGCTGAGTTTGGTGAGACCTTTTCGGTAAGTGTTGATGTGGACAAAGTCTATTTCCTGGTTGTTGATTCGATATTAATAGTATAGGGAATAAGGTTTAAAGTCCAGTGGTTATAGAGGAATAGGAAGGCTGCTTCTGGTTGACAATATGCATATATACATTCATACTATATGTTAAATTAAATACAATGCACGCGAAATTCTTATCTTTCGTTAATATGGCCTCGTTCCCTCCCTGAGGCGGTTACCCGCTATTCTTTCGAATCGCAGGTGATACGGTTTATATAAGTTGACGAAAGGACTTTTAATTTTTGTCATACGTAAGTCATTAAAGGTTAGTAATCTGACTTATTCAACTTTTGATTCAGTTTGAATCAGCACAAAGAATTCTTCAATTTCACCTTCTGAATGGGATTGATTAAATCCTTATCCGATCCCTATTTACACTATTAACTTTGAAATTCAGGTAAAAAAATGAATACACATATAACGGAAAATATACAAAAAAACTCCCTACAAATAACTGAAATGGTTTTAAAAGCACAAAATGCCCAGCGGATTTTTGAAACCTTTCCGCAGCAGGATATTGATAATATCGTGCGTGATATTGGCAAATACGTCTACGACAACGCCGAGTTGCTCGCCCAAATGGCGATTGATGATACAGGCATTGGTGATCTTCAGGACAAAATCCTAAAATGTAAGGGCAAATCATCAGTCATCTGGAATAATCTTAAGGGCAAGAAAAGTCGAGGCATCATTGGTGAAGACAAAGGGAAAGGACTTATCTTTGTAGCCAAGCCAGTGGGTGTGGTCGGCGCTATTACTCCAGTCACCAACCCTGTTGTTACGCCCATGTGTAATGCCATGTTTGCTCTCAAGTGTGGTAACGCGGTAATTATCGCCGCGCATCCCAAAGGCCAGCGTTGTGCCGAGCATTTGGGTGAGGCATTTATGGCGATTGTACGGCAGCATAAGGGCCCGGAAAATCTGGTGCAGGTTGTCAAAAACGGCTCCGTCGAACTTACCAAAGAGCTTATGCAAGCGGTTGATGTCATTGTTGCCACCGGTGGCGGGGCTATGGTGAAGTCGGCTTATTCCAGCGGTAAGCCCGCCTTTGGCGTGGGCCCCGGTAATGTTCCTGTGATTATTGACCGGGATGTTGATCTTCAAAACGCTACGGCTAAAATCGTCGCCGGCGCTGCATTTGACAATGGCCTTATTTGCTCTCATGAGCAGTTTGTTTTTGTACCCGAAGAGCAATATAACGAAGCGGTTGAAGACTTCATCAAAACCGGCAAGGTCTGGTACAGCGCCGACGAGGATGTTATTGAAGCGTTTCGCAAGACGGTATTCCACGAGGGTAAATTGAATCCAGCGGTTATCGGTCTCCCTGCATGGAAGGTTGCCGCAGTTGCCGGTATCAGCGTTCCTGAAACAACGCGGCTTATTCTGCTTAAAGCCACAGGCGCAGGCACTGCTGACATACTCTGCAAAGAGAAACTCTGCCCTGTTGTTGGCATTCTGCCTTACGGCTCTTTCGAACAAGCTATAGCCATGGCGCAGGCCAATTTGGAAGTGGAAGGCAAGGGTCATAGCGCCGCCATACATTCTAATAATGAAGATCATATTCGAGCGGCAGGCGTTAACCTTACAGTTAGTCGTCTGGTTGTTAACCAACCGTCCTCTACCAGCGCCGGTGGTTCTTTTCTCAATGGCTTTTCACCGACTACTACGTTAGGTTGCGGTTCCTGGGGTGGAAACAGTATTTCAGAAAACCTCAATTACACGCATCTTATGAATGTTTCTGAAATCGGTAAAGTGATTGAAAATAAAACTGTGCCGGCCTCTCCAGCTGAAATTTGGGATTAACCGGAGCTTTTACAGATGAAACAATTTCAAATCAAACCTGTCATTCAATGCTTCGCTTCTTTTGCAGAATTCACCGGGCAGATGAATTTTGCGTCCGAAGACTGTATTTTTACCGTGCGACACCTGCATGAAAAATGGATCAAGCCTTTAAATGTAGCCAGTTCCATTCTCTTATTTGAAGACTACGGCACCGGCGAACCAACCGATGAAATGATCGACCGTATTCTCGCTGATTTTCGCAAGCTCAATTGCAAGCGGGTGATCGCTGTTGGTGGAGGTTCCGTTCTCGATATTGCTAAATTCCTCGCACTTAAGCCAACAACGGGCGCCGCTATAGATTGGTTTGAAGGAAAAGCGCAACTCATCAAAGAAAAAGAACTTATTTTAGTTCCCACAACGTGCGGCACGGGCAGCGAGATGACCTGCATCTCGATTGCCGGCATTCCGTCCAAGGGTACAAAAAAAGGTCTTGCAGCAGAACCTTTGTTCGCAGACAAAGCGGCGCTGATTCCAGAACTGCTTTACGGTTTACCCAAACCGGTCATGATCACCAGTTCGCTCGACGCAATGGCGCATGCGATGGAGTCCTTCGTAGCGCCGAGAGCTCATGCCTATTCTGAATTATTTAGCATGGAATCCATTCGACTATTGCTAAAATCCTATAAAACCTTATTGTCAACTGACAATAAAAACGTTGTCGAAGACGTCGCTGAAGATCTTATGAAGGCCAGCAACTACGCAGGAATTGCTTTTGGCAATGTTGGCGTGGGTGCCGTGCATGCCCTTGCATACCCTCTGGGCGAGAAGTATCACGTATTTCATGGTGAAGCTTGCGCCCGGTTCTTTAGTGCTGTTTTTCAAGTCTATCGCAGCAAAAAACCTGAGGGAAAAACCCAATTGTTAGCGCTTCTTCTCGCGCAAGAATTGGGCTGTTCCGAGGGTCAAGACCCTTGGGCAGCAATGGATGATTTACTCAGTCAATTGCTTCCTGCCAAGCCATTACGGGAATATGGCATGACCGAAGCCGATATTGAATCTTTCGCTGATAGCGTGGTTCGCGAACAACAGCGCCTGTTGGTGAATAATTATGTAGAGTTAAGTCGCGATGAAATTCGCGATATTTTCAAAAGACTGTGGTGATCAAGCGATAAACCTGGAAAAATCATTTGATCCACGAAAAACACGAAAAGCACGAAAGTACTTAAAGAGATACCAAATTGTAGTTATTCATCTAAAGGTGAACAGCTATGTAATGCAACTTACTGATTTATTTCGTGTCTTTCGTGCTTTTCGTGGACAATGATGTTTTTAGGGTCAAGGTTATTGCGCCTCGATATAACCTCTCACATAGCGTGAAAGGTGAAAAGAAATTAGGCTAACTTCTTCAGTGCTTAACTGGTCTTTGCTATTGCCAATAAATGCCGGCAGGGCTCTTGGGTTTAAAACCCAGACTTCGCTGGATTTTGCCTCAGAGGTGGGTTCATCAAACCAACTTAATTCCACTTTTATCAAGGGTGATTAGCTTTTTCTTGTACAACGCCCCAATCGCCTGTTTAAACACTTTTTTACTCACCCCGAAGGTGGCATAAATCGCTTCGGGCGGGCTTTTATCGCTTAACATCAATACGCCATCGTTTTCTTTCAGCTTGATTAAAATGTTATCGGTCAGCGATACTACTTTGCCGTAGCCGGGTTGATGAAGAATGAGATCAATTTTATGATCCTCTCGTATCTGTTTAATGTAGCCGTCGAGCTTTTGGCCTCTTTTAACCGGCTGAAACAGTTCATTTTGATACAGCATGCCCCAGTGAGTGTTATTCACAATCGCTTTAACACCCAGTTCGGTCTTATCAGCGATGATCAATGATACTTTTTGACCGGCTTCAAAATCGACCGATTCATCAGTGATAAAACGATCAATTTTGGTGGTAGCAGCAATGCGGTTTTTGTCATCGAGAAACACTTTGACCAGATAAGACTTGCCGACTTCCATTTCATGGTGCTGCTCGCTAAAGGGAACCAGCAAATCTTTGGGCAAGCCCCAATCCAGAAAAGCACCCACATAATTAAGCGAGACTACTTTTAACCAGGCAATATCGTCCACCTGTGCCAACGGCATTTTAGTGGTGGCGGCCAGATGGCCTTCCGAATCCACATAAACAAATACGGACAGGGTATCGCCCACCTGACAGTTGGCGGACATTTTTTTATCTGCCAGCAACACTTTCCCTGATGTGCCGTTATCGAGATAGACGTCAGCGCCCTGTATTTTAACGACGTTCAGTTGATTGATCTTACCGATATTTAACATAGAATTACTCAACTGGTAATAACGAAACGCACAGCATCCAGTCTTAAATGCGCGGACTGAAGATTATCATGGGCCAGCATGGTCATGTCTTTAAGATGTTCAATTTCTTCATTTTTAATGGTTGGATTGACTTTTTTCAATCGGACCAGGCGTTTTATTTCGGCCGATAGTGAGTCGAGCATGGCTTTGGTTGCATCATCAATGAGGTGTTGCATATCGGTTTTGGCTTTTTGTTCTGCCGCAGCCAAAAGCTTGGTGATGGGTAAGCGCTGATTATTAAGGAAGTTTACGATTTGTTGTTTATCAAAATTTTTGCCGGTTTCCAGTAGACTACGATGCTCTATGGTTTCCGTTAAATCTTTTTGATGTTGGTTGATCAATACCCGAATTGGCGTATGCGGTAAAAACCGGCCAATTTGTAATTCGGCAGGCGCACTGCATTCGACAATAAACAAACACTCCAGCAAAAACTGACCGGCTTTTAAATCAGGGTGTCTGATGACGCTGACAGTTGCATTACCTGTTTCGCTGGATAATACCAGATCCATTGCCGCTGTGACTATCGGGTGTTCCCAGGTCATAAACTGCACTTCTTCACGCGCCAGGGCAATTTGCCGGTTAGCCGTTGCAGTCATGCCGTCTTCAGATAAGCCGGGAAAGTGTGAAACCCGCATGTGATCACTGGGGCGAATAATAAAACAATCCGGCGAATGAAACTCGGTATCAACGCCGAAGCATTCAAATATATCCTCCATGTAAGGCCAAAGCGCACCTTCATGTTCATAGCTATTTAGCTGGGCAATCAGTTCATCGGCTAAGTCTTTACGGCACGAGTTCAATTCCAGCAATTGGTCACGACCATGGTGTAATTGTGTTTCAATTTCTGTGCTGAGTGCTTGGGTTTTGGCGATAAACGCATCAATATCAGCTTGATTATTGTTGTGCAGCACTTCAATCAACTCATCGTGCAGTTTATCGGCAACAGGCTGGGCAGCTGAATTATTGCTGCGAAACGCATTAAGCCCTTCGTCATACCATCGATACAATCTGTGTTGTTCAGTATTTTCCAGATAGGGAATGTGAATCTGGATTATATGTTTCTGACCGATACGATCCAGCCTGCCGATACGTTGCTGTAATAAATCCGGGTTGGTTGGTAAATCCCACAGAATCAAGTGATGGACAAATTGAAAGTTTCTGCCTTCGCTGCCAATCTCGGAACAGATCAATAGCTGCGCAGTACTTTCCTGGTCGGCAAAATAAGCCGCAGCCCGGTCGCGTTCAATAATAGTCATGCCTTCATGAAAAACCGCCGAAGCAATACCGGCACGATTTTTTAAAGTTTGTTCCAGATCAATAGCGGTTTGGGCATGTTTACAAATTAACAGGGCTTTTTGACCTCGTAAAGATGTGTTTGCTTGCGTCTTTTTTACTGAAGCTGTCAATTTATCAACCAGCCAGATAAAGCGAGGGTCCTGCTGCAAGTCACTCCCTGATTCCCAAGCTCCAGCTTGGGAACGGTGATCCGTTAAAGCATAACCATAGCGTTCGCGCTCTGGAAAACCTTGTACAGTTTGCCGGGAATTTCTGAACAAGATTCGTCCTGTGCCATGATGATCGAGCAATATCTTGATCAGCGCATCACGTGCGTCCGCCGATTTTACAGGATCGTTAAGATTTTTCAGTAAACCGCCGACATTGTCATCTTTAAGCAGACGGGTTAGATTTTGTTGATCTGGCTCATTCAATGTTTGTTCAGCCAGTAGCAATTTAGCGGCGTTGGCAACCGGTTCAAACAGTCGCTCTTCTTCGACGAAGGCAGAAAAATCATAGAACCGATCAGGATCCAGCAATCTTAATCGGGCAAAATGGCTTTCTTTTCCTAACTGTTCTGGTGTGGCGGTCAATAAGATAAGGCTGGGAGAAAGGTGACCCAGTTGCTCAACAAACCGGTATTCGGGGCTCGCTGCCTGTTCACTCCATTCAAGATGGTGCGCTTCATCAACAATGACCATATCCCAGCCCGCCTGCAAAGCTTGTTGTTGCCGGCGCGGGTAATCAGAAAAAAAACGCTGACTACATAGAATCAATTGTTCAGTTAAAAACGGATTATTATCGTCTTTTGCGCTATCGTCTTCATCCAGGCCGTCATCATTAAGTTCTTCAAGGCAACGTGCCTCGTCAAAAACACTGAAACGCAGATTAAAACGCCTGAGCATTTCCACCAGCCATTGATGCAGAAGGCTTTCCGGGACAATAATCAATACGCGATGAGTCAGGCCATTGATAAGCCGATGGTGCAGGATCAAACCTGCTTCGATGGTTTTACCCAAGCCTACTTCATCTGCCAGCATGATTCTTGGCGCAGAACGGTTTGCTGACTCGTGAGCAATATATAACTGATGTGGAATTAATGATGTCCGGCCACCCATCAAGCCTTTAACTGGTGACTGCTGATGCTGTTGCAGTCTGAGCCACGTTTCATAACGCAGCAGAAACCATGAACTGGGATCGATTTGACCGGTAAACAGTCGATCCTGAGGCTTGTTGAACTGAATATGATGATTGAGCTCAATTTCTTCCAATTGAACTTCTTGACCGGCTGTATTTTTTCCTACATAAGTAATCAAACCATCCTGCTCGATCAAACGAGTAACGGTCAGCTTTTCTTCATCAATCGATTCTATGATGTCGCCGACTGCAAAGCTGACGCGAGTTAAGGGCGCGTTATCACTTGCATAAATGCGCCGTTCGTCACTGGCTAAAAAAAGTACAGTGACGCGTTTGAAACTTACTTCAAGAATAAGACCTAAACCAAGTTCTGACTCGGTATTACTAATCCAGCGTTGGCCGGGGATGAAATCTGCCATTGATTGAACTGCCATTACACATCAAAAAAATCACTATTATAAGCGTTACAGAAGAATTGTTTCGGGTTTTATCAACACTAAACAAGCGACTTGTCAAATTTGCCAGTCAGGCGACTTAATTTATTTTCGGCTGATTTATAGATCGTTAAGTTTCCATTCAGGTTAACGAGTCTATTGTTAGTCAACGATTATTAACTGATAACCTTTGTTTTCCCATTCTTTCTTAACTTAAATAGAACCCCATGAAAAAGCTGTTTGTTGTAATTCAAATAACTGCAATTGCAGTCGTGTACTCGTCTTCATCTTATGCTTCAGGAGGTGGTCATGGTAAAGGACACCATAAACATCATCACAATCAATACGAGGAAACGAGATATTATCCGCAACCTGAAACCCGGTATTACCCTCAACCGCCTCAAGATCCGCGCTCTCACCAAGGCTTGGCTGGTGGTGTTGTAGGCAGCGTATTGGGTTACGAAATCGGCAGAGGTGACCCCATAGCTACTGGGCTTGGCGCTGCTGCCGGCTCGTACCTTGGTAATGGAATCGCTGGTGGGCGATAAAATTATCAAATCTTTGGGTTGGTTAAGCACTCATTCATATTGAAGCAATCATAATAATTGCCAAAGCTTATAGCTAAGCGACTTAATTTTGTTTGACTGATTTCAATACTGAATTAACTACTTATCGAGAGGAATCTTATGAAAAAATTACTTTTTTTAATTCAAATAACTGCCGCTCTAATTCTGTATTCATCTATGTCTCATGCTGATGATCATGGCTGGAGAGGTCACGGTTATGGCCATCATGGCTGGGGGCATCATGGACATCACCGCGAACACTATTATCCGCAACCTCAAGTGAACTATTATTATGCTGAGCCACAAGTTCACTATCATCCGCAACCACAAATCAATTACTATCAGCAGCCGGAAGTACACTATTATCAACAACCACAGCCAGACTATCGTCCTCAACAACCCCGGTATTCTGGTTATGATCAGCGTTCTCACCAGGGCTTGGCTGGAGGGGTTATAGGTAGTGTCTTTGGCTACGAAATTGGTAATGGTAACCCTGTAGCTGCCGGCCTTGGCGCTGCTGCAGGATCTTTTCTTGGTAATGGAATGGTTGGAAGATGATAAGACTTAAACCTTTGCGTCGCTTCGGCTGCGCTCAGGGCAGGCTTTGTGGTAAAAATAGGCTACTAACTCAAGGCGGGATAAATACACCGAAGCCAGACCTGGCAGGATTATAAAACCTGCCAGGTCTGTCTCGCGTTAAGTGGAAAACCTAACAATTTATGCGAGGCTAACGATAAATTCACTTATCTTGCAGCGCTGCCTGCCGAAACCGCCCGATTTTTATCCCTGATCCACTCACTCCAGGAACCGGCATACAATTTAGAACCGGTTAAGCCTGCGTGTTCCATCGCCAATAAATTATGGCAGGCGGTTACGCCTGAGCCGCAATAATGAACAACCTGTTCGGGTGTTGTCGTGCCGATAAGTTGTTTAAATTGCTTGCGTAAGAGGCCTGCTGATAAAAACAAACCCTCATTATCAAGATTTAATTGGAATGCGCGGTTTAATGCGCCAGGAATATGCCCCGCAACCGGATCTATGGGTTCTTGTTCTCCGCGATAGCGTTCGGGTGTTCTGGCATCAATCAGGCATATCGTTTTTTTAGCGATACTGTTCTGGACTTGAATGGTATTAAGCCACTGGGCGGTGTTTAGATAAGGTCTGAAAGTTGTGGGTTTTAGGGTGGGTAAGATAGTAGTTAGGGTAAAACCTTGTTTTTTCCACTGTTGAATGCCGCCATCCAATACGGCCACTTTATCATGTCCCAAGCAATGTAATAACCACCATAAGCGCCCTGCAAACGCGCCGCCGGCATCGTCATAAACAACCACCTGGCTGTCATTGACTATGCCCCAAGCGCCCAGTTTTTTTGCCAAAAGTGTAAAGTCTGGAAGAGGGTGTCGGCCTGTAAAGCCGGTAATGGCTGATGACAGGTCATTATTCAGATGAGCGTAACGGGCATGAGGTATATGCCCGTGACGATAAGCGTAGCTGCCCGTATCGCTATTTGCCAGGGAAAAGCGGCAATCTACAGTTACCCATTCAGGGTCATCAAGATGTTGGTGTAGTGTAGTAGCGGAAACAAGAGTGGTGTAAGTCATTTGTTTATACCTCTAATATTATTTTGCCGATATGCCGGCTGCTTTCCATGAGTTCATGGGCAAGGGTGGCATCATTGAGTGCAAAAGTGGAGTGAATAATAGGTTTGATTTTTCCAGTTCTTAATAAAGGCCAGACATGTTTAAGCAGTTTTTGGGCAATGTCGGCTTTAAAACTATCATCTCTGGCTCTTAATGTCGATCCGGTTAGGGTTAATCGTTTCAGCATAACAGGCAATAAGTTGATTTCAGCTTTCGGGCCGTTTTGGATGGCGATTTGTACCAATCGAGCATCGGTTGCCATACATTTTAGATTGCGCGGAAAATAGTCGCCGCCTATCATATCCAGAATGACATCCACTCCTTTACTATCAGTAAGCCGGCTGATTTCTGTAACAAAATCCTGTTCTTTGTAATTGATGGCGGCATCTGCGCCGAGTTCGATGCAGAATTGGCATTTGGCTTCTGAACCTGCAGTGATGATGACTTTAGCGTGAAAGGCCCGAGCCAGTTGGATTGCCGTCGTACCTATGCCACTGCTGCCGCCATGTACCAATAGTGTTTCGTTTGGGAGCAGATGGGCGCGGTCAAACACGTTACTCCAGACGGTGAAAAAAGTTTCAGGTAAGGCGGCGGCTTGTGCCATAGACCAGCCTTCCGGTATAGGCAAGCAGTGTGCTGCGGAGGCTAGACAATATTCAGCATAACCGCCGCCCGTTACTAAAGCACAAACGGTGTCGCCTGAGTTGAGATGACTGACAGCCGTACCTGTTGCCACGACAGTTCCTGCGACTTCCAAGCCCGGTACATCGGACGCACCTGAAGGTGCAGGATATAAACCTTTACGCTGCATAATATCGGGGCGATTAACGCCGGCAGCGGCTATTTTAATCAATACTTGGAAATCCCCCGGTGTGGGAATGGGGCGTTCAGTCAGTTTTAAAGCCCCGTCGTCTATTTCAATAGCTTGCATGGTGTTAGAAAGTGGCATAAGTTGAGTTCTGTAATAAACGGTATGGGGTTATTATATGCTTCGGTAATTTTCATTAACAATGTGTTAGTAGGATAAAACAAATGATTCGTGCAGGTATTGTGGGTGGAACGGGTTATACGGGTGTTGAGTTGTTGCGGATTCTAGCCTTGCATACTGAGGTTGAAGTGGCGGTAGTAACTTCACGCGCTGATGCGGGCTTGAGGGTGGATGCGATGTATCCCAGCTTACGGGGTTACATTGACGTGGACTTTATTGCGCCAGATATTGAAAACCTGGCTCAATGCGATGTAGTGTTTTTTGCCACGCCCAATGGCGCTGCTATGCTGTTTGCTGAGGAGTTGTTGGCGAGAGGCATTAAGGTCATTGATTTGTCCGCAGACTTTAGGCTGAAAGACGCAAAAGAATGGAAT
>CAWBLO010000015.1:0-117200 GCA_963789475.1 uncultured Gammaproteobacteria bacterium | reverse complement strand
CGCCTAATACTTTAGTCAGTGGTTCTTCGTAGATGGACGATGCAGGATTATGATTAAAATCAATTGAAACCAGCGGTCTTTCGTTGATATCCAGAATGCCTTTTAATGCGCCTTTGGAAGCAGCAGTCAAAATTTCGTCAATTTCTGCCTTGCTGGTATCTCTAGCAGCCTGGAAAGTTAAATCAACAACAGAAACGTTGATAGTGGGTACGCGCATAGCGAAACCATCCAGTTTGCCGGCCAATTCAGGTAACACCAAACCAACAGCCGCAGCCGCACCTGTTTTGGTAGGAATCATGGATTGTGTCGCTGAACGGGCACGGCGTAAATCGCTGTGGTACACGTCAGTCAGAACCTGGTCATTGGTGTATGAATGGATGGTGGTCATTAAGCCGCTGACAATACCAATCGCGTCATTTAAAGGTTTTACAATCGGCGCCAGGCAGTTGGTTGTGCATGATGCGTTAGAAATAACGGTATCTGATGCTTTTAGCGTATTATGGTTTACGCCATAAACGATAGTTCCGTCAACATCGTCACCGCCTGGCGCTGAAATAATGACTTTTTTTGCGCCGGCAGTAATGTGCGCGGACGCTTTGGCTTTGCTGGTGAAAAAACCGGTACATTCATGAACAACGTCAATACCCAGGTCAGCCCAAGGCAAGTTTTGAAGGATCTCTTTCTGAGAAAACCTTGATTTTGTCGCCATTGATAACAATGAAGTCCCCATCGACATTGACTTCAAAAGGAAATTTTCCATGCACTGAATCGTATTGTGTCAGGTGAGCATTGGTGTTGCTGTCACCTAAGTCATTGATTGCAACTATTTGAATTTCGTTGGTACGGCCTGATTCGTATAATGCGCGGACGATATTACGTCCAATACGACCATAACCATTGATTGCAACTTTAATTGGCATTGAGTATCTCCAGAGTGATGATAAGAAAAATTAATAAAAGGGGGAACTGACGCATTAGTAAACATCGTAATAATACCAAAATATAGGTTGTCTAGTCTATTGATGATGAAAACTGTCGGCTAATACTTACCGCCTAGCTTAATGACCACAACCTTGCGCAACTCTTCCAGCAACAGCATTCCCAATGCGAAGGGCAGCATAAATAGCCAGACTTCAGGCGCAATGGATGCTGTGCCAAAAATCAAGTTACCCCAATGACTGTAAGCAATGACCAGAACCAGGACGATTTCCAGGGCGATGCCCCATAAGATAATGCGGTTATCGAACAATTGCCCACTAAACACACTGCGCCCCGGCGTTTTGCATATAAATAAGTTGACGATTTGCGCTACGATAATGGCACTAAAACAGGCGGTAGTAGCTTGCAGATATAAAACATCATCAGTTTCCAGATTTTTACCCCAATGCCAGTCGCCGCCGTGCAATACAAAGAAATAGGCAGCCATAGAGACAATCGCTTCCAGAACACCCAAAAAAAGATACGCGTGTACTAGCAAACGCCAGTCGAGCAGCCGCTCTTCGCGCGGGCGCGGCGGTTTGGTCATGCTACCCGGTTCAGGCTTACCCGCGCCGAGGCCTAAAGCAGGTAGCATGTCGGTTCCCAAATCAACCGCCAGAATAAGAATGATAGTTAATGGCAGTGGTATCTTGAGCAATGCAAAGGCCAGAAAAGGCACAAGTTCCGGAATGTTAGAGGAGAGGATGTAGGTGAGGAATTTGCGAATGTTGCCATAAACAGCACGGCCTTCCTCGATGGCTGCAATGATGCTGGCAAAATTGTCGTCCAGCAGTATCATGTCGGCTGCCTCCTTGGCCACATCCGTTCCACTTATACCCATAGCGATACCGATATCCGCCATTTTCAGCGCTGGGGCATCATTGACGCCGTCGCCAGTGACGGCGACGATGTGTTTTTTCTTTTTCAAGGCGGCGACGATACGCATTTTTTGATCGGCTCCAACCCTGGCAAAGATGAGTTCCGGCGCATCCAGTGCCAGACGCAACTGGATTTCCGATAATTTACGCAACTGCATCCCGGTAATAACCACAGGATTATCGGACTGAATCTGACCGATCTGGCGCCCGATTGCCAAGGCAGTATGCGGATGATCACCCGTTACCATGATGACTTTAATGCCCGCTTCCCGGCATAAGCGCATGGCGGCGGCTACCTCAGGTCTGGGTGGATCTTCCAAGCCAACCAGCCCGCATAGAATCAAGTCCTGCTCCAGTGCTTCGCCGTTATGACCATCGTCCAGTTCACGCCAGGCGAACGCCAGGACCCGCAAGCCTTTACTTGCCATCTCCTCTTGGGCACGAAGAAAATCCTGCCGGGATGCTGCCGTGAGCGGGGCTATCCCGCTTCCTGTTTGTACCTGCTTGCACAGCGGCAACACCATTTCCAAAGCGCCCTTGCAATAAAGCATTACGCCTTTGGGTGTCTGATGGACGGTGGAAAGACGCTTGCGATCGGTATCGAAAGGCACTTCATTAATCTTTGGATAAGTAAGTGTCTCGCCCAGACAGTTTTTTGCCATGCGCACCAAAGCAACTTCCATGGGATCGCCCAACGCTTGCCATTGGCCTGCCTTCATGGTTTCTTTGAGATTATGGCAAAGCAGCGCATCCTCGAAAAATCGCCGGTGCAGCCGGGCCAATTCTGGCTGCCGTTGTATTTCAGTAGGCGTGAGCATTTGTCCACCCAGGTAAAGCACGTTCACCGCCATACGGTTCTCGGTTAGTGTGCCCGTTTTGTCTGTACAAATCACTGTTGCCGAACCCAATGCTTCCACCGAAGGCAAATGCCTGATCAGGGCATTGCGTTTTGCCATGCGTTGTGTGGCCATTGCCAGAGATAGCGTAACTGTAGGTAACAAACCCTCGGGCACGTTGGCAACAATGATGCCTATAGCGAAAATGAAATTTTCCCAAAATGACAAACCCATGCTGCGCCCGATGAAGAAAAACACCACGCCCAGCGTCAACGATAGAAAAGCAATAATGCGGCTAAGCCTTGCTATTTCCAATTGTAAAGGTGAAACACTCTTGACTGTGGTTTGCGTCAAATGGGCAATCTTGCCGAATTCCGTATGCATCCCGGTTGCGAAAACAACCGCCCGGCCTTCACCCGAAACTACCGAAGTGCCGGCTAACAGAGTATTACGACTATGCTCCAGATTTTCTTCGGAAGAAGGTTGTGCATCTCGCATTTGTGGTAGCGATTCGCCAGTGACGGTGGCGTTATTGACGCGCAGGGAAAAGGCTTCGAGCAAGCGGCAGTCTGCCGGCACATTATCACCTTCCTGCAATAAAACGATATCGCCGGGTACCAGATTGGCGACCAGCATCTGTCCAAGCTCGCCGTCCCGTATCACCTTGACGTAGTGCGGCAACAGCTTCTGTAAAGCAGAAATAGCGCGTTCTGCCCGATACTGCTGCCAGAACGAGAATAGGCCATTAATGACGATGACGCCGAGGATGGCGTAACCCAGCATCGCCATGCCCTCACCCGGTTGCCGCGACTCCGCGAAAAATGCCAAACCCGCAGCCAGCCATAGAATGAGCGCGAAAAAATGGACAAACTCTTTGATAAAACGGAGTATGAGTGATTCACCCCGAATCACTTCGACCTGATTGGCGCCATACTCGTTCAGGCGATGTTGGACTTCAGTTTGTGAGAGTCCATCGTGACGGCTTTTAAGACTGGCAAGCGCCTCTTCGGCGCTGAATTGATGGATTTTCATAACGACTCCTATCCGAAGGAACTGAAAAAACTTTGCTTTATTGAATGGGCTGTTTCAGTAAAGTAGGCAGGTAGCTTTACCCACCTTCTTAAATCTTTGGATCAGGTGAAAACGCTTTTGAATCCAATTTCAGCTTTTTACAAATCTATCCCGTCTGATCGCAGTATATTAATGGTTAATATTTGCCGCCCCGCTGTTTATTATCTTGGACTATTCATTGGACAATAAAAACCCGCTAAGCCTGATAACTTGCGGGTTTTTGTATTTCATTGAATCTCTTTAAATCACTATCCGGCTGCCTGAACAGGAATTGAAGAAGCTGAACGTAACACTTCGTTTTTTTCGTTAAAATAAACCAGCGTGGGTTTATGATTTTCAGATTCTTGTTGATCTAAAATAGTATACGCACAAACAATAATAAGATCACCAGGACACGCTAAACGGGCCGCTGCACCATTAACCGAAAATACGCCGGAACCATTTTCTGCACGAATGGCATAAGTGGTAAAACGCGCACCGTTGTTGATATTGTAAATTTGAATCTGCTCGTATTCTCTGATGCCTGATAGGTCAAGAATAGTGCCGTCAATCGCGCAAGAACCCTCATAACCCAATTCTGAACGAGTCACCGTGGCTCGGTGTAACTTCGCTTTAAGCATCGTAATTTGCATAATAAAACACTATAAATACGTTTAAAAACCGGACATTATCCATTAATTGCAGCAGTCCATCAACTTTTTAGATACCCGACATTAGTTGGTTTATGAACAGATTTAGAGCGTAAGCGCTGCGTATCTTGCGCTCTGAACCTAATAATAATGACCTAAATATTGCTTACCTGGAAAAATAAATATTATCAATTAACCGCGTTTTACCCAGCTTTGCTGCCGCTAATAAAACCAAATCAACATCCTCTGCGGTTGCTTTTGTTAAATCACTGACTACGGCACACGGAAAAATAATCCGGCTGAAAACCCGCTTGCTGTAAAAAAAGCAACGCCTGTTGCTCAATATTTGCATAAGTCTGATCGCCGGCTAAAACAGCGTCGCGTGCGGCACATAAAGAATGATAGAGCTTGGGCGCTACTTTCTTTTCATCTTCAGTCAGATAACCATTCCTTGAACTCATGGCCAATCCGCTAGGCTCTCTGACGGTATCTACACCTGTTATTTCAACAGGGATATTCAAATCCCGAACCATTGTTTTTATTACAGTCAATTGCTGAAAATCCTTTAGACCAAATAAAGCGATATCCGGTTGCACTATATTGAATAATTTACAAACAACTGTGGCAACACCGCTAAAATGACCGGGTCTGGAGGCGCCGCAATAAACGTCTGACAGGCCGGTTACCGTAACCACCGTTTTGGCATCAGGCGAGTAAATATCTGCAACAGCCGGTTGAAACAATAAGTCTGCGTTTTCGGCCTCCAACTTTTCCTGGTCTTCACGCTCAGTACGCGGATATGTCTCAAAATCTTCCCCTGCTCCAAATTGAGTAGGATTAACAAAAATACTGACGACGACGCGATCTGCTTTCTTTCTGGCCATACTGACCAGATGGAGATGTCCCGCGTGTAAATTGCCCATAGTTGGAACAAAAGCGACGCTTTCACCTTTTGATCGCCAGGTTTTAATGACCTCGCGCAATTCAATCACTGTGTTAACTATTCGCATTGGACTTAAAAACTATGTTCAGTACCTGGGAATTGTGACTGCTTTACAGCCTGATGATAGGCATGAATGGCGGTTTCAATAGTCGCACCATCCTGCATGAAATTCCTGGAAAAACGGGGACGTTTACCAATCCCGATATTAAGCATGTCATAAAGCACCAGCACCTGTCCGTCGCAATCAACCCCCGCACCAATACCAATAACAGGAATGCTAAGCTGGGCACTTATTTCCCTGGCAAGCACCGCTGGCACACACTCCAATACCAGCAACCCGGCTCCCGCCTGTTGCAATTGGTGAGCATCGGCAATAATTCTTACTGCATCAGCGGGTTCTTTGCCCTGAACTTTATAACTGCCCAATTGATTAATCAATTGCGGCAATAGACCTAAATGTCCACAGACGGGAATGCCCTGATCGACTAAAAAACTGACAATTTCAAAACGTGGGCCTTCCAGCTTTACCATTTGTGCGCCGCCAACCTGCAATAATCTGGCGGCATTTTCGGCGGCAACAACAGCAGTGGCATAACTCATAAAGGGCAAATCGGCTATGACAAACGCCCGCCGCCTGGCATTGCTGACGCACCGGGCATGATAAACCATGTCATTGATCGTAACGGGAAGCGTTGTATCATGCCCCTGAACAACCATCCCCAGGGAATCCCCGACCAGCATCATATCAATGCCCACCTTGTCAATTAATGCGCTAAAACTGGCATCGTAAGCCGTTAAACAGGTGATTTTTTCACCCCGTCGCTTCATTGCAGCCAAGTCATTGACTGTCAATGGTTTTACTGTGGAATCGTAAGCATATTGGCTCATATCAATTCAGCCGCCTCAGTCCGGACAAAGGACATTTTGCAACCAGATCGGCAATAGAGCCCATACCAGGCACAACCAATTGCGGCGCAATTTCAAACAAGGGATACAATACAAAAGATCTTTCGGCCAAGCCTTTGTGAGGTACGGTTAAATCGGGCAAGTCAATTTTTTGATCGTCATAAATCAAAACATCCAGGTCCAATGTTCTCGCGCCCCATCGCTCTCCTATTCTTACCCGGCCCTGTTCGTTTTCGATGTTTTGCAGACAATGCAACAAATCAATCGGCAATAAGTCTGTTGCGACACCCATAACCGCATTGACATAATCAGGTTGATCCTGCGGCCCCATGGGTAAGCTATGGTACAAACTGGAAAACGCCAATTCTTGCACTCGCGTTATTGAAGCTATTGCGGTACGCGCTGATTTAATTTGTGCAACGGGTTCGGCAAGGTTGCTGCCCAAACCGATATAAGCGATAACGGGGGCCAGTTCTGAGTCATTCATGGTTAATCCTATGTGCAGTTTTCGCGTAAGAGACAAAAAAACGGCCCATTTCGTCCTTACAAGCTAGACCTCTTTTCCTGGGGCACTGTCTTTAACATTTCCCCGATAGTTTCTTTTTCGTCCTGATTGACTACCCTGAGCTTTGCGCGGAGGTTGGGTCATTTTTCTTTGTTCGTTTTCATTAGCATTCTGATACTTAGACCACCACTGCGCCAACTCTGGATCAGCTCCGCCTGTCTCTGCACGCAACAATAAAAAATCATAACCTGCTCTAAATCGAGGATGCGTGATCAAACGACTGGGCTTAGAGCCGTTACGCGCATTAAATTTGGGCTGCAAACTCCAGACTTCGCGCATAGCCATCGTGATATGGCGCGGTAGAGCGGTACTTTTAATCTGACTGGAAATAACTTCATTGGCTGCATCCTGATATGCCATAAATTCAACCAGCCCGCGTGCTATTTTTTCTTTGGCCCGCATCTGTACCGGTTCCCACAAAAATGCTGCAAATAAAAAATAAGCGGTAACGGTTTTACCGTCAGCTATTCTGTTATCAGAATTTTCCAGAGCTTTAATCAACAATAATCGAGGAAATCCATTTTCTTCCACGGATAAACAGTTTTCTGTGGCAGGAAACAACACTTGAAAAAGACCGTAATGCCGGAGCATTTCAAACGTTTGCAGCGCATAACCGGACAAAAATAACTTAAGCGTCTCATCATAAAGCCGGGCAGACGGAATGCTGGACAACAATTCTGCAGCCGCATGCATGGATTTCTCACAATCAGGATGCAGTTTAAAACCGAGCTTAACGGCAAAACGCACAGCCCTGAGCATGCGCACAGGATCTTCACGGAAACGTGTTTCAGGATCGCCTATAAGCCTGAGCGACGCGGCTTTATGGTCAATCATGCCGCCGACATAATCCACTACCGAAAAGTCTTTTATGTTGTAATAGAGCGCATTAACCGTGAAATCCCTGCGCCAAACGTCTTCTTCTATTGTGCCGTAGACGTTGTCCCGCAACAATCGCCCTTCCTTATTGAGCACCTGCTTATCATTTTCCTCTTCCCCGACGCCCCGAAAAGTCGCAACTTCAATAACTTCTCTGCCAAAGTGAACATGCGCCAAGCGAAACCTGCGACCAATCAAGCGGCAATTGCGAAATACTTTTCTAATTTGTTCAGGATCTGCATTGGTTACAACATCAAAATCCTTGGGTTCTCGACCCAGCAATAAATCACGCACGCAGCCGCCCACAAGGTAGGCATCGAAACCTTCCTTTTGCAGCCTGTATAAAACCTTCAACGCGTTTTCACTAATCTGGGAGCGTGAAATAGTATGCTCCGAACGTGAATATACTCTGACTTTCGCCAAGACTGGCTCAGCTTCATTTCTGGCTGAAGTAATCAATTTTTTAAAAAATTTTAAAATGGTCTTTAACCCTGTTTGTTTTTCTATTTATGCCAATCATATCATTTGATACATTCTATCCCACAATCAATCTTCTTTTTTTTTACATTACCCTTTTGAGTATAGTAGAATCATCACACTGATTTTTACAAGCACCGATTGTGCGTTTTATATGGATAAAAAATCAGACAACCATTTTTTAAACGTTCGCACCAAACATTTGCGTAATTGACGGGATTGTTATGTTCAAAAAGATTCTTAATGGCTTCATTGACCATCCACTATTGACCAGCCTTTTTGTAGCAGATTTCGGCATTCTTCTGTTCCATAGACCGCCTTTCTTATTTTCCCTGATAATGCTGGGTGGACTGATGGCCATGTGCATGTATTTTGGTCAAAAATTAGCTTTATTTAAAGTTTAATTGTCTTCGAAAACGAAAAAACCGTTAAAGCCAGGTCGGGATTTACTGTCTGCACCTGGTTTTTTACGACGACTAGCGGCTCAAATTTACGACCTTCTCCTCCTGATTGCAATTCTATTCCTTGCCACCGCACTGCTACTTCCATTTACTGCAGGCGAGGCAGTTAGCGATCAACAAACACTAATTTACCGTATTTATATATTAGTTATCAGTTTCTTTTTTTACGGTTGGTTCTGGACGCATGGCGGGCAAACGTTAGGCTTACGCGCCTGGAAAATAAAAGTTCTTACCCGTGACCAAAAGCCCATTAACTGGACTCAAGCTTTGCTACGCTTTACGACGGCTATACCCTCTTGGGGCTTTTTCGGGATTGGCTTCTTGTGGATTCTTGTTGATAAAAACCGGCGCAGTTGGCACGATCATTTATCTAAAACAGCTCTGTTTTTTGACCCTCAAAAAAAATAATTCCAGGTTCTACAAAACTGATTAAAAATTCGACATCACCACAAAGTCATTTGTTTGTGTTATAAATTACGCAAATGCAGCCATGAATTATGATCACACTATGACCAACCCTTTATTAAGCAACACCACCCTCCCTTTGTTTTCCCAGATAAAACCGGAACACATTGAACCTGCCATCACTCAACTATTGGACGAAGCGCGGGCAGTTGTCGACCTGCAACTTCAAGCAACCAAAAACTATACCTGGATCAATCTGGTTGAACCTTTGGAAAACGCTGAAGACCGGCTCAATAAGGCCTGGTCTCCAGTCAGTCATCTTAACTCTGTCGTTAACAGTGATGAGTTACGCGAGGCTTATAACGCCTGCCTGCCTAAGCTCAGTGCATATTCCACTGAAATGGGGCAAAACGAACAGCTATTTAATGCCTATCAAGTTATTGCAAAAAGCGATGAATTTGCAGCGCTGGATATCGCCCAAAAGAAAATCATCCAAAATGCTTTAAGGGATTTCAAATTATCCGGCGTTGATCTGGATAGCGAGAAAAAGGAACGTTACAAGGAAATCAGCCAGGAATTATCACGTCTTGCCAGCAACTATGAAGAAAACCTGCTGGACGCGACTAATGCCTGGAGCAAACTTATCAGGGATGAACAGGATTTGGCAGGATTGCCTGATTCTGCAATGGCGGGCGCCAAACAAACAGCGGAAAGCCGGAATGAAGAAGGATGGATGATAACCCTGCAATTTCCCTCCTATCAAGCCGTTATGACTTACGCCGATGACAGGGAATTGCGCCGCGAACACTATGAAGCTTTCTCAACCCGCGCCTCAGACCAGGGTCCACAAGCTGGACAGTGGGATAATAGTCTTCTCATGGAGCAAATACTGGCACTGCGCCATGAAAAAGCCCAACTGTTAGGTTTCAACAATTACGCTGAGCTGTCTCTGGCAACCAAAATGGCCAATAAGCCGGATGATGTGATGCATTTTCTGGATGATTTAGCTGATAGATCCTGGCGGCAAGCACGCAAGGATTTAACTGATTTACGTGACTTTGCTGAACAACACTACGGTATTAATGACCTTCAATCCTGGGATTTAGGCTATTATTCGGAAAAAATGCGTCAGCATTTTTACCAGCTTTCTCAGGAAGAAGTTAAAGCGTACTTCCCCATCACCCACGTTTTACCTGGACTGTTTGCCGTCGTAGAAAAGCTGTATGGCTTAAACATAAGCGAAATTGATGAATTCGATAGCTGGCATCCCGATGTACGTTTTTTTCAGATACATGACGATGCCGGCCAACTTCGCGGCAAGTTTTATATCGATCTTTATGCGCGCCCCAAAAAACGTGGCGGAGCCTGGATGGATGACTGTGTAGGTCGTAAAAAAACCGATGACACCATTCAAACCCCGGTCGCTTACCTGACCTGCAACTTTACTCCGCCAACCGGAAATGATCCTGCTCTGCTAACGCATGATGAAGTCATCACCTTATTTCATGAATTCGGTCACGGCTTGCACCACATGCTCACCCAGGTTGATCATTTGGGTGTTTCCGGCATCAACGGCGTTGAATGGGATGCGGTTGAACTACCCAGTCAATTCATGGAAAACTGGTGCTGGGAGCAAGAAGCGCTTGCGCTGATTTCAGGTCATTATCAAACCGGCGAAAAATTACCTGAACCCTTATTTAACAAAATGCTGGCTGCTAAAAACTTTCAGGCCGGCATGATCATGGTAAGACAACTGGAATTCAGCCTGTTTGATTTTAGAATTCACCAGGATTACGATCCTGAAAAAGGCGGCCGGATCTATGAGATTCTAAAGCAGGTTAGAGCACAGGTTGCCGTTGTTCAACCGCCTGAATTTAACCGCTTTGCCCACAGTTTTTCACATATTTTTGCAGGCGGCTATGCGGCTGGTTATTACAGTTACAAATGGGCGGAAGTCTTATCCAGTGACGCTTTTTCGTTATTTGAAGAAAAAGGTATTTTCGATCAAGGAACCGGGAAAGCCTTCTTGACCAATATTCTAGAACAAGGCGGCAGTCAGGATGCAATGGACTTATTTATCAAGTTCCGAGGCCGTAAACCGACTATTGATGCTCTGCTCAGACATAATGGCATAGCCGCATGAATTACCGGGATCTGCGCGATTTTATCAAACAACTGGAAAAACAGGGCGAACTGAAACGAGTTACCATCGCCGTTGATCCCTATCTGGAAATGACTGAAATTTGCGACCGTACTTTAAAACAAGGTGGTCCTGCACTGCTGTTTGAAAATCCGACAGGCTACAACATTCCTGTATTAGCGAATCTGTTTGGTACGCCGCGCCGTGTTGCCATGGGCATGGGCGCAGAATCTGTAACTGAACTGCGCGGCATTGGTGAATTGCTGGCAACTTTAAAGGAACCGGAGCCACCCAAAGGCATGAAAGATGCCTGGGAAAAGTTTCCTATATACAAGCAAGTGCTCAATATGGCGCCTAAGCTGGTTTCATCACCGCCTTGCCAGGAACTGATCCGGCAAGGCGATGAGATTGATTTGAGCGTTTATCCTATTCAAACTTGCTGGCCGGACGATGCTGGGCCCTTAATTACCTGGCCTTTGGTGATTACCAAAGGCCCTAACAAAGACCGGCAAAACCTCGGCATTTATCGCCAGCAGGTGATAGGTAAAAACAAAGTCATCATGCGCTGGCTGACGCATCGTGGTGGTGCCTTGGATTTTAAAGAATGGCAAAAAGCTTATCCCGGCAAACCCTTTCCTGTCTCTGTTGCCCTGGGCGCCGATCCTGCAACCATCCTTGCCGCCGTTACACCTGTTCCCGATACCCTGTCTGAATATGCCTTTGCCGGCTTATTACGCGGCAGTAAAACCGAAGTGGCCAATTGCCTGATAAATGATTTACAAGTACCCGCGAGTGCCGAAATAGTCCTGGAAGGGTTTATATATCCAGGCGAAACCGCACCGGAAGGCCCGTTTGGCGATCATACCGGCTATTACAATGAGGTCGATGAATTTCCGGTTTTTACCATAGAAAGAATCACCCAACGCCAGGCACCCATCTATCACAGCACCTTTACCGGCAGACCCCCGGATGAACCCGCTGTCTTGGGCGTTGCCTTAAATGAGGTTTTCGTGCCCATCTTACAAAAACAATTTCCTGAAATTGTCGACTTTTACCTGCCTCCTGAAGGCTGTTCTTACCGTATGGCCGTCATCAGCATGAAAAAGCAATATGCGGGTCATGCCAAACGCGTCATGCTAGGCACCTGGTCGTATTTGCGGCAATTCATGTACACCAAGTTTGTCATTGTCGTCGATGATGATGTCAATGTCCGCAACTGGGAAGATGTGATCTGGGCCATCACCACGCGTATGGATCCCGCCAGGGATTTGACTATACTGGAAAATACCCCGATTGATTACCTTGATTTTGCTTCGCCAGTTTCCGGCTTAGGTTCCAAAGTGGGCTTTGACGCGACCAATAAATGGCCCGGTGAAACCAACAGGGAATGGGGCAGACCGATAGTGATGTCGCCGGATATTATCAAGAAAGTGGATGCTATGTGGGATTCTTTGTTTCAACATTAACCAGGTTTAACATTCGCAATCAGTCACATAGCCCGAATAAGCAACGCCTATCCAGTGATTGCTTGGATGCAACCTTTTTACGCACTTCTCTATGTATTCGACAGAATTTAGCCGCCATTCCAGCGTGGATGAAAAAGTATAGCTTTAATTACGTAATGCGTAATCTACATTGCTGATTTTATCGATTACTCAATAATAAACTCAAATCAAGCTTGAGCTTTTCAATCAGACAAGATAATATTGATTCAATACTACTTGGAGTCCATAACAATGAAAATAATTAAAAAGCGTCTGTCCAAATCAGTCCTCACCAGTTTAGCCGCCTTGCTGTTGCCGTTAGGCGCACAGGCAACTTCTGATGATGCCCAAAAAATGCATAAACTGTATGAAGAAAATTGCGCCAGTTGCCACGGCTCGGATCATGGCGGGTTTATTGCTCCGGCGTTAAATGCCGAAACATTGAAAGGCCGCAGTCCTACGGCTTTACGCACTATTATCATGGCCGGCAGTTTTGACACCTTAATGCCTCCGTTTTATGGACGTTTTTCGGATGATGACATTCGCGGTTTGGTTAAACATTTACAAGCCACGCCCAAACTGGCCAACCCGGCCTGGACGATTGATGACATTAAAGCATCGATAAAAGTCTATGTTAAAGACGAAAGTACGTTACCGGCCAAGCCCACTTATGAAATCGACGACATCAATAATATTATCGGTGTCGCAGCACGGGGCAAATACGGGCGCGGTTCCGGTTCAAAAGCGGTGTTCATTAACAGTGTTACTCATAAACAAATCGGTGAAATCCCAACTGGTGCAGCGGCGCATATCATCGACTATAACCCCGCTAACCCACGCTGGGCTTATGTAAAAAACGATACCGCCGAAATATTTAAAGTCGATCTGTACTCCATGCAAGTGGTGCGCAGCGTTAAAACCGGCTTCAACGGTCCGGGCCTGGGTGTTTCCCGTGACGGCAAATACATCATGGCGGGTTCTTATGTACCACATAATGCCGTCATTCTTGATGCCGATACGCTGGAACCGTTAAAAACCTTTGAACTGGAAGGCGTCGATCCGGACGGCAAAATGGTCACTTCCGATTCCGGCATGGTCATCGGCACGCCGTTTGCCGATATTTTTGCCATTGCCCTGGAAAATGCCGGTCAAGTCTGGGTGGTTGATTTAAAAGAAGGCTTTCCTGTTACCAAAATCGAAAATGTCGGACGCCATCTGCATGACGCTTTCTTGACACATGGCGGCAGCAAATTGATGGTGGCTTCTTATGACGACAGCATCGTCACTGCGATTGATTTAAAAGACCGCAAAATCATCAAAAAACTTGAAGCCGGTTGCGTACCCCACGTTGGCGGCGGCGCGGCAGTTGAAGTAGACGGACGCACCCTCGGTTTCGGCACCAACTTTGGCGATTGCGAAAAAGAGGTCGTCAGCGTCTGGGATCTCGATAAAATGGAAGTGGTTAAACAAGTGCCTGTTGCCGGCGGTACTGAATCGCCTGCTGCCCATGCCAATGCACCTTATGTCGCCGTGGATATTATCTCCAAGGACAGACGTGCCCGCACCGTTCAGCTGATCGACAAGAAAACCCTGGAAGTGGTTAAAACTCTGGATGTAGGCGGTCATGCCTATTTCCCTGAATACAGCGCCGATGGTAAATTCCTGTATATCAGTGCGGGCTACAGCGGTGATGAAGTGGTCGTTTATGATTCGACCTCTTTGGAAAAAGTGGCCTCGATTGCGATGGAAAGCCCGGCGGGTATCTTCTCTCACGGCAGAACTAAATACATGACACGCGGTCTTTCACCCGATGAAATGAAAGGGGCAAAATAATGAGAACTCATAGCCCTTTCAGGCGCGTTGATGCTGGGGCTGTTGTCGGCCTCCGGTGTCAATGCCGCCAGTATTTATGCAGGCCAGGCCAGGGCAGCAGCCGTATGTTCGCAATGTCACGGCATTAAAAATCCTTCAGCTGACGCGCCGTTTCCGCCATTGGCAGGACGCGATGTTGCTTACCTGAAATCAGCGCTCGAACAATACCGCGATAAAACCCGTAAAAACGACATTATGAATGCGATTGCCGGCTCCTTGACCGACAATGATATTAGTAATGTCGCGGCTTATTATGCGGGCTTAAAGCCGTAAATACCTTTGTATACGAAGTTTCATACGCACTACTCAAAATTCGGCAGTATTGTGGGACAGACTTTAGTCTCGGACAAACGCGACTAAAGCCGCTCCCACTAACGTTCCTAGTCGTCGAAGGCTAATAACTGGATTTTCAACACCGTACTTAAACCAACTATGAAAAAAGCGCTGCTTTTACTGTGTGTCACCCTCAACTGTTTAGCAGCCGAACCTTCGCCAGAGCGGCAAACCACGCTCCGCAATCTGCTAAAAAATGATTGCGGCGCATGTCACGGCTTAACCTTGCAAGGCGGCATGGGGCCAGCGCTATTGCCTGACAGCTTAGCCGGAAAACCGGATGAGTTTTTGGTTTCGACGATTCTTAACGGGCGCAAAGGCACCGCCATGCCGCCGTGGCAGACGTTTATGAATCGGGATGAGGCGTTGTGGTTGGTTGGGGTTTTGCGTAAGGGTAAGCGTTAAAATCGATCCTTCCCTCTTTAAAATAGTGCGGATGGGTAGAGCAACGCGAAACCCATCGCTTAGTTGATTAATTATGATGGGGTTTGGGCCCGGCTGCGCCGCCTCTATCTGTCATAAGGACTACGGATTGGCTAAGTGTAGTTAAGATAGTGAAATATTTGATGATTTAACCCAATACAAGTAAAAGGGTTATGCTTTATTAGAAATGAATAAACAATAAAACCTTAATTAATGCTAAATCAATGTCAAATTCCACTAACGCTGTAGAACTATTTTATTCCTATTCTCATTCTCCTGAAGACGAAAAACTACGGAATGAACTGGAGAAACACTTATCTATCCTGTTACGTCAAGGCGTTATTTCAGAATGGCATGATCGAAAAATATCTGCTGGTGATGAATGGGAAAGTAAAATTGATCAACATCTTCAATCAGCGAGCATTATTTTGCTTCTAGTTAGTCCTGATTTTCTTGCTTCCAATTATTGCTATGGTAAAGAGTTGACAGTTGCAATGGAACGTCACGAAAAAGGAAATGCCAGAGTTATTCCAATAATTATTCGTTCGGTTGACTGGGCTGGAGCTCCCTTCGGAAAATTGCAGGCACTTCCAAAGGATGCAAAACCTGTAAAGAGTTGGGAAGATCACGATGAAGTTTTTACCAATA
The DNA here is from genome assembly GCA_963789475.1 of uncultured Gammaproteobacteria bacterium. Taxonomy (GTDB): domain Bacteria; phylum Pseudomonadota; class Gammaproteobacteria; order Methylococcales; family Methylomonadaceae; genus Methylobacter_C. The sequence goes on along the minus strand of CAWBLO010000015.1, from coordinate 101,275 downwards.
TTGTGCAAGGTATCCGTTCAGCTATTGCTGAAATACCAAAAACGGCTCCAAAAGTAACAACACCTGATATTTCCGATTTACTCAAAAAATTCAAGCTACGCCCAAAAAAATATAGTGGAAATGAAATTATTACAGATATAAAACTCAAAGATAATTTATATGCTGTTTCTCCACTTGAAGCTAATAGTTTTGGTTTGTCTCTTGGAGATGCTATTTTTCGAAAATTTAACTTCACCAATCCAGATAATAAGAATTCCGAAAATCTATATGCTGAGGGTAAAAATGCAGATTGGTTAGAAAGAGCCATTTCTAAAAGTCACAAGGTTAGAATTCGCTTTTTATTTAGTACTGATGTAGATACTCATCCTTATACTGGAGAACCGATAACTGAATGTCTGACAGGATACAGACTTATGGAAGTCATTGAGGAGGTGAATGTATCTGGTGAACGTAGCGAGTAGGATTTCGTGGCACTGATACCCCGTATTTCATTCCACTCCATACGGGCTACTTACTTTATCCAGGAAATCTTTATGCAAAGCATTTTTTTTAAAGAAGCCCAACAGAATTTTGACCAGCTTTGCCAAAAAGCCTGTCAAGACCATGAGCCTTGCATCGTAAACCGTGAGGACAATAATCATGTCGTTATTTTGTCATTGGCAGACTTTAATGCATGGCAAGAAACACATTATTTATTATCGAATCCTGCCAATGCAGAAAGACTGCTACGCTCATTGGACAAGGCGCGGAACGGTCAACTGATGCAAAAGGAATTGATTGAGGAATGAATATCCTGTTTACGGATGACGCTTGGAAAGATTATTAAAGTTATTGGCTACCGTTTTCATTATTAACTGATTTTTAAAATATCTCATCCTGGAGCGTGAGAACAATGCAATAAGACTAGAGGATATTCGTATGCACACCATACAATTAGACAAGAACACGGAACAAGCATTAAGCCACCTAGCTGCTAGACAAGGACTTTCACCTGAAACGCTTATTAAAAAGGCCTTACTTGACTATTTAGCTGAAGAGCAAGCCCTAACGAAAGCAGATACCGCTTACAAAAACTATCTGGACGGTAAAGAATCTGTTCATGATTTTAACGACGTGGTGAAAGAGCTTGGCTTGGACGATTAAGATTTTAGACAGCGCAAAGCAAGACCTGAAAAAACTTGATAAGCCCGTACAAAGAAGAATTGCAGCATTTTTTCAAAGCCGGCTTGCGAGTCTTGATGATCCAAGGCAATTAGGTAAGTCATTACAAGGACAATATGCCGGTTACTGGCGTTATAGAGTTGGCGATTATCGCCTGATTTGCCATTTTGAAAATTAAGAACTGATTATTCTCGTTGTTGAAATCGGACACCGAAAAAACGTTTATCGTTAACACACTCAAAAACCTTCGATTATGAAAAAACTACTCCCCATTCTGGGCTTTATCCTCTCATTCAACGCACTGGCAGAACTCCGCGCCACCGGCGATTTAGGTATCGTCATTGAACGCGAAGACGGCGCCGCGCTCATCATCAATACCACTGAACACAAGCAATTAGCCAAAATCGACAAACTGGGCGATTTGTCTCATGCGTCGGTCGTATTTTCCCGCGATCAGCGTTACGCCTATATTTTTGGGCGGGATGGCGGTTTAAGTAAAATCGATATATTGCAGGATAAACTGGACAAACGCATTATTCAGGCGGGTAACAGCATCGGCGGAGCGATTTCCCAGGACGGCAAGTTAATCGCCGTATCCAATTACACGCCCGGCGGCGTTAAAGTGTTTTCCTCGGACACGCTGGAACTGGTGGCCGATATTCCGGCTGACTATGGCGACGGTAAACGTTCCAAAGTAGTCGGTCTGGTGGATGCGCCTGGACAGCGTTTTGTTTTCAGCCTGTTTGATGCCGGCGAAATCTGGACGCTGGATATGAAAAACCCGCAAAAACCGGTGATTGAAAAATTCAAAAATATCGGCAAACTGCCTTACGACGCCTTGATTTCACCCGACGGCCGTTATTATATTGCCGGTTTATTTGGTGAAAGCGGCATGGCATTACTGGATTTATGGGACACCAAAGCCGGCGTAAAACGTATCCTGCCCGGCTACGTTAAAGACGAAGAGAAACTGCCTGTTTATAAAATGCCGCATCTGGAAGGCTGGGCGGTAGCGGGTGACTACGTGTTTGTCCCGGCCATCGGCAAGCACGAAGTGTTAGTCATCGACAAACAGAACTGGAAACTGATCAAAGCCATACCGGTTCCCGGACAACCGGTTTTTGTGATGGCCAGACCGGATGGACGGCAAGTTTGGGTCAATTTCGCCATGCCCGATAACAATCAATTACAAGTTATCGATGTTAAAGATTTATCGTTAATCAAAAACCTGACGCCCGGCAAAGCGGTTCTGCACATGGAATTTACGCCGCGCGGCGAACAAGTCTGGGTTGCGGTAAGGGATGACAATCAACTGGTTGTTTATGATACCGACACTTTGCAGGAAATCACCCGCCTGCCCGCCCAAAAACCCAACGGTATTTTCTTTAGCGCGCGGGCGCACAAAACAGGTTTATAAACGGATGTTGACCCCTTTGCACAAACACCTGCTGAACGATTTTCAGCGCGACTTCCCGCTGTCATCGCGTCCCTATCTGGACATTGCCAATGCGCTGGGTGTCAGTGAAGATGATGTGTTATCTGCATTAACCGAGTTAAACGACAACAACTTTATCAGCCGCATCGGCCCGATTATTCCGCCCAACCATATAGGTGTCAGTACCCTGGTGGCGATGGCTGTACCTGAACAGCAACTACAGGCCGTTGCCGATATAATCAGCGCCCATCCTGAAGTCAATCATAATTATGAACGTGAACACACGTTTAATCTCTGGTTTGTGGCTATTGCAGCCGATGCCGGGCATTTACAAGCCGTTCTCGACGCCATAGAACAGGAAACCGGCTACAAAACCATGTCATTGCCTTTGCTGGATGATTTTTTTATTGATTTGGGTTTTAAACTGGATTTGCAACATGCTTGATGACCGCGACCGTCAACTGCTGGAACGTGTACAGATGGGGCTGCCTGTTTGTTCCCGTCCTTACGCCGAAATTGGCGACACTTTGTCCATGCCTGAAGCCGAGGTGATTGAACGGCTGGCCCGGCTTAAACAAAAAGGCCTGATCAAGCGTATGGGCGTGATCGTCAAGCATCACCAACTCGGTTACCGCGCCAATGCCATGATCGTGTGGAATATACCCGATAATCTTGTTAAACAACTGGGCGGACACATCAGTCAGTTTGCTTTTGTCACGCTGTGTTACCAGCGCCCCCGGCAAGCCGGATGGCCTTATAATCTGTATTGCATGATTCACGGTAAAGACCGGACGACTGTCTTATCGCAACTGGAACAGCTCAGCGCCGCCTGTGGTTTGGCGGGATTTGACAGGGAAATTTTATTCAGCCGCCGCTGTTTTAAACAACGCGGCGCTATTTACCAACGCGCCGCTTAAACATCAACACCTTTAAAAATATGAATATGGTGTATAGCTGCTTTTTCCAGGATGACGTATGGACGAAATAGATCGCCTCATTATCAACACCCTGCAAGAAGGTTTTCCTATTTGTGACGCGCCTTATCAACAGGTTGCACTGCAACTGGGATTAACCGAACAGGCGCTTATTGAGCGGCTACAGGCGCTGTTGGATAACGGCACTTTGACCCGCTTCGGTCCGCTTTATCATGCCGAACTGATGGGCGGCGCGTTAACATTGGCAGCAGTTAAAGCACCACCTGAGCGCTTTGTTGAAGTCACCGGCATCATCAATGCTTTCCCCGAAGTAGCACATAATTACGAGCGTAACCATGCGCTTAATATGTGGTTTGTGATTGCTACAGAAACGCCTGAACAAATTCAGCAAACTATCAACGCAATAGAGCAACAAACCGGCCTGACGGTCTACAACATGCCCAAAATCAACGAATATTTTGTTGGCTTAAAACTGGAAGCCTGATGGTTATGGCTTTCCAGTTAACGAAGGGAAAACCTGGTAGTTTTTATAAAACTGCCAAGTCTAACATCCATTTTTTTGCCTCGCCTAGATTTGGTAACCATGATTATTCTAGATGACACCGACCTGGCAATTATGCGCGCAACCCAAGCCGGTTTGCCGCTAACCTCGCAACCCTATCAACATATTGCCGAACAGCTAGGCTTAACGGCTGAAATAGTCATGACGCGTATGACATCCATGCAGGAACAAGGCATTATTCGCCGCATCGGCGCAGTACCCAATCACTATAAACTGGGTTATCGTTTTAACGGCATGACCGTATGGAATGTCCCGGAAGAAATCATTAATGAACTGGGCGAAAAAGTCGGGAAACTGGATTTTGTCAGCCATTGTTATCACCGTCCAAGGCATTTGCCCGAATGGCCTTATAACCTGTTTGCCATGGTGCATGGCAAAAGCCAGGAAGATGTTGATAAACAAATATCAGCAGATTGCCGATTTGCTCGGCGCTTACAATCAAGGTTGTGAAGTGTTGTACAGCACTAAGATCCTGAAAAAAACCGGTTTTAGAAGCCGCGGCTAAGGTCTATCCAGTAATGTAAGAATTGAATTGATTACTTCGGTAGCGGTGCTTGTCATAATGTGCTTCCGGCTCAAATATCCAGCGTGACCGAGAAGTCGGTAGCTGTCGCACAAACACCGCCCTCTTTTCGGGCAACAAGAGCGTCTTTCAAATCGGCAAGCATTTCGATACGTTGATCCTTTAAATGCGTTGGCGATTCAAGCGTGAGCAGTTTCCAATGCGCGCATCGGGATCCGCCGGGTTGATCACTGAGTTCAAGCAACTCCAGTTCCAGATAAATCCATTCCCCCTGCCAAAAAAAAGTCCACCCTGACTTGCCTCTGAACTGCTCCCGGTCGTTCCAAACATTGCGCAAGTAGATATTGCGCTCACGGTCAATAATCCTACTTCCTGATTCTGCCGCGCCAACAAAGTAGTTTTTATCAATAGCTGCAAGTCGGTGTTTCGCTATGTTTTCTTCTGATATGTATTCATTCACAAATGCCATGATATTTTTCTCCGGCTGAAATTTCCGTATTGTTAATAAACTTGGGTTAAGAAAATAGGGGACAGACGATACTTTTAATCCTGTTTTCAGGGCCATTAAGTTCACCACTATTTCCCTCTGCTTCATTACCTCTGGTAGTGTTTCATTAACTTGAGTTCTTTAGGCTATTGTCGATATTGAAGATAAAGGTACATACAGAACTATAGTTTCTCAGATAAATAATTTCCAGGCGGCTACGATAAAAATCACGCAAGGCCCGGTATTCTGCGATCTGGCGTTAAGCGCTATTACAGCTTTGACAAACAAAAAAACCGCAGCTTTCAAGATAGACGTGAGTTAGCCTTTGTTGACAACAGACGGGTGAGCTGATACTTTTCTTGGCTGGTGTTCATCTTGATGGAGTGCATGTTTGATTTATAGAGGTAGGTGTGAGTACTAATAACCGGGATTTAAATGAACGTTCATTGCAGTTATTAAAAACACTGGTTGAACTTTATATCAGTGATGGTCAGCCCGTGGGTTCTCGGCTGTTATCAAAAGATTCTGAGCTAAACTTAAGCCCTGCAACTATTCGTAATGTGATGGCGGATCTGGAAGATATGGGGCTAATCCATTCTCCGCATAAGTCAGCGGGGCGCATACCCACAGTCAGCGGCTATCGTTTGTTTGTTGACAGCTTGTTAACAGTTAAGCCGCTGGATGCAAAATATATTACGCAGCTAAATCAGGGTTTGGCGGAAAGAAATGATACCAATAATATGATCGGTGTTGCGTCAAAATTGCTTGCAGAATTGACCAAAATGGCCGGTGTTGTCACTTTACCCAGAAGAGAATTGGTCTGTTTGCGGCATATTGAATTTTTGCCGTTATCGCATAAACGCGTACTGGTGATTTTTGTCACTAATGAACAGGAAGTTCATAACAAGGTTATTCATACCGGGAAAGTCTTTAGTGCGGCTGAATTACAACAGGCCGGCGCGTATCTCAACTCAATTTATTACGGCCGCAGTCTGGTTTCTGTACGTGAAGCTGTTTTGAAAGAGTTGCAAGACGACCAGGAGCGCATGAATCAGGCTATGCTGGATGCGATAAAAATGGCGCAATTGACTTTTGAATCAGCGGATGAAAAGGATGATTATGTGTTGACCGGTGAAACCAATTTAATGGGTTTTTCCGAGTTGTCGGACAGGGATCATTTGAAAAAACTGTTTGATGCCTTTAGTCAGAAGCAGGATGTCATTCATCTTTTGGATCAATCAATGAAGGCTGAAGGCGTGCAGATTTTTATAGGCGAAGAATCCGGTTACCAGGCATTTGACCATTGCAGTTTGGTTACCTCTTCCTATTCAGTCAATGACGAAATAGTCGGCGTACTCGGCGTAATCGGGCCGACACGTATGGCATATCAGAAAATTATTCCGTTTGTCGATGTTACGGCAAAATTATTAGGCGCGGCCTTGAATCCAAAAACAACGACCCCATGATAGGTAACACTATTTTTTGTGCGTTATTTAGGCACGTTACCACAACTTTTTTAAGGAACACTAGAAATGAGTATTGATCAGGAAGCGCCTGAGTCGCAGGTTGAAGCTGAAGCCGAGATTGAAAATGAAACGGTCAATGAAGAGCTTCCACACACTGAAGTAGGTGAGCATGAATATACGATTGAAGAGCTGAGGCAAGAATTAGAGGAGGCCAAGCAAAAAGCGAATGATAACTGGGATAAAGCGGTTCGCACCCAGGCGGAAATGGAAAACCTGAAAAAAAGAACGCAAAAAGATCTGGAAGATGCGCATAAGTATGCCTTGACCAGTTTTGCCAAAGAAATATTGCCGGTATTTGACAGTCTGGTTCTGGGTTTGCAAGCGGCAACAGGCGATAGCGAGGAGGTAAAAAAGTTTCGGGAAGGCAGTGAATTAACTATCAAACAGTTCGAAGCATTGTTTGCAAAATTTAATATTGTTGCCATTGATCCCATGGGCCAGCCATTTAACGCTGAGCAACATCAAGCGATGCTCATGCAAGAGGTAGAAGGCGCGGAACCCAATACGGTAGTTAATGTGTTTCAAAAAGGCTATATGCTGAATGGACGCTTGCTACGACCTGCAATGGTGGTGGTAGCAAAAGCGGCAGAAAAACCGTCAGAAGATAATGCGCAGGCTTGAACACTATAAAACAGCCCCCATATCGAAAATAACTTAAACATTTTTTAAACAAATTCAAGTCTGGAGCATTCAATGGCTAAAATAATTGGCATAGATTTAGGAACCACCAACTCGTGTGTGGCAGTACTGGAAAACGGCGTGGCCAAAGTGATTGAGAACAGTGAAGGTGCACGTACCACGCCTTCTATTATCGCCTTTAGTAGTGATGATGAAGTTTTAGTGGGACAATCGGCAAAACGCCAAGCGGTCACCAATCCAAAAAACACGCTGTTTGCAATTAAACGTTTGATCGGTCGTCGTTTTAAAGATGATGTCGTGCAAAAAGACATCAAAATGGTGCCTTATAAAATCATCGAAGCAGAAAACGGTGATGCATGGGTAGAAGTGCATGGCAAAAAAATGGCTTCGCCGGAAATTTCAGCGCGTATTTTAATGAAGCTGAAAAAAGACGCGGAAGCGTATTTAGGTGAAACAGTTACCGAAGCGGTGATAACCGTACCGGCTTATTTTAACGATTCACAACGTCAAGCGACTAAAGATGCAGGCCGTATTGCAGGTTTGGAAGTTAGACGTATTATTAACGAACCGACGGCCTCCGCGCTGGCATTCGGTATGGATAAGCCTAAAGGCGATACCAAAATCGCAGTCTATGACTTAGGCGGCGGTACCTTTGATATTTCCATCATTGAAATTGCCGAAATAGATGGCGAGCACCAGTTTGAAGTATTATCAACTAATGGTGACACTTTCCTGGGCGGTGAAGATTTTGACTCAAGAGTTATTGAATATCTTGCCAGTGAATTTAAAAAGGAAAGCGGCGTTGATGTACACAACGATCCATTGGCGCTGCAACGTTTGAAAGAAGCGGCAGAAAAAGCCAAGATTGAATTGTCTTCAAGCCAGCAAACTGATGTTAACTTGCCTTACATCACTGCGGATGCATCAGGCCCTAAGCATTTAAATGTTAAAGTTGACCCGTGCCAAACTGGAATCTTTGGTTGAAGAGCTGATTAACCGTACTAAAGGCCCTTGTGAAATGGCACTTAAAGACGCAGGTCTTAAAGCCTCTGAAATCAATGATGTGATTTTGGTGGGCGGTCAAACGCGTATGCCAAAAGTACAGGAAATGGTAAAAGGCATATTTGGCAAAGAACCGCGTAAAGACGTTAACCCGGATGAAGCGGTTGCTTTAGGTGCGGCGATCCAGGCGGGTGTTTTAGCGGGTGATGTTAAAGATGTGTTGTTGCTGGACGTTATTCCCTTGTCTCTGGGTATAGAAACGATGGGCGGCATTATGACCAAGTTGATTGAAAAAAATACCACCATTCCAACCAATGCGTCACAAGTATTTTCTACCGCCGATGACAATCAAACTGCGGTCACCATCCATGTACTACAAGGCGAGCGTGAAAAAGCAGCGGCTAATAAATCGCTGGGGCGTTTTGATTTAGCTGATATTCCACCCGCATCGCGTGGTATTCCGCAAATTGAAGTGTCTTTTGATATTGATGCTAACGGTATATTGAACGTATCGGCTAAAGACAAGGCAACCGGCAAAAAACAATCGATTATTATTAAAGCGTCCAGTGGCTTGTCGGACGAAGAAGTGGATCGTATGATTAAAGATGCCGAAGCCCATGCTGATGAAGATCGTAAACTGACTGAATTAGTCCACGCGCGCAATCATGCGGACGGAATGATACATGCCACTGAAAAATCCATGAAAGAATTGGGTGACCAAGTCGGCGCTGATGAAAAAACCAGCATTGAACACGCTATTAATGCTCTGAAAGAAGCCGTTAAAGGTGATGATAAGGACGCCATTGAAGCTAAAACCAATGACTTGACCGAGTTGTCGGGTAAACTGGCAGAACGCGTTTATGCTCAAAAAGCAGGTGCTGAAGGCGGTGAAGCTCATCATGACGGCGGTTCTTCATCGCATCATGCAGCTGATGACGGCGTTGTTGATGCTGAGTTTGAGGAAGTTAAGGACGACGATAAGCGATAATAGGCACGTAGCATCCTGACCCTGAAAAGGGCGAGAATGGCGGCTTGATAAAGCTGGAAATTTGACACTTAAAGCGGGACGGAGTTTGTTACTCCGTCCCCAACTTCATGACTAAAATATGAAAGTTGAGTTATGCTAACGTGTAACCCAACTTTTTAATTTCCGACAGGGCATTCCATGAATATCAAAACCCTCTACGAACAAGACTTTTATTCAAGGTACAACACCATGTTGCTTTGCTAAAAGACTCACGTTTAGACGAGATTGATTAGATGAAGATTTTTTTTTTATATATATATATTTTTTTCCTGATGATAAAAACAATAAGTAAATTTATTTTCATGGTTTCCACGCCCCTGTTTGGAAACGACGCATATTAAAACCATTCCGTGCCTACCTTAGGCGCGGCTTCTAATAACCTCGCAGCAATGCTTTATCTCCTGAGCAACCATCAGGAGCGGATTGAAACATGGCAACAAAAGAAGATTTTTACAAACTGCTCAACGTAGATAAAAACGCCAGTGACGCAGAGATCAAGAAAAGCTATCGCAGTATGGCGATGAAGTACCATCCCGATAGAAACGCTGACAATCCGGAAGCCGCTGAAGTTAAATTCAAACAAATCAAAGAAGCTTACGAAGTTTTATCAGACCCTAAAAAACGTTCAGCTTATGACCAGTTCGGCCATGCCGGTGTTGATCCCTCTATGGGTGGCCGTCCCGGTGGATTTGGTGGCGCTGAAGGTTTCAGTGATATATTCGGCGATGTGTTTGGTGATATTTTCGGCGGTGGGGGCAGGCAGCGTAGCAATGTCCAACGGGGTTCAGATTTACGCTATAACCTGGAGTTATCGCTGGAAGAAGCCGTTGCCGGAACAGAGACGAAAATCCGTATCCCGGTACTGGTTAGCTGCGGCGAGTGTAACGGTTCGGGCGCAAAAAAAGGCTCAAGTCCGATTATCTGCACCACTTGTCATGGGCATGGTCAAGTCAGGATGCAACAAGGCTTCTTTTCTGTGCAGCAGGCTTGCCCTACATGTCGTGGAACGGGCAAGCAAATAAAGGATCCCTGTGGCAAATGCCATGGCCAAGGGCGCGTGCAGGAAAACAAAACCTTGTCGGCAAAAATCCCTGCGGGTGTCGATACGGGCGATCGTATTCGTCTGGCTGGAGAGGGAGAAGCAGGCGAACGCGGTGGCCCGGCCGGTGACCTGTACATTGAGATACGGGTAAAAGAACATGACATTTTTACTCGTGACGGTGCAAACTTATATTGTGAAGTACCTATCAGTTTTGCTACCGCCTGTTTAGGTGATGCGATCCAAGTACCTACTTTGGATGGCGAAGTAAAGTTAACCATCCCTCCTGAAACGCAAACCGGAAAATCGTTCAGGTTACGCGGTAAAGGTGTCAAGCAGGTCAGAGGTGGGGCCATCGGTGATTTACTCTGCAAGGTGAGAATTGAAACCCCGGTGCAACTGACCAAAGAACAAAAAGCACTGGTTGAAAAACTGGGCGAATCGTTATCGAGTGGTGGCAAACATCACAGTCCCCAGGAGCACTCATGGATTGATGGTGTAAAAAACTTTTTTGATAAGCTGACAGGATAAATCATGATACGTATTGCTGTAGCCGGCGCATCCGGTCGAATGGGGCTATGCTTAATCAGGGCAGCGGTGTTAGCTGATAAAGCGGCGCTAGTGGTTGCGCTCGCACGTCCGGATAGTGCTGCGGTAGGTAAGGATGCCGGCGAATTAGCGGGCATCGGTGCATTGGGGGTAAAAGTCGTTGATAATTTGTCCTCAGTTGTCGATCAGTTTGATGTGTTGATTGATTTTACCCGCCCCGATGCGTCAATGGCATTTATCGAGTTGTGCAGGGAAGCCGGTAAAAAAATAGTCATTGGCACAACCGGCTACAGCGACGCCCAAAAAGCGGTAATTGCCGAGGCCGCTAAAGATGTGGCGATAGTGCTTGCTCCCAATATGAGTATAGGCGTGAATCTGGCGCTCAAATTGCTGGAAATGACCGCCAAAGTCATGGGTGACTATACCGATATAGAAATAATTGAAGCTCACCATCGGCACAAAGTCGACGCGCCATCAGGCACAGCATTACGCATGGGAGAAGTGATTGCCGGCGCGTTAGGCCGGGATTTAGAAGACTGCGCAATTTATGGCCGAGAAGGTAACACCGGCGAGCGAGACAGAAAAACCATCGGTTTTTCAACGATTCGCGCGGGTGATATCGTCGGTGAACATACTGTGATGTTTGCGGATGAAGGTGAGCGCTTGGAAATTACCCATAAAGCCACCAGCCGCATGACCTTTGCCAATGGTGCAGTAAGGGCTGCTGCCTGGTTAAAAGACAAATCAAACGGACTTTATGATATGCAGGATGTTTTGGGGCTTTCGTAATAGTGGTGAGAGTTGAGCTGTCGAAGGGAGTGTGAAGTTGATTTTTAACGGCCGAATACCGGCTACTGTTCAACAACCCTGAAGGAGAGTGAAATGAAGACGTTTCGAATAATTTTATTTGCAGCAATGGTTATGGCTTCCGCACTGGCGGTTGCTGACTGGACTGCTCAAAACGAGAAGGCCTGCGATAATAACAAGGCTGGTCAATTCAAAAACTATACGTTGAGTTTGTCGTGGTCGCCGGAGTTCTGCCGTTCGCATCCCGGCAACAAAGAGTCGCAATGTAAAGAACATCGAAAGTTCATCGTCCACGGCTTATGGCCGGAATGCGGAACCGGCAACCCTCAAAACTGCAAGGGTGGTGGGCCAGTCGATGCAATCGATAAGGAGAAAATCTATGCCTATATGCCATCTGATTTTCTGATTCAGCATGAGTGGGATAAACATGGCACCTGCAGCGGACTTGCCAGGAGCGCTTATTTCGATTTGACCGGAAATCTTTTCGCCAAGCTGAAATTTCCTCAACTTTCGGGCGCCCCTAAAGCTGACAAGATCGAAACTCTGTTTATAGAAAATAACCCTGGACTTGATGCCGATGAGATTTATCTATCCTGCACAGAGAACGGACCGAAGAAGAGCGGTGATACCCTTGACGAAGTGCGGATTTGCTTTGATAAGGACACGCACGAATTCACCCGTTGCGGAGACGTTAAGGACACTTGTCAAAAACTCAAGAAAGTTAAGATTACTCCTGCAAAATAAACCCGTTAGTTATTGAAGCTGTCCGGTAAGGCATTGAATTTAAATTCTGGGCCTCCAGTTTAAAGCGAGACGATTTTACAGATAACATCCCTCTAAAGTATGTTATCTGTCCCGCCCCCAAAGTTAGTAACTGTAAATTCCGCTCGCATAGACCTTTGATGGGAGGTCGGGCAACGGGCTATCTTGCCCCGATCTTCTACTCCTTCCGCACTATCAATACAAGCACCTAAACCAATCCAATATTGCTATAAGTGCATTAAAAACAAAACAAAAGATATTCTTTTGTAATATGGTAAAATTCCCAGCCATCGGAGTCCTCAAACCAAAGTTTATACACTGGAATTCTCTTTGTTTCGCCACAGCCGCGTAAGCCCTGAAATGATTCTGTGTTGTTTGAGTTTTGGAGTGGAACGATATATTAAAGGGTGCAACCTCGCTCTCCTTACTTAGGAAGGGTAATTTTATAACTTGAACATTTTGTTTATTCCCATTCCAAAACTTTTGTCTAACCTCATACTTTACAATTCTTATGAACAAACCCAAAAAAGTCGCAATTCTCACCGCGGGCGGTTTGGCTCCCTGCCTAAACTCAGCTATCGGCAGCCTTATCGAGCGTTATACTGAAATTGATCCTACCATTGAAATCATCTGCTATCGTAGCGGCTACAAAGGTCTCCTGCTTGGCGATTTTTATACCGTCACGCCGGCTATACGTGAAAAAGCCGGTCTGTTACACCGTTTCGGCGGCTCGCTGATTGGCAATAGCCGCGTTAAACTGACTAACGTTAAGGACTGCCTAAAACGCGGCCTGGTTCAGGAAGGCCAAGACCCGCAAAAAGTAGCTGCCGATCAATTGGTTAAAGACGGCGTTGATATTCTCCATACCATAGGCGGCGACGACACCAATACCGCTGCCGCTGATCTCGCCGCATTCCTCGCAAGTAACAATTACGGCCTCACCGTTATCGGTTTGCCCAAAACAGTTGATAACGATGTTTTTCCAATCAAGCAATCACTGGGCGCCTGGACGGCAGCAGAGCAAGGCGCACGTTACTTTTGGAACGTTGTTGCCGAAAACAACGCCAATCCGCGTATGCTGATTGTCCATGAAGTGATGGGACGCAGTTGCGGCTGGCTCACCGCCGCCACGGCTCAGGAATACCGTAAACTGCTTGATCGCGCTGAATGGTTGCCTGAGCTGGGACTTGATCGCAATGCCTTTGAAGTCCACGGCATATTCATTCCGGAAATGACCATCGATATTGCTGCCGAAGCCAAACGTCTTCGCGCTGTCATGGACAAAGTAGACTGCGTAAACATCTTTGTTTCCGAAGGTGCCGGCGTGGAATCCATTGTTGCTGAAATGCAGGCCAAAGGCCAGGAAGTGCCTCGCGACGCTTTCGGTCACGTGAAACTCGATGCAGTCAATCCCGGTAAATGGTTTGGTGAACAATTTGCAGATATGTTAGGCGCAGAAAAAACCCTGATTCAAAAATCCGGCTATTTCGCCAGAGCCGCAGCCTCTAATGTTGAAGACATCCGTCTGATCAAATCTTGTGCTGATCTGGCTGTCGAATGCGCTTTCCGTCGTGAATCCGGCGTGATAGGTCATGATGAAGATCGTGGCGGAGTTTTGCGTGCAATTGAGTTCCCGCGCATCAAAGGCGGCAAACCGTTTGATCTCGATACGCCATGGTTCAACCAAACCCTTTCTGAAATTGGTCAGGCCAAGGGCGCCAAGGTTGAGGTAGGCCACTAAGCTATTTGTGAGTGCAAACGGTGGAGCCGTTTGCACTCACTACACACTACCAAAAAAGCATTTAACAACTCTGGAACATCTATGGCTACCTGGCTGGAAACTTGTCAACAACAACTTGCGCGGTTAGAAATAACCTCCGTACTGGCGGATAAATTGGTGACGCTGTGTAACAAAACGAGCGAAGACATTGCACCTGAACTGGTGCAAAAACTCAACGCCGAACACACGCGCTTAAACCGGCAACTGGAGCGATTACATGCCAACCGTTTTGAAGTCGCTGTTATTGGCCTGGAAAAAGCCGGTAAGAGTGCGTTGCTGAATGCCTGGTTAGGGCAAGAGATTCTACCTTCTGCACGCGAAAGATGTACCTTTACCAGTACAGAAATCTGGTCGGCCCAGACTGAACAGGATCAACTTCTGTCAATTCAATATTACAGCAAGGAAGAGATAAGCAAACTCCAGCAGCAAAGGAAATCGGCACTGGAAGGAACGCTGGGCGATAAAGAAAGGAAAGAAATACTGGAGGATTTTGAGGACACTGAAAAAAATCTGAATGCCATTTACGAGTTTGCCAGGCAAAAAAATGGCTTTACGCAAAGTTTTATAGATATTAGTGAAATTAATGAACAATTACAGTCCGCGATTTTCAAAAACCGGGCGCAGTCTTTAGCTATCAAGCGCATTCAACTCAAAACAGTACGCTTAAGAAGTGATCGGGACATTATTTTTCATGATGTACCCGGCTTTAATTCAGGCATCCAGATGCACTCGGAACAAGCGATTGACCGGCTGAAGGGCTGCGATGCCATTATTTATGCCAAGGAGATGAAACAGCCTTCAATTACGGGGCCGGAAAAAGAAATCCTGGTCATTGCTGACACTGAAGACCCCAGTATTAAAGTATCCGACAAAATTTTTGTTGTACTCACGCAAGCCGACGCTTTGGATGACCAGATTGATTTTAAGGAAACCCTGGCAAAGCATAGACATTACTGGCCTGCTGTTCCTGAACGACGCATGATACCGGTATGCGCTCGAGCTCATCTGGTTGAATTCGGCATACCCTCGGAAGATACACTCAGGCGCACTAAAAGCGCTGACGATAAATTAAAATTAAAAAAACTGGGTATCACTGATGGCATCGTTTTATTAAAAGAGACGATCAATGATTATATCGACCATGAACGAGCCGGAGTACTGGAAAAACGTTGTGATGCGTTGGTCAGCAATATACGGCAATATGCCGCCGATATTATTGGAAAACTTGAACCCATTTATGGCGGGATAGCCGATGGCGATATTGAAGAAGATGATCTGTTAGGCAGTGAATTTAATCAATGGTGGGGACGTGAATGGCAACGCATCAAAAAAGATTTTGATGTCTGGTATGCCGAAAGCATTCAAGGCCGTAAGGAAGCGGATGCGCCAGGCGCTGAACACCAGGAGCTGGCGGCATTACATGCAGCTTATGATGAAAAAATCGATGCCCTGCTGTCCAATCTTACCACAGGGCAAATGGATGAATTAAAACGAATCTATACGGCAGGCAGAACGATTTCCATGCCCGATCCGCGCGAAGGCAATTACAAAATTCGCGAAGAACTGTTCAGGGAAATTCAGCAAAAATTTGAAACCGAACTGACCGATCAACTCGCGCAATCGTTGCAGGTACTGATCGATCAGATTGTCCAAAAAACACAGTCATTGCTGTGGGAGACCGAAGAAGTGCGTAAAACCTTGTTACATACTGATGAAAGTATCGAACAGGCACGCATACGACATGGTTTTCAAGTGCTGTTTTTACGTTTCGGTCGCGTCGCAGTAGAAGCGTTTATCGCTAAACCTTTGCAAGCCCGTGAACGCTTATTGAATGAACGTTCAGCCGAGATTAAAACCCTGGAAGCCTTTTATCAGGGGCCTGATACCAATAAACAGGATGTCACACATTATTTACGCTATGGTTTGTGGGCAAATAAATCGTTAATTCCGCCGGTAATTGGAAGAACTGTCAAAACAGCCATTAAAGCCGCAATGAGTCCGGACGTCCCTAATTCGCCTGCCGACCAAGCTAATCCGGCTAGAAAAATATCGGAAGATCAGGAAAAATTACCTGAACCCAATAATTTTGAGCAGGTTGTCGAGGAAATTAATGGTGATTTGGCTGCCTTAAAAGACTACCTGAAAAATAGCGTGTTTTATGCTGCCGGGTTTGTAACCTATTGCAATCAGGAATTGGAGCGGATTCGTAATCGCTTTAAAGAAATGGAAGATAATGACAGACAATGGATAGGCCTTATCCGCACAGCGGTTAAATACGAAAGAAATCCCAATATCCCTTATAACATCGCCCATTCCAGACGTGATTTTCGTCTGCGCCGTGAAATCGCCATGGAACTGAAGGAAGTTCGTGAAAGCTATACACAGGTGTATTAGGAACATGCATGAAATAACTTGAACATCTTACTCCCTCTCCCTCCGGGAGAGGGTTGGGGAGAGGGAATAAAATATTCAAGCTATTTCGTACGTGTTACTTAGCTAATTAAACTCGCAAACACATTAATCGACGAACCAATAATTACCATATTAAATAAAAAACCAAGAATCGATTGCGCAAGCACTATTTTTCGCATTGATCGGCTCATGACAGACACATCGGCCGTTTGCACAGCAACCGCAATGGTAAAAGCAAAGTAAAGAAAATCCCAATAATCAGGGTGTTGTTCATCATCCGGAAATTTCAAAGGCCGGCTATTTGAAGACGAAAGATAGTACATTCGAGAATAATGAAACGTAAATAATACGCCGGTAAAAAACCAGGAGCCCAGAATGGTTGCACCGGTTAGCAGGTAATTAAATAAATGAAAACCCGATTTTAATTCTTGAGTGGACAACTCCAGTACAATAGCCACCAGACTGGCTACGGTGGCAACTGAAAACATCGCCAGAATAGTCACTCCGTGTTCATCTTCCTGACTGGCTATTTTTAGCATCCTGGTATGGTTAGCCCGCAGCATTAACCAGCCCATCAACAACAGGTAGGACCAAACCATGACATTCCATGCCACGAGAACTTGTGTGACTACTCGCCAATGATCAGGCAGTAAAAAACCGGAGCCTACACCTAACATGACAGCAATTAACAGGAGAGGGTGCGGATGGGTGTGAATAAATCGGGAAAAATCGAGCATAAGTTATGATGATTACTCAATTACGGGTATAGCGATGTTTTACCCCCGCCGGGAAATACTCAGGATCCGCAAAAGAACGCAGGGTAATTCGGGGTAATTGCCGCTCTGCCGGCGTGTAGTTGGCGAATTCGCTATTCAAGCGTAATAACTGCGCTCGAATGGACGCGGCTATCAGGGGCGCCATCGCTTTATTGGGTTCAACGCCGGGTAACAGCTCCACGGCAATGTGCAGATATTTGTCGCCGTCTTCGGTTTCCTGTGTTTCCAGCACGAATTTACCGGTCACCCAAGCCATGATTTCCGGCTGTTCCAGACCGACAGTGACGTTCTCCGGATAAATATTGGCACCGTAATAGGACACGGTGAAATCCGCCCGCCCGAACACATACACAAACGGCAAATTACGGGGCTGACATATCCTTATTCAGACCCAGCTCGCTGAGCGACTGCACCCCGTGCTCTCTTAGGAAATCCCACATTTCATCGTAACTTAACACACCGCCTTTGTCGGCAATGTGATAGCGCACCAGGGGCACACTATTCTCACCGGAAACCACCAGCGTGCCTTCGTGCATTTCGAAGAACCGGCTGGCCGGATCATATTGCACCAGCGTCGGCAACCGTGATTCGCCAAACAAGGTACGGGCTGCCTCGGGATGATCCGCCAGCCAGCGGCGAATGGCGATACTGAGCGGAGTTTCGTTACCGAGCACACCGCCGTCGGCTGTGCCGTAGAGTGAGGCGGAATCATAGCAGGGCGACACCGAACCGATGCGCTGTCCCATCAAGCTACGCCATTCCTCGCTAAACACCTCACCGGCAAAGACCAGCTTGGGGTTATAGTCAGCCCAGTTGATACCCTCGGCGGCACCGGCGTCGATCACGTCTTTGACGAAAGGCGGATAACCCAGCAATACCGTTTGTTCAAAATGGGGCGCCATTTCGCGCACCACCCGGAAAATTTCCGCTTTGTTGTTGCCCGGCGTCGCCACCATCAGCGGATAACCCTTGCGTGCCAGATGCCAGCAGCAGGACGTCGTATACAAACCGCCCACCCAGTTGCCCAAAGCGAAGCACACCACAGCCAGCGTGCTGCGCTCATGGGCGCGGAAACTGTCGCAAAATACCTGCTCGAAACGCACAGCCACGTCCAGCTCATGCGCGACCGAGCGCGGCCAGAAAGTTGGTTTACCCGTGGAACCGGAAGACACCGCCACCCGGTCAGAACCTCTAAGACTGCCGCCCAGACAGCGCTCCGGCAGCGGATAAGCCTGCATGTAATCGGCCTTGCCCATTAGCGGTAACTCCCGGAATGCCGGGAAAGAAGTAATCTCCGCAGGGTTTACGCCGCGTGAATCCAGAAACCGGCGGTAAGCGGGAACCTCCGCCACGCAACGGTGAAACAGGGCCAGAACCTTGTCTTCGGGATTGACGGCCTGGTGTTCCGCCAGAAGCGTGTCCAGCGGCGTGGAGATAAAGTGATGAAAAACATCGTCGGATGGGGGAGTAAGGGCGTTGGACATGGAAAGCTACCTGACGAATAGTGCTTAAAGTAATGTAAAAGGTATATGGAATGGGGGAAAGAGTCAATTATTCGCCCGCTATTTGCGAACGCTCTCACGCATGTATCAGTGTATTATTTAAAAAAATTACCCTCAGTGGGTGTGAATTAAAGGTGCAGTGGCTGGTATGGTTATTCCAGGCAATGTTGTTACTTACGCAATACGCAAAGGGCTGTATGTGATTGGTCAAAATGGCGATCATTTAAAATTGCGCAATGATGCTGTGTTTGTGGCAAAGATTTGGTGACCTCCAGACGCACAGTCGTAGGCCGGAATAAGACCACCCAAGCCTGTCCTGAGCTTGTCGAAGGGCGTAGCGCGTGGTGGCGTTTCCGGCTTGTCGTGCGGCGGTGTGCCGGAAACGCTTGTTCTCGCTTAGGCTTATTCCGGCCTACATAGCTTCCGTCGACAAACTCAGCACAAACGACTTAAGTTAACAGCATTTCATGTCAGGGCGTACCCGCCTCATCCAGCAGGCTGGTTACGATTTCATATAGTGTCGGCAGGGATTCATCAATAGTACGCCAGACCGTCAGATCGTTAACCGAGGCGTAACCATGAATCAACACGTTACGAAACGCGATGATTTGAGGCACATCGGGAATACGATCGGCCCATTGCGGCTCGATTTTGCATAATTGACTAAGCGCCTCACCGATGATTTCGAACTGGCGCTCGACGGCGGAACGCAACAACCGGTCACTGGCATAGTCCTCGAAAGTTTTGCCCGCCACGAATTCCAGTATTGCCGCAGCGGCCTCCCTTGCATCCCAGAGATAGGCACGAGGATCATGCTGCATAGACGACTTCGCGGCTTCGATTGACGCTGGCCTGGACATAGGGGTTGCGCAGGGCGGAGGATTCCGCCAGATCAACGGCACGCCCCAGGATCTGCGACAAGTCAGCTTGTAACCCAAAAAAAGCCTTTAGCGTAGGGCTATCGGCAGATGGCGAGAACTCCACCAAGAAATCGGCATCGCTGCTTTCCGTGGCGAAATCGGTTCCACGCGCGGCAGAACCGAACACTTCAAGCCGTTGCACGCGATAACGTCGGCAGAGTTCAGCGATAGCGGACTGATGTTGATGGATAAAGGGGTGCATTTTTAATGCCTCTTAAGTTTATGTGAAGCCGATTTGGTAATCTTTGTTTTATTTCTGGCTGATAGCGTTTCAGTACAGTTTAATCGGTGATACTCATTGAAGCAATGCCTCGGCTAGCTTCTCCTTGAACTGGTCATGCAGACTGGCTGTGTTTTGTTCATCCTATCCCAGTTTAGCCAGTGTCATAGTGTTCAATGGTACGCACAGGCCGGAATAAGACCACCCAA
Source organism: uncultured Gammaproteobacteria bacterium (assembly GCA_963789475.1). GTDB lineage: Bacteria > Pseudomonadota > Gammaproteobacteria > Methylococcales > Methylomonadaceae > Methylobacter_C. Next base: position 81,002 of record CAWBLO010000015.1, on the reverse strand, counting down.
GCCTGTCCTGAGCTTGTCGAAGGGCGTAGCGCGTGGTGGCGTTTCCGGCATGTCGCGTGATATGCCGGAAACGCTTGTTCTTGCTTGCGCTCGAAAAGACTTATTCCGGCTACTATGATGAGTATCCTGTGGAGTGATTTGTTAAGTGCCATTTGTTAATAATTTCTTGATCTCTTCTTCAATAAATTGGTTTGGTTTCCAACCGGAATTAACTTATCTAGATAGAATGTATCTAAAACGCCAAGCCCTAGACCAACTGCTGTTCCAATTCCACCCATTGCTAATGCATCAGCAATCAACCCAGCTCCAGTAAAAATACCCCACCAATACTTTTCACCGGGAGTTTATCAACCATAGTTTTCTTTGTTACTTCGGTATAGTAGTTTTTTATCAAATCCTGATCAGGTTCTATTCCAGAAATCCATTTTTTGAATTTCCATGAATTCTTAAGAACTGCAATTAGGTCATCCAAATCAATTTGCCTATTATTGACCGCTTCCCTTAAGGATTTCGCATCATCAAGGACAAAATTTTGAAAATCAGAAATTACTTTTGGACTTTTAATGCTCTTATCTAAAAGAAAATTTACCTTATGCGTTATTAGGTTAGCGCTTAATTCACTAGTAGCTATTTCAGAAAGGTTGTTTGATGAAAAGTAACCGGCGCGCGGCTGTTTGCGCTCCAGTGGAGTGCCGGGTTATGGATTTGATATCGATTCTCATACAAAGGGAATTATATTCTTCCTGAAGTCAAAGGCTTTTCCCTCAGGAAACAGACATTAAACTCATATTGAACGCCTTTAGCGACTAAATAGAAAAATAACGGTCTTTGATGAATGAGATATTTTGCTTTTCGCAATGGGTCATTTCCCCTGTCAGGCATGGCCAAATCAATGCCACTTTCATAATTTTTGATTCCAGTAACGAGTTTTTTGGCTTGACTCGATTTTTCTTTTATTTCGCAACAAACCAACAAGCTTGTTATTTCTATACACTCCGATGTCCATCAAAGAATCTTCGAAAGTTAAGGCATAATCTTCATTTTTAAATGCTTGCGAAAGACGGACATACTCGGCTACTTGGATAAAATATTCCCAATTGGGATTCAGTTTTTGATTAGTGTTGTCACGACTGAACCAATTATATGGTCCTTTCGAACGGCCCATGCTTTCGATTCTAAATGTGCAGCCATTGGTAAGCACAATACCCTTTTCAACTCCAAACCCAATCGTGGTAAGCAGTCCCTTCGGCAGTCACCTTTAGCTGTGTGAAGAAATTCTCTGATGGCTGAGAAAACCCCCATTCTTCACAAGCGGCAATGTCCATGTTTTTATCTCTTCATCGAAAATCTTTTGAAATCCTTCAAGCATGCGCTGTCTCCCGACTTATTTTGAATCCATAACGTAATATATACGACATTAGTTGTCCAATAACCTGGCAGAGATGTCGTATAATCATGATTAATTAATAGTATCTTATTGTTTATAATAGCCAAAGTAAAGTCTGCACGACAGACCATGCAAATAAATACGACTCAAGCACAACCTAAGAAATTTTTGGATCAAATGGGCTGATAAGATCAGGTTTAAGCATAAAAGTTATGTAGTCGGGCAACGAAAAACTGCTGCCCGACCATTCCGTCTACCTCAACACCCCCGCCGGGCTAGAATAACTATCCAAAACCTGCACATAATTGGCGCGTTCATAAGCGCTGGGATCAATGGCGTGTTGTTGGCTGACGCTGCCTTTGAGTTGGCTGATGGACTCATATTCATGCTCGACCAGCCACTGCTCCAGTTCAGTCAGGATTTCGGTTAAACGACCCACGCCCTGCTTTAACAATACACTGCAAAGATGCACGACATCGGCTCCGGCTAACAGTGCTTTAATCACATCCGGCGTCTGGTGAAAACCGCCGGTTACTGCCAGGGAAAGTTTAGTCCGGCCATACAGCAAAGCCGTCCAACGTATGCGTAACAGGGCTTCTGATGGGGATGACAATTCCAGTTTTGGCAGCACTTCCAGCGTTTCCAGGTCAATATCGGGCTGGTAAAACCGATTGAATAGCGCTATGCCATCGGCGCCGGCAGAATCCAGACGTTTCGCAAAATGAATGGGAGAACTGAACTGGGAGGACAGTTTCATGATGATCGGCAAACTGACATGACCTTTCAATTCCCGCAATATATCCAGATAACGATTTTCAACCGCATCGCTGCTTTCCTCCGCATTGGCGGCCATGTGATAGATATTCAGTTCCAATGCATCGGCACCCGCCTGTTGCAATTGCTTGCCGTACTCAACCCAGCCGCTCAGGGACGTGCCGTTCAAACTGGCGATGACCGGAATCGCCAGGGCTTCTTTAAGTTTTTGCAATTGCTCCAGATATTGTTCCTGATAGGTCTGAATGTTCTCCGGCATTGGGTGAAACGAGTCCGCTTCACCATATCCTATTGCTTGTTGATAAAAAAACCGCTCTATTTGATGTTCCTCGGCTTCGATTTTTTCTTCGAACAACGAATACATCACTAACGCCGATGCGCCTGCGTCTTCCAGCCGTTTGGCACTGTCCACATCTTTACTTAAAGGCGATGCTGACGGCACCAAGGGATTAGCCAGTTTCAATCCTACATAATTTGTCGTTAAATCAACCATTGTCGGTCTCCTTGGCACTTTCAGTTTTAAGTTGAGCTTTTACCGCTGAAACACTGGTGGCTTCGGTCCATTCCAGCTCAGACAGTTGTTTGTAGTAACGATAGCGATTTTTAACATCTTTCTGCGCCTGTTCCAGAAATTGCTCCGCAGCTTCCGGATGCGTTTGCCACAACATGCTGAAACGGGTTTCGGTTTTCACAAAATCGCGGTAAGGAATTGACGGTTCCGCCGAATCCAGCTTCATCGGATTTTTGCCCTGTTTGGCCTTACTGGGGTCAAACCGGAACAGCGGCCAATGTCCGCTTTTAATGGCCAGATTTTGCTGTCTATGATTATTGGACATATCCACGCCATGTGCGATACAAGGCGCGTAGGCGATGATGATAGATGGGCCGTCATGAGCTTCTGCCTCCAAAAACGCATTGAGGGTTTGTATATCTTTACCCGCATAAGCGACATGAGCGACATAAACATTACTGTAATCCATAGCCAACAAGGCCAAATCTTTTTTGGCCGTCGCTTTGCCACTGGCTGAGAATTTTGCTACTGCGCCTAACGGTGTTGATTTTGAGGTTTGTCCGCCGGTATTGGAATAGACCTCAGTATCCAGAACCAGGATATTGACATTACGTCCACTGGCCAGGACATGATCGACACCGCCAAAACCAATATCGTAAGCCCAGCCGTCACCACCGATAATCCAGACACTTTTTTTGCACAAGCTGTCCGCTAACTGGAGTAGGGTTTCGGCGGATTGGCCGACCTGATTGGTCAAGGATTGCAGCTTTTGTTTAAGCGTCACTACCCGCTCGCGTTGCTCGTAAATACCCGCTTCATCGGACTGGTCAGCTTCAAGAATGGCATCGGCCAATTCGCCACCTATTTGATCGCGCAATGAGGTCACCAATTCTCTGGCGTATTCGTTTTGTTTATCCAGGGCGACCCGCATCCCCAAGCCGAATTCCGCGTTGTCTTCGAATAAGGAATTGCTCCATGCAGGCCCGCGACCTTCGGCATTTTTAGTCCAGGGTGTCGTTGGCAGATTACCGCCATATATAGAAGAACAGCCCGTTGCATTCGCAATCACCATACGATCACCAAACAACTGCGAAGCCAATTTTATGTAAGGCGTTTCACCACAACCCACGCAAGCGCCCGAAAACTCAAACAAAGGCTGGAGAACCATGGCACCTTTAATGGTGTTGGTTTTCAATAAACGCCGGTCATATTCAGGGATGGATAAAAAGAAATCCCAATTTACGCTCTCTGCTTCGCGTAGCGGCGGCTGGGGCCGCATATTCAAGGCTTTGCGGCTGGCGTTGGATTTATCCCGGATCGGGCAAATATCAACACACAAACTACAGCCTGTGCAATCTTCCGGGGCTACCTGATAGCTCATTGCCAAGCCCGCCGGAAAATCTTTACCCAGCATCAGCTGATGTTTAAACGTTTCGGGCGTATCGGCCAAAACATCGGTTGAAAAAATCTTGCTGCGGATGGCAGTATGCGGACACACCATGGCGCATTTACCGCATTGGGTACACAAATCGGTTTCCCAAACCGGAATTTCCAGGGCTAAATTGCGTTTCTCATAAGCGGCCGTACCCGTTGGAAACGTGCCATCAATCGGCATGGCGCTAACCGGCAACGCATCGCCACGACCTGCAATAATTTCACCGGTTACCCGTTTAACAAATTCGGGCGCGGCATCGCTAATCATGGACATGATATCGAATTGACTGCTTACCTTCGTTGGCAACGGGACGGCATGCAAACTGGCCAGGGTTTCATCGATCGCCTTGAAATTCAGTTCGACGATACGCTGCCCTTTTTTACCATAAGTTTTTTCGACCGCGTATTTAATCGCGGGAATGGCTTGATCCTGCGGCAACACGCCGGATATGGCAAAGAAACAGGTCTGCATAATGGTATTGATACGCTTGCCCATGCCGCTTTTTTCAGCAACAGCATAGCCGTCAATGACATAGAAACGGATTTTTTTGGTTATCATCTGCTGCTGCATTTTTGCAGGCAAAGACTCCCAAACCTGTTCGACCGGCTCCGGCGTATTCAGTAAAAATACCGCGTTTTCCGCCGCATTGGCGAGCATGTCATAACGTTCCAGAAAAATCGTCTGATGGCAGCCGATAAAGTTGGCGTCGTTTTCACCAATCAAATAAGTGGAGCGGATCGGATTAGGGCCGAAGCGCAAATGCGAGACGGTAATTGCGCCGGATTTTTTCGAGTCATAAACGAAATAACCCTGAGCGAACAACTCGGTCGCTTCGCCGATAATTTTAATGGTGTTTTTATTGGCGCTTACCGTGCCATCACTGCCCAAGCCATAGAACATGGCCTGAAACGTTTCGGCGAGCGCATCGGTGCGATAACTCGCATCCCAATCCAGACTGGTGTGCGTGACATCGTCGTATATGCCGATAGTGAAATTGTTTTTCGGTTGCGCCTGTTTCAATTCGTCAAAAATCGCCTTGATCATGCCAGGCGTGAATTCCTTGGAAGAAAGACCGTAACGGCCGCCAACGACCTTCGGTAGTTCGGTAAACCTGGATTCGCCACTGATAAAATCCTGAGCGAGAGCGCCAAGGACATCCTTATACAACGGTTCGCCATCCGCGCCCGGTTCTTTGGTGCGATCCAGCACGGCGATTTTTTTACAGCTGGACGGAATCGCCGCTAACAGACTCTTTGCATCGAAAGGCCGGTACAAATGCACTTTAAGCAAGCCCACCGATTCACCCTGACGATTAAGATAATCGAGCGTCTCCGCTACCGCTTCCGCGCCTGATCCCATTATGACAATAACGCGCTCCGCCTGTGGTGAACCCTGATAGTCAAACAAGCGATAAGAGCGGCCCGTCAACCCGGCAAATTTATCCATTGCGCTTTGCACTATCCCCGGCATCGCGTCATAAAAGGGATTGACCGTTTCCCGCGCCTGAAAATACACATCAGGATTCTGGGCGGTTCCACGCAGAACCGGTTTATCGGGCGTCAAGGCGCGGCTCCGGTGCGCGGTAACCCATTCTTCGTTAATCATGGCCCGCAATACCGAGTCATCCAGCGTAGTGATTTTGGCAACCTCATGCGAGGTTCTAAAACCGTCGAAAAAATGCATAAGCGGAATGCGGCTTTCCAGGGCTACGGCATGGGCGATCAGCGCCATATCCATCACTTCCTGCGGTGAATTGGAACAAAGCATGCCGAAACCCGTCATCCGCGCCGACATGACATCGCTATGGTCGCCAAAAATCGACAAGCCCTGACAAGCCAGCGAACGGGCGGCAATATGAAACACCGTCGGTGTTAATTCGCCGGCAATTTTGTACATGTTGGGCAGCATCAACAGCAAGCCCTGTGAAGCGGTAAACGTCGTTGCCATCGATCCGGCCTGCAATGCGCCGTGGATGGCTCCAGCGGCACCGGCCTCGCTTTGCATTTCCGTTACTTGCGGTACCGTCCCCCATAAATTGACCTGCCCGCGAGATGACCATTCATCGGCCCATTCCCCCATATTGGATGACGGGGTTATGGGATAGATCGCGATGACTTCGTTAAGTTTATGCGCTACCGTAGCGGCAGCCTGATTTCCATCGATTGTAAGTGTTTGCTGATTTTGCATTAGACAGCCCTGTGATGAACAAAAAGAAGTGTAACTACCCTATATTCTGCATGAGATTTAGAGAATACCTAATTTTACGCCTATTCTCACAGGCTGACATCTGCATTTTGAGGATATAGAGTGTTGAATTAAGCTACACTACTTTACGTATTGTAGGCCGAAATAAGACTTTTCAAGCGTCAGCGAAAACAAGCGTTTCCGGCTACATTAGCTACAATATAGGGTATTGTTTTTGTATTCTCGGACAGGCTACTCGTGCTTGTTACCCTTCGCGCTTCTCTAAAATTCAACTTGAGGAAATTATTATGGCTCGTACCCTTCTATTTCGAAAGCTGGTTCTCGCCCTGCAAACAGCCAGACGGGAAATCCTGAAAGCACAAGATTTACCGCCTCCATTGCCTTATACTGCAAATCAATGGACACGACGAAAATTCATCAAATCAACAACGGCTGTTGGAGCAGCGGGTTTAGTCAGCGGTTACCTGTCTTTTCCTACGGATGCAGAAACATCAACCACACCCAGTATTGCCATTATAGGTGCCGGAATTGCCGGGTTGAACGCTGCATATCAACTCAAAAAAGCGGGCCTTTCCGCTACCATTTATGAGGCCCGATCACGAATAGGAGGGCGGATGCTTTCTGCTGATATGGGTGATGGCCTGATTGTTGATTTGGGTGCCGAACTCGTCAATACCGACCATAATGATATGTTGGCGTTGGTTAAAGAACTTCACATTAAGTTATTTAATAGAGTGAAAGATGCAGAAAAATTGCCTTTTCCTAAAGAAGCTTATTACTTTGATGGTGTTAGTTACAGTGAATCCGATTTAGCTGATGATTTACGCTTAATCGCTGCACAGATTACGGAAGATGCAGCGTTTCTAGATGAGGATTGGGACACTTATGCACCACGTTTTGATAAGCTTTCTGTAGCAGACTATCTGGCTTTACATGCAGACAAGATTAGTAAGCCCTATATTTTTGAGTTATTTAAAGATGTTATGCGCACCGAATATGGGGCCGAGCCTCATGAATCTTCAGCGATACAATTCATACTTGTCCTTCCTGTCATTGCGGGACAAACCGTTGAATTGTTAAGCTACAGTGATGAAGTTTATTCTGTTATCGGCGGCAGCGCCCGGATTACAGATGCTATTGGCGAAAAATTGGATGGTCAAATCCAGCTGGGTATGAAGCTTACAGAAATTAAAAAACGGGCTTCAAAATTTCAGCTTACTTTTGCCAATCAAACCACAGTTAATGCAGACATAGTGATTGTTGCCATTCCTTTCCCTGTTTTGAGTGGCGTTCTGATTAATGCGCCGTTGCCTAAACTTTTGCGCCGTTTTATCAATGAAGCCAAATTGGGATCAAACGAAAAAGTCATTGGCAGGTTCTCAACACGTTTTTGGCGAACAATGGGAGGATTTACTAATGCAGCATGGAGCGATTCAGGCTTTTCCGAGGTCTGGGATGCAACCCAGCGGCAGTCGACTCGTACTGACGGAGCCCTTAATTTTTTCCTGGGCGGCGATCAGGCACATCATTTAGGAGATGCCAATAATTTAGGTAATCAATTCGTATCCAGTCTAAATAAATTCATTCCTGGCGCTTCAAATGCAGCTACCGGTCAATTTATTAAAAGTGGTTGGACAAAGAGTTCTTTAACGATGGGAGGGTATGCGAATTATAAACCTGGGCAGTTGACCCGATTCGGAAGTTTGTTCTGGATAGAATCTGATATTCCGGATGAACGCCAACAAGTTAACGCCGGTAATTTGATATTTGCCGGCGAACATCTAAGCGATGCTTATTATGGCTTTATGAACGGCGGCGCACAAACAGGACGGCTGGCCGCGAATCTGGTATTAGAAAAAATAGCGTAGGCCCTGTAGGCCTTTCAAGCACAAGCCAGAACAAGCGTGCGAGATTATTGAGCAAACTATTGTAAAATAATAAATATTTTATGCACAAAGAAAGGGGATGTTCATGGCGTGGTTGCTTTTATTTTCTGCGGGTTTGATAGAAATCATTTTTGCTTTAAGTCTTAAATATAACCAGGGCTTCACCAAACTTTGGCCCAGCGTAATAACTGCAATATCAGGGATTGGCAGTTTTGGTCTGTTAATGTGGGCGCTCAAAACTTTGCCGATAGGCACGGCCTATGCTGTTTGGACAGGCATGGGAGCGGTTGGTGTGGCTATACTGGGCATCATTTTATTCAAAGAATCAGTCGATTGGTACCGGTTGTTTTCTATTACTTTAGTGATTGCCGGGATTATCGGGCTTAAATTAACGGATAGCCAGTAACATGCTGCACCTTATTTTTCAGTCGCCCATTGATATCGCTATTCTGGAACGGATTGATTCAGGCGATGATGTGGTGTTCCTTGAAAACGCAGTTCTGCGCATCCTGCAAAAAGGCAGTTTAAGCGATACCTTGACGCAGTTGCTTAAGCAAAATCGTCTTTATGTTTTGGTCGAGGATATTGAGGTTAGAGGTATCGTTGCAGATGAATTGGTTAACGGTATTGAGGTAATTGATTATTCGGAGTTGGTCAGGTTAACCGTTAAAAATCCGGTGATTCAATCATGGTTTTGATAGTTAATAATGTCTGCCTGGAGATAACCGATCAGGGTTTTTTAATCAATGCAACCGACTGGAATGAAGCGGTCGCCAAACAGCTAGCTGAATTAAATAATATTCCATTGACTGACGCACACTGGGAAATTATTTTGTTCATTCGTCATTATTATAAGCAATATAAGCACCTGCCGAATGCACGCGTATTTACTAAAGCCATTGCCAAGGAATTAGGTGAGGTAAAAGGCAACAGTCGGTATTTACATCTTTTGTTTCCCGAGGGTCCGTTGAAATATGCCTGCAAGCTGGCAGGACTACCTAAGCCGCCGACTTGTTTGTAACGTAACTTATCATTAATAAAAAACTTTATCACCACGAAGACACGAAGTTTTATTTCTTCGTGTCTTCGTGTCTTCGTGGTGAATTAAAAATTAAATCGCGTTCTACACCTGTTTAAAACGATGTATCAATCGTCTTTCCTTTTTATTCGGTTTATGATCCTGGCCGCTGAAATCGAAGTGTTCGCGCTGTTCACGCTGTTGAATCATTTGTTGTTGGCGTTTTGCAAGACTTTCAGCTGTTTCTTCATAGAGTAAAACCGCTTCCTTTGCCGGGCGTCGTTGATTGGAAAGGGCGGTAATGGTGATATCCCAGCGCAGTCCATCTTTACTTATGGAGAGCAAAGCACCGGGCTTGATGTCTTTCCCCGGTTTTGTGCGCTGATTGTTAACATGAACTTTACCGCCGGAAATAGCCTCAGCAGCCAGTTTGCGCGTTTTAAAAAAACGCGCAGTCCATAACCATTTATCCAGGCGAATGGTTTCGAGTTCAGTTTGCACTCAAGCTCTTTTTCTTTCTTCAAGCCTTTAGGCAAGGAAAATACGACTTTTTCTTCTATGCCCTGAATCTCAATGGTTGATTTACCACCCCATTGTTTTAACTGACTGATGACTTCCTGCACCAGTACTTCCGGGGCAGAGGCTCCGGCAGTAACGCCGACAACATCAACGCCATCAAACCAGCTTTGCTGCATATCGCTTGCCGTATCAATCAGATAAGCCTTTTTACCAAGTTGTTCGGCAATCTCTCGTAAACGGTTGGAGTTGGAGCTGTTGATCGAACCCACCACAAGAATGGTATCAGCGGTTTTTGCCAGTTCATACACCGCATCCTGGCGGTTTTGGGTGGCGTAACAGATATCGTCTTTTTTCTGTTCCTGAATAGATTTAAAACGTTCTCTCAAGGCGTCTACCATAATCTTGGTATCCGTCATTGATAAGGTGGTTTGTGTTACATAAGCCAGATTATCCGGGTTATGAACGACTAACCTTTCAACATCTGCCGGAGTTTCTACCAAGTAAATGCCACCATTTTCAGTGCATTTTTCATATTGCCCCATTGTGCCTTCAACTTCCGGGTGTCCGGCGTGACCGATGAGAATCACTTCCCGGTCTGATTTTGCATGCTTGGCAACCTGTATATGAACTTTAGTCACCAGCGGGCAGGTCGCATCAAAGACGGTTAATTTGCGTTGTTTTGCTTCCTTCTGTACTTGTTTGGAAACACCGTGGGCACTGAAAATCAGGTAAGAACCCACTGGTACATCAGTTAATTCTTCAATAAAAATAGCGCCCTTTTCTTTAAGGCCATCAACTACTGTGCGGTTATGAACAACTTCATGACGAACATAAATCGGCGCACCAAAGGTTTCGAGAGCCTGGTCAACAATTTCAATGGCGCGGTCTACACCGGCACAGAATCCACGTGGGTTAGCGAGTACAATTTGCATATCTTGACTTCTTTACTAGGTTAATTTGGGATTATTTTAACTCAACATCGTTGCTGATACGATAATTCCGTCCATATCAGCATATAAAAAATGATCTTTTTTGAAATTGACACCGGCAAAAGAGACCAATAAGTCGCGATCGCCACGGTCTTTTTTATGGCTTTTTAAGGGATGTGTATGCAAAGCGCGGATGCCGATCGGTAGCCCGGCTATCAATGCAGAATCCCGAATACAGCCATAAACAACAATACCTTGCCAACCATTATCAATAGCAAGCGTTGCCAGATTAATGTCTACCAGAGCGCACCGGTGCGATCCTCCGCCATCAATGACCAATACCCTGTTTTCTACTTTTTCTTCCAGCACTGTTCTGACCAAAACGTTATCCTCAAACGTTTTTAGTGTGGTGATTTGACCGGAAAAGACCGGGTTAGCCCCATAAGACATGAATAGAGGCTCGGCAATCTGGAAGTGATCCTCTCCTGAGTGGGCATCGCAAAGATTGGCAGTAGTAAAAGTCATGGTTTAAATCTCGAAGGGATAAAAGGCGCAAGGTACCAAGGCATATTCTTTATTTTGTATGAACTGTCTTGACAGGGGGTGGTGGCGTGTAAATATTATCCAGGTTTTCATCTATCTTTGATGCAAGCGTTTCTACGGCTTTTAGCGTTAATTTTTTATCCCCGCCTTTTGTTTCTACCACATAATTCTCTATCAATCCACCGTCATTGGTCTTAATTAAATGCCCCATCAGGTAAGCGAATAAAAAACTTGGTTTATGCAGTCTGCCAACCAATACATAATCAGCCCCGGCTTTATTCGCAAGTTCTGCGGCAACATCATTGTGGTTAAAAAGATACCCAAAACCGCCGTTGGCTTCATGTTGAGCATTTAAGTCAACAGCAATGATTTTATACCCTGCACCTTTTAATTCACCTTCCAGCATAGCCTTTATACTCGCCGTTCTTTCAATTTCAGCAGGAATTCCGGGAGCGAGCGTTACATCACTTAATTCAAAATCCAATATAGCGATGCTTGTTTCAGCACATACGCCAACACTGAACAAACTTAAAAAGATTGCGCCGAATAATTTGTGCAATCCTGTATTTTTTCTGTTCATAATAAAATTCTTTTGTATTGATTTTATTGTCCGAGTTATTTTATTTCCATTCCTTAACCTTATAACTCATTCAGTTAGTATAACGCGCCAGCAGTCCATTAACACTGTGAATTTCCGGCAACGGTATTTTAACTTCATAACCGCCGCCGGAGGCCTCTTGCATAGTGTGACCCTGCATATTCTCCATGCGCTCGACAGTAATGTCCTGATTGCCTTCCGGCAGAATGAGTTCCAGTTTATCGCCAACCGAAAATTTATTTTTTACATCAACAATAGCCAGTCCGGTTGCCGGATCATAACTTCTGATTTCACCGCAAAATTGCTGTTGATGGCTTTTGGAATAGCCGCTGATATAGTTTTGTTGTTCGTGGGTATGGTGGCGTTGATAAAAGCCATCGGTATAGCCGCGATTGGCGAGGTTTTCCAGAATGCCGATAAGTTCCGGTTGAAATGCACGACCTGCCAGTGCATCGTCAATCGCCTGACGATAAGTTTGCGCCGTGCGGGCAACGTAATAATGCGACTTGGTGCGGCCCTCGATTTTAAGACTGTCTATGCCAATATCAACTAATCGTTGCACATGTTCTATGGCTCTTAAATCCTTGGAGTTCATGATATAAGTACCGTTTTCATCTTCCATGACCGGTAACAGTTCCCCTTTGCGGCCTTCTTCTTCCAGGAAATAAATATTATCCGCTAACGGATGTCTTTCCGCGCCGCCACAGCTGGCGGTGCTGATGTCGGCCATAGAAAGCACATCGCCATCCAGCACCGTGTCGCCTTCGGCATTTTCATGAGCAGGCAGGGTGTCATATTTCCAGCGGCAAGAGTTCGTACAGGTACCCTGATTAGGGTCACGGTGATTAAAATACCCGGACAGCAAACAGCGGCCGGAATAGGCAATACATAAGGCGCCGTGAACAAACACTTCAAGTTCCATGTCCGGGCAGCGCTGGCGGATTTCTGCAATTTCATCAAGAGACAGTTCTCGTGACAAAATGACACGTTTAACCCCCATGCTTTGCCAGAATTTTACCGTAGCATAGTTGACGGTATTCGCCTGCACTGATAAATGTATCGGCATATCAGGCCAGGCATCCCGTGTCATCATAATCAAACCGGGGTCAGCCATAATCAAGGCATCGGGTTTCATGGCGATAATCGGTGCAATATCGGCCATAAAGGTTTTAACTTTGGCATTGTGAGGAATCACATTCGCAGCCAGAAAAAACTTTTTACCTTGTGCATGCGCTTCATCGATACCTTTAGCCAGATTATCGGCAAGAAAATCATTATTGCGCACTCTGAGACTGTAACGAGGTTGCCCCGCATAGACAGCATCCGCACCGAATGCAAAGGCATAGCGCATGTTTTTAATGGTTCCGGCAGGAGAGAGAAGCTCAACTTGTTTCATGATAATGACAATAAATAATCGGTTTAAAGTATATTCTATCTTAACCCGGCTTAGGCAAAGCAAAAAACAGGAGCATAGAAATGTGGATAGTGGTGTTTATAGTAGCCGTATTGTTTGTTTTAGGCAGTGCATTAATTCTGCTCAGATCGGCAAAAATGCCGAAAATTCCTGATAATGTTAAATCGCAGCCTTATGATGAAGATAAGTCTGATGATTGGTAGTCGTAGAGCAGTTTTATAAATTAAGTTTCACACACCATACAACTTACGTTTACGCCAGAAAGTTGCCCGGCTCATACCCAGCAACTGCGCCGCTGTTGTGACCATGCCTTTGCTTTGCTCCAGCGCCTGACGAATCGCGGCAGTTTCTTCTTCTGCTGACAATGACACCGTTTGCCGGATTTGATTAACCGCACGCGGCTCTCTAAATTCCGGTGGTAATTCAGATAAGCGTAAAGTCGTGCCACGACCTACTGCAAAAGCATATTCGACGACATTATGCAGTTCCCTGATATTGCCCGGCCACGCATAATCCAGCAAAACCCGCATGGCTTCTGGTTCAATTTTTTCAATTTTTCTAAAATTTGCGGCATTATGCTGGCTGATAAAATGCCAGATTAACAAGCTAATATCTTCCCGTCGTTCCCGTAAGGGCGGAATAAAAATAGGGACGACTCTTAGCCGGTACATCAAATCTTCACGGAAACGCCCGCTTTTTACTTCCTCCCTCAATGACCGATGAGTCGCGGCCACTAAGCGGACATCCACCTCAATCGACCGGTCCCCGCCCACCGGAATATAGTTTCTTTCCTGTATCACTCTGAGCAGTTTAGCCTGTAACTCCAGCGGAAGTTCAGCCACTTCATCCAGAAACAAGGTTCCGCCATGCGCACGTTGAAATAATCCGCTATGATCTTTAATCGCCCCGGTAAAAGCGCCGCGCACATGACCGAACAACTCACTTTCCAGCAAGTTGCTGGATAAGGCCGCGCAATTTATCGCCAGAAAAGGCGCGTCATGACGAGTGCTAAGATCGTGGATTGCCTTTGCAACCAATTCCTTACCGGCTCCACTCTCACCTCTTACCAACACAGTCGCTTCTGTTTCTGCGGCATTTGAAATAATCTGAAAAACGTCTCGCATGGCCGGTGAACGGCTTAATATGCCTTGAAAATTCTGGCACTCAGAATTCGGTTTGGTCACTTTTGCAGCGACTTTTGGTAAAAATCCCAATGCCGAGGATTTTGCTTTAACATCAAGCAAGGCTATGCCACCGGCAAAAACGCCTTCCTTATCCTGTAAAACCTGAACAACTTTTTTGACCTCGATTTCGTTCCCGTCTGCCCCGGATATTTTTACAAGCTCTCCTTGACTGTTACCGGCATCAATTATCACGTATTCTTGCAAACAGGGTTTGCCAACAACCTCTCCGCGTCGTAATCCTGATAATTGTTCCATCCCCAGACTCCAATAAAGAACCTGTTGATTGCTATTAACGATATAAACAGGCGCTGAATCAAAAAGCCCCAGTATTTTGACTAATAGCGTTGAGCTGTCGAATTGCGCTAGCCCGTTAAAGTTAGTTTCGGAAAATAATACTGTTTGTTTCATGGTTGTCTCTGTGAATCATATATTTGTTTCAATGATACTCCATGAAACCGCAAAGCAAGGAAAAACATTGGCAACCAGCCCGTAATAGTGGTGCGGAATACGGGGAATAATCAGCGAATATTCGCTATTAAAATTAAAATCGGTAATAGTCCCGAACTGGCAGACAAATCCAAGGTTGTGTTGATTTATTACCGCACCGGTGGCCGTTCTGCATTGGCAGCACAGACTATGCAACAGTCAGGTTATAACAATGTGTTGTCTATGGCCGGTGGTTTTGAAGCCTGGCAAAAAGCATAAAGGTGGAAGGGCGCAAGGTCTTAAGTTAAACTGCAAGGCGGGTGAAAATGCAATACTGTTGACTTAAACCGTTCGCCGAGCGGAGTCGAAGCGAATAACTAATTTGGCTACTGGCTTCCTCCGCTCAGCCAGCGGCCGCCGCTTTGGTCCCCATATCGTTAAGTAACGCAGATTCGCGCCTTGCACCCAGAACTATAAATAATAATAACCGGAGGATTTCATGTCACAACAACATCATACCATCTTGATTGTCGGAGGCGGCGCAGCAGGCGTCTCCGTTGCTAATAACATGCGCCGTCTAAACGCCAGTATTGATATTGCCATTATTGAGCCATCTGAAAAACATTATTACCAACCGGGTTTCACCATTATTGGCGGCGGTGCCTATACCCTGAAAGAAACCACCCGAAATGAAGCAGATTTGATTCATCCCACTGTCAAATGGATTAAAGACTACGCCGACACTTTTCAACCGGATGAAAATACGGTGACTTTACGTTCCGGCGACAGCATCAGTTACGATTACCTGGTTGTATGCCCCGGCTTGCAACTGGATTGGGATAAAATTGCCGGCTTAAAAGAAACCATTGGTAAAAACAACGTGTGCAGTAACTATTCACCGGATACGGTGGAATACACCTGGGAATGTATCAAAAATATCGAATCAGGAACTGCACTGTTCACACAACCGCCGATGCCGATTAAATGTGCGGGCGCACCCCAAAAAATCATGTATCTGGCTGCGGATCGTTTCCGTAAAAAAGGAATTCTGGATAAATTTAGTATTGAATTCTGTAACGCCGGCCCGGCTATGTTTGGCGTGCCTTTTTTCGCCAAAGCCTTAATGAAGGTGGTTGCCGGCTACGGTATTAAAACAAATTTTAACCATAATCTGGTTGCCATTGATGGCCCGGCTAAAACCGCCACCTTTGAAACAACAGATAGCGACGGTAACAAGCAACAAGTTACCAGACAATTCGACATGATTCATGTCACACCACCGCAGAGCGCACCGGATTTTATTAAAAAAAGCCCCTTGGCGAATCCTGCAGGTTGGGTAGATGTGAATGACAAAACCCTGCAACACAATAAATACAGCAATATTTTTGGTCTGGGTGATGCAGGTTCAACATCTAACGCCAAAACCGCAGCCGCAGTTCGCAAACAGGTTCCGGTAGTGGTTGATAATATTTTAAACCTGATGAACAGCAAAGAATTGTCAGAAGGTTATGACGGTTATGGCTCTTGCCCGTTAACGACATCACTGAGCACCGTCATGCTGGCTGAGTTTTCTTATGCCGGCAAGGTAACCCCGTCTTTCCCATTCCTGGATCCCAGAAAAAACCGCTGGATCTGGTGGTGGGGTAAAACAACCGGCTTCCCCTGGTTATACTGGCATTTGATGCTTAAAGGTTATCGCATCGATATACCGCATCTGGAATCCTATGCTAAACGCTTTATGAACGAAGAATAACGCCATGGGTTCAGTAACTTCTCATTAAACGAAGGTAATCCTCGGCAGACCTGTCAGGTTTTAAAAACCTGACAGGTCTAAACTCTCCATGCCGGAATAACGAGCAACATGAATACCCAAAAGTCATAATGAGAATTACTGAGGATGTATAGAGTTTAAAAGTCCGGAGATCATGATGAAAGCACAAATAGGCCAAAAAGCGCCATTATTATCGCTGTCCGATTGGGTTCAAGGTGAGCCGGTTAACTTTGATCAGTTATCAGGTCGCGTTGTCCTGGTGGAAGTGTTTCAAGTAAACTGTCCGGGTTGTTTTTTATACGCCTTGCCGCAGGCGATAGATTTATATCAACGCTATTCAGATCAAGGTTTATCAGTATTAGGTGTGGCGACGGCCTTTGAGGATTTTGATAAGAACAACCTGGAAAATTTAACCCGATTGATTGAAAAGGGTGAGGTTGTAGGTGAAACGCTACGCACACTAAGTGATCAAGCAAAATTAATAGCTGGTCGTTTGCCTTATCGCATTACTTTTCCTGTGGCAATGGATCGCTTGCAAAAACGTCAAGTTGACTTGACTCAAGATGCAATTGAAACCTTTATCAACCAGCGTATTCCCGATTTTGATCAGCAGGCGGAAACATATCAACAAAAAATTCGGCGGCAAGTACAGCATTATTTCCAATCGTTAACCTATCACGCAGAAACGTTTGAGCTTTTTGATCTACAAGGCACACCCTCTCATATTCTGGTGGATAAACAAGGTTTGTTAAGGAATTGCGCATTGGCACTGATCCTGATCTGGAAGAGCGAGTGCTAACCTTATTGAAAGAATAATCTATCTTCAGGTTATAATGACCAACACGCCTCAGATTTTTTATGAGCAGCCCAGCGGTATATGCCGCCATTGCATTTCAATAAACCCAAAAACCTTAATAATTTCCAAATGAGTTACCCAGACAAGCTATGACACAAAAACTTTATATTCAAACCAACGGTTGTCAGATGAATGAGTATGATTCCGATAAAATGCGGGATGTACTTCAAGCCTCACATGGTTTTGAATTGATTGATGATCCAAAACTGGCGGATGTTTTATTACTAAATACTTGTTCAATACGCGAAAAGGCACAGGAAAAGGTTTTTTCAGCGTTGGGTAAATGGCGCAAGATTAAAGATAAGCGTCCCGAGGTGATCATTGGTGTGGGTGGTTGCGTAGCCAGTCAGGAAGGCGCTGCTATTCAAAAACGCGCACCGTTTGTGGACATGGTTTTTGGGCCGCAAACCTTACACCGTCTACCGCAGTTGCTGGATCAAGTCCTCAGTAAACATAAACCCGTTATTGATATTTCCTTTCCGGAAATTGAAAAATTTGATGCACTGCCTGAACCCCGTGCAGAAGGTCCAAAAGCTTTTGTTTCGGTGATGGAAGGGTGTAGTAAATATTGTTCTTTCTGCGTAGTGCCTTATACCCGAGGTGAGGAAATCAGTCGTCCTCTGAAAGATGTCATTGCTGAAATTACGACATTGGCCAGACAAGGCGTACGTGAAATCAATTTATTGGGGCAAAATGTCAATGCCTATCGCGGCGAAATGGACGATGGCGATATCGCTGACTTTGCATTATTGCTGCATTATGTGTCGGCGATAGACGGGATAGATCGCCTTCGCTTTACCACTTCACATCCTGTTGAATTTACTGATAGCTTGATTGAAGCCTTTGCTGAAATTCCACAGCTCGTTGATCATTTGCATTTGCCGGTACAAAGCGGCAGTGATCATATCCTGAAAATGATGAAGCGAGGCCATACAAGTGCCGATTACAAGGAAACTATCCGTAAATTGCGTGCAGTGCGCCCCAATATTAGTTTGTCTTCGGATTTTATAATCGGCTTTCCAGGTGAAACTGATGAGGAATTTGAAGAAACCCTATCGTTTATTGAAGAAATCGGTTTCGATTTGTCATTCAGTTTTGTTTATAGCCAACGCCCCGGAACACCCGCAGCTGATTTGCCTGATGATGTACCCGCGGAAGTAAAAAAACAGCGTCTGGAACGTTTTCAAAATCGTATTAATGAAATGGCTGCGGCTATTTCAAACAGCATGATTGGTACCGTGCAGACTGTTTTAGTCGAAGGACAATCTAAAAAGAATCCGTTGCAAATGCAGGGAAGAACTGAAAATAACCGGGTAGTCAATTTTATCGGTCATCCCAGATTGGCAGGACAATTTGTCGATGTACTGATTGCGGAAGCGCTGCCTAATTCTTTACGAGGCCGCCTGGTTGAGGCTTCTGTCGATAAAATTATTGTCCAAAACTGATTTATCATAATGACTTCACAGGAAATTTCTTTGCTCCCTGCCGATAACGGCAGATTATCCAATTTTTGTGGCCAGTTAGATACGCATTTGCGGCAAATAGAAAAACGTCTTCAGGTTGAAATAGCCAATCGCGGCAACCAATTTAAAGTGACCGGTTTAGAGTGCTCAGTCAAGGCGGCGTGCGCTGTTATGCAGAAACTATTTGCCAGTACAGAAAAAGAAGAATTAACAGCCGAACTGATTCATTTAGCCATGCAGGACGCCTCTATTGACGAGATGTTAGACACTTCGGAAACGGTAGCGGAACCTAATATCGCGATTAAAACAAAAATAGGGATGATTAAAGGTAGGGGAGCGAATCAGCAAGCTTACTTAAGAAAAATTGTCTCTCATGATATAAATTTTGGCGTGGGGCCTGCCGGAACGGGTAAAACTTATTTGGCTGTTGCCTGTGCAATTGATGCCTTGCAAAATGAAAAAGTCCGTAAAATAATTCTGGTGCGGCCTGCGGTGGAAGCCGGTGAAAAATTGGGCTTTTTACCGGGGGACATGGCGCAAAAAGTCGATCCCTATTTGCGGCCTCTTTATGATGCCTTGTATGAAATGCTCGGCTTTGAACGGGTTGAAAAAATGATTGATAAAGGCATTATAGAAGTTGCACCTCTGGCTTTTATGCGTGGACGAACATTGAATGACGCCTTTATTATTCTGGATGAAGCACAAAATACCACGACAGAGCAGATTAAAATGTTCCTGACTCGCGTCGGTTTTGGCTCTACTGCCGTTGTCACGGGTGATATTACGCAAGTAGATTTGCCTTCAGAAAAAATGTCCGGCTTACGGCATGTGCTTGAAGTTCTGAAAGATATTGAAGGTATTAGTTTTACTTTTTTTGGGACACGGGATGTCGTCAGGCATCCGTTAGTGCAGCGCATTGTTTCCGCTTATGAAGCGTATGAGCAAAAAAACAAAGCCGATCTATGAATCAAATCGAAATCCAGACCATTTTTAAGTCAAACGGTCAACCTGATCAGGAACAAATTCAACGCTGGGTTGATGCTGCACTGGAAGGCTTCAATCAAGACACTGAGATCGTTGTGCGTATTGTCGATGAAGAAGAAAGCGCTGAACTCAATCAACAATACCGCCATAAAAAAGGCCCCACCAATATTCTCAGTTTTCCCGTTGAAGTACCTGAAGGCATTGAGCTGAATTTACTGGGCGATTTAGTGATATGCGCCCCGGTCCTGGAAAAAGAAGCGTTCGAACAACATAAAGCTTTAACAGATCATTGGGCGCACATTATAGTCCATGGCATCTTGCATTTATTAGGCTACGATCACATCGACGATGATGAGGCCGAGCTTATGGAAAGCAAGGAAATAACCATTTTGAACACCTTAAACATAAAAAACCCCTATACACAGGACAATGACGAATGAGCGATGAGCAACCTCCAAGTAGAAACGCCCCTCGGAAACGTTGGGTGGAAAGAATCAGCCACCTATTTTCCGGGGAGCCGCAAGATTTGGATGAACTTCTTGGCATACTGCGAGAAGCTAGGGAAAACCGGCTATTGGATACAGACGCTTTATCCATGATTGAAGGTGTATTGCAGGTATCGCAAATGCGGGTAAGGGATATTATGATTCCCCGCATTCAAATGGTTGTCGTGCCAAAAGAGGCCGAACTGGAAACTATATTGCCACTGGTCATCGAGTTTGGTCATTCCCGTTATCCTGTGATTGATGGAGATCGTAGTAAAGTGGTGGGTGTCCTGTTAGCCAAGGATTTACTGGCGCGTGTATTACAAAATAAAACCATGACGATCCAGGAAATAATGCGCCCCGTCTGTGTTGTGCCGGAAAGCAAGCGTTTAAATGTATTGCTTAAGGAATTGCGAACCAATGGTAATCACATGGCGATTGTTGTCGATGAATATGGCCAGGCTGCGGGCTTGGTCACCATTGAAGATGTGTTAGAAGAAATTGTGGGTGAAATTGAAGACGAGCACGACGATCATGAAGACGAAGGTTATATTTTTCAGCGTAGCGCAAATGAATTCGTGATAAAAGCTTTGATGCCTATTGAAGAATTTGATGACTATTTTTCCACACAGTTGGCTACGGATGAATACGATACTATCGGCGGTTTCCTTGTAAGTGAGCTCGAACACATGCCTAAAAAAGGTGAAAGTCTGGTAGTAGATAATATGCGATTTGAAGTGATTAGAGCGGATAACCGTCGCGTACATCTGATAAAACTCAAAATAATCAAGTAGCGGATAAGTAGTTATGAATAATAAGACGGTACTGGTAACCGGCGGTGCAGGTTATATCGGTAGCCATGCTTGCGTCGAATTACTGCAAGCAGGTTTCAAGGTTATCGTGGTTGATAATTTGTGCAATAGCAAACCCGAATCATTGTCACGGGTGCAACAGATCACTGGCAAATCACTGACTTTTTATCAGGCCGATATTCGTGATAAACAAGCGTTAACTGAAATTTTTGCCAAAGAATCACCCGCCACGGTAATTCATTTTGCCGGTTTAAAGGCCGTTGGCGAATCCTGTGAACAACCGCTACTGTACTATCATAATAACGTCTACGGAACGCTGGTACTTGCTGAAGTGATGCGCGATGCCAACGTTAAGCAATTGGTCTTCAGTTCTTCGGCTACCGTTTATGGCGAATCTTCCAGTACTCAGTACAGTGAAGATTTTCCTCTTGGCGCCATTAATCCTTATGGCCGCTCAAAAGCCATGATTGAGGATATTCTAAGAGACTTGTCGGCGGCAGATAAAACCAATCAAACTGAATCCCCTTGGAAAATCGCCTTACTACGCTATTTTAATCCGATAGGTGCGCACGAGAGTGGCTTGATTGGTGAAGATCCCAATGGTATACCCAATAACCTGATGCCTTATGTTGCACAGGTTGCCATTGGTAAATTAACGCAATTATCGGTATTTGGTGATGATTATCCGACGCGGGATGGAACTGGTATCAGGGATTATATCCATGTGGTTGACCTGGTAAAAGGTCATATCAAGGCCATAGCCGCATTGGACAGCGAAAATTTCGAAGCAGGTGGTTGTAGGGCTTATAATCTGGGTGCCGGCCGTGGTTACAGTGTCCTGGAAATGATCAATGCTTTCGAAAGAGTAACCGGTAAAACGATTAATTATAAAGTTTCTCCGCGTAGAGCAGGGGATCTTGCAGAATGTTTTGCTAATCCTGACTTGGCATTAAAAGAGCTTAACTGGAAAGTTGAAAAAAATCTGGATGATATGGTAGCAGATACCTGGAACTGGCAAACTAAAAACCCGCAGGGCTATGGTTGATTCAGGCAATTTCCAAGAATGAATATTCTTCGTAGTAATTGCCTGACGCCCTAGCTGTAAGCGCTATATCACTTAAAAATGGAAAGATTTATAAATCATAGGCTTTTAACAATATCTTCTATCAACTGGGGTCCGCGATAAATGAGGCCACTGTAAATTTGTACCAAGCTTGCACCGGCCTTTAATTTTTCTTGCGCATCAGTTGCACTTAAAATACCACCTGCTGCAATAATCGGGATTTTTCCTTGTAATTCAGCCGCTAATCCACGCACAACTAGCGTAGACTTGTCTTTAACCGGTGCGCCACTTAAGCCCCCCGCTTCATGGGCGAGTGGATGATCTGCGATCATCTCACGAGCTATAGTCGTGTTGGTGGCAATCACACCGTCTATTTCAAATTCCAGTAACAATCCGGCAATATGGGTTATTTCATCGGCGGTCAGATCCGGAGCAATTTTTATGGCCAAAGGGACATAATAACCGTGTTCTTGTTGCAGCTTAAGCTGTTCTTCTTTTAAGACGGCAATCAGGGATTTTATTTCATCACCCTGCTGCAACTGACGCAGATTTTTAGTGTTTGGCGAAGAAATGTTAAGGGTAATGTAACTGGCAGACGTATAGGCCTTGCGTAAACCGATTAAATAATCGTCGACCGCATTTTCAATCGGGGTGTCGACATTTTTACCGATATTGATGCCCAAAATACCGTTGAAGTTGCTTTGTTTTACCTGGCTCAGCAAGTGGTCTATCCCCAGATTATTAAAGCCCATGCGATTGATAATGGCCTGATGTTCCGGGAGCCTGAACAGGCGCGGTTTAGGGTTGCCCGGTTGCGGACGCGGTGTCACCGTACCTATTTCAACAAAACCAAAACCTAATGCGGCCAGCGCATTAATATAATCACCGTTTTTATCCATGCCGGCCGCAAGGCCTACAGGATTTTTAAAGCTGAGTCCCATGGTGTTCACGGGCTTATCTTCAATAGCAGGGTAGATCAGTTTTCCCAAGCCGGAAACATGCGCAATGTTTAACATCTTAAGTGTTACTTCATGAGCGGTTTCCGGATCTAGTGAAAATAACAGGGGGCGTAATAATGGATAAAGATTCATAGGTTTGTTGTTATGTAATTGGTTGAAGTTTGAGTTAGCTTTTAACTCATCGGTACTTAGTGCAATTCGAGGTTTCCGAAGTTGATAATCTTCCAAAATTTTCCATCGTATAATTGATAAGTCTTCCAGAAGTTCGCCACTGGTAAATTGTTTTCATTACTTTACCAATTCCATCAACTTGCCATAGCTATCAACAACATCATATTTGACCTGTTCAGAAGTAATTTTGGCGAAAAACTTCCGCGCACAATCGATTTTACATTCCTCGATTTTTCTTAAATCCATCGACGACATCGATCCTTTGGTTTCGGCGATAAAGTAGATATGCTTTACCGTGCCTTCTTTGAAGGAAATAGCCCAATCCGGGTTGTAGTCGCCTAGCGGTGTCGGGATGAAAAAGCCTTTCGGCAGCTTGGCATAGACAACCACTTCTTTACTGGTATCAAGTTCTTTGACGAAGGTGCGTTCATTATCAGAGTCGGTAAATACGTAATCGTAGATGTGCCGATTCAATTTATCACCGGTCTTGCTAAAATCCACCTTCCGTTTGTCTTGGGTAAAAATGTCCAGGCTGTGAGTTTCGGCAATCGTATCATAAGCCAGATGCTCGACGATGACGGTGGCTTTTTGCTCATTAATCAGCCGCGATGTTTTAGCGATGAAGTCTTCCGGATTGGTTTTAAATTGGTCGAATACCGCGTTATTAATCTCTTGGAGAATGCCGGCAATGGTACGCCGGGTAAGTTTAGTTTCTTCCGCCAGTTTACCAATGAGGTCATATTTGACAGCAGAATGGATAGAGGCCTTATTCGACTCCGTCAAAGTCTCTTTAATCTGAAACGATTCACCTTGTTTGACGGCCTCATAAGTTGTCTCGTCGGTTTGTTCACCTCGTTGGATGGTGTATTGCAAAGGGCTTACACGCAATTCTTTATCCAGGCCAACCACGCATTTCTTGATCAGCTCAGGTGTTTCAAAATCGACGACATAAGCGGCTTTGTGGTTGATGCGATTCCAAAGCGCCTTAAACTCTTTCTTGTCAAAATTGGCATTAAGTGGGTTAGTTTTGGCATTGCGACCATTGTCAATGGGCGGTAATTGAGCATCACTGAAGACGCTATCAATTAGCTGAAACACTTGTTCGATATGAACTGCCAGTTCCGGCGGCAACTCGGCAAGCTGCCCTTCCTTTTTTGGCATCGTGATAAGCAGAGTGTGATTTTATCGTCAGCATCGGTGTAGTCATTTTTCAGCAAATATTTATAAATTTGCTTGGCAAGTTGTGGCGTAACCTCTACATCGCCAGCTGCCGTTTTAAGCACTTTGCCAGTGAAGTATTTTTCATCCGCGAAGCGGGGACGCTCTGACAGCGACTCACTAATGTCGCGTTGCAGACCGGTGACAAACTCTGTGTAACTCTCGCTGGTCACCACGGTGAGAACATTCACATCATGAACAGTGGCGGGGTTATCCATACGGTCGCCCGTTTGATTGACCGAAAGCCGCATACCGCGACCGACTTCCTGGCGGCGGGAGATCATATTATCGCTATGCTTAAGAGTGCAGATAACGAAGACATTGGGGTTATCCCAGCCTTCGCGTAGTGCGGAGTGGGAAAAAATGAAGCGAACCGGTTCTGCAAATTGTAGCAGTTGCTCTTTCTTACGCAGGATCAGGTCATAAGCATCCACGTCATCGGTTTCATTAGATTTTTTCCCTGTCGCGGGATCAACCAGGCGCTTGGATTTTTTATCAATTGAGAAATAGCCCTCATGGGTTCTGGACACCTCAATACCCTTTAGATAATCATTGTACGGATTATCATCCAGCGTCAGGACTTCATTAAGGTGACTGGTGTATTCCTCTTCAAAGATTTGGGCGTATTCGCCGGAAGTTTCCCCGTTTTCGTCATAGCATCGATATTTGGCTACTGAGTCAATGAAGAACAGGGACAGCACCTTTATACCGTCATTAAACAGCATTTGCTCTTTTTCGAAATGGGCTTTAATGGCTTCGCGGATTTGGATGCGGCGTAGCGCGGCTTCGTTGACATCGCCGGTAACCTCACCGACCCTGAGTTCTTCACCATTGGTAAAGCTCAGCGTATTGGTATTGGCATTAATATCGGCGACCACGAAGCCTTTATATTGATCCAGTCCACCGGAAAGGTCGAACAGATTGTCACCCTTGTACAGTTTGCGCAGCACCCGTTTAATGCCTGATTTTTGTTTGATTTCCAGCTCAACCCCGACAACCGGCGGTTTGCTGGTCGATATCTCAATACCGCCCAGATACAGATAAGCGTTGATTCCGCTAAGACCTTTGACCGAAATACCGCGCACGGATATTTTTTTCACCAGTTTCTGGTTATAGGCATCCAGCGCGTCGAGTCGATGAATTTTATTGTGTTCGGTTTTGTGAGTGGCTGAGTAACGCAAAATCATCAGGGGGTTAAAGCCCTTGAAGGATTCCAGCGTTTTCGTTCCCTCCATCTTTTGCGGTTCATCGAGTATCAAAATGGGGCGGTTGCTCTTGATGACGTCAATGGGACGGCGGGATTGGAATTCATCCAGCTCTTCATTGATGCGGCGGGCATCCTTGCCGGTGGCATTAAACGCCTGGACGTTAATAACCATCACATTGATCCCCGCATCGGAGGAAAAGCTTTCCAGGTTGTGCAGTTGCCTGGAGTTATAAATAAAAAAGCGGATACGCTTGCCGTAGTCCTCCAGAAAGTGTTCAGCCGTTATGCTTAAGGATTTACACACGCCTTCACGAATCGCGATGCTGGGCACGACCACGATAAATTTGCTCCAGCCATAGCGTTTGTTCAACTCAAACACAGTTTTGATGTAGCAATAAGTTTTGCCGGTGCCGGTTTCCATCTCAATGTCGAGATTGATGGGGCAACCGGTTTTTTTATCGTTAACCAACGCAGCAGAGAGCGGCAGGTTTTGGTGGCGTTGGACGGTATGGATATTTTCCAGCAATTGGGGCAGTGTGAGGGCAATCTCAGAATTTCTGAAGCCAGACTCATCCAGCAAACTTTGCTGTCCGCCCTTTTTAGCCCGGCCAGGATCGACACGGTATTGAATGCCACTGGTTGGCAGTTGTCCGGCAAAGCAATCCGCCACGGCTTCGACGGCATTGGTCTGGTACGCCTGTTTCTTAAACTTAAGTTTCATTATCGTTCCCGGACATGGCGTTAACAATTTTCAGTTTTAATCCCTCATCATCCATTTCTTCGGCAAGAAAGGCCGTTATGATCTCATGCAATAAATCTTTATCAATGTTTCCGGCAGCGACGTGATAACTGATGTTTTCCATCTCGTGCAAAAACCGGCTGGTACAACAAAGATAGCCATTAAACAATAGCATTTGCGTGCATAAGGTAATGGCTATACGTTTATTGCCATCGGCAAAACAATGGAATTTATTGGCGCTAAAAAACAGATGGGTAAGTTTGTCTTCAAAGGTAGGGTAATACTCATCGTTTTGGATATGCTCCAGTACGCTTTCCAGCTTACCTAAATCGAGATGCTCAAGCGTGCCGCCACCGCTCACTTCCACCGTTTTCCGGTGAGTATCAATTGCCTGTTCAATGGTCAGATAAACTACTGCCATTAGTCACGATCCTTAAGACGTTTCATGACATCCTTGGCATCTACCAAACGTTCAGCCAATTCTTGGCTTCTTTCACCGATAAACCGTTCAAATTCATCCCGCTGAAGCGGTGTAACATACTCTTTTAACTGATGATGCAACGCATCTCGAAACGCCAGATCGCGACTTGCCATTTTCATTCGTGCTTTTTCAATGAGCGGCTTCCAGTGGCTCTGAGTTTCAAAGGTTTTAAACAGAATATCTACTTCCGAAGGTTTGAGTTTACGGCCTTTTGTTTTAGCTTCTTGCTGGAGAAGATCAGCGAATCCGCACTCGTAAGCGGCAATCAGATCCAACACTTCCGAATAAAAAGTTGAGCGGACATGATCTTTGTCTTCAAGTTTTAGTATTTTCCGATATTCCTTCGCCTTCTCACGGAAGATGCTGACATAAATTTTGTCGGTGTATACGGCATATTTAAAATTGCCCATCTCAACGCAATCTTTCAAGGCATCGGTAAACTCTTTACGATAGTTTTCCTCAATAAAGGCAGAATGCAGAAAATCTTCATCACGCTGGTTAATATACTTAGTGCCGCCACCGGTACGTTGGTTAATAGTGTCAATGACAATATCCAGAATCGCCTGCCGCAATAATTTCGCCCGCTCACTTTCAGAAACCAGCATAGCCAGATTAAGAAAAGAGCGAAAATCGAACACACCAAGTACGGTGGTTTTGGTAACGAAATCAATTTCGTGATCAGGCAAATTTTGTAGAGACGTTTTAAGTGTTTTCAGTCTGTTACCACGCAAAACCTCATAACCGTTTTGACGCAACTCTTCGCCACATTTCTCAATGTAGTTATCAATGGTTCGTGATGTTACATCAAAAAAGGCGGCCACCTGCTCCTTAAGCAGAACAGTCTTACCCTCGAAGGGAATACCCTGAATCCCGGCAGCCTTCTCAATTTCAGCCAGGGCGTAGGGATTATTCAGGATGTTGTGACGATCAACGGAAGAATTGGTCAGGTCTTTGTTCATAATATCCACTCAAAAGGTTTAAAGTATGCGGCGCAACCTACAACATGCTTTTCTATCATTGTTCTAAAGGGTTTTAATTTCAGTGGTAGGCGAGATGAGCTTGAAGATTTGCTCGATGTTGATCTTCACGCTATCGCGCTGGCAAAACCGTCATCACGGAACACCACCCGGAGCGGATGACGGGCGGCAAGTTCCTTGACGAAGGCCTCGTTAATGTCAGTATCGAAACAAGCTGCCAGGGCGTTATCATCGACGAAGAAAACTTGGTAGTCCTTAAAGGATGAAGGCTGAGGGATGAACTGCCGCTTTTCATTCTTCCCCCCTTCATCCTTAACAATTATGGTTTCCTTAGTGATAGGCAGAGTTAAATCGACCCCCCAATCCAGCAGCACCTGGAACAGCAAATCTTCAGCGGTGCGGCCTTCGCGGATATTGTCGACCTGATCAAAAAGATGGGTTTGTTGGACAGCATCGGGCGTGTAGTAAACATCCTTCATGTTGGAGCTGTCGATTTTCAAGACACGAAAGCCGATGTCCGGAAGGGTTGCTTTTGTGAGTGAGGTATTTGTGGGAGAGGCTTTAGCCTCGACTCTTAAAGAGGGGCTAGTCGAGGCTAAAGCCTCTCCCACACTATTCCCCTCCAAATTTTCCACACCCAGAGCGTTCAGTATTTTTTTACCGGCGCGGCGGATGCGTTCCTTGCCGATTTCGGCGATGGTTTGGTAGCCTGCCTTGTAGGCTTCGGATTTTTCGTCGCAGGCTTCGGGTAGTTGCACCATGATGAACTTGCGTTTGCCAGCCTGTTCTGAGCCTGACGAAGCATCTTCGGCGTTGAGTTGCATAACGGCGTGGGCTGTAACTGCTGATCCTGAAAAGAAATCCATCACTATACTATCTGTCTCAAAACATCTAAGGATGTGCTTGATTAACCCTGAGGGTTTAGGAAAAGTGAACATCTTGCCTTCGCCAAAAATCTCCTTAATTTCAGCTGTACCAATTTGAGTGTAAGGGCCTTCTAGCAAACTATAAAGTTTAGAACCTCTCACTTCCCCTTCTTCATTTTTTAAATATTGCTTGTAATCTACTGTCCAACCATCAGATTTTTGAGTAAAAACCAATTCATCATTTTGAATTGCTTGCTCTACACGATTTTGTGACCATTGCCATTGCTTCTCAGGCCATATCTCGTGCGTTCCGTACTTGATTGGAAATCTGAGATTAGGTCTTTCATCCATGCTGTTAGTAGCAAGAGGTTGCTTTCTAAACGGGCCTCTTTGTTCAAATTTTGAATCTTTGAATTTGTAATATTTCAAG
Source organism: uncultured Gammaproteobacteria bacterium (assembly GCA_963789475.1). Taxonomy (GTDB): domain Bacteria; phylum Pseudomonadota; class Gammaproteobacteria; order Methylococcales; family Methylomonadaceae; genus Methylobacter_C. The sequence goes on along the minus strand of CAWBLO010000015.1, from coordinate 51,691 downwards.
ACATCATCGTTCGGTGGAAGCTCAATCTCTCCGATTGACTCTTTTAGCTTTGCATACATCAAAATATATTCATGCAAAACAACAGAATGCTTTGATTTAGCTCCGCCTCCATATGCTTTTTTCCATATAAGTTGCGTTAAAAAATTATCCTCCCCAAACACCTCATCACAAAGCCGCTTAAGATTCGCCTGCTCATTATCATCAATCGAAATAAAAATAACTCCATCGTCCCGCAACAAATTCCGCGCCAGTTTCAAACGCGGGTACATCATGCTTAACCAATCAGAATGAAAGCGGCCATTGGTCTCGGTGTTGGCGACCATGCGCTGTCCGGCTTCGTCTTTCTGGTTGGAACGCTGGAAATAACTGGCGGTGTTTTCGCTAAAATCGTCGTCGTAGATGAATTCCTTGCCGGTGTTGTAGGGCGGGTCGATGTAAATCATCTTGACCTTGCCCAGATAGGTTTCCTGCAACAGCTTGAGCGCATCCAGGTTATCGCCTTCGATAAACAGGTTTTGCGTGCTGTCAAAATCTACGCTTTCCTCACGACAAGGGCGCAGGGTTTTGGCAATGGGTGCATTGGCGGTTAATAAGGCTTCACTCTTACCCGGCCAGTTGAGCTGATAACGCTCTTGCGGCCCTTCAACAATAGACGCGCTTAATTCTTGCTTTAGCAAGTCAAAATCAATCGCCCGTTTTAGTTCGTGGCTAAAGCCGCTCCCACTATTGATTCGATCATTTCCGGCATGCCTTAGCGCGTATGGATTCCTGATTGATGTCGTCGCGGTTTTCCCAAATACCCGCAAAGTTGAAAAAATCAGCTTCAGCCATTGATTCATTGGCTGATATTTCTGTTGCATCGGGGCTGGTTTCATTTAATAAAATGACTTTAATTTTTTTGCCGTTCCATACTTGTTGATCGCCGGATAAGTTGATCACCCCGTTATGGACGGTCGTTTGAAACTCGCTTAGGCAAAATATAGGCCTACCAAAATGGGTACAATAGCGACCAGTAGTAAAGTTGTACCCATTGTCACCAATGGCAGCAATGTTTTTTCATTCCGGTACCAGAAACTATCACCTTCCAGAGCCCCCTTGGCAACCTCTCTTTCCCCAACTGCCTGCCGTGACAATAATTGATTCAGCGCCACTGGCGGGCTTAAATAACCGACCTCAAAGGCAACTAAAGCCATCATCCAGAAATGGATGGGGTTGATGCCATTTTTATAGGCGATTTGGGCCGCCGTGCCGCTAACCAACACTACAGCTCCGTATGGATCCATTAAGGCGCCAATACCCACTAAAACAACAATCAAAAAACCCAGAGTCGTCCAGATTGATCCAAAGTATTCCGGCAAAGCATTTAACAATCCAGAGCGCTCTATAACACCACCTAATACAAAAGAAAGCGCCATAAGCATCAGTAGTGCGCCGATATGAATGGTTGCCTCAGAAGTAGCATATCTGATTTCGTATTCAAGGTTGTGTATTTTCTGTTCCCGCCGGTCAGCCAGAGGATTATAAGCAAAAAGTTTTTCATAAATGACCAAGCTCAGAATTATCACTGGCAATATAACTGGCGCAGAAAATTCATCCAGATAGGCATTTAATAAAAAAATGTATCCCAAAACAATTGTTAGCGTAATGGCTGCGTACGGAAGCAATTTGACAAGCATTTTTAAAGAAGACCTAAACGCGCCCGGCAAGGGTGCAATTAGAATTTTTTCACGTTTTGAAATAAGCATAACAAGGAAAAATACCACTATTGAAGTCATAAATGTTTTTAGACCCCAACTAAATAATTGGTCAGTTACGACTTCTTTATTTAAGGCAGCAATCATTACCACTAAAAGGCAAGGCCTAAGGACTACAGCAACACTACCGGTCATGGCCGTAGTTGCTAAAGCCAGTTGCCTGCGCGCGCCGACGCGACGTAATTCTTTATAAACCGTTGCACCCAACGCAATAATAATAATGCCGGAAGCGCCTGTATACGCGGTGGGTACGGCCATTATCACAATAGCCACAAAGGCCAACAATTCAGGCGACATACGCCAGGGTCTGAGAATATAAAAAACCAGTTCTCCCAGACAAGTTTGCGCGAGTAACATGCCCACCCAAATGTATAGGCCGATATTCAGGAACAAGCCCGCTTGATCAAATAATAAACTAAAGAAAATTGCCAGGCCCGCAGCATTACCTTCAACCAGGAAAAAGTAACTACCCGCACCAATAGCCATGATGATGTAGAGTGGTATAGCCGACAAAGCGTTAACTAATTTCCCGCCAGACTTAAGACCCTGTCGCGGTTTAACAAGCTGATAAAGGTTAATGCCGCATAATGCCAAAAAACCGATAATAACTGTAGGATAAATTTCGGGGTGATCAACTACGGCTGATGATTGGTAAACACTGGTTCGATACACCCAGGCAGAAATAACCAGTATAAGATTGCCCAAAAACTGTGCTGCACAGGAAATACGATTATCTAGCAGTGTTGTTACAGGTCTAAATGCGATATGACGTTGGCTGACAGCGCAGGTAATGGCACAAATAAAAACCATCAATGCCAGAATGAAACGAGTTTTTTCAAACGCAAAAATACTGACTGCCGCTACGCTGGTTTCAAGGTTACGAAAAACAATAACGGCTGGGGTTATTCTTGCCCGGTTTTGTTCCGCTAGCTGATGCTTTTTAACACACAATTGCCGGGCACCTTCCAAGGAAGCACGGGCTGCCTCTCTATCAAAAGGTTGGTCATCAAACAGATCGTCCAGCTTATCCGTTTCGGCTGCGAGCTTATTCAATTCCAGCTCAATATCAGGATTGACATTGCAGCCGGGAATTGGGATGTCACCTCTTAGTGTAAAGTAATCCTGCCAGATCGATTCTCCTGCTTTAAGTAACTGGGCGTGTATTTTTTCACCATTACCTGCAAAAACAATGGTTATCAACAGTAAAAAAACCGGTAGTGAAGATATCCACTCCTGCCAGCTACGCCGAAGAAATTTATCTAACATACTTAAACTATTCTTTATCAGCAGCAGTACACTCGGGCAACTGCGGGCTTTTTTCACAGCGCAATCTTCTCATGATGGTCAGCATTTTATCGTTATAAATACCTTTTCCTCGAAGCCTGATCCGGGCTTGTCTAAACACTTCGTTATAGCTGGTCTTATCATTTTCAGGAATATTAATCCAGAGCTTCTGAGGAATTTTACGCTCTGTATTTCCGATAACCTCAACCAATCTATCAAACCGGCTCAAAGCGAAGTCACGCGAATTTTGACCAAATCCTTCCGGAAAATTAGCTTTTCGAATGACGATTTGAAGCGTAAGTTGTGCCAGTGAAAACTGAATAACTCCGCCTTTGGGTTCCAAGCCTTTGTAAAGCTCCATCGCTTCATACATAATCGCAGGCCCATAGGTCACATCTACGGAGCCATTATTAAATTCGCTGTACATATTAGCAATTGTCGTACTCACAGGTGAAGCGCCAACAAAAGTGACCATTTCAGTCTGGGCAGGATCTGAGTCCAAAATAGCAATCCGTTTACCGGCTAATTCGCCTACAGTATCTACCGTACGGTCTCTGACAAACATATAAGCTGCACCGGCAGGTAGAATGCCCACGACTTCATAGGGGTCATTAAACATTAATTTTTCAGCTTTTTTTGAACTGATCGTGCTAATGGTCGATTTTAACAAGCCATAATCCTGAATTGAGCCAATAGCATCTATACTGCCTGTAAAAGCATTAAACTGGCGTGCCCGAATGCCGGTAAAAATGACAGCATCGCATGTGCCTGCCTTAAAATCTTCTGCAGCTACGCGCTCATTGGTATGGGGTTTAAGTGTAAAGTCAACACCCCAGGCGAGTGCCGCTGTTTTGTAATCCTTCATTTCAGCAAAAAAAGGGCCATTGGCGCCGAGCATATCAAAAACACACAGGCTTTTTGTCTCAGCAACGGCAATACCGGCGCCCGCTGACAAAATAAAACCTATTGATAACCTGGATACGATGTTATTTAAAATGTTCATGAGCAAATACCTCGTTTTTTTCTATCTGTCATGAAATAGTAATTTGCCCGACAGAGTATTGTTTATAAAAAATTCCTTTACAGCCTGCATTGATTGTCAAATTACCTCTACAACTTATTACAGCACGGCTACCAACTTAAGCCGGGACAGATAACATCCCTTAAAGGGATGTTATCTGAGCATATCGTCTATATTAATGGTATCTACAGCTTTTTTTGGATCGTCCCAAAAAGTACCTAATCCGGAGATAGGCGTGCGCTTACCTGTGGCTTCAGTCCATAAGCGATCTGAAATAGCTTGTAATTGCAGGCTAGTAAATTCGTCCAACAATCTAAATGTCGACGATGAGGGAGTTTGCGTTTTTGTCTCCTGATGACGACGAATAATGGCTTTTACCTGATCTGTATGGCCCAGCCCCATTTGGATTTGAGCGCCTAATACCTGAGTAATCAGCACACCTTGTTGCAAACCAATTTGCATTGATTGATCCAATATTTTTAACGGGTCGACATCGGCAGGTTTATCGCCTGGAATAGTCACCCAAATAGCTGCCTGGATTGCCTTGGGTAAGCCCCACCACTTTTCATTATTCAAACAACTTGCGCCTCGACCTACTTTAGACGCGATATCCAGTGGAACATTTGCGCTACCTTCGGAAGCTAAATCATTAAGCATAGCTTGCAAGCCGTCTAAAAGACCGATCAACCAATAAAGTTCAGCATTATCGGAATCAAATACCGGGCATTCACCGCCTGGCTCTGCAATAGCTAATACCAAGCTGTTATAACCGGCTAATTGCCTGCGGGCCGCTTGATTAAGAAATCTTTTTTGGGCAATCCGGGCATCTTGAGCTTCCAGTACATTTTTAGAATACACCGCTCGCAAGTAACGCAACTCCTCTTCCCAAGCCATAACTTCTGAACAGCTACCGGCTAATAAATACAACATAATTGCCAGTTCGTTAGGAGGGGTGGTTACTCGGGAAAAACTTAAAATGAAGGGCGTAAAAGCTTTTGACATCGCACAACCAAGATCGAGATCATTGCTTGCTAATACATAGGGTACTGTTTCGTCTTCCGCGAAACTGATCAACACATCGCCGGTTTTTTTATAAACTAGCGAGCAAGTACTCAGTATTAATGGTAAAAGCAAAATAAATGGAATCTTGCACCAATTAGAGATTTTATTATCGTTTAACTTCATATTCAATTTCTCCAAATATGCACTTGAGTCTCAAGTAGCGGATACAACTAGCCAAGGTATCAAATTAAGCTGAGACAAATTATTTATTGACATATTAACACCAAGACACTTAATGCCTTTTATAAAACTGTAGGGTTATTCAAATTGTCCATTTTTCTATGGCTTGATTGATGTGTTTAATACAAGCCATTCGTGCCGTTGAGACCTGGCTGATGTCTGTCATCATCACTGTAACGTCATGCATAGAATTAACGATTTCTTCGATTGTTAAACTTGCTTGAGTTACCAATTTACTGCCATCGGAGACTTTACTTACCGAATCGTCAATTAGATTTTTAATTTCTTCGGTAGCCTTAGCCGTTCGTTGTGCCAGGTTACGCATTTCTGCGGCGACAGCAGCAAAGCCGCCACCTTGTTCTCCAACACGAGTTGCTTCAATCGCTGCGGTGTGAGCAAGCAATTTAGTCTGGAGCACAATATCGTCGATGAGCGGAATAATGCTCCCGATTTTGCGGGAAGAATCGTTAATTTCATCCATCTTCAAGACGACTTGACTGATCACGTCGACACCTTTGCCTGTTATATTGAATGCGTCGGCGCCAACTTGGGAGGCTTGCTCGCCGGTGCGATGCGACAAATGTTGGTTATCCGATGTACTGTCTTTATCCAGAGGGTCAATGGCGCTAATGGCTTCCTTGATTTGATTGATGCATTCTTTGAGTTTTTTCACCGTGATATTCGCCCCATACTGGGTTTGCGCGAAGCAGCCGGAATAGTCATTGGTGATTGTTACGGTCAGATCGTAATGTGACAAAGCAAATAGCAAGAGTTGTATGTCATTGAGACCACTTTCAGTAGTTTTCAGAAGCTCGTTAAGTCCTTCGCCCAGCTGTTTAAAGAAGCCTTCTTTGCCCTGTATTTCGATGCGCTTACTGAAGTCGCCCATGATTGCAGCATGTAGTATTGTATCAACTTCTTTTTCTGCCAATTCTTCAATGGTGTGATCTTTCAATTCGGCTACAGTACCCAGTCGTTGGCCTTCGTCGTTAATGACAGGACTGACAGTCAACACGATAGAGCGGCCACCTACCTCAATACTAGCCGGATGTGAGGTGTTCAGTGAGGAGAGCAACTGTGCCTGATGCGAAGGGTTCTTATGAAAACTGTCAATATTAGTGCCGACCAGATTAGCGCTTGAGAAATCAGGTAGTTGCTTGCGAATATCTTCCTCGGCTTTGCCGAGTATTTCGATCACCGATTTGTTGGCGTAAATGATGTTACGGGTATTGTCGGCAATCATTACGCCAGTGTTGACGTTATCGAGAGCAACCTTGATGCGGCGGTTTTCATCGGCGATGCGTTTGGCTTCTGCGACATCAAAACCGCACTTGATTTGCATTGCCTTGAGAGCTGCCATCACTTTACCGAGTTCGTCGTGAGATTCGATATTAATGCTGTTGTTGTAGTGACCCTGGGCGATTTTACCGAAGTGACTAATGGCAGTTTCCAGTGGACACACAATAGCTCGAATCAGGGTAAAACCCAGCCAAAGAGCCAGCGCAATACCCATCAGGATCAACCCGATGGCAATGTTGCGGGTGTGGTCATAGCGAGATTGCGCCGCCTCATAAACCTTTTTAGCGACATCCATCTGCAATTGCATTAACGCCCGAATAGACTGGTTAGCTTGTTTGTAGAGGGGGCTAATGTCTTCCTTTCTGATCTTATCGGTCAGAGCGAGGTCATTGGCATGCAGTGCCGCGATAGCTGGTTTTAGGCCTTTTCGGACGAAGCGAGTGCTGTTTTCGGTAAAATAATCCGCCAGGTTTTTTTCCTCGGGTGTCAAATGATTGGCCAGATATGAATCCCAGAGCCGGGTGATCTCTGCGATGTTTTGATCCAGTTCAGTAGCGTTTTGCCGTATTACCTCGGGATTTGGATTGACTAAGGCCGTGGCGATAAGCATCAGATTTTCCCGCTGTAGTTCACTGATGTTGAACATCAGGCCCATGGTAACCGTGCGATCCTTATACACAGAACGCAAGCCCTCGTTAGTCTTGCTCATGCCTTGCAAGCCCATGCCGCCAATGATCATCATCAGTAGGGACAGAAGGCAAATAATGAATGTCAGACGGGATTTGACGGTAAAATTCTTGAATAAATTGAGCTCTCCCAGCAGGGTCGATTTGACGACTTTACCATCCTGAATTTTCAGATCGCCCGCTTTGCCGTCGCGGAAAAGCTGGTAAGTATCGTTTGCCGCTTTGATTTGCTCAGGACTGGCTTTGAGACGGACGGACATGTAGCCGACCAGTTGATCGTTTTCGTAGAAAGGGGCGACATTGTTTAGCAACCAATAATAATCGCCGTTTTTGCAGCGATTTTTGACTACACCTGTCCAAGGGCGCCCCGCTTTTAGTGATTTCCACATATCTTCAAAGAATTCTGCCGGTACGTCAGGATGACGCACTATATTGTGCGATTTACCGACCAGTTCTTCCCTGGAAAATCCGCTTATTCGTACAAAGTCCTCATTAGCATAAGTAATCACGCCTTTCAGGTCAGTCTTGGAAACAATGGAGATGTTCTCTTTTATGGGGTATTCAACAGTGGTGACCGGCATATTGATTTTCATAAACTGTCTCTATTAACTGGGTTTTCTAATACACACTGATCACCACTCGTTACACTTGGGTGGTCTTATCCGGACTGCTTGTCCCACCTTAAGCAGGTAGCCGGAAAAATCAAGCTTGACCTACGACAAACCGGAACCCGATGTAATTGTCACGATTGACAGGTGCGTACCAACCACGGTTAGCAGAACGTGTCCGCCAGCCATGATTGCTCCACGAGCCACCGCGTAATACCCGCGAAGAACCTGTATCGGAGCCTAAAGGGTCAATAACCGGAATTACAGAAAAATCGTCATACCAGTCGGCACACCATTCCCAAACATTACCGTGCATTTCATAAAGTCCCCAAGAATTAGCTGGAAGTGATTTAACCTCGACAGTTGTTTCCCGGCACCCGCCTTTTTTTCCATCTGCATAAGGCACATTACCGTCGTAGTTGACCTGCTCAGATGTAATGGTTTCACCGAACGAGAATGGAGTAGCCGTTCCTGCACGGCAAGCGTATTCCCATTGCGCTTCTGTCGGAAGTTGAATACCCAATCCTGGAATCAGGATATTAAGTTTTTTTATGAAATTCTGCACGTCATCCCAACTGACTTGCTCTACCGGATTGTTTTCATTCGTCGTGAAAAATGCTGGATTATCGCCCATCACAGCTTTCCATAAAGCTTGAGTACACGCTGAATCTGCGAGCCAAAACCCTTGAGTAAGAGTGACTTGGTGTTGGGTTTCGCTATCATGACGCTTTTTTTCAGATGATGGCGAACCCATGACAAATATTCCGGGCGGAAGCCAGCGGCAACGCTGGGTAATCCCTTTGATTATAAGATCGGAATAAAGCCCCGCGTTATCATAACCAAGCTCACCTTCCCATTGCGGAAAATAAACCCGGTAAGTATTGCCAAGCTGTTCAAATTCAACCCATAAGCCTTCAGAATCGCAGCCACTCTGCGATGCCCAGTGAGGTTTAACAGGCTCAAACTCTGCCGCCACGAGTTGACGATCAATTGGCTTGCCGGGTAGCAAAATTTTATCAAGTGACTCTTCGCTTTGGGTATTAATAAGGAAGTCTCCGGTTAATAGATTTATAACTGCAAGCATTAATTATCAATGATCAATCACTTAACAAAACTTGTCAAACTTTCTTAATTCTACTTGTTAATCAGCGTATGAATTTTATCGGCAAGCGATTTAACGCCTCGTTGTGTGACTTTTTCATTGTTGCCCTTAAGTTCAATAGCGTAGCTTGCGACCAGTGTTTGGGTCTTTACATTAATCACATGTGCCATCAAATATGAAAACAAAAAGCTGGGCTTGCTGTGCTGATTAACGACAATCCAATCAGCGCCAAACTGCTCACCCAGTTTGGCCGCAAGATCATTAAAGCGAAATAGATAACCGAAGCTTGAATTGGCGGCTAATTGAGCCTCAGTATTGATGTGAATAATTTCGACATCGCCCGTTTGGCTTATCGCCTGCTCCAGCAAAGGCTGGATAGACGCAGTGCGCAGTTGTTCCTGCGGTGTGTTGGGCAGGGAAGTTATATCGTTCAGTTCAAAATTTAAAATGGCTATGCGCTGTGCTGCATCGGCATTGCTTAACAGTAGCAGACTTAAAGTCAATGCTAGTAGAGTTAATTTCAGATTATTCATGGTGTTCTCCTCAAGTTTGTTATCAAACAAGCTGTGGTTGTTGTAAATCCTGTTCCAGACCTTGAATGCCCTCTGGCTAGAACAGTGTGCAAAAACTCGATCATTGCATCCCGTTGCTCTTCTTGTACATCAAACTCTACCGTCCATGATACTTCGGAGGAATCGTCGTTTACCTTGCGGACTTCTACTGTACCCAAGTAACTTTGTACCGGAAATGGCGATTCGATTCTGGTGTATCGTAAGCGCCTGAGTTGATGATCGATAGCTTCGATGCGATCCTTAATTTTTGCACCATCGGCTAACGTCAGAATCCGTGTTGCGCCTTCTCCTGTACCGGACACCGAGCAACCGGTAATCATAGGAAACCAGCGTTCAAGCCCGCCGATGCTGCTGATCGCAGCCCAGGTCAGGTTGACATTGGCAGTGATGATTTTGGTAACGTTCAATTTTGCAATCATGGGAGCTTCTCCAAAAGTAGTGGCTTGTCGTGAATGCCGACGATTGATAGTTTAATAAATCGATAGTTATAGTTAAGCCGAGATTTGCCCGCAAAGTACGGGCAATTTGCCCGTGATTAAGCGAGTGGCTATTCAATGCTGTTTAACGCCACTTATAATGCCGTCATCACCGGATTCTCCAGAACCGGCATTCGGCCAAGCAGGCTTACCATGAATCTACAATTCCATTTATTATCCCGCATTACGCTTGTTGCCCTGATGTGTCTGTTAGCCACTACCGCCTATGTGCTGTATCGCAGTGACCGGCAAGCCAGGCAGGTTACTCAAATAACTACGGAGTCGCTTGGCAAGCAACTGGAGTTGCAGCTTTTACGGATCAATTCCGGATTCAGTCAAACTAATCATTTTCCGGATTTTGAGCTATGGAAGCAGACCGGTAACGTGCCTGGGATTTGTGTTCGTTTTGTAGCAAAAGACAATACGGCTCGCAGCCTTTGCAACGGCGCAAAACTGGCTGATCTAAACTGGCCGGATGGTTTCGAGACCTTTTACCGACGGCTTTTCAATCCCGGTTTTGAGATAACACGACTGATTGTATTCAATGGCCGGGTTTATGGCTCACTGACGGTTATACCCAGTGCCGAGATGGAAATCGCCCAAGCTTGGGAAAATATCTGTAGCTTGCTGGGACTTTCAGCTACCACCGTTTTGGCCGTCTGTTTGTTGGTATATCTGAGCATCAGCCGTGCCTTACGACCGGCCCGAATCATTGTCGCCGGACTGGAAAATATGGAAAAAGGCAATTTAGCTTATCGGCTGCCACCGTTCGAACTCATCGAATGGCAACGTACCGCCAAAGCAATCAATCAACTTGCGGCAAGTCAGCAGCAATTACTTGCCGAACGTCAAAAATTGGCAGTGAAGCTGATCAATCTTCAGGAGGAAGAGCGCCGTTATCTGGCTCGGGAACTACACGACGAGTTTGGCCAATGTCTGGCCGCGATCAATGCTGTTGCCGCATCCATTGCCCTCACGGCAGAACAACAATGCCCGGTGTTAGTGGCTGAAGCCGATCATATCAGCCGGATTACCCAACATATGCTGGATAACGTGCGGGATCTATTAAGGCATTTGCGACCTGCCGAGCTCGACGAACTGGGGCTTGCCGCTAGTCTCACCAGTCTGGTATCAGGGTGGAATGCGCGTAGCGGCGGCAAAATTCGTTATCAATTGAACATAAACCGGTGATTGCGCATTGCTGCCAGAGCCGTTGACGATTACGTTGTTTCGAATTACTCAGGAATGCCTGACCAATATTGCTAAACATTCGATGGCGGCGAACGCGAAGGTTACTCTGGTAATCACCGCAGATACAGTCAGCCTTGACCGTCGAAGACGACGGCAGCGCAACAGAACTTCCCTTTGCCGAGGTTTCTGGTATTGGCCTGCTTGGCATTCGCGAGCGTGTTACCTCTTTGGATGGACAACTAACCTTAGTCATCGCGCAACCCCACGGCCTGATTGTTCATGCATGGCTGCCGATTCATTCCATTACTGAGGCACAGACATGACCCTTATGGCAACGATCAGAATTTTGCTGGTTGATGATCACGCTATCGTCCGCGAAGGCTATCGCGCGCTGTTGGCAAAGCAATCTGGCTTGCAAGTGGTCGCAAAAGCGACAGATGGAGCCCAAGGCTATCAGCGTTTTAAGGAATGCAACCCTGACGTGGTGATTACTGACCTCTCCTTACCCGGAATCAGTGGTCTTGAACTCATTTCCCGTATCAAACAACGCGAGGCGAAAGCGAAGATTCTGGTCTTCAGTATGCATCAAAATCCAGGTTTTGCTATGCAGGCCAGCCGCGCAGGCGCCATAGGCTATGTCACCAAAAGCAGTCCGCCGGAGGTATTGCTGCGTGCTATACACGAAGTTTATTGCGGCCGCCACACCCTCAGTGCCGACATCGCTCAGGCGCTGGCTCTGGAAAAGCTCGGTAGTGAGCGTATGGCGTTGGAAACATTGACAGTGCGGGAATTCGAGATTCTGCGTTTGCTGGTCGAAGCGCGAACAACGGAAGAAATCGCGCAAACACTCAATATCAGCTCGAAAACCGTCGGCAATTGCCATTACCTGATCAAGCGTAAACTCGGCGTTGCCGGCGACATCGAGCTGACTCGGCTGGCGATCAAGCTGAATGTGATTAGCCTCTTGGATCTATCCGCTTCAGTAACAGGCGTCATCGAAGATGACCGATTTACCCTTTAAGTTTTTTAAGTCCATAGAATACAGCGTATTTTAGTCGTGCATTCAAACAACAGTTTGGTTGCTTTCCGCGTGCGTTTAGACAGATTCAAATACAGTCGAACCTACGCTCAGACTGCCATTAAGAAAGAAAAGATCTCTCCTTGCGGGACGAATACATGGATGCAGGAGGTAGAGCAGCGCAGGAGCAGTTTCAGATAGGGTTGGCATGAGGATAATCAAATACAAAACAACAGGTTATGATATAATAAATAATCAAATATTCACTATCTCGTTTATGGTTTTATAAGTGCTTAATATTGCTAAGCTTATGATAATTAATTCAGAAAAGTAAGAGCCGGTTAATCTATACCCTAATTATCATTTATCAAAATAAGTCCTAAGGAGTCGCCATCACCATGTGCGGAGAGTTTCAACCTTGCTGTCCGAGTACCTATAGATGGGTGCCGAAAGTCATTCTGTTACTTGCCTTGGCCCTAAGTGCGAGCGCTTGCAGTTTGCTCAAAAGCACCCTGGAATTTCCTGAAAAAGGCATCCGCTCCATGCTTTCGCTCAACCAGGGAAACGACGAGCTTGATCCCGTTGAACTGCAATCCCAGTTGCTCCGCTTTGCTGACAATTATATCGATGCCATAAACCTCGCCTCCCGAAGATTGCAGCAAGAAAATGGCCCGCCCGCCGAGCGGCGTACCCTTTTGAGGCGCCGTATCGCCATAACCAACGATGTGTTAGGTATCGCCACTGCTGCCAATACCTACGCCAACCTTCTGGACATGGTCATCCTCGTCAGCTTGAACCGGATGAGTGTCGCCGATTTTTGGATACCCCAGCGCTATGGTGAATCGGCCAAATCCTTGCTGCTCGCCTCGCAAGAAGCGGAGAAAGAGATCTGGCGAATCGCCGCGATGACGCTCAAACCAGAGCAGATCAGGGAATTGCGCATCGCCATCAAATCCTGGCACGACCAGCATCCGGACGTGCGCTCGCCACGCGATATTGGCGCGTTGGGTTTCGCGTCCGACATGGCGCGGATGAACCGCGGCCCCCAGACAGGGATAACCAGTAGTGTCTTCAACCTGCTCGCTATCGATCCATTGTCGGGACTCGATCCCGCCACCCGTGAATTGGCCAACACCCGGTTGTTTGCGGAACGCGGCTTGTTCCTGGCCAGGCACATGCCGACCTTGATCCGCTGGGAAACCGAGTTGTTGATTATCCAGACGGCGGAAATGCCTCAGATGGAAAAACTGCTGGCAAGCACCGCCCAAGTGTCCGAATCAGCAGACCGGTTCAGCCAGACGGCGGAGCGGCTGCCGGGACTCATCAGCGCCGAGCGCGAACAGATTGTCCAAGCACTGAACGCGCAACAACCAGGCCTCACCAGCCTCGCCGCACAGACCGAGAAAGCGCTGGACGCAGGCAAACAGATGTCCAATGCCTCCACCACCACCCTAAAGTCGTTTCAAGATGTGTTGCGGCAACTCCAATCCAGCCCATCAAACCCAAACGCCGAGCCCTTCCGCATTAATGACTACACTGCCGCAGCCGCGCAGATCAACGCCACCGCGCAAGACTTGGTGAAATTGCTGCAAGCCTTCGACCAGACCCTGGCCCCCGGTAAGTTTGATGAACTGTCAACTCGATTGGACGCGCTGACCCGGCAAGCCCAGAGCAGCGGTAAGGAACTGGTGGACTATACATTCAGGCAAACCTTGTTTCTGGGTTTAATACTGATTGGTTTCGCTTGCGGGATGGTGCTGGTTACCATTTTGGCCTTTTGGGGGTTAAAGAAGAAATTTGCCTGAGCCCTTTATTGAAAACCGGCCAACAATTTTATAATTCTTACTCTTTATCTCTTCGAAAACTATCACACTGATGTCGTCATTCCATGAAAAAAACACTTGATATTCCTGCTTGCAATTCACGTCATTGCGTTATCTGGCCACTGCTCTATATGGTTGGAATTTTTTGTCTTTCTTCTATTCCTGATCAAGGCGCCGCAAACAATACCCTGAATCCGCTGGCGTGGATCTCTCCAAATGTTCAGAATTTCCTTCATATACCGGTTTATGGAGGGCTTGCAGCTCTTTGGTTCTGGGCCTTACGCCATTGGGTTGCCGAATCCGGTTACAAATATTTATTGGCGTTAATATTAACACTGGGATTTGGCTTGCTGGATGAATGGCATCAGACATTCGTACCCGGCCGATTTGGATCTATGACTGACGCTGGTTTTAACGCCATAGGCGCAATTTTGGGTTTATTGATCTACAGATCATGGACTTCAGTTGATAAAAAAGATGTCGACTGAGGAACAAAGGTTAGCATTTTGAGTTAATGACCTATTGGCTTTCAATTTAAAGCAAACCGGCTTTACAGATAACATCCTTTTAAGGGATGTTATCTGTCCCGGTTTAAGTTGGTAGTCAATATGAGCGAACGGAATTCGTCTTATGAAAGTGTTGAAATGTAAGTGTTTTTACATAAGCAGCATAACCACAAATCCTAGCGCCATCATGCCCATCATGAGATAGGTAACAAATTTATTGTCCTCAACATCAAGTTTCATCTTGCCCCCTTGGTTTGTAATCATTAAATAGTTATATCAAGCACTACCAATTTACAGCTAGCCGAAAGAAAGTCAATAGTGTAAAACCGCGTGGAAAATGTTCAAAATGATCCAATCAAATACCTTGAATAATGCAGTTTGCAGCGTAGATAAGCATAGAGCATCCGCCAAAACGGCGAATCGCCGCTAAGGATCATGATAAATAAGAGATGGTTGTTTTGTTCGGTGAAATTGACAGTGAACACCCCGGAGTTGCGCTAGTGAAAAAGACTGCGACAGTTTTTGTTTAGGCTTAATCTCTTAAGCAACCAGTTGGTAACAGTATTCCGCCTTGATCCTGGCGGCTTCAAGTTAACCAAAAGTTGAGCCGTTCCAACCCCAGAACTCAGCCGGGCAATTGCTGAATTCAATGTAAATACGCTCGGCTGTCAACGGCAAAATTCCCGTTAACAATTTGCTAATCGATACGGACAGAGCCTTTGCCTGAGCAGCGCTTAATCCGATACTTTTACATTCCAGATAAGCCAAGGGCTGATTGCTGCCGCCGAATAACATGGCTTTGCCGCCAGCCAGTTCCACCATCACATAGCGTTCCGGTTTGCTGGTTTCTTTGGCGAGTAGTTGTGAAAGTCCGCTGAGCAGTTGTTCGGATTGAGCTTGATCAATAGTAACGTTGGTGCTGAGTTTCAAGAAAGGCATGATGTGTTCCTCAAAATTAAAGTGAAGATTAAGCTGGAAAGATTCGGTCATTTCCAGCGGTGGATAACGAGGTATTTTACGCTATCAATCGTAGCCATGAAATCAGCACTATTGCTGACTACATGCGGTGTCTTAATCCCTTCTGATTCAGGGCATGGTTCTAACTAACAATAAGCACTTGCATAGCGATCGATGTAAGTCTTAATCCCTTCTGATTCAGGGCATGGTTCTAACATAACAATTGACTGCATAACTATACAGTCTAAGAGTCTTAATCCCTTCTGATTCAGGGCATGGTTCTAACACAACGATTAGCTGTTGACTAATGGTATCTGAATGGTCTTAATCCCTTCTGATTCAGGGCATGGTTCTAACGCAAATAGCAGCTAATGTCACAGCATGTATTAAGTCTTAATCCCTTCTGATTCAGGGCATGGTTCTAACCAAGATGTAGCGTTATATAAGCATATCAGTATAAGTCTTAATCCCTTCTGATTCAGGGCATGGTTCTAACTACATGTAGGCAATATGCAGTGTAATGCTCTAAGTCTTAATCCCTTCTGATTCAGGGCATGGTTCTAACCAAGACTGTTCGATAATGCCAATGCATTGAGTCTTAATCCCTTCTGATTCAGGGCATGGTTCTAACGAAATGACAGTAGCGTATAAGTTGCATATTGCATGAGTCTTAATCCCTTCTGATTCAGGGCATGGTTCTAACTAAAGCTACAGCAACTTATGTAGCATGGTACAATGGTCTTAATCCCTTCTGATTCAGGGCATGGTTCTAACAGAAACATGAGTGCGTTAACGCTGAGCTATATGGTCTTAATCCCTTCTGATTCAGGGCATGGTTCTAACAACAATGCTAAGGTCATAGACGCGTACAGCTTAAGGTCTTAATCCCTTCTGATTCAGGGCATGGTTCTAACAAATTAGTGCATGTTACATGTCGATGCATTATTAAGTCTTAATCCCTTCTGATTCAGGGCATGGTTCTAACCGAATCAGATAGTTAGCTCAGTAACGTACGTTAAGTCTTAATCCCTTCTGATTCAGGGCATGGTTCTAACATAAAGCTAATGAGCTATCAGTTAAGCTGTAATTGTCTTAATCCCTTCTGATTCAGGGCATGGTTCTAACATAATGATGCATGTAACATCAGTCAAGCATGTTAAGTCTTAATCCCTTCTGATTCAGGGCATGGTTCTAACCAATACGATAGCGATTAATTGATCACGTCATGTGAGTCTTAATCCCTTCTGATTCAGGGCATGGTTCTAACCGACCGAAGCCAGTTTAGCTTTATTTTCAAGCGATTGCAAAGGGGGTTGCCAACGCTTTTAAATTCAGCATTTTTACTCGACATTTTATTATTTTTAGCCTCCATCCATTCTGTTAATTGTTTTTTTCAGGTCTTTTAAAGCCGCTCCGCTGATGACTTTTATCGCATATTCCCTGGCTCTTTTTTCGGTAGCCTCGTCCAGGGGGCGCGCCGAAACCAGCCATGTAGCGCCATAAAGCCCGCCGGCCCGATGTCCCAGACTTTCCAGCTTATAAAGTATATCAGCATTTTTCTCGGCGCTCTTGTTGAAATTTATTGTCTTGCATTCAATCATCAGCAAGCGGTTATGATGCACGATGACACAATCCAGTTCATTGCGTATATCGTCTTTGGGCGCGCCCATTTCGGTAAATTCCACGTTCGCCTTAACGTCATCGGGTTTTAAATCGCCGGCGATATGCCAAACGTATTCTTCCAGCCACTGGCCGCCCAGGTATTGCGCCCCCGCCACATCGTGAAAATAGAGCATTTCGGGCTTTGTGGCATCCCATTGACAGAGTTTGTGTTCCGCTATTTTCGCCAGTGCTTGCAGCCATAAGCCGCGCGGCGGCTGCCTGAATTGTTGTTGCGGCTGGGCGATGGCGGCAGGTAAGCCGCGCGCTGTTTTTGCCATGGCATCAGCCACCATGCCATTGACGATGCTCCAGAATTCAGCCAAGGGTTCAACCTGCTCCGCCAGCCATTTGGTCAGGGCTTTGCGTTGCCCGGCCTGTTGCCGCCAATCGGCATCGGCGCTGTTCCGATATTGTTTGCCGGCGGACTGTAAATAACTGTTGATGTCCAGCACGCTTTTAATAGCCATGGCGGGTTGCTGTTTGGGGTACACGACTTCGATGCGCCCGTGTTCGGTATCGGTGTACAGAATTTGATTGCCGTCTGCCCTGAACACTTCACAAAAACCCAGCGTCATCAATTTGGTGCCGCCGGTGGCATGATAGGTCAGGGCGCAATCGGGATAGCGTTCTTGCAGGTCGTCACGGCTATTTCCATCGCTTTCTCTTCTATGGCATCAATCCCGACTTCCGGCGACCTGATCGTAACGGATAATGGTTTTGTCACTGTAACCGGCAATGGTTTTTAACAGTTTAATAAAGTCATCGGCTTTACCGCGCATAGCGCCGGAAACCGCCAAGGCAATAATATCGGGTTTTAATTGTAAAACGGGGATCAGGTTAGCCTGTGTCTGGCCGGTTACGATGAGTAGGTGTACGGTGGTTTTAGTCATGGAGTGTTCTTTCTTTAATTATCGTTATGTTAACACGTCATTCCGGCAGGGATGCCGGAATCCAGTCACACGGATGTGAATCTATGATCTAGCATCGAACCTGAATCAAGGACTTATGTGCCGCTATATTACCATCCCTGGCTCTGGATTCCGGCATCCCTGCCGGAATGACGGCGTTATGATTTATGTAGATACTTATGCCCTCAGGGAGATAGCTTTGCACCGCTTAAGTTAGCAGCATTAGCCGATCCCGGTCTTTTCAATCGTGTATAAACCCATGCCAAAAGTGGTTTTGTTACCCGCATGCAGCCATTGCCCTATCTGTATTAACGGTAAAAAAGGCTGGAGCTGCCCGGTTAATTTAAGCTCACCCAACACGCCGCCCAAAACCATTTTTTGCTGCTGGCGGTTGGAATACCGTGCCCAGTCGCACCATCTGAAGCGTGTCTCAGCGGTTACCGCTCGCGCCAGTTCCGCCAGTTCTGCAAAATCGGGCGCTTGATAGTGCGCGGTATGAAACTCTTCCAGCAGGTAATAACGCCTGACCAGCGCCATAATAAAATCGCGTCCGCTCATAGCGTGCGACAGGGTTTGGCCTTTTTTCTGGATGCGTAAGGGGGTTTTAATGTTCAGGGTCACGCTTTGGGTGGTCTCGTCGGGATAGCCGAGCAGGTCTTTATTGATTAAATGGTCATGATTGATAACCGATGCGCCTTCCCGCGCGGTATAAATAATGACGTGTTCACTCGGCTTCCTTTTGGGCTTGATTTAGCACCAAAGCGACATCAAGCAATTTTGCCTGACTTTGCTGTTTGCCCAGGCCACGCGCCAGGGCGCGCTGCCAGGCATAAATAATCAACGGCAGTTGCTGTATGGCCCGGCCGATGAGCACCATGGAGAAACTCAAAATATCGCCCGGCTGATAATCCTTGCTGCCCAGCGCGGGCGGTTCGATGATATAAGGCGGCGGTATTTCAGTGAAGGCTTGCAAGCCATGATGTTCCGGCGGCGGTGTTTCAAATATCGCGGGATAAGGACAGGTCCGGTACAACGGGCAGGTTTTACAATCCGCCATTTTGGTCATGCAGCTGAGTTGCCGCAGCGCATGACCAAACGCGCCGCGCAGCATGGAGCCGGAATAAAAATTAAGATGCAGCGGCGTTTCTACTGCAAAATTAAACTGGTAACGGTTGGCCGGTAAATTCATCATGGTTGTCGTGTTCTCGTTGTTTTTTATGCTGGTTCACAAGTTATGGCTTTCATCCTTATGCACACGCTTGTCCTGGAGCCGTCATTCCGGCAGGGAAGCCGGAACCCAGTGCCATGGATGGTTGCTTGCCAAGTGCTCCACCGCCTGGTTCAGGCTCCATTTATTCACATCCGTGTGACTGGATACTGGCATCCATGCCAGTATGACGGTACGTGTACCGCTCGTGTATAGCGATGAGAGCAGGGGTTTGGGAACGAGCCATAACGTGCGCCTTATTCATCCAAGCAAGCCAAGGGCGCGGCACGCCCTACGGAGAAAAGCGGATAATTTGCTCATCCTTGCAGGCTTTTAAGCTGATCTTTCAGTTTTTTAGGCTTGCCCCAAAACGCGCAGAGTTCATTGCCGATTTCCCACAACGCCTGTTTTTCCGCCGGAGTCCAGGCATCCGATTTTTTAATGGCTTGGGAGAGTGATTCCCGTAAAGTGCCGTTGGGTTCGGGTGTTCTGGTTTTGGCGGTCTGGTATTCTTGCTGTAACACAAAAATCGCTTGTTGCGCTTCGGTCATTGCCGCCATTTGTGCGGCTTTTGCGTCTTCGGCGGCTTGTTTCAGGCGCTCCTGTTCGGCGTCTTCGGCGTTTTGTTGGGCTTGAAGTTCCCGTTTTTGCTGCTCTTTCGCTAAAAATTCAGCGCGTTGCATGGCGAGGCTTTGCAATTGTTCATGACGTTGATAATCCGGCGCGGCCTGGGTTTTCAGAAAGGCGTGGGTTTTGTCCAAAACAAAATCGCCGATTTCAACCAAGACCCAACCGAAGGGCAATAAATCATGTTGTTGGTCTTTGTGATTGCCTGCCAGCCAAATTGTGGTGGGTTTAGCCAAGTATTTTGGAGCATTGCCTTTGCCTTGCATGAATTTTGATATGGCGCACACCGTCGAGCGTATTACTTTCCGCGCCGCCGTGCTGACCAACCCGCAACAAAAACGCCTGTTGGTTTCTAAATGCGTCGCTTAATTCATTGGCTAACAGTTTTTCCAAACCTCGCGCCCAATCTGCGTTGGCGTAATTCAGCTGTTGCAGCATTTCAAGTTCGCGTTCCAGTTGCGGCACAAAAAACGCGTTACACGCATTGCAGATTTCGCGCAGTGTCCAGCGATAATTAGCGTTTTGATCGGCTAAAAAAGTCATATCAAACGTTAAACGCGGCTGCGATTCGCAGGCAAACATTCTAAAAGCTGATTAAGCCTTTTGCTTCGATATTTGGAAACTTTATTTTTACGATTGACCGCAAAACGAATTTCAGCCGCGTTTAAATTATCCGGGTGCGAATAAGTCGCATCGCTGATTTTTAACAAGCGCAACGGGATCGTCTGGAATGGCTTGATAACCCAACAGCCGTTTTTGTAATTTATCGCCCTCGCCGCGTGGCACATCACGGCTTGAATCAACGCGAATCGGTAACCGGTCGCCATCGTTTATCGCGTTCAACAACGCCGTGCGAATCGCGCCTTTAATCGAACTGCCTGCAAAATAAGGCGTTTGGTTGTAGGGATTAAAGGCATGGCGGGCAATTTCGAGTTGATTATTGACCTTGCGTCCATTGTCTTCGCGTTGCGATGTTTGCCCAATCCGTGATAGATAAAATTTTTCTAATGCTTCAGACAACAGGCACGCTATGCGTGGCGTGAAGCTGCAATTTATCTTTTTTGCCGTGAATAAATTCCTGTAATTTTTTGATGCCGTTATCGCCTTGTTCTTCGGCGATTTTGGCTAAACGTTTCTTTTCAGGCAAGGTCAACGCCGCCAGCAAGCCCTCTTCGGAAAAATGATGCAACAAGCCGCCATCGATAACGTAATTGGTCGGGTAATAATCTTCGCCACAACCGATATGCACGGGGCTTAACGTTGAAATGGTGCAGCGCGTGGTGTTTAAAAAAGCGTTATTCATAAAGTCATCTCCACGGGATAAACAGGCGCGTAACCTTGCTGCACGGTGGCGGTAATGGTTTTGGAAACGCCGGTTATGCCTTGACCGGTAAAACCTTGCGCGAGACTGGCTTCTTTCGGCGATAAAACCGCGCCAGTCGCCGCCATTAACACCGGATTTTTAAACACGCCGCCGCTTTGATGTACGGCAATATCACCGTGCCGCCCAAAGCGCGTTAAAACCTGGTAATAACAACGCGCCGGATGCCATGCCAAACCTTGCGGCGCACACGGCGCCAGGGTCAGCCAGGCATTCGGCATGTTCAACGGTGGCGGGTTTTGATTGCTCTGAAGCAAGTTCGATCTCAAATTTCCCCAGTCCGCAACTCGCTTCCTTGCCGTAACCGTGCAGGCCTATCCATTGCAATGCTTCAAGCAATTCGGCAACGCTTAACCGGTCAATGTCCAATTCAACAATCAGCGACAAGTTTAATGCCGGGGTGATACCAGAACGTTTGCCGCTGGAATGGCGCAAAACCTGGATCGCCGCCGGTTGTCCCGGTTTTTCGATTCAAGCTGTTGTGGTCTTGCGCCTCGGTTAAACAGTAATGTCCTGTTAAATTCATCGTTTTCAGCATTTCCGTTTCAGTCAATGCCGCTTGCGCCCATTCATGCAACGGCTTTTTTAAAACCGATTCGGGCAACCATTTTTTCGCTTTTTGCATTTGCGTAGTTGGGTGTCGTTTTCAAAACCCAATAATTCACTTGGCAAGGTCGGACGCGGTAAAAAACCTTGCGGCATGGCATCGGCAATCACCATAAACGGCTTATTTTCAGTATAACCGGCTAACAATTCTGTTAATTTGGCTGCACCGAAACAATGCCGTAGCGCCCAGCAGCTTTGCCCGAACAGCGTATCGCCCGCCAGCGGCGTGGCGAAGGCTGTTTTCGGCGTGAGTGTGAAAATAAGCCGTTCCATTATGCCGCCTTGAAAGGGTCGATTGCGTCCAAACGCGCTTGCAGGTCGGCATCATCCAGCTTGAATTTGATTTTGCCGTAACCGCGTGAACCGGAACCGCCAATGCCGTCGAGTTCCAATAATTTCAAACCCGCCAGCACGGTGTCGATAAAGGCGTGTTCCTGGTCATCAAGAATTTTCATGCCCAGTTTAAAATCAAACAGCGCATCGGCGGGCACGCGCTCGGTTTGACGCGGATTATCGGCTGTGCCGGTAATGCGGTTAATGGTGTTTTCGCTTTTGGCTTCGGTGTAAAGCCAGTTGTTTTGGTCCACTTTTTCCAGCCATGCTTTGCTTAATCCGCAATCCCAAAATGAAAGCCGGGTAATGCCGATTTCCTCGGCTTTGGCATCGTTTTTGGTATCGCCTGCCGCGCCGAATAAACGGATGATATTTCAGCGTGTTGTTTTTTGTCGCCGGTTAATGTGTCCAACAAACCGATAGAAACAGGTTTGCCCTTGCTTTCGCCGACTAAACCGGCCCGCCATTCCAGCAGGCTGCGCATTTTGCCTTTTAAGCTGGAACCCGGAATATAAGGCTGCTGGGTGTGCGGATGTTTAATCACGCCGTTGTCGATGCCGCCGATATGGACTTCTTCGTTACCTGCGCCGATGTGCAAACCGGTGACCAATTGGATTTGCCCGGTGATTTGGTTGATTGCTTTAAGTTGCATGATGGTTTCCTTAATACTTTAATTTATCGTTCCCACGCTCTGCGCTCATCGTTATACATAAGTACGCGGGTAATTCGTCATACCCGCCGGGAAGCGGGTATCCAGTGCCAGGGATGGCAAACTTAAATACATCCATGTAGCCTGGATTCCGGCAATCCATGCCGGAATGACGGGGTTTAACAAACTTGTGATAACGATGAGCGCAGAGCGTGGGAACGAGTGCTGGTATGCATTATTTAGGTTTGTGCATTTTGTAAAAGCCCATGAAGGCTTCAAAAAACAATTTGCAGGTTTCAAATGATTCTTCATTTTCATTCAGTTGCCCCAAGCAATGGCGCATCAGTTTGACGAAATTGTCATCGACCAATTTACGCCCTTTGGCGTAAGCGACTTTGGCATTAAGCATTTTTATCAATGGCAAATATTCAACGTATTTTTGCGGATCCTGTTTAATTTTCTGATCCCACATGCACAATTCGTCGTAATATTTACGCAACTGGGTCGATTTATTTTTATCTCTACTGTCTGAATCAGCAATACGAATCGGCCGTTTCATTGGCAACGTCATCAAATAAATCTGCTTATTTCGCAAATTGAATAGGTTTTAAATTTAAAATATGGAAGGTCTGTATTCTTGAATTGCCGTGTGAATGCTTAATTGTTCCATAACTCTCTCCTAGTTTTGATCTCTGTGTTGGTAAAGGTAAGCGTGTAAGGCAATGCGATAACCGTTGCCAAATTCTTTGATGCCTTTTTCGCCAATGTCGCTGACTAAATGCAGACAGGCGCGTTTTTTATCCTCTGTGTTTTTTAAGTCACGATTGCCGGCAATGAGCCGGTAAGTCCGGTAATGCAATTGTGAACGCCACAGCGCGTTTTCAGGTTTGTCAGGATTTGCCGCCATGTCGGTTAATCGCAGTAAGCCGTAAATATAGCCCGTTGAAAGCGCGTAATGTTCGCGCAAAAATTCCAGATGTTCAGTCGCGTTGTGTTCGACGGTAACCAGGCGGTCAAAATCAACCCAACTCACCGTTTGCCCAAAACATGTCACGGCATTTTTGCCTTCGTGTGCTTTGGCTTGTTCCAAAGCCTCTTCGCCCATCACCGCCAATTGCTGAATGGGAATTTTGGGTTTGGTCACGCTTAATCCGGCTGAAAAATGAATCGTCTGGATTATCCGCCACATAACGGCTAAATTCTGCTTCTTAATTCAGCCGCCAAACGCATTAACTGTTTCCACGGCCCCAGCAAAAAGAAATCATCGCCGCCCGCGAAAACAATGTAAGTATCGGGATATTTCGTTTGGCACAAATACGGTAAATACACCGCAAAAAAGTTATTCACTTGCCGCGATAACGCCGCCATTTTGGCAAAGGTCGGTTGTTCCAAGCCGCTTTGGAATAGTGCGCCCAGGTCATCAATATCGCCTTTTAAAACCGCCAGGGCGCGAATGCCCAGCCATTTTTGGTTGTCGTTGTCCCAGCTCAAATCCTCGCAAGCCAGGTAATTAAAGGTTTTTGGCGCGATTGACGTTTATCTCTTCGTCGATTTCACAGTTTTTATATTTTGTGTTTTCCCATTCGTTGTCGTTTTTGAAAATAAGGCACATAACCGCTGATATTGCGCCGTGCATAACCGTTCCATAAGGCTTGATCTTCTTTATCGACTGAACTGAAATCAAACATGCGGCGAATGTTGCCGTTATCCACTTCTTTGCCGAATTTGCCGCTGTCTTCTTCCGCACCGGTAAATTGAATGCTGTAACCGAATAATGGAATGGTTAAACTGTTCAAACCCGTCAACGGTTCGCGGGAAATCAACAAGCGTTTTTGATTCACTAACCAAGTGCCGATGTTGATTTGATCTTGCGCCAAATCGCTTAAATCATCTTCATTCCTGTTACGGGCGCTTTATCATTGACTGAACAGGCCTTTTCGTATTTAAACTGTCCAAATAATCTTCAAACACCGCAGGGGCGGCGTTTTCGCCACACAAGTCAAAATGACTGTATTTTCTGCGCTCCAGTTCCTTGTGTAGTTCGTGCCATTAAGGCTTTAAAGCCCGCTTTTTCTTTTGAACAGACAAAATCGTCACAAGTCGCGGCTTGCCATGCCAAACCTAAACCCGATTGTCCGTAACTGTTTGCTAAAAACCAGTCGTTAAATGTTTTCTGCACGATTTCTAAAGCGGCTTGGGTTTCCTCGGTATTGGGCGCGACGATTAAAAATTTCCCCGCCGCGTTAATGATTTGGCTGGTTGACGGCAAATTTAACGCTTCCAATACCGCTAACGCCGCGCATTCGGTAATCAGCGACACATAAAACGAGCGGCCGCGTAATAACTTCGCCGCTTTTTTGGTGCTGTCGCCGCCTTGCGCGAAAATGAAATTTTGAATGCCGAAAAAGTCGCCTTGAATCAGTAATAATTTTTCCTCGTTCCAATCCAGACGTTCACGCATTTGCACCGTTGCTTTTTTAGTGTCATCGTTGCGGTCGTGATGATAACGCCACAAAGCCACCGCCAGCGCGGCAACGGCTTTGGAATGATCATACAGCGATACATCCGGTTTTGCGCCAAACGCGGTAGCAGACGGTATGCTGTGCGTGTAGGTTTGCCAGCAACTATCAAAATGATCCAGCCATAACGGCAACTGCTTACGGTGCGAAAGCGGAATGTCTTCCAGACCGGTTTTAAATTGTTCCCAAAGTTTCAGATATTCGGCTTGCGCGGCTTTATCATCCTTGTTTTCATAGCCTTTGGCTTGAACGGGAAAAATCGACGCGGGGCTTAAGGGTTTAAGTGCGTAGCGATAGGCAAAATTCTCATCGGCTTTGCCGATTTGCTCAAACAACGTCAGTTGGCGGCTTTGATAATGGTTTTTCTCCTCGGCTTGGTTGTATTTTTCAAAGGCTTCACGTTCAAAACCCGATGCAACGCGGTCGGCCGTGGCAATAATCCACTGTAAGAACGTGTCGGGTTTATGATGCGCGGCTGCGGCGTTGATTAAGGAATCATCGGCGTTTGTCGTAAGCCAACTGCCAAAAGGATAAACATTGTCTCCGACCAGATTCGGCGCATGTTTTTCTAAAATATCCACCGCCATGCCGGTATAAGCGGCGTGAACATGGCTAAACCAGCCTTTGTCTTTCTCATAGTTTTTATGATGAGGACAATAGCGTTGTTTATTGTCCTCAAGCATTTGCTGTT
The DNA here is from genome assembly GCA_963789475.1 of uncultured Gammaproteobacteria bacterium. Classification (GTDB taxonomy): domain Bacteria; phylum Pseudomonadota; class Gammaproteobacteria; order Methylococcales; family Methylomonadaceae; genus Methylobacter_C. The sequence continues at coordinate 25,569 of CAWBLO010000015.1, read as the reverse complement.
CCACGTTTATTTTTGCACGCTCGGCAAACTTGCCAACATCGTGCAGAAATCCCGCTAACGCCATGCGGCATGAGGCTTGTAAAATCTCTTCCTTACTCATTTTGTCTCCTGCTGGTGAATCGGCTTAAAGTGTATTTGTGCGGCTGTTAAACCGGTGGCATAGTGCATGGCGCCTCTTGGGCCGCTGCTTTGTATCTTATACGCGGAAGCCAGGCGTTTTCCCAGATACACTTTCCAGTTCTTTATTAATCCGGGTGATTTTTTCCGCAAAAAAATTGCTGTCCATGCCATTTTTCAGGCCTTTCCGGGTTTTATCGGTATCCCGCGCTTCAACAGAAATAGTGTGGTATTCCTCTAAAAATTGCCGCGCATAGGCTGCATTGGCTTCCATCTCATTTGGCCGGTAAAGGGTTTGTTGCTGTTCTATGGTTTGCTTGATGACCCAGCAATAGAAAGCCAATAAAATATCCGGCAGAGTAAAAATAATGCCATTGGCCGACAGTTTTTTAGCCGCTACGTCAATAATCAGTTCCGGCGGAAGTTCGGCTTTTCTCGCCAGATTAATGGTTTCCAAAAACCCCGCCGTGCCTTTTAACAGGTTTTCCGGTATGTCATTTCTCAGGCGGACAAAAGGTATTTCGGCTAATGAAACTTTCGCCTCCTGCGTATCCAGCGGCCGGTTGTCGCGGGTATAGATAACCCGGCTTTTCTTGCTGGGGTAGTAAAAATCAGGATGCCCTTCATAGCCGTCAGAGACTAACACATGGGATAGTCGGTCCTGATCCCTGCCAAACAGGGAGAGTGCATAACCCAGGTAATAGCCCATGGTTTTACGGCCACCGGCAATGGATACATGCAGGGCGGCATCAGGATCTTGTGTCAATTTACTGACCAGGCGCGTTATAAAATCCGCTGCCGCTTCATTCTGTTCAGGGTTTCTGATGTCGTCCATGAGTTTGCCATGTTGATCGGCAATCACATGAATATTGCTTTCATCAAACTGAATGAAGGGAAGTTGGTATTCATTGCAGAGCGCCGGGAATTTTCCGGTTTCTTGATGCAGCAGATCGAGCCTGGCCCGGTGAGCGCCTTCCAGTGTCGTGATGAGATGAATTTCCGTGGGGATAAAGGGCGTATCCGTTGCCACCGTTAGACCATAGAGCGTTTCGGTCAGTATTTGCGGGGATAAGCCGCTGACGGCAAGCAGTATTCTTTTTGTATAGTGATGCGGCTGTTTCATTGCGTATCCTTTGTAATGTGCTTGCCAGTTTAGCGTTTTTTAAAAATAAAACTGTTTTGACAATTTTGTGAGCTATTCCAGCCGCTGTAATAAACCAAACTGATAAGGCAACTGCTTAAGTTCATGCTGTTCAAGCAGCTTTCCTTCCGGTAACCGGCACAATAAGCGCAACACTATCGCCAAGTCACCCGCTTGCATGGCAATTCGATTCCGGTTAAAAGGACAGTTAATCGACAATAATGCTGACAAATAATCCGCCGTCGCTTGATGACCCACACCGGAAACAAAACCGTTTTTTAAATAGTTCTGAGCCTCGCCCAGCGTAATGGGGCCGTCAAAACGCCATAATCCATAATTAGTCATAATGGGCGTATTCAAGAGGTAAATAGTGGGCTTTACATCACTCTCAATCATTATTAAATAGCCGGTAAGGGTTAAAAAAACAAGACATCGCCGGACAACGATGGCAGACCTAAACATATTTTTTCTTTTGCCGCTGATAGATGATAAAAATTGATTTTATCTTCCGACGCATCAATCAGATGAGCTTAATTTTTCGACCAAGGTATCCAGTTCCGCCTGTTTAAGGTCTGCCAGAAAAACCGAAAACTGTACCGGCAAACCCACATCCCTTATGGCTTTGTGTACCCTGCGCAAGCGTTTTTGATCGCAAATGTCATAACAAATTAAAAAGGCTTTACTAGCGTTGCTCATGACTGTGTTCACTTACCACATTGGCAGCAACCCGGGCATAACGGCGTAGCAAGAACCTTACAGCCCCCACTTTTTCATGAAAAGCCTCATAAAAACGTTGCTTACCCGCCGTATTAAGCAAACATGCGCCTTGTTTTTCAACAAAATCCTCGGCGCGTAACAGCCTGTCTTTAAATAACTGCCACAGCCATGCGTCTATCAAGGGTCTGACCGGTTCCAATAAATCACAGGCTAATGACTCACGGCTGTAATAAAGCTCATGGTAACAACCAATTGCAGGATCAAGCCCTACTGTTTTCAAGGCATTAACGGCTTCCTGGTGAAACAGGGTATAAGACAAGGAAAGACAGGCATTAACGGGGTCTTGAGGTGGTCTTCGATTGCGGTCATTAAAATTAAGACTATCGGGAAATAGCCCTGTAAACGCTTTAAAATAAGCGGCGCCGGCAGCGCCTTCCACACCGCGCAAACTCGCCAGCGTAGCGATGTTATCGGCTTGCTTTAAGCTTATTGACGCACAACTTAATTGATCCAACGCGTGGGTTAAACCGTAACGAAGGTCAGGACGCATTGTCAATGCCCGAGCCAGTAAACGGTATTGCCGGGTTATTTTTAAACCCACCAACTGTCTGGACCATTCCAGACGCAAGGGCATATCGTCAAGCAAGCCATACTGAGTGACTCGACGATGCACATCACCCGGCATGGCCCCCGATAACATTGCATAGCGATCAGGAAACCGGGAATTAATCACCACCAAAGCCACGTTATGTTCGGCAATCAAGCCCAGGACACCTGCCGACAGTGCAACATGCGGCGCAACAACAATACGCTCCAGCTGGACAACCGGGACGCTGCTTACTCGTTTGCCTTCCTGATAAATCAAAAGACAGGCTCTCTCATAACGCAACTCCATTGCTTTTTTTTCAACAAATAATGTTTTCACAGCCTAGTCCCGATAAATGTAAATACGGGACATAGTTAATACTCTTCTTAAAAATAAAGCTGTTTTGACAAAATTGTCAGCTGTGAAAACACTATCGATAGCTTGAAGCTGTTTTGAAACGTTTGAGACGGGTCTGTAAACCCAGCCCCACTAGAAGAAGAACGCAATCCCTTGTGGCTGCCTTTATCCAAGTTTCATTTCAACCAGCTTGACCCAATAAGCCGCCCCAACCGGCAATATCTCATCGTTAAAATCATAATGCGGATTATGCAGTAAACAGCTGTTTTCAGAAGAGCCGTTACCTATCCAGAGATAGCAACCCGGTTTTTCTTGCAGCATGAAGGCAAAATCTTCTGAGCCCATGCTGGGTATCGGCTGTTGATTGACACAGTCCTCACCGGCTACCGCTTGTGCCGCTTTCAGGGCAATAGCCGTTTCCGCTTCGGTATTAAAGGTAACCGGATAACCCGCATTTTCCGGGTTAAAGCGGATGTCCGCGCTAACATCAAAACCTCCGCAAATGCTATTAACCAATTGCGTGATTTTATTGGCAATGGTTGTTTGGACCGCACTGCTAAAACATCTGAAAGTGCCTCTTAACACCACGGATTCCGGTATGGCATTCCAGGTATTACCGGCATGAATCTGGGTAATGCTGACGACTGCGGGATCAGCCGGATTAAGGGTTCTGCTGACGATGGTTTGCAAAGCATTGATCAATTGAGCAGAAGCGACAATGGCATCATTGCCCAAATGCGGCATCGCCGCATGGGTCGCCTGCCCGGTCAAAGTGATTTCAAAACAGTCAAATGAGGCCATCATGGCGCCTGATTTAACGGCAAAATGGCCCAAGGGAATATCGGGGAAATTGTGCATCCAAAAACACAATCCGCCGGAAATTGTTCAAATAAGCCGTCATCTATCATCTGCTTTGGCGCCGGCGCGGCCTTCCTCGGCAGGTTGAAAAATAAAATACACCGTGCCGTTGAAATTGCGGTTTTCAGATAAATACTTGGCCGCACCCAGCAACATCGCCGAATGACCGTCATGACCACAGGCATGCATCTTGCCATCGTGGCGCGACTTGTAAGCAAACGTGTTCTGCTCTTGAATAAACAAAGCATCCATATCGGCACGCAAGGCAATTTTATGGTCACTGTTGCCTGCTGAAAGCGTGGCAACAACACCGGTCTTGCCAAGCCCTTGATGAACGTCCAGTCCGAAACTTTTCAGTTTATCAGCGATAAACTGTGCCGTTTGGGTTTCTTCAAAAGCAGTTTCAGGAAACTGGTGCAGATGCTGCCGCCATTGGCGCATGTCTGCGTGTAGTTGCTGTAGTTCATTTGCTATAGTCATGGTGAACCGGTCTGAATCTAATTTTGAAAAAAGGTTTAGGGGAGTTTTTTAATTAAATCCCCCTCAATCCCCCTTTTTCAAAGGGGGAGGTAAATAGTTACTTGTTGAGTGCTAATACCGGCTGGCTTTTAACTAGCGGCAATCTCATTATCCAGGCAAGGTACGACCAAAACCTGGGCAAAACCGCCGCCGGGGGTGCGGAAATTGGTGGTTTGCCCCTGATATAAACGGGCGATTATCAATTGTGTCTGGCCTTTATAAACGTAATGACGCAGATCCAGTTTGAAATCGACGATTTTGTTTTCTATCTCCAATTGCCGCTCACTCGGTTGCACCAGAGCCTGGGCAACATAGTCACTTTGCAGAATTTCACCAAAAACACGCCGTGTTAGTTTGTCCCCACGGTAAGCGGCTTTGCTGCCGTAGCCTTTAGCGGGTTTGAAAAACAACTGTTTACGGCTAGACCACAGGGTTTCGGCATCGCCTGGATCTACCGAAACGGTATGAGCGATGCCGGTAAGAAGTATGGCTCTGGTTTTCGCGTCAACGCCGATATCTATCAATGCGGCTTCATCAGTTAATAGCGTCAGGTTTCTTTTGTCTGCATAAAGTGCATGGGCTCGTGGATGGGGCGTAACGACGACCGCTTCTGCCAGATAGGCTTCGAGTAAAGATTGGTGCGCCGTCGCTTCCAAGCCGAAATCTGTCAGCCGATTGTAGACAAGATCGATACATTGGGTTCCGTGCCAAAGTGCCTGGTCTCGATAAACAAGTTCTGAGGGATCGCAAATAACGGCGGTGATGTTGTTTTGTTCAAACAGTTTTTTGAACAAAAGAAACTCCGGCAGCATATATTGGCTTTGCGGATCTTCATCGACGATAGCAATTGAACGCAAAGGCTGTTGGCCTCGTTCAGCTTGCCACTCTTCAAGAAACATCTCAATAAATGCCTGTTCCGGATTATGGGGTATTGTTGTGCCTATTGAGTGTGCCGGGGTTTCTTCCCCCGCCAGATCGCAACAGGAATTTTGCGTACGCGCCACGATGGCATTGAGTAAAGCCCCACCCGCATTAGTGTTTATTTCAATCAATTGGGGCCCTTCGGCGCTCAGATGAAAGTCATAACCAAAAAAAACACCGTGTGCCTTGGGAATAAATTTCGCTGCGTCAGGAGAGTATGCAAGGACACGCTCCTGATAAGCCGGCAATGCTATAATCCTTTCTACAGCTGCAATAATGTCACGCTGTCTGTTTATACAGGTATCTGTGACAAATACGGCAGATTCGGCAAATAGATGAGGACGTTCCTCAACAATCATCCGGTACAGATTAATCTCGTCTTGCTGTTGCCATAATTCCGCACGCATCGCTTCCCGGTTGAGTGACACGCAACGGCATTGGCTATTGAGCTGTTCGGCCTTTTGTTCGCATAGGTGAACGGTGGCTGTTTGTGCTGGATCTGAATTAGAAGAGAGAGTCATTTTAGTTCAATTGTTGCTGGTAAAGACCAGGGGCAAATTTGTAATTGTAAATAGGTGATTTATTGATGACATAAAGCAAGCCAATAATAAAACAAACGACAGTTTATACCCATTTCTTATTTTTACGGGTCAAACCGGAAACAAAAAAGAATGGTTATTAAAAAATAAGGGATATAGCACATTATTTTATTAAACTGTGTTATATAACATAGTTTAATAAATCATGGTTTTTCTTTACCACTTAAAACCCATTAAAATCAGCTTGATAGTATTTTGGCATCAATCATGCTTTTAATTATGCATATTTTGTTAATTAATTGTATAGCAGAGGTGAATAATGAATCAGCAATTAGCACGCACAGAAGTTAAAAAAACCAATAATGGCTCTTTGTTATTAGGCACTGGTTTAGTTGTTGCATCCATGATTTTAGTGCCGGCTTTAGCCGTTAGACTTGGCTTGGGGGCGAGCTTGACAGGAGCATTAAGAATTGCCTTGATGAAGGCATCAAATCGAGCCGTCAGTAGTCAGGCTGATGTTTCTAGAGCAGCTTAATCAAGAGAAATGAAAGTTGAGTGGGAAGTTAGTAACCCATGTTTCTATGGGTCTATAGATGTTCAGTGATTATTGCACTCGGTATTTGAACGATCATTGAGTTTTTAGTGCGGTAGAACTCATACACTTGTGCCATTCGTCTCATGGGCGGATTATGCCTGTTAGTGTGTTTATGAGCCCAATGTCCCCGTGCATTGCATCTGCATAGTTTTGAGTTTTACCTCGACCCTTCTGCGGGTTGGGCTTTTTTCCACCTGACTGGCTTATGGAATCATCGATAGCGACCAAGCAGGAACTCCTCGTTGTTGTAGTAACATTCATATTTTGCTAATATAGCAAGCAGTTTAAATAATATAGTTAATTATAATGACTGACACTAAAAAAGCGTGTGATCTTTGCGGCTTACCCGTCGAAGTATCTGGTTTTACATTAAAAACTCAAGAAGGCGATAAAGCGTTTTGTTGTGAAGGGTGCAAGGGCATTTATCAACTATTAAATGAAGATCAGCTTCTGCCTGAATCCGAGCAGGATTAATTCTCTGCCAATTTTCAAATTATTAAGGAAAAATGAATATGAAGCACGCACATGGTAATCCAGCCAGTTCTGTGGCTAAAGAAGTTGTAAAAGGATCAATTGTTTCATCTACAGTGCATACGGGGAGTAGACTGATGAGTAATGTTGCTAAACATCCGGTTCTGGTTTTTGGCTTAGGCTTGGTAGCGGGCTATCTGGTTTATAAATACAGAAAAGAAATAATCTCCAGTACAACCAGGGCGGTGGACGCCGGTAAAGATTTTGTGTTGCAGCAAAAAGAAAATCTGGAAGATATTGTCGCGGAAAGCAAGGAATAAATTTGCATATTCTTCACTCAAAGCCGGTTCATTCTTTCCAGAATAATTGACTTCGTTAACGGGTGTTTTTCCTGGCTGCATAAAGTCAGGGCACCCGTTTTGTTTTTCTAGGGAGCTTACTTAAGTTATGTCTATCCAAAAAGAATTTGTGCTGCGTTATCGAGTGGACGGGCATGTAAGGTTTCAAATACCTGCTCAGATTTGTAATGTTGATGTAGCCAAAGCGGTAACGGATGGCCTTTCTGGAATAGACGGTGTATACCGCGTTAATCTCTATCGCAGTCAACAAAAGTTATCTATTCGTTTTAACGAATCTGTTTGTGACTTCAAGTCACTTGCCAGGCAATTGTTTCATTTGCTTGCTGACCTGGAAAAAAAGGGCGCCTTAAAACCAAAGCCTGTTTCAAAATCAGCCCAGTGGAAGGAAAAAGCCAAATCCAGATTAGACGATTTTAAAGCAACACGGTGGGCCAAAGAAAAATTCGGCGATGCAAAAGAGACCGTTCAGGCGGCCAAAGTCATTACCAGACTGGGTATGAAACAGCCCAAAGCTTTCATGAAGGATCCGGAAAAAGCTATTATTGATTTTTTGAATGATATTCTGGTGCTCTTTCTTATAAGGCTGCACTGGAACGAAATTACTCAAAATTGGCTTGTTAAACCCCTCAAATATCGTTATGAGTGGATGGCTCTGTTTTATATGTTTTTTTTGCTGGTTCGGTCTCGTAAAAAAAAATAGTAATTACTCGGCAGCAAAAATAGAACCGCCCCGCATTCGATCCACACCCGGCTGTTACATTTCCCCAGCATATTTCTGATAACTTTCGTTATGGATACACAAACTTCTGATCCGAAAAACTTCCAGCTTGTTCATCAATTAACCCGGCGGATTAGAATACTATCGCCGGTCTTGAAAAACGATCAAGAGCGCGGTTATATTTTTGAAATTCTTTTAAAAAAAAGACCTGAAATAAAAAACATCCGGTCGGTATACGCGCTAGGCTCTGTTGTTATTGAGTTTGATCCGGTCAGTTTGCCAAAAAAGAATTTACTTATTTTGCTGGATGCGGTGCTGGGTAATATTGCCCGGAAAAAGGCTGACCAACACGAACAAGAAAAGAAAGTCTTTGACGGCCCGGTACAGGAAGTTGATCTTGCTGTTGAGGGTATGACCTGCGCATCCTGTGCTTTGCTGATCGAAATGGTGTTAAAACGTGACCCCAGAATCAAGCAGGCCAGTGTCAACTTCGGCACATCAACCCTGACTGTTCATGGCCAGTTAGCCAAAGACGAGGTGGGAGCCAAGGTAGCCACTTTGGGTTATAAAACTTACGCGATGGATACCTTATCGCAACGCAAAAATCTGATTGAAAAGGAACATCAGCGGATTATTATGGCTAAACGCCGTTTTATCTGGTCAGCGGTTTTGAGCTTCCCCGTTGTTGTAGTTGGTATGAGTATGCCGACATCGCGCTGGTTGCATTGGTTACAGTTTGCACTCACAACGCCCGTGGTTTTCTGGTCGGGCGGGACATTTTTTGCAAAAGCCTGGCGCTTGGCAAAACAACGAACCGCCAATATGGATACCCTAATTGCACTGGGAGTAGGTTCGGCGTATGGCTATAGTTTGCCTGCATTACTCAGTCGTAGAGGGCATATCTACTTTGAAGCAGGCGCGGCCATTATCACCTTTGTATTACTGGGGCGCTTTTTAGAGGAACGAGCTAAAGGTAAAGCCGGCGAAGCTATCCGTAAACTGGTCGATTTGCAACCGCAAACAGCGACACTTATCCGGGATGGTCAAGAAATAATAATTGCCGTTGATGATTGTGTATAGACGATGTACTCCTGGTCCGTCCCGGTGAGAAAATTCCAACCGATGGTGTCGTTATTCAGGGTATATCCACAGTTGATGAAGCTATGGTAACGGGAGAAAGCTTGCCTGTCATTAAAGACGTGGGCCATAAAGTGATTGGTGGCTGTGTCAATGGCAGCGGTGCGTTGCGTATTCGGGTAACCGCAGTGGGCATGGATACCGTGCTGGCAGGGATAGTACACATGGTTGATCAGGCTCAGGCAACCAAATTGCCGATTCAAAAACAGGTGGATAAAATTTCCGCTGTGTTTGTGCCTTCAGTGATGGTTCTATCGGGTTTAACCATGACCGGATGGTTGCTGGTGGGTGCGCCATTCAGCTTTGCTTTCGGTAATGCCATTACCGTATTATTGATCGCCTGTCCTTGCGCACTGGGCTTGGCAACACCCGCAGCGATTATGGTAGGGGCCGGTCAGGCCGCACGGGAAGGGATTTATATCCGCAACGGGGAAAGTCTGGAAACAGCTGCCAAGCTCAATGTCGTTGTTTTCGACAAAACCGGTACGATTACGGAAGGTAAGCCTAAAGTCACTGACTTGCTCAGTTTATCTCGACTGAGCGAGGAAATAATAATCAGGTTAGCGGCTTCCGCAGAAAATAATTCAGAACATTTTTTGGGCAAGGCGATAGTGGCTTTCGCTAAAGAACATTCTATTGAGTTGCAGGATAGTACGTATTTTTATAGTGAAACCGGACGGGGAATCGAAGCTGAAGTTGATGGTGAAAAACTGTTGCTGGGTAACAGTGCGTGGCTGTTAGATAAAGGAATAGCTGTTGATGGCTTGTTGAATGCTGCCGGTGATTTTTCCGGACAGGGTAAGACGCCTGTATTTATGGCTATCAATGGAGAAGCAGCGGCTGTATTTGGGATTGCCGACAAGCCCAGACCACTGGCCGTGCAGGCCATTCAACATCTGAATAAATTGGGCATACAAACGCTGATGGTAACCGGCGATACTGAAAAAACGGCACACTATATTGCCGCCATTGTGGGCATTGAAACGGTGATTGCCAATGCCAAGCCTGAACAAAAATTGGCCATCATTCATCAGTTTCAAAAGGAAGGCAAAAACGTCGGCATGATCGGTGACGGTATTAATGATGCACCGGCGTTGGCGGCCGCCAATGTCGGCTTTGCTATAGGTACAGGTACTGATATAGCGATTGAGTCTGCCGATATGACGCTGGTGCAGGGGGACATTACCAAAGTAACTGACGCTATTCAGTTAAGTACTGATACCATCAGGATTATTAAGCAAAATCTATTCTGGGCGTTTGGTTATAACGTTATCGCCATTCCGGTTGCGGCGATGGGTAAACTCAACCCGATGATAGCTTCGGCCGCAATGGCCTTAAGTTCGGTTTCGGTTATTGTTAATTCATTACGGTTAAGTAAAAAATAGGATAACAAATGGATCATTCAACAATGGATCACGGCATGCAGCATGTCGTTGCTGCCGCCGGTGGATTTGATTATGGTTTGGCTTTTATGGCCGGCGTATTGGGTAGCGGGCACTGTTTAGGAATGTGTGGTGCGCTGGTTTCCGGGTACTTTATGAAAGCAGGCCCCTCAAGAACTTATCTACCGTATTTTGTTTATCAGTTTGCCCGGATTTCCGTTTACACCCTGGTCGGATTTGCCGCAGCAGCGCTCGGAGTTGTTCTGGTTTCCAGCGGTGTGTTCGGTAAAGTTCAAAGCATCTTGCAAATGTTCATTGGTGCTGTCGTCATTATTCTCGCTCTGGGCATTTTAGGCTGGATTCCTTTTCAGGGCTCAGTAAGGCTATTGCCGATGAGTTTATTACGCAGAGGTTATGCTGAATCAAGAACCAAAGGGCCTATACTCGGCGCAACCATTGCCGGATTATTAAATGGCCTGATGCCTTGTCCATTGACTTTTGCCATGGCGGTTAAAGCAACGTCAGCTACTACCATCATGGAAGGAGGCTTGTTAATGTTGACGTTTGGAGCAGGCACGCTGCCCACTATGCTGTTTGTCAGCGTGGCGTTTGGCAAAATGAGCGCACACTTTAGAGGCTTGATGTTGAAGTCTGCCGCACTCATTATGATTATTATGGGCTCTAATACCATTTACATGGGCATGTCATTTTATGTTGCAGAAAACTTCCAGCATCATAATTTTATCCACGACATTAAAAATGAAATTGATACGGTTATTCTCTTTCTTGGGCAAATGGTTGATTACTACGCCGGCATGATAAAAAACATTCAGAATCAGTGAATGCATCAAGCTGATTTTATGAAATAAAACAACATGGCAGACTCGAAAACTTATCTTAATGTACCCTTTGCACAAAAGGATGCGGCAAAAGCGCTCGGTGCACGATGGGATGCAGCCAATAAGAAATGGTACGTCCCTGCTGAAAAGGACATTACGCTTTTTGCCCAGTGGCAATCTCAATTAGTTACTTCAGAAACTCCCTCAACAACCACGAGGAAACCAAGTTCGCGAGCTTCAGCCACCAAAAACAGTTCTTCAGTCAATAATACAGGCGTGGGTATCATCACCCATGCAGCGGATAAAAACTTTGTTGCCTATAACGGTGATGAACCGCCATGGGATTAAGGCTTGCTACTGCAAAATATCCATCGCTTCATTAAAATCGGCTACCAACTTAAGCCGGTACAGATAATATGCCTTAAAGAAATGTTATCTGTAAAATCGTCCAGCTTTAAACTTGAAGCCTGAATCCCACTGGATGAGATGAGCAAATTAAAATACTTGGCCGGTTATTCGGCAAACGTAACAGATCAAGTACATCAGCTTATCGACAAGGGTAAATTGGCAGAAGTACTGCTAAAAAAATACCCTGACGCCCATAACATCAAAAACGATAAGGCCCTCTATGCCTATACCGTGGATATGAAGAATCAATTTCTCCGGCAATCCAGTCCACTGAGCAAAGTGGTTTACGATGACAAAATCGATGTGCTTCATAACGCGCTTGGATTACATTCATTTGTCTCCAGAGTGCAGGGGGGCAATTTGAAATCAAAAAATGAAATTCGCATAGGATCGATCTTTAAAAGCGCTCCACTGGAATTCCTGAGAATGATTGTCGTGCATGAACTGGCACATTTAAGAGAAAAACAGCACAACAAGGCGTTTTATAAATTATGCGAGTATATGGAACCCGGCTACCACCAGTTGGAATTTGATATGCGGCTTTACCTGACTTACCTTGATCTTATAGGAAAGCTTTATTAAGTACTCCAAATTACAATATACATTTACAGCAATGACTCTAATCATTATCCTATTAAATTTTTCCTTGTGACCATGAAACACGGGCAGATCTTCAAGAACCTGACCGGATCCTATAACTAGTATTGTTTGCCTTATGACTATTACTCAATCAAATTCGCGAAAGTTGCTTCCGACCTGGCTGTCCAGGCAGTTATACTGGCTAGTCACCGGTTTGGGGGTTCTGATCCGCGCCGGATTCCTCACCTGGGGCACGCTGGCAATCTATTGGTCAAACCTGCCCTGGGGTTGGTTACGGCTGTTGCTGGCGCTGGCTTTCCTGACGTTTGGGGTATGGGCCTTGTGGCTCACGCGCAAGCCGCGGATGAGCCTCATCTTTGCCGCCTTGTTTGTGGTCGTACTGACCTGGTGGCTGTTCATCCCTCCCTCGAATGACCGCCCGTGGCGAACAGAAGTGGCGGTCTTGCCGCGAGCTGTCGTTGATGGTGATAGCGTGCGCATTACCGGTGTCCGCAATTTCGATTTCCGCAGCAGGGATGATTTTACGCCCAGGTACGAGGAACGTGAGGTATTGCTCTCGCACCTGACTGCAGTGGATCTCTATGTCTCCTTCTGGATGGAGTCGCCGGTAGCGCACACCTTCGTCAGCTTTATCTTCGACAATGCGTCTCCGGTGAGCATTTCCATCGAGACTCGGCCTGAAATAGGTGAAGGCTTTGCACCGATTGCTTCAATGTTCAAGCAGCTCGAATTGATCTATTTGGTCGGCGACGAACACGACCTGGTTGGCTTGCGCGTCAATCACCGTGACGAGGAAGTATTTCTCTATCGCCTCCAGATATCACCTGAAAGTGCGCGCAAGCTATTTCTGGTCTACCTTGAGCGGATCAACGAAATGGCCGACCAGCCAGAATGGTATCACCTGCTCACCAATAGTTGCACGGTCAACATTGTGCGCTACGCAAATGCGGTTGGCAGGCAGGGCGGTTTCAATATCCGGCACCTGTTGAACGGGCTGATCAGTGGCTATCTCTACGGCGCCGGCTTCCTTGACACCAGCTTGCCCTACGATGAGTTGCGTCAGCGCTCGCGCATCAACGAGGCTGTACGTGCCGCCGATGATGCACCGGATTTTTCCCGGCGCATTCGCGAATCGCTACCAGGGTTCCCGGCGGAAGCAAAGTAGCCGAAAAACATTTACAGCAACCATTCCAATCATTATTCTAACTTATCTTTTCTTCAAGTTTTCCCCAGAATTCCTGATGCCAACCAGAAATAGTTTACTTATGAATTTAAAGCCCCTAAAAACCGTTTTCCTGACCAGCCTGTTGGCTTTGTTATTAATTTCCTGCGGCAAGAAAGAAGAGGAAAAGGCTGAAGCCATAGTCGTTCGGCCTATCAAGCTAATGACTGTAGGATCTGATCTTACCGGCCAAACACGAAAATTACCAGGAACGGTGCGGGCGACTAAACGTGTCGACCTCGCGTTTCAGGTATCAGGTCCGCTGATCGAACTGCCGGTCAAGGAAGGCCAGCGCGTCAATAGAGGCGATCTGATCGCCAGAATCGACCCACAAGACTTTGAAACCAGCCTGCGCAACGCTAAAGGGGCTATGGCCAGAGCGAAAGCGTCAGTCGATTACGCCGTTGCCGAATACCAACGCTTTCGTAATGTCAAGGCAACCGATGCCGGAGCGGTCAGCGACTCCCAGGTGCATTTGAAGTTTACCGCTCAAGCCGTCGCCCGGGCAGGTTTGCAGTCTGCCGAAGCAGGCCTTGCCGCCGCCCAGGATCAGTTGAACTATACGCAGTTGCGTGCTCCGTTCACCGGCCTCATCGCCCGCCGGCTTGTTGACAATTATCAGGAAGTTGCGGTCAAGCAACCGATTGTGAGCCTTCAGAATATGACCGATATTGAAGTGCTGGTTGATGTGCCTGAGTCAATGATGGCGCCGATACGGACAGCCAAACCCCGTCTTTACGCGGATTTTGCCTCCGATCCTACCCGGCAATTCGAACTTAAAATAAAGGAGGCTGCGCTGCTGGCCGACAGTATGACGCAAACTTTCCAGGTTGTTTTGGTTATGCCGGCGCCGGCTGGAATTCGCATTCTTCCCGGCATGACGGCCACAGTGTCCATTCAATTTGCCAGCGTGCCCGAAGACGAGGGCGGTATCATTGTCCCGGCAATCGCTGTCTGGGCTGATGATGCGGGTCATTCGATGGTCTGGGTGGTGGATACCAAAACCATGGCGGTGCATCGTCGTGCAGTGACTACGGGTGATCTGACCGGGACCGACAGCATTAAAATCACGGCGGGCCTCAACCCCGAAGAAGTTATTGCCATCAGTGGTGTCAGCAAGTTACAGGAAGGCCAGGTTATTCGGAAACTGGAATAACACTAAAAACGGCAAGAGTCTTTTAATATTTATTAATCACCACGAAGACACGAAGAAAAACATAAAACTTCGTATCCTTTTGTTTAAAGCCCAGGTCGGAATAAGCCTGTTTTGAGCGGAAACGAAAACAGGGCGTTTCTGACATAACCGTGCGGTTTGCCGGAAACGCCACCTCGCACTACGCTTTTCGACAAGCTCTGGACAGGCTTGGGTGGACTTATTCCAGCCATTAGTAAAGTACAGTTGTTGATTGGTATTAGCTTGGTAGGATGTGCGATCTTTTTTTCACTAGCCTCACTCCATGCGGGCTACTTGCTTAACGCGAGATAGACCTGACAAATTTTATAAACCTGTCAGGTCTAATAATCGTTATATTTGGTAATTCAGAAAAGGATAAAAAATGAACTTGCGTGAAAAATTTTCCACACTGGAACACACCGGCACCGATTGGCGGCGCTTGTTGATTCGTGGGTCGTTAATGTTATTCATCGGGGTGGCGTTAGTAGCCGGCACCCTCATTAAACACGATGTCATCATATTCCAGGTGCGGGACTTTTCCTGGCTGCCTGTGTGTGGGATTGTCGTACTGGCGGTCGGCTTGCTGGAATGTTTCGATGCGGCCGTAGCGAAGGAATTGGGGGATTTTTTCCTGAATCTGCAAACGGGAGTTTTAGATGTAGTCGTTGGCGGTCTGATTCTTTTTAGCATAGGCGGGGATCCGGCCAGATTAAGCCTCTTGATTGCGGCCTTTCTCATCGTCAAGGGTATTTTCCGGTTAACTCTGGCCTCTGTGACACAGCTACCCAATAGGGCATCAACCTCAGTGGGCGCGGTAATGTCTATTATCCTTGGCTTGCTTATCTGGCTGGAATGGCCTTCCTCGGCCGGATGGTTTTTGGCCTTTTGCCTGAGCGCCGAGATTGGGCTGCGCGGATGGGCCTTAATGATGTTTGGGTATTGGATTAAAGCGAACAAAGAACGGGAATCAACCAGTTATTAATCCTCAAATAAAAACAAGAGTATCAGTCTATGAATATAGCGGAATGGAGTATACGCAAGAGTCTTGTCACCTGGGTGATGACGGTTCTTTTTTTGGTAGTCGGCTGGAGTTCGTATCAGCAGTTAAGCCGCCTTGAAGATCCGGAGTTTACGATCAAGGATGCGGTCATTACGACGCCTTATCCTGGCGCTTCCGCGGCGGAAGTTGAAGAAGAGGTCACCAACGTCATCGAGAAAGCCGCCCAACAGATGGGGCAGATTAAACGCGTGGAGTCGCGATCATCACGCGGCTTGTCATGGGTGAAAGTTTCCATGCAGGACAGGTTTGACAAAAACGCCTTACCTCAGGTTTGGGACGAGTTGCGCCGCAAGATTAATGATGCGCAACGCTTTCTACCGCCTGGAGCAGGCCCTTCATTGGTCAATGATGACTTCGGCGATGTCTATGGCATTTATTATGCGATTACGGGCGAGGGTTACAGCTACAAGGAAATCTATGAGTATGCCAAGATGTTGCAGCGCGAATTATTAGCAGCCAAGGATGTTAAACGCATCGTTCTGTATGGCGTTCAGAATGAAGCTATTTATATCAAGATGCGCCGCGAAAAAATGGCTCAGCTGGGTATTTCGCCGCAAGATATTTATGCCAAGCTGAAATCAAAGAACCTTGCCACCAATTCCGGTAATTTGCTTTTAGGCGAGGAATTCATTCCCATTAGCCCCACTGGAGAATTCAGGTCAGAACAAGAATTTGGTGATTTGCTGATCACCAGCCCCAGTGCAAAATCAAACAGTCTGGTTTATCTGCGTGACGTCGCGGAGATCAAACGTGACTACCAGGATCCACCGTCGAACCTGTTACGCTTCGATGGCAAACCAGCCATCGGTCTGGCGATTTCCACGGTGCAGGGCGGAAACGTCATTGTCATGTCCGATTCACTCGATCAGCGCTTGAAGGATTTGGAAGCGCAGCGACCCATAGGCATGGAACTGAACATCATTTCCCATCAGGCGGAGTCGGTGACCACCTCCCTGACCGGATTCATGATGAATCTGGTCGAGGCGGTAGCCATTGTCGTTGGCGTGTTGCTGTTGTTCATGGGTTTGCGTTCCGGACTGATTTTGGGTGTGGTGCTCATGGTCACCATTATGGGCACCTTCATCTTCATGCAGGCAAATCACATCACCCTGGAGCGTATTTCCCTGGGCGCGTTGATCATTGCCTTGGGCATGTTGGTCGATTGCGCCATCGTGGTAACCGACGGTATGCGTATGCAGATGGCACAGGGCAAATCCGGTTATGATGCGGCCAAAGACATCGTCGGACAAACGGCTCTGCCGATGCTGGGTGGCACCGCTGTTGCCATTGTGGCATTCGCCGCTATCGGCACCTCTCAGGATTCCACCGGCGAATATTGCCGCACCCTGTTCAGTGTCATTTTGTATTCACTCACGCTGAGTTGGCTGACGGCGGTGACGTGTACGCCATTGCTTTGCGCGACTTTTCTCAAGGTGACGCCACCCAGCACTACGGATGCCTCTGATGATCCTTATTCCAAGGGCTTTTACCGTCTATATAGTAATTTTCTGAGTAGTTGTATCCGGTTTCGCTGGGTGGTGGTTGCCGTTGTTATTGCCTTGTTCATTTCGGCGCTAATGGGTTTCGGCTATGTCAAAAACAGTTTTTTCCCTGACTCAACCCGCCCTCAGTTTTATGTGGATATCTGGTTTCCCGAGGGCACTGACATCCGTGAAACCGAACGTCAGTTCAAGGTAGCGGAAGCCGCACTGAAAAAGGACGAGGGCGTTACGCATCTGACCAGTATGATTGGCGGCAATCAGGTTCGCTTCATGTTGACATATTCGCCGGAAAGCAACTATCACAGTTTCGGACAGATTCTGGTGGATGTGGATGATTTTACCCGTATCAAAACCCTGGCGCCTCAAGTACAAAAGCAGCTTGAAACGCTGTTTCCTTCGGCTATCATCAATGTGCGTCTGTTCGTTCTGGGGCCGTCCACTGGCGGAAAAATTCAATTGCGTATTATTGGACCCGATGACGAAAAACTGAGAATTCTGGCCGGCAAGGCCGAAACCATTTTGTCAAGTAATCCCGATGCCAAGGCGATACGCAATGAAACGCGCGAGAAAATCAAGGTCGTTCGGCCGCAGATGGCCGAGACCCAGGCACGCCGGGCAGGCATTGATAGGCCGGAACTCTCGGAAGCACTGGAATCCGCTTTCCAGGGTACCCGAGTAGGCGTCTACAGAGAGCGGGATGAATTGATTCCTGTCCTGGCACGTTCTCCGGTTTCGGAACGAGGTGATCTGGATAGTCTTGATGGCATACAGATCTGGAGCCCAGCGGCTCAGTCCATGATTCCGATGGGACAAGTCGTCTCCGGTTTTGCTACCGAATTTGAGGATGCCTATGTTTGGCGTAACGACCGCCGGAAAATGATCCGCATCCATGCCGACCCACGTGAAGGATTGCCCAGCGCAACTGTTCGGACAGGTGAAGGCGAAAATCGAGCAAGCCCTTAATGTCGATGTGGCGGCCGTATTGGGCCGTGATGTGGCTGCTTCAGCCTTTAACGCCCGTACACTGAGAGTCCAGGATAACGATCTTTGGCCGCTCAAGGATATGCCGGGTTATTATATGGCCTGGGGCGGTGAAGCCGAAGACTCGGCGCGCGCCAATGCCAGCCTGGCAAGTTCAATACCCCTGTTTTTTGGTATCATGGTGTTGATCGTGCTGGTGTTGTTTAACTCCATCAAGAAAACGCTGGTCATCTGGTTGACAGTGCCTCTTGCCATCATCGGCGTGACGGTTGGGCTGTTGGTCTTCCATCAGCCCTTTGGTTTCATGGCGTTGCTCGGACTCATGAGTCTATCCGGTATGTCCATTAAAGCCTCGATTGTGCTGGTTGATGAGATCGGCGTGCAGATTGCGCAAGGCAAAACACCCTATCAGGCGGTGATGATTGCCGGTGTTAGTCGTTTGATTCCCGTTACCATGTCGTCAGGGACAACGATGCTGGGCATGATTCCTTTGTTTACCGATGCGTTTTTCGTGTCTATGGCGGTGACTATTGTGTTCGGACTGGGTTTTGCCACTGTGTTGATTCTTATCGTTGTGCCGGTGCTTTACAGCATATTCTTCGGGATTTATAAGGATGATCCGAAGACCTCCGAAGGAGAAAAACCCGGCATAGTGCATCAACAAACCGGATCGGTGGAGTAAGGATGATGACTGAAAATAATAAACTTCGCCCCCTGGTGACTATGATAACTGCTGCACTGCTAAGCAGCAGTTGCAGCTTGGTCGGCCCTGATTACGTCAAACCGGAGGCTGAAGTAGAGCCCAAATGGATCAATCAGTCCTCCCCGGAAATCAGCAAGCGTACCGCTGAATTGTCCACCTGGTGGAAAGTATTCAAGGATCCGGTCTTAGATAAGTTGATCACCGAAGCCCGATCACAGAATTTGAGCCTGCAAGTTGCCGGTACGCGTATTTTAGAGGCGCGCGCCCAGCTCGGCATTGCCACCAGCGCTGAATTTCCCCAGCTTCAGCAGGTGAACGGTGATTTGGGTCAGCAGCAAATCAGCGCTTTTGCGCCCAACACCAGTTCGATCATGGATCGCTCCTTTGCCAGTACGGGTATCGGCTTTGATATGGGTTGGGAGCTTGATATTTGGGGTAAATTCAGACGGGGCGTGCAGTCGAGCATGGCAAATCTGGAAGCTTCAGTTGCAGGCTATGATGACGTATTGGTCTCACTAACTGCCGAAGTAGCACGTACTTATGTACTAATTCGCACCAGCGAAGCACGCATACAGGTTGCTCACGAGAACGTCAAAATTCAGGAGCGCACATTAAAAATCGCCGACGCACTGTTTTCCGGCGGCTTGATTAACGAACTGGATTATTTGCAGGCGGAAAGCTTGTTGAGCAATACGCGTGCTACGATTCCGCCTTTGGAGGCTGAATTGCGGCAAGCAAAAAACGGTTTGAGTGTGCTGTTAGGCAAGCCTCCAGGAACTATTGATAGCTATCTGACCGAGAGTAAACCCATTCCTGTTGCCCCTGCTCAAGTGGCTATTGGCGTTCCAGCAGAGATGTTGCGGCGGCGGCCGGACATTCGTCTTGCCGAACGCCAGCTTGCCACCCAGAGCCCCTTGATCGGTGTGGCCAAGGCGGATTTGTATCCTCATTTCTCCTTGCTGGGTTCCATCAATTTGAGGGCCAGCGACGCGGCATTAACTTATGCTTCGATGGGCGGCAGCACGTTGGGGCAACTTTTTAACGCCAAGAGTTTTCAATATTTCGTTGGCCCCAGTCTCTCCTGGGATGTATTTAATTATGGGCGAATCCGCAACCAGGTTCGTGTTGAAGATGCACGCTTTCAGTCATTAGTGGGCGTTTACCGTAACACGGTACTTAATGCGGCGAAGGAGGCGGAAGACGCCACTGCGGGCTTTCTGAATGCACAGAAGCAACGGGATCAATTGCAAATAAGCTTTGCGGCTGCCAAACGCTCAACCGACCTATCTCTGTATCAATACAGCGAGGGATTAGTCGACTACCAGCGGGTACTGGATTCACAACGCACTTTAGTGAGCTCGCAATCAGCATTAGTGAATACTACCGGCAACATCGCCATTAATTTGATCGCACTCTACAAAGCAGTGGGCGGCGGCTGGGAAACACGAACAGAAAAAGATTTTGTCCCGGAAGCGGTTAAGAAGACCATGAGTGAGCGCACAAATTGGGGCAATTTAATGAAACCTCAGCAACTTAATTTGCCGGTTCAGGATAACAGTACAAAATGGCGGTTTCCTGATTGGTAAAGTTGATATTATCCAGCCTCGGTTTTAGCTATGCGTAAAATTTCGTCTGTCCGTATTGGCAGGCATCAGTTAGGTCGATTTCGATTTCTTCTGTTGTCGCTCATGATGATGATTGGTCTGCGGCCACTGCTGGATGAATGGATTAGTTCGAGTATCTTGGCGGATGTGCTCACGGATATTTTCTTTGCCTTTGCCTTGATGTCGGGCCTCCATGCTGTAAGTGGGCAACCCCGGCAGCTACGGTTTGCCTTGCTGCTGGTTAGCGCCATCATACTTCTGGGTTTGCTTCATTACATGTTGCAAGTTCAGGTTCTCTTCAGGTTTCAACAGGGTTTGGGTGGGGTTTTTCTCATTCAAATGTTAGTCATGATCTTGATACATATCGAGAAGGAAAATGAAGTGACGAAAGACCTGATCATGGCGTCTGCGTGTGCTTATATCCTGATTGGGATGGTATGGGCACATTTCTATCACTTTGTGGAAGTCTTCCATCCGAAATCTTTCACGTTACCGTGGACTCCAGGTGATGATCTCTGGGATTTCTACTACTACAGTTTCGTGACTTTAACCACAGTTGGCTATGGGGATATTCTTGCATTGACCAAGCCAGCCCGGGCGCTATCCATTCTTGAAGCACTCACGGGACAGCTTTATCTGGCGATAATGATTAGCCGGCTGGTGGGCTTGCATGCTTCGCAATCGGGGATTGGTAAAGGTAAGTAACAGGCAAAAAAAGGGCACATTGCGTGCCCTTTTAAGTGAGTTTTTAGCCTAGCCTAAAAGCTCCTTTGCTTTGGCCATAATGCCTGCCGGGTCAATACCTTGATGAGGGAATTGTTCCCATAGACCGCCGCAACCTTCTTTATGTGTTGCAATATGCGCGTATTTTGGAGTCAAGCCACGTTCCAGCAACCAGGAGCCAAAACGGCTACCCAATCCTGTTTTACGGTTATACGACTCGACTACCAGCACCATCGGCGACTTGCCAATTTTAGCCAGCATGTCTTCATCTATTACATTCAGTGTTGGTTTGTTGATCAAACCCACATCAATGCCTTCCTGTTTTAGTCGCTCTACTGCGTCCAACGCCCGATACAAAGCTTCGCCGAAGCTGACAATATAACCTTGAGTGCCTTCGCGGATCACTTCATCTTTGCCGGAGACAAATTTGTAGTTACCGCCAAAGTATTCTTCGCCGTCAGTATTCAAAATAGTCGGTACTTTAGAGCGGGTCGAGAATACAAAACGCAAGCCTGGGTTAAAGAAGATAGTTTCCAAACAGGCTTTCATTTGCAGAGGATCAGCCGGAAAGTAGAGGTGGGTCGCATAGCCGTCACTCAAGCCATTGTCTGCAAACATGTTGTTCAGACCGAAATGGCAAGTATTGTCAGCCATGTCGTCGATCCCTGAGTGCGAGAAATGACTTAGAACGTTGGAATTGTTCAAACGCGCCATCGTGATTTCAGAAAGCAGCATCTCCAGGAAGGCACTGAAAGTACCAAAAATACCCTGTTTACCTGCTTCCATACCAAAACCGGCTGCAGCCGAGAAGTTGCCTCGCTCCATAATGCCGGAAGAGATAAACACTTCAGGGAAAGCCGCGTGAATTTTGAACAGACCGCAGGAACCTTCAAGGTCACTGTCAACGACCCGAACTTTTTCGAAACGTTCGGCAGCACTCAAACGGCCCAGAATAGCAACTGCCGCATCGCCAAACACATTACGGTTAGCATCCCATTTGTCACTGGAACCCAGGAATACCGCATCATTTTTTGGTGCTTTAATTTCTTTAAGGTGATCTGCCGCCGCTTGTTGACCGCGAGACTCTAAATACTCGACAGCTACTTTTACAGAGACGACATCATGACCGTGGGTTGAACCTTCCAGGCCGACAATTCCCGGACACATAGGGCGATGATTAATGACAGCAACCGGGCCATCGGTGTTAATAGCAGTGCAGATTCGTTTATACAGATCATCAAGATCTTCGCCATCGCCTTCCAATACGGTTACGCCCTGACCCGCTAATGTTTTAGCGGTGGTGCAGCCAGGTAAGTATTTAGAAGGGTGGCCGGCGATAGTTACGTCATTATCATCGATAATCAACTTAACATTCAGGCCTTGAGCAACGGCCAGGCGTGCGGCTTCTGCATCATTACCTTCCTGCTGTGAACCATCTGAACCCAGGCAAAACACAACTTTACGTGGATTGGCAATAGCTACGCCATTGACATAAGGCCACATGTGGCCCAAACGTCCCGAGCTGAATTTTACGCCGGGAGTAAAACCCAGTTCAGGGTGGCCCGGTAAATGGGAATGAGCTGCGCGGTATTCCATCAGACGTTCGGCTGGTAGATCGCCGTTCAAAGCAGACATCAGATATTGAGTTGCAACGCGGTGTCCGGCTTCATCAAAAAATATTGGTACGAATTTATGATCTGAACCACGAAATAAGGCATCCATAATCATGACTTCGGGTACGGTATCGTAAGGGCCGCCGGTATGTCCACCTACGCCTCTGGCGGCACCAGTAGCGGTAAAGAAAACGATTGCATCCCGGCAAAGTTGAATATTGGCTTTAAGACTGTCTCTTTGCTGGGCGGTAAGGGTATTAATGCTGGGATCTAGCGTTATGCGCTGATAGGCGCCAAGATCGATAGGGAAATTAGACATAGTTTGCTTCTCGTCGTTAAGGATTAGTTAATGCTCAAGGTATTATCCGGATAAATAAATGAATCTGAAAAAGTGGCTCGCCGATATTCCCAAGTCAGCCATCTTCAGATTACATTTATTAATGGTTTTAGTGTTAGAGCGTTCTTTATTTATATACCCATAACCACTACTACTTGCAACTCCCCTCCTTTTGAACGAAAGGAGTTTAAAAATTGCAAGTTGTGGCGGATTAAAGTATGGATAGGCGTTTTTTTACTTTTTTTCAACCTATCTTGAGTGCAGATTACACCTTGTCCTTTGCAGTCTGCAAGACATTTTAATGAAGATTGATTGAGTTAAGGTTGAGGGTCAGAAAACAAGGCGGCAAGCGTGGTTTCGAGACTGTAAATCGAGTTGTTTTGAAAAACCGGGAGCGCTTATTTTGCGCCTGGAATTTGTGAAGAGGAAGCCAGCTGTGTGCTGTTTCGGTTAAAATGCGACAATGTGTCAACATACAGCAGCAGGCCTCAAATTGCACCAAACTACCAACGCCCCCTCCGTTACCCGTATCGCCTTGGCCAGCTTTATTGGCACTGCTATCGAATTCTACGATTTTTATATCTACGGCATGGCTGCGGCATTGGTTATCGGCCCGGTATTTTTTCCCGGCAGCAATCCTACTACTCAAGCCCTCAGTGCCTTTCTTTCTTTTGCCGTGGCTTTTCTCACCCGGCCTTTGGGCGCAACGCTATTCGGACATTTCGGCGACCGCATCGGGCGCAAAACAACCCTGGTTGCATCGCTGCTGGTCATGGGGATCTCCACCACATTGATCGGCTTATTGCCCGGCTATGATGTTATTGGCGCATGGGCGCCGGTCTTGTTGTGTCTGCTGCGTTTCGGACAGGGCATCGGTTTGGGCGGAGAATGGGGAGGGGCGGCGCTGTTGGCAACCGAGAACGCGCCGG
Source organism: uncultured Gammaproteobacteria bacterium (assembly GCA_963789475.1). Lineage (GTDB taxonomy): Bacteria > Pseudomonadota > Gammaproteobacteria > Methylococcales > Methylomonadaceae > Methylobacter_C. Next base: position 1,457 of record CAWBLO010000015.1, on the reverse strand, counting down.
CCGGAAAGCGCGGCTGGTACGGCATGTTTCCTCAATTGGGGCCGCCTGTGGGATTTCTCCTGGCGACAGGAAGTTTTCTGCTGCTGGCTCATTTTCTGAGTGAACAAGAGTTTAAAGACTGGGGCTGGCGGCTGCCGTTTCTTGCCAGTTCAGTGCTGGTTATAATCGGTTTGTATGTACGTCTGGCCTTGGCCGAGACACCGGTATTTGCCAAAGTGTTACAGCAACACCATCAGGTTGGCTTGCCACTTAAGGAAATACTTAAATCCCATGCTACCCCGTTGATGCTGGGCGCACTGGCAATGGTCGTATGCTATGCCTTGTTCTATATTTCAACGGTGTTTTCCCTGAGCTATGGCACCACCACGCTACACATTCCGCGCCAGCAATTTCTCGGCATGTTGTGTGTGGCGGTCCTCTTTATGGCCGCCGCCACGCCACTATCAGCCTGGGCAGGCGATCGTTTCGGACGACGGCCCGTTTTGCTTGTCGCCGGTAGTGCCGCATTTCTGTCCGGTTTTGCTTTAGAGCCTATGCTCAACAGCGGCTCATACTTGACAATCACCGCTTTCTTGTCCTTGGAACTGTTTCTAATGGGAGCCACCTTCGCCCCCATGGGCGCCTTGCTGCCCGAACTGTTTCCCTCTGAGTTACGCTATACCGGCGCGGGAACTGCCTATAATCTGGGCGGCATACTGGGCGCTTCCTTTGCACCTTATATCGCGCAACAGTTGGTTACCGAAGGGGGGCTGGCCTGGGTCGGCGGTTATGTATCGTTGGCGGCGGCTATTAGCTTGTGTGCCGTATATATGATGCGGGAAACCCGTGATAATCGTTGGGTGTGAATGATCAGAAGCAACATGATTTGTATTGAAAACATAACAAGTTGGTGATTGATATCATGCCTGGGATTTCAGGGATGTCGACATCAGTCTTTGATATCAGTGAATTTAGGGTGAAATACAAGCAATTCTCTCATCAATGTAGCATTGGTGGTGCGGAATAACTGGTTCAAAGTAAACTTAAATTCGTCTAACTCATGCCCGAGAACCGTTCATTATTATCCCCAAACCGTATGGTCTGGGAGCTATTTGAGGCGTTGCGGCGTTTGTGTATTCGTGTTACAAAAGCACAAGACACTCATGATGCAGCAGCAGTAAGACAAGATTCCGCACTTTGCATCATTCTGGCAGTGCAATGCGTTGAGGTGTTTTTCAATGTCTACTTCCGTGTTCTTCTCAGCGATTCCGCCTTTGCTCATGCGAATGAACGTATTTCCGCCGATCTTCAGAAACCGCAAGTCTGACTCGACCGAAAAATCAAGGAGTGGCCGAAACTTTTATTTGGAAGAAAACTGAGTCTCGACAAGGGCGTGGGGCAAAAGTTTGTCAAACTAAGGAGCCTACGGCACACGCTTATGCATTTCACAAGTTCTCATGAAACCATTTCTTTGTTAA
>CAWBLO010000014.1:0-82398 GCA_963789475.1 uncultured Gammaproteobacteria bacterium | reverse complement strand
GACCGATTGCAGGCGAGAAGCATCAAGTTTAGCCTCTGCCATCAGGCTATCCCAGTCATCCGGAGGATGACCATTTTTCAGCATCTTGTTGAACACGCGATAGGCATCATTCCCACTCTCGTAAGCACGTTTTGTATCTTCATCATTAACCCAGGCATAAACAATAATCTTGCTTTGCGCGTGGTAACGGAAAAAAAGACGATATTGCTGAAAAAACTTGGCGCGAAACCAGTGTTTGTGTTCTTCACCCAGCGCGTTACCTTGCCGATACTCAACCCGGCCGGGGTCTTGCGGAATAATCTCGAAGGCTAATTTGGTGATTGCGGCAAGACGTTTGCTTGCATTCTTCCGAACATAGCCGGTAGGGTCTTTCTGACGAAAAGTGTCGACTTGCTTGAGCAAGACCTCAATCTGGTCGAGAAACAAGGGATGTGCGAAGAGTGTCCAGCCGTTGACTACCAGGAACGCATCAGGCGGCTGATTCATTCGTCAGCTGCCGACAACGGCGCATCTAAATCAACCTCAACACCGCTGACTAGCGATTGAATACGTTCAACCCATTCAGGACTGAGTGTTTTGATCCGTTCAGGCTGCTTGGCAAGGTCCTCTGTCAAAAAACCCAAAAACTGCCGAATGACAGGGTCTTCCTCTTCAGTTTGACTAACGCGGCTCATCACGACCGCGCCATCAGGACGGATCGAATAATGGATTTTGTCCCGCTTACCTAATTTGAGCGCACGGCGGACTGTCTCCGGCACCGTGGTTTGATAACGGTCAGTCAGCGTGGATTCGGATTCGAGTGTGGTGGACATCGTAATCTCCGAGTATAAATTTCAAAAACACACTGTAATGCAATTGCATTGCCTGGTCAATCTTACATAAGAGGTGTTACATGATAAATGGCTATCCTGTAAACTGGCATGGTAAATTCGTTCTACCGATGCGTGTGACGAGCTAAATCGACCAACAAACTAGCCATTTCACCGAGCCAAGATATGAACACTTCGGTACCCACCAACTTTGCTATTCTCCAGCAGCATGACGAGCAACTGTTACGTCTGGGTATGCTGGCGGAAATGTACTTTGCCAATGACCCAAACACATGCCTTCTCAAGCTACGCCAATTGGCTGAACTATTGGCACAGATGTTGGCTGCGCAAACAGGCCTGTACTCATCGCCCGAGGAAAAGCAATACGACCTGCTACGTCGTCTACAAGACAGCGGAATCCTGCCGCGAGAAATCTTTCAGGTATTCAGCGAGGTCAGGCGGGCGGGCAATGCAGCTAGTCATGCCTTGTCCGGCGACCATCGTTCTGCGCTGAGCGCTCTGAAGCTCACATGGCAATTGGGATTATGGTTCCACCGCACCTTCAAAGACCCGGCATACAAGTCGGGGCCATTCATTCCGCCTGCACCGCCGGCAGACGAAAGCGCCGAACTCCGGGCGGAATTGGAACGGTTGAACAATGCTGTGTCGGAATACCAGTCGGCACACCGGGAAACGGCGGAACAACTCGAGGTTACACAATCACTGTTGCGTGAAGCCAAGGACGAGCGCTTATTCTGGGAGCAAATGGCCGCTGAAACTGAACAGGCCAAAACATCCCTCGAGCAACGCCTTGTTGAACAACAAAGCATCGCTGCAGCTCAACCCAAAGGAAATTTCGCCAAACTCATTAGCGCGGCCAATACCGCCGCCTATGCTGTGCAACTGGACGAGGCCGACACGCGCAAGATCATTGACCAACAGTTAAAACTGGCCGGATGGGAAGCGGATTCGGAAGCACTCAAATACAACAAGGGTACCCGCCCGGAAAAAAATCGTAACCGTGCCATCGCCGAGTGGCCCACCGAAAGCGGCCCGGCCGATTATGTGCTGTTCATCGGCCTGACACCGGTGGCCGTCGTCGAAGCCAAACGCAAAAACGTCGATGTCTCCGGCGCCTTGCAACAAACCAAGCGCTATAGCCGCACTTTCACACCGAGCACCGAAACGACACTGCCGGCAGAAAATTGGGGCAATGCCGCAGCTTATCGTATTCCCTTCGCCTTTTCATCTAATGGCCGCCCATTCCTGCGCCAGCTTGCCACCAAGAGCGGCATCTGGTTCTGTGACCTTCGCAAAACGGATAACCTGGGTCATCCCCTGGATGGCTGGTACACGCCCGAAGGTTTGACGGCACTGATCAAACGCGACGAAGCCAAGGCCCACGATCAACTCGCGAAAACGCCATTCAACTACGGTTTCACCCTGCGCTATTACCAGCAAGATGCCATTCTTGCTACTGAAAAAGCCATCGAAAACGGACAACGCGAAATGTTGCTGGCCATGGCTACCGGCACCGGCAAGACCAAGACCTGCATTGCGTTGATTTATCGCCTGCTCAAAGCCAAGCGTTTCCGGCGCATTCTGTTTCTGGTTGATCGTTCAGCCTTGGGCGAACAGGCCGCCAACGCCTTCAAAGATACGCGCATGGAAAACCTCCAGACCTTCGCCGATACCTTCGGCATCAAAGAACTGGAGGAACAGGCCCCGGACACGGATACCGCCGTTCATATCGCCACGGTACAGGGTATGGTGCAGCGCCTGCTGTTCGCCGCCGAGGGCGCCACGCCACCTGCTGTCGATCAATACGACTGCATTGTGGTTGACGAATGCCACCGGGGTTATCTGCTGGACCGGGAACTCTCCGACACGGAAATGACCTTTCGTGGTTACGACGATTACATCTCCAAGTATCGCCGCGTACTGGACTACTTCGATGCCTGCAAGATTGGCCTGACCGCCACCCCCGCTTTGCATACCACGCAAATCTTCGGCGCACCGGTCTATACCTACAGTTACCGGGAGGCTGTTATTGACGGCTTTTTGAATGACTATGAACCGCCGATTCAGATCAGGACCGAACTGTCCACCAACGGCATCGCCTGGAAGACTGGAGAAGAGGTCAAGGTCTATGACGCCCGCCGTAATCAGATCGAATTGTTCACGGCTCCCGATGAAATCAGGATCGACGTCGAGGACTTCAACCGCAAGGTTATCACTGAATCTTTCAACCGGGTTGTCTGTGAGTATCTGGCGCAGGAACTCGACCCGGCATCGCGCCAAAAAACGCTCATTTTCTGCGCAACGGATGCCCACGCCGATATGGTGGTCGACTTGTTGAAAAAAGCGTTCGCTGCACGGTATGGCAGTGTTGATGACGATGCGGTTATCAAAATCACCGGCGCGGCCGACAAGCCTTTACAACTCATTCGCCGCTACAAGAACGAGCGCAGTCCCAATGTCGCCGTCACTGTCGACTTGCTGACCACCGGCGTGGATGTGCCGGAAATCTGCAATCTGGTGTTTTTGCGCCGGGTGAACAGCCGCATCCTGTTTGATCAGATGCTCGGCCGCGGAACGCGCCTGTGTGATGCCATCGGGAAAGATGCTTTTCGAGTATTCGACGCTGTACAGATTTTTGAAGCCCTGCACGATATGACCGCCATGCTGCCGGTGGTCGTCGATCCCAAGATCAGCTTTACCCAATTGGCACAGGAACTTGCCACCGTAACCGATGACGAATCACGCGCGCTGGTGCGCGATCAGTTCCTCGCCAAATTGCAGCGCAAAAAACGTCACCTCTCCGAAAAATCGGCGCAAGACTTTGAAACCCGTGCCGGCATGTCGCCCGACGACTTTATCAAAAAGCTTCGCGCCATGCCTATTGACGAGGTAGCCGCCTGGTTTACGCAGAATCCCGATCTCGGCGAAATCCTCGACCGTAAAAGTGAAGGTTCGGCACCACCGCTGTTCATTTCCGAGCACGATGACAAACTGCAGCAGCGTCGAACGGGGTTACGGCAATGCCAAGAAGCCGGAAGATTATCTCAAGGAATTTACCGCCTTCATCCAAAGTCACAGCAACGATATTCCGGCGCTGATGACCGTTCTCACCCGCCCGCGCGAACTGACGCGCAAGCAACTGCGCGAGTTGGTGTTTGAACTCGACAAGGCCGGGTTCACCGAAACCAACCTGTCCACCGCCTGGCGCGAAATGACCAATCAGGATATTGCCGCGCGCATCGTGGGTTATATCCGCCAAGCCGCCATCGGCGACGCCCTGCTGCCGTATAACGAACGCGTCGATCATGCGTTACAAAAACTCCTGGCCAGCAAACCCTGGACATCACCGCAACGCGACTGGCTGAAACGCATCGCCGCACAAACCAAGGCCAATATGCTGGTAGATCGTGAAGCCCTCGACGACCCCGACCTCGTTTTCAAACGCGAAGGCGGCGGTTTTAGCCGGCTCGACAAGATTTTCAATGGCGAACTCCAGCATGTTCTGGAAGCCTTCAACGATTCACTCTGGCCGATGCCTGCTGCCTGAACCACTATGGAAACAACACAACTTAATGGCATCAGAACCAAAAATCAACAATAACAAACTCACCTCCGACATCGTCGCCAAGCTCTGGAACCTCTGCAACATCCTCAAGGATGACGGCGTCACTTATCATCAGTACGTCACCGAACTGACCTATCTGCTCTTCCTCAAGATGGCCAAGGAAACCGGCACCGAAGATCAGCTCCCGGCAGACCATCGCTGGGCCGATCTGGAAGTCCGGGCCGCACCTGATCGGCTGGAGTTCTACAAGATACTGCTTATCCATCTTGGCAGCCACGGCTCTCCGCTGGTGCAGGAAATCTTCGCCAACGCCAGCAGCTTCATCAAAAAGCCCGCCACCCTTTCCACGCTGGTGGCCGAGATCGACAAGATCGACTGGTACAGCGTGCACCGCGAAGACCTGGGCGACCTTTACGAAGGCTTGCTGGAGAAAAACGCCAACGAAAAGAAATCCGGCGCCGGCCAATACTTTACGCCTCGCCCGCTGATCAACAGCATGGTGCGGGTTATGAAACCCACGCTCGACGACATCATTCAAGACCCGGCCGCCGGCACCGGCGGTTTCCTGATTGCCGCCAATCATTACCTGCGTACCCATTACGACTTCGACGAACTCACCGAAGCTCAACAGCGTAAATACCGCAACAGCACCTTTTACGGCATGGAACATGTTCAGGATACTCACCGTCTGGCAATGATGAACTTGATGCTGCACGGCATCGACGGCGGCATCCGCTACGGCGACACCCTCAGCCCCGAGGGCCAGGCGCTGCCAAACGCCACGCTGATCCTGACCAATCCGCCGTTCGGCACCAAAAAAGGCGGCGGTCTGCCCAGCCGGGATGACTTCACTTATCCCACCAGCAACAAGCAGTTCTGCTTCCTGCAACATATCTACCGCGGCTTGAAGCCGGGTGGCCGGGCAGCAGTGGTATTACCGGACAACGTGCTGTTCGAAAGCAATGTCGGCACCGACATCCGCCGCGACCTGATGGACAAGTGCAATCTGCACACCATCCTGCGCCTGCCCACCGGCATCTTTTATGCGCAGGGCGTGAAAACCAACGTGCTGTTTTTTACCCGTGGCGAAACGGACAAGAGACAACACCAAGGAAGTCTGGGTCTACGACCTGCGCGCCAACATGCCCCAGTTCGGCAAACGCACGCAGCTTATGGAAGAACATTTCCAGGCGTTTGAAGCCGCCTTTGGCGATGATCCGCTAGGTCGCTCAGATAACCTTGCCAAGCGCATCGACGAAGGTGAAACCGGCCGCTTCCGCCGCTACACCCGCGAGCAGATCGCCGAACGCGGCGACAGTCTGGACATCGCCTGGCTGAAAGACGACAGCGCCACCGATGCGCAGGACTTGCCGGAACCGGCTGTGCTGGCGCAGGAGGCGATGGGCGAACTGGAAGCGGCGATGGAGGAATTGCGCGGAATTCTGGAAGAACTGGGACTGGAGGAGTCCGTTTGATGCTGCCTTACGAACGACGACTGAAAAAGAACGCCCGCGCATTGCGCAGCAATATGACCGAAGCCGAACAAAAGCTCTGGTACCGCTTACGCCGCAAGCAAATCAACGGCTGGCAGTTTTACCGCCAGAAGCCGCTGGGGCCTTACATTGTCGATTTTTACTGCCCGGCAGCCTGTCTGGTGGTGGAAGTGGATGGTAGCCAGCATTTCGACACTGAAGATGCGCAGTTGGATCAAATCCGGGATCAATACCTTGATTGGTTGGGTCTGCGGGTGCTTCGTTTTGATAATCGGCAAGTCTTGCTGGAGACTGATGCAGTGGTGGAGGTTATTAGCCGGTTTTCGACAAATCCCCCCCAGCCCCCCTTTTTCAAAGGGGGGAGCTGAATCGCGCATGCATGAAGGGCCTGGATTTAAACCAAAAGCTGCGGAGTCTGAGAACTCAATGGAAAAAGAAACCACAGAGCCATTTTTCCCCTTCGAAAATGAAGTAAACGAACCAACACCCAGATTCGAAAACGAAGCCTCCGAACCAGTTCCCATCTTTGAAAAGGAAACACCTGCACCAGTTCCCCCCTTTGAAAATGGAGCCCCCGAACCAGTTCCCCCCTTTGAAAAAGGGGGGCCAGGGGGGATTTTCTCAGACTTCATCATCCCCAGAAGATGAGGTGAAGGCGTGAGTTTGTCCAACATCCCAAATACTTGGGCACTCACTTTGCTGGGTATTGCTAATGAGTACGACAGTACCACTAAAGTAGAGACTTATGAAGCGGCACGCGCACCAGTCCCTCCCTTTGAAAAAGAAGCCCCCGAACCAGTTCCCCCCTTTGAAAAAGGGGGGCTAGGGGGGATTTGCTCAGACTCATCATCCCCAGAAGATGAGGTGGAGACGTGAGTTTGTACCAAATGGGTGGATTGAACTATCGGCATTGCATGTGATCTGCGACATCATGCGTCTAATCAGAAACTACGGGGAATGATTCTGAGACAAAATGCCTGAGTCAGGATTCAGGTAACTTCTGTATCGAGGGACTAATTGCTGATACTGGATTACCGGAATCAAGACAAAGCTAGTTATTACAGGATCGTTCCTGGTGAATCAAGAATATGGATGTACCACATATTCGCAAAACGTCGATTGCATTACATGTTGCGCCATGTTGAAAATGGCAACCAGGCTTAATCAGATGCCCAATGGAATAGCTCTTGGGAGCCCGTTTGAGTAAATAGCCTCTAACGAGTATTGATCTCGCACTTTTGTCTTCTCAAAACAGAGGCATTCATTGAAGCTAGCGCATTAAAGATGGCTGGTTCGCGGACCTAACAGTTCGCAAGCGTTATTAAGTCGTGGTCATGAGTTCCACTAGCACCACTCAACGAACAAAAACGCATCGCCGATAAACTCGACGCCGTGCTGGCGCGGGTGGATGCCTGCCGCGACCGCCTCGACCGCATTCCCGCCATCCTCAAACGCTTCCGCCAATCCGTTCTTGCCGCCGCGACATCGGGTAAGTTGACTGAGAATTGGCGTAGATGGCAGAAGGTATCATAGATTGGAACTTGATACAATGTTCAAACATCGACGATATTGCATATCTGATAAGCTGATGGCAGATCCAATCAAGCAACTCCTCAAGTTGATAACGGATGTACCATTTATCACTATTTCTAGCAATTAATGATGGAAAGTTGCGATTGGAGATGGGCCAGTCGATTCGTTCCACAGGCGTATTTTGATAAGTTAGAAATCGATCGTTCAGACCACAAATCGGCGACGTTCTTTTCTCTGTCACAGGATCGATTATAGTCATTGGACCAGCGCTTGTAGGTATTGAAGTGTCCCGTTTCAACGATTATCAGTGCCATAATTGCAATTCGAGCGACCAAATCTGACAAAGTCACAAGCGGTTATCTACATACTGTTCTTGGTTCAGATTCAATACGCCAACAAGGCTTTGCTTGTTGCAACCGAGTAACGGCACAATTGACCAATTGCATCTAACAGCTCATTCGAGAGCTCTTCGTTAATATCCTTACCTTCAGTTGAAGAACAAACCGAAATCGTCCGCCGAGTAGAATCCCTCTTCGCCTATGCCGACCGCCTCGAAGCCCGCTACACCGCCGCCCGCGCCCAAGTCGAAAAACTCACTCCAGCGTTGTTAGCCAAAGCCTTTCGCGGCGAACTGGTGCCGCAAGACCCCAGCGACGAACCCGCCGGCGAATTGCTGGCGCGTATTGCCGCTGCTCGTGAAACTACCGCAACCGTACGAACCCGCAAACCCACAACTCGCAAGACTATCCGCGCCCCCAAGGAAAACGCCGCCATGACCAAAAGCCGCCAAGACAAAGACGTTAAAGACAATCCCTATCTTGCCGGACATCTACGCTTGCTCGGCGGTTCAGCGCCGGTCGAAACATTGTTCAAAGCCTCCGAGTTGCCTGTTGCGGACTTCTACAAGCAATTGGCTTGGGAGGTGGCGCAAGGCTTTGTGCGTGACGGCAAAACCGTATTGGAGACGACCGATGCGACTTGATAGGGTCTACATTGACGGCTTCAAGAACCTGAAGCAGGTTATGGTTGACTTTGACGAGCGCTGCTTAACTACGGTGATCATTGGTCAGAACGGCGCTGGCAAGTCGAACTTGATTGAAGCCATCACCAACGTGTTCCGTTGGGTAGACTTGCGACGCAATGAGCCCAGGTTTCACTACCAGATCGACTATCGTATCGACGGAACCAAGGTTTGTTTGTCCAACTTGCCGGACCGGGTGGCAATTTCGGTTAATGGCCAGGAGGTCAAGCGCGCCGAGTTCGAACGTCGCAAGACAGAATGGTTTCCAGACCTGGTATTCGGCTACTACTCAGGCGGCAGTCGCCGTCTGGAGGCCTTGTTCGACAGTCACCAGCGGCGCTACTACGACGCCATTAAGCTCAACGACGATAAAGCCGCCTGCAATCAAGCTTTAATAGAGCGGCGCTTATTCTATTGCCGCCCCATCCATGGAGTGCTGGCTTTACTCGCTCTTCTTTCGCGTCCAGAAGAGTTTCCAGAAAAAAAGTCAGCAAGGAGCTGAAAGCCAAACTGGGCGTTACCGGATTTCATTCGATGCTGGCCCATTTTCGCGAGCCGTGGTACGCCAAAGGCGGCAAGGGTAAAAAACTGAAGAAGCCGGCAACTTCTGGGGAGCGGCTGGACCTGCCGGAAGAACAGCGCGCAGTTTAAAGGCCGTAGCATTTCATCCGATGGCCTTGGTCGGTAACAGCATCGACGACTACCGCGACAAGCAGCAGAGCGAAGCGCAATATGCTACTTTTCTGCCCGACCTGAGTCGTCTGCAACAGTTTGCCCAAGACTTCAATGATGATTGCGAGATGTTTTTTGCGCTGGAGGCGATGGATATTTCTGACTTGATCCGCGACATTTATTTGTGGGTGAATCGAACTAACGACACTTCTGGTGACGTTAGCTTTGCTGATCTTTCGGACGGAGAGCGCCAGTTGTTAATGGTGCTCGGCCTGATCCGTGTTTCGCGCGGCAAGCGCGCCTTGTTTCTGCTTGATGAGCCCGACACGCATCTTAACCCGCATTGGCAGCACGGTTACCTGAAGCTTATCGAGGACTGGACCGGCATCGCTGCCGACGCTAACAACTGCCACATCATCCTGACCTCTCACAACCCCTTGACCATTTCGGCACTGACGCGTGACGAGGTGCGAGTGATGAGTACGGATGAGGATGGCAAGGTCACTGTGGCGCCGCCTTACACAGACCCGAAGGGCATGGGTTTCACTTCAACCCTAACAGAAATTTTTGGTCTGCCCACCAGTCTTGACGTGAAAACCCAGGGTTTGGTAGATGACCGCAATACGCTGGCGCGAATCGAGCAAAAGACAGATGAACAGGAAAAGAATCTCATCGAGATCAACGACAAACTTGCCCGTTTGGGCTTTTTATTCGAGGATCGCGAACCGCTCTATCAGGACTTCTTGCATGCCTGGCATGATGTTAGATATGCTGATCGGCCGCCGCTAACGCCAGTACAGATCGAAACACGTCGAATGGCCATGAAGCAATTAATTCAGCAACTCATGAGCAAGGAGTCTGAGCATTGATTTACGTAAAAAGGAACCCGGAGCTGATTCCCGAGAAGGTGTTGAAAGTCGCTGAAAGAGCGCAGCAGGAACTTGAAACTCTACCGGAAGTGCAACGAAAGGAATTTATCGGTAAGAAATCACATGTTTGGCGCGCTTTTGCCAGGTATCTAGGCAAGATGTCTTATGGCAAGTGCTGGTATTCGGAGAGTAATGACCCTCAATCCTTTTTTGATGTTGACCATTTTCGTCCGAAAAAAGGAAGCAAAACGATCTGAATCAGAAAACGATGATGGCTATCCATGGCTGACCTTTTCGTGGGATAACTTTAGATACTCTGCCGGTAGATCAAATCGCCTTAGTACAGATGAAGAGACTGAGCAAGTTGTAGGCAAGGGTAGCTGGTTTCCATTATTGCCTGAAAGCGTCAAAGCAGACTGGAATAATCGGTGTGAAAAACACGAAAAAGCTCTGCTACTCGACCCGACAGTTCGTACAGACGTTGATCTAATCGCAATAGATGCCGATGGACGAGCTTGTGCAAGTTTTATCTGTTTGGGTTTAACGAAGCAACAGCGGGTAGTACGTTCCATTGAGATTTATGGGCTTAACTTGCCAAACCTGATGGCTGCACGCAAAAGAATTATTCGCCGGATTAATGAAGACCACCAAAATCTTATGGATATAGTGACTGCCGGAAATGATATGCCGGCAATTGAACGCCTGATAAATCAGCTGCGCCGGGCAACGTTGCCTGAAGAACCATACTCTCTGGCAGCGCGTTGCACTTTGGCCGTGCTTCCAAATGGAACTTATCTATGTGCACAGCCGGAGGATGTGCCGGTAACTGTAAATTAGCGCAAAGGTGTTAATAAGTGTTGAAAGTATTCAGATGACAGCGACAACACAGAGCGAAGCACAACAATCCCTCTCCAGCGGGAGAGGGGGCACGCTTTCAGCCATTTGCGGGTTTTCGAATTCGCTGAATAGTTACGATTATGTAAAGCTCAAGGCTTGAATCGTTTAATCTAAATATAAGGCCTAACAAATGCCTTAATTCCGTTGAGTACTTCGAGTAATTGCGTTGCTAATTCAAAAGCCTTATTCAATGAGGCCGCTTGTAATTCCTGATCATCAGGATAATCGTGTGAAAAGGAATTACGGGCTTCGCGCATTAACAGCCAATCGTCTGCCGAGGCAATGGCGCCTATCTTTTCGAGCCGGTAGAGTTTGTCAATAAAGGCCTTCAGCTCACCGGGTTCCTTGGTAATTTCCAATACAGCGGGAAACAGCTTTGCCCCCATCAAGTCCTGTAATTTGCCAAAGCGTGTGGAAAATTGATCAAGTATGGCAAGCTCGACGTCATTCAAGTGTTTCAAGGCGTACCCGGTAAAGGGCATATGATTTTGCAACTGCGTCATAGCCCAATTTAAACGGTCGGCATGGCGGTCACAGATTTTTATAATTTCAGTGATTGTTTCCGTCATTGCAGCAACACCCCTGTTTGTTTGGCGATACGGTAGACAGGCAAGTCAACCGGGCTATCAGTTCTACGCAAGACTACATCAATTTTTTGCTCGCCAAGTTTTTTATGTAAATCTCTGAGAAATTTCAACTTGGCAGTGATTAAATCAGAGCTATTTTGGGTTTGAGGTTCAATATATAAATCAATGTCACCACCCTTGGCATAGTCATCAACTCTTGAGCCAAACAGCCAGACTTGCGTATCTTTGCCAAAGTTATTTTTGGCGCTTTCGCAAATGGCTTGTATTTGAAAATCTGATAAACGCATGGGTTAGAATTAAAATTACAAAGTATGTTTTGGATATTCTAACACCACACATCCTCACAAATAAGCCTTTATAGGTATCAACTACTTTGGATGTCTAATCAGTGCCATCCGTGTTCTATTTCAGTGATTAGTTATTAATTGTTTTAGATTTCGTGCTGGCCATACAAAGCCAGCAACACTTTTTCCGGCGTCATGGGCGCACAAAAATCGGGTTGCCAGTTCGGATTAAAGGCTTGTATGGCTTTAATCAGTGCAAAGTAAGCGCCTATTCCATACATCAAAGGCGGCTCGCCCACGGCTTTGGAATGCATGACGGCAGGTGATTCTTCATGTGATAAAAGCTCGATTTCAATCTCGGGCGCGAAATAAAGGTCCGGTATTTTGTAGTTAGTCAGGTTATCGGTTTTTAAGCGGCCTTGTTGATCAACAATAATTTCTTCCATCGTCATCCAGCCCAAGCCTTGAACCACGCCACCTTCAATTTGACCGCGGTCTACCATCGGAGTCAGGCTTTTGCCCATATCATGCACCAGGCTGACCCGGTCGATGGTATAAATGCCGCGCAGGCAATCGACAGTCACTTCCACCGAAGCACAACCGTAGACATGGTACGCGAACGGGGTGCCTTTTTCCCGGCTCCGGTCAAAAAATACACCGGGGGTTGCGTAGTGCGCATGAGCTGACAGCGCCGTTCTGGACAGATACGCCTGACTAATCAATTTTCTCCAGTCAATCGACGTGGCTTCGTCGTTTAAGTAGACTTGTTCCTGTTTTAATGTGATTTGATCAACATTGGCATCGTTGCCTAACAGTTTGGCTGCAACGCTTTTCAGATTTTGCAGTATTTGCTTGCAGGCCAGTAACGTGGCTGCGCCGTTAAGATCAGAACCCACACTGGCGGCCGTCGGCGACATATTGGCAATGCGTGATGTGTTGGTGCTTTCTACCTTGACCCGGGCTTCATCAATGGCAAACGTTACTGCGGCGATTTTCCTGATTTTTTCTTTAACCCCTTGGCCCATTTCAACGGCACCCATACTGACGCTGACCGAGCCGTCCGTATAAATATGCACCAGTGCTCCGGCTTGGTTGAGAAAAGTCGCAGTAAAGGAAATGCCAAAACAGATGGGCATTAGCGCCAGGGCTTTTTTGCTTAAAGGATGTTGGGCATTGTAAGCGTCGATAGCGTGTTGCCGGTCTTGAATCGCAAAGTGGGTTTGCACAGTCTGCCAGCTGGTTTCCGCCAGACATTGCTGCGTTTGCATGCCATAAGGAAAATGATCGCCTTCCTTGAGCAAGTTTTTTTGCTGAATCCCGGCAGGGTCGAGATGCATGGTCTTGGGCGGCTTTAAAAATAGCCGATTCCAATACGAACATGGCTTGCGGCCCGCCGAAGCCTCGAAAAGCGGTATTCGGCGGCAGATGCGTCCGGCAACTGTTGGCGGTGGCACGAACATTGGGAAGGTAATAACTGTTGCCGGTATGAAACAGCGTCCGTTCCAGTATGGCCAGTGAAAGATCGGCTACTGCACCGGCATTCTGGAAAAATTCGACTTGATACGCCAGGATTTTACCGCTTTGATCCAGGCCGATTTTAAAGTCCGCATCATAAGGATGGCGTTTACCGGTCAAGCGCATGTCTTCATCACGGTTCAATTTTATTTTGACCGGTTTTTTAAGCAGGAAAGCGGCCAGCGCAACCAGAGCCGCCCAGAGCGTGGCTTGTTCTTCTTTGCCGCCAAAGCCTCCGCCTAATCGCAAAACGTCAACTTCAATCCGGTGCATCGGGCAGTTTAGCACTCGGGCAACGGCCTTTTGCACCAGCCCCGGCGACTGTGTAGCGGAAAACAGTTTTAAACCGTTATTTTCCAGCGGACAGGCTAAAGCGGTTTGGGTTTCCAGATAGACATGTTCCGCAGCTCCTGTACTAGCCGAGCCTTCAACGATAAAGTCGCAATCCAGCCAGGCTTTATCGATATCGCCTAGCGAGAATATTCGCGGTGGGGCGATAAGTAAACCTTGAGCATGCGCCGTCCGGGCATCGAAAACAGCCGGTAATTCCTCATATTTAATGATGACCAATGCGGCTGCTTGCCGGGCAATGGTTTCGGTTTCGGCGATGACCAGCGCGATAGGCTGGCCCTGATACATTGCTATTTGATCGGCCAGTAAGACTTCTTCGGCTTCGATATTGCCGATGTTGTTAATGCCTGGAATATCCTGAGCCGATAAAATTTGCACGACGCCGGGATAAGCCAGTGCGGCACGGGTATCGATGGCTAAAATCTTGCCGTGGGCGATGGTCGAGACGACCGGAAAAGCATGGAGAGTCCCTTGCGGCAACGGGATGTCGTCGGTAAATGTCGATGCTCCCTGAGCGTGAAGCTCAGTGTCGTTAATCTGCATTGAACGTTTCTCCTTCGAAAATTTCAGGAAACAGTTTAACAAAATGGGCGTAAAGCAATTGCTGCAACAACAGACGCTTGTATTGGGCCGAACCGCGAGTATCTGAAATCGGGCGCAATTTCACTTTGGGCAATTTCGGCGGCTGTTTTGACTGTTTCCAGGCAAACCGTTTGGCCGAGTAAATAAGCACAGGTTTTGGCGAGATAAAGCGGAAAGGGCGCGACGCCGCCGGCAGACAATATGCACTTTGTTTATTTTTCCAGCCTGTTCCTGAATAAGCATCGCTGAATTGACCGCGGCAATATCCAGATGCATGCGCTTGCTGACTTTTTCGAAGCTAAACCGCTCATGTTGAGTGGGGATTTCGAACCTGATTTCCAATAAGCGTTCGCCCGGTTTTAGGTCGATTTGTTTATAGCCTTGAAAGAACTGCTGCAACGGGACTGTGCGCGTTTGAGAGCCTGATAGTAGAGTTAATTTAGCGTCCAGCGCTAAAAAGAATACCGCCAAATCACCAATGGGAGAGGCATTCACCAGATTGCCGCCCAATGTGGCCCGCTGCCGGATGGGCGCCGAGCAGATCAATTTAAAATCTTCTGCCAGCCGAGGAAAACAGGATTGCAGCAATGGCGAGGTTCTGATTTGCTCAATGGTGGTCAGCGCATTAATGATGCAATCCGTGTTTTCCTTGCGAATAAGGGGTTGTAGGGACTCGTTTGATAAAAAATGCAGCGCTTGCGAGTGGAGTTTTTCCGGCTTTTGCACAAAGAGATCCGTGCCGCCGGCAATGAGTACGGCATTTTCAAGCGGCTCAGAGGTATTGTTATATTGCGAAGAGTCACGAAAGGCGCTTTTTTGAAATCCCTCACCCCAGCCCTCTCCCGAAGGGAGAGGGGGACAAAAGCCGTGTTCCGAGACAGTGTTGAGTGTAGCTGAATATTGGTTTAGCCTGTCCGCCACAGTGGCAAAATAACCGGGCAGAATTTGCCAGGCAATTAAATCTTCAATTCTGCGTTCGAGCGGCGAAGCCGATAAATCGAATTGCAGGCAAAGTGCGCTGACCGCCCGTTTAATGCCGGTATACCCGGTACAACGGCATAGATTACCCGCTATTGAATCCAGTGCGGCGCTTTCATCCGACAGTGTGCTGTTAAGGAAAAATCCGGTCAACGCCATGACCAGGCCGGGCGTACAAAACCCGCATTGAATAGCGCCGTTCTCCACCAATGCACGCTGAATCGGATTGAGTTGCTCGCTGTTTAGACCTTCTATGGTGACCACGTGATGACCTGCAATAGCACCTACCGGGAGCAAGCAGGCATTGACTGCCTGATAGTGAATGCGATTGTTAATGAGTTTACCCAGCAATATCTGGCAAGCGCCGCAATCGCCTTCACGGCAGGCTTCCTTGGTGCCGGTCAAACCCCGGTTGTGGCGAATAATATCCAGTAAAAGTTCGTCGGGGGGAACGTTTTCTTCTACGGTATTTTGGTTTAATAAGAATCTATAGGACATGGCAATTACACCGTCAGAGAGGTGAATTGAAAGATTCTACTATTAAATAAGCCTTTATCGCTTAATTTTAAATCCGGAATTACCAGCAGCGCCATAAAGGACAAGGTCATAAAGGGGGCATAGAGCTTGGAGCCCATTTGCTTGGCTACTTGATCGAGTTCGGCATAACGTTGTGCAACCCAATCGCCATCCAAATCGCTCATGAGTCCGGCAATAGGCAAAGGCAGTAATTCAACTCCTGTGGGAGAAGCGGCGGCAATTCCGCCTTTTGCCCTGATGACGCTGTTGACCGCCTTGCAAATCAACTCGGCATCGGTGCCAACTGCGATAATGTTATGGGAATCGTGGGCCACACTGGATGCCAGTGCGCCTTGTTGCAGGCCGAAGCCTTGAATAAAAGCCAATGCCGGTTTGGCCGGATGATAACGATTGACTACCGTTAAAAGCAAAATATCGCGGGCTGGATCGGCTACGATTTTTTGATGCTGTACTTTCGGGATTTGCAGGATCTCTTCGGTAAACAATTGGCCGTCGAATGCTTTAATGACCCGGATTTTTTGACCAACATGCTCAACTTCAAGGTCGCCTGGCGTTATTGTCCGGGCATTAAAACAATTGATTGCCGCCGGTTTAATAGTAGGCAACAGGCTGTTATTGTTTTCTGCGACTTTACGTCCCGCTATCCAGGTTCTTAGTGGAGCAAAGGTTTGCAGATTATCGACTTCCACCGCATCCATACGGTCGCCGATTCTTAATCGGCCGAGTGGTAGATGGTAGTGGTTGATCGGATTAATACAGGCGCAACGTAATACGTTGAAAATATCATGACCTTCGGCGACAGCGCGTGCCACCAAACGATTGATATGACCTGCAATAAGATCGTCCGGGTGCTTGTCATCGCTGCAGAACATGACTTTGTCCGGATGACTGCTGATTAAAGGATGTAAGGCGTTAAAGTTGCGTGCTGCCGAACCTTCCCTGATCAAAATATGCATCCTGGCGGCCAATTTCGCTTCAGCTTCAGCCAGGGTGCGGCACTCATGGTCGGTAGAGATACCTGCTTGCGCATAGTGAAGCGCATCCAGTCCGATTAAGCCGGGCGCATGACCATCAATCGGGCAACCGAAGCGCTGGGCTAATTGCAGTTTGGCGATGATGTCCGGGTCATGATTCAAGACGCCCGGGTAGTTCATCATTTCCGATAAATAAGTAACGGATTGGTTTGCGAACAAGTGTTCCAGTTGCTCGCTTTCCAGGCGTGCCCCGGTTGTTTCAAAGGGCGTAGCAGGCACACAGGCGGGGGCGCCGAAAAAAATCGGCATAGGTGTTAATCTTGCATTTTCGATCATATACTCGATGCCTTTAAGTCCTAAAACATTGGCAATCTCATGCGGATCGGAAATCGTGGCAACAGTGCCGTGCCGACAGGCGATTCGAGCAAATTCGGCGGGCGTCAGCATCGAGCTTTCGATGTGGACGTGGGCATCAATAAAACCGGGTAGCAGGTAGGTTGAAGCCGATCCCGGCTGATCCAGTTCGCAAAGTCGGGTAATGATACCGTCCTTCCAAGTGATTTCCCCTGGAAAAATGCGTCGTTCATCAATTTGAACAATATAAGCGATAACACTGCCGTGATTAACATTCATGGTCATTAGAGAGCATCAGAATCAAAAACTATACGGAATGGTATCAATAAAAGTTCAGATGAGCGATAGCTATGAAGGCTACCAACTTAACGATCATGAGCCTGGAAAAAGCAGTTTAGCCACAGATGAACGCGGATTTACACGAATCAACAACTGGTTATATCAATTCTTTGTGACACCATTTGGGTTAAGTGCCAGCCTCGCGCAACATAATGTTGTTGTCAGTGTTTATGGTTTTGAGTTGAAGGCAAGGCCTTTTAAACCCATGCCGATTTTTTTAAAGCCACTCTAAACGATACAGATCTGTACGTCGATTGGCGAGATTGCGGACGGCTCCGCGAGTACGAACCTGTTTTAACAAATCCAGATTAACATCGGTAATCAGCGTCATTTCGGTGTTTGGGGTTGCTTCCGCTAATATGGCATCATGCGGAAAGGAAAAGTCACTGGGGCTAAAAATGGCTGCTTGCGCGTATTGGATGTCCATATTTTCGGCATAGGGCAAATTCCCGACACTGCCGGTAATCGCCACAAAACATTCATTTTCAATGGCGCGGGCTTGAGAGCAATAGCGTACGCGTTGGTAGGCATTTTTGGTATCTGTCCAGAATGGCACAAAAATTATTTGCGCACCCTGCATGGTCGCCAAGCGGGCAAGTTCGGGG
The DNA here is from genome assembly GCA_963789475.1 of uncultured Gammaproteobacteria bacterium. GTDB lineage: Bacteria > Pseudomonadota > Gammaproteobacteria > Methylococcales > Methylomonadaceae > Methylobacter_C. Next base: position 64,412 of record CAWBLO010000014.1, on the reverse strand, counting down.
AATTCGGAATCGTAACAAATCAAAACGGCAATCTTGCCGCAGTCGGTATCAAACACTTTTAACGCATCACCGCCTTTAACCCCCCAACAACTGACTTCATCAATCGTGACATGAATTTTGTATTGGGCTTCAAAAGTGCCGTCACGTCTGAGCAGCCACGATACATTATAGAGCTCATGGGAACTGTATTCAGGCATAGAGCCGGCAATAATATTGATATTATAAGACATGGCCATTTCTAATAAACCGTTCCGGATTTCACTGGTAAAACCCGCTAAGGCGCGAATGGCATCGGGAGGGTTCTTGTCATTAAACAATCCCATCAGTGGCGCACTCATATACTCAGGAAAGAGTACAAAATCGGCGTGATAACCGGACACCGCATCGATAAAGAACTCGGCATGCTTGAGCAGTTCTTCGACGCTGGTCAAGGTTCGCATTTGCCATTGTACAACGCCTAAACGGATAATGTTTTTAGTGCCGCCAAGTGAGGGCGATTTATCGACATAATCAAGATTGACCCATTCAAGAAGTGTTGCATACCCCTTTGAATCGGCATCTACCGGAAGATATCCGGTTAACACCTTACGCACATGAAAGCCGTTAAGGAGTTGAAATGACAATACCGGATCAAAAATCTCCCGGCTTTTAACCTCTTCGATATAACGTACCGGCGTTAATGTATCAGCGTATTGGGCGTAACCGGGAATCCGCCCGCCGGCAATAAATCGGCGTAGATTCAGATTCCGGCATAATTCTTTGCGCGCATCGTACAATCTTCGGCCCAAGCGCAGCCCTCGATATTTTGGATGGACAAAAATATCGACACCATACAAGGTGTCGCCCAACGGATCATGATGCGTTAAATACCCATCACCGGTAATTTGAGCGTAGGTATGGACATCACCAAAGCGAGCATAATCAACGATCATGCTTAATGCAGCGGCGACTAGCTGACCGTTATCTTCAATAACCATCTGTCCTTGAGGAAAACGGGTAACTTGAGAAATATACTGATCCTGTTTCCAGGCGCCACCCAAATTATCGTATACATGCTCCATTAAAACAGCAATATTATCGTAATCATCAAGAGTCAGATGCCGAAGAAGAAGCTTATGTTTTTTAGTTTTGACTTTTTTCAGTAGCCTTACAGTATAACTTTATTATTTCGACAGCTTTGTTGCGACAATGCGTAACTGACCGAAAATACTTTCCATTAATCCTTCTCAAATTTGAGGTTGAATAGTCATGTAGTATTTAGGTAGAGATGCGTCCCTGTCTATCCTATGGCTAAAAACTTTCGGTGAATAGTTAAGGTTCATAGTAACCTCGGTTTGAAAAAAATGCGGGCCGAATACTGAATGCCCGCATATCGAGAGGAAGGAAGGATAACTCTGCTGTATGGCGCATCAACAAAAGTTGGGTAAAGTTTAACGGCTTATCCAACCCTTGAAAATGTGGCATATTGCCGCGCGGCAATTTGCCGCCATATTTGGCAAGATTATTGCTTAATTTAATTGTTTTGCTTGCTCAAAATTCAGTTAATTCAAGGTGTTTATGGACTAACAAGTATATTTTTCCCGTTAATATGCGGCATATCCCCGATAACAATGTGTCATATAACACACTCCGGTTGGAGTGGACAAAGATCATGATCCCACCAGTAAAGTAGGTTAAAAAAGATGCGGCCAGGGTTGTCGGCCGCATTAACTGAAAGGATGGCTAAACTCTAATTCCTTTAGGTGAGGGAGCGCTTACAAGAGTTGCATGCATTCTAGTGACTAAAAGCAACCACATTTAGCACTAAGGGATGTCGATCTGGCAGTTGACTGTATCATTGAACAGATGTGTCAGGCGTTAATCGCTAACGATAGAATCGAAGTTGGAGATTGTGGGGGTTTCTCGTTGCATTATCATCCACAGAGGTCACGAAGAACACGAAGAAAAATCAATGTATTTCTTTTTCCTAATTAATTAATATGTTTTTACGCAAATTGCCTGAGTCCTTTTTCTTTTACTCTAAGCCAAGGCTCCGGATTCCAAATGACCGAGAAACAGTTTTCCGATGTAGTACACAAGCAATCCTGAAATAGCCGGGCGAAGTAAAAGCGAACCAGCAGAATTGAGAACAGGCGTGTAACTTTTAATATATTTCATTAAATAGTAACTGATCCAATCATAATGAGCTCCACTGAGGATGGCGGTTACGATAATTTTGATTTGATGATCGGAAAATGAAAGTCCGTAAATCTGGCATAAATCTTTCAGCAGTTTCACTAAAAGGCCCTCCAACCGCAACCTGACCAGCAAAGGGAACCGGAATCAATCCTATGCCACTGGCGATAACAGTATATTTGTTATTGACTAGCTTTGCCAGCGTATATTCCTACGCAGGATTGCGATTATTTTATTCTACTATAAAGATTGTCATTCACAATCCGTTTTTTTCGTGCCCCCTTCGGCTATGTTCAGGGCAGGCTTCGTGGTCATAAGAATTCCGTAGACGTAACCGTGCAGGGTAATCCTCCCTTAGTACAACAAAAACGACAACGCTCTTCTTCCCATGCCTGTTCATCCACTACGGGTAATGGTCTCTAAATCTTCCGGCACGGCCTGGGCATCATTCACCCACTCGCGTAATAGAGACGAGCCATTGATTACGTCGATGGCTAATCGATCCAGTTCATACTCATAGGGAAAATCACGCCACAACGGGTAATCAGGCTGTTGCAAGCGTAGTGCTTTGAACGCCAATGCCTGCAGGCGCCATGGGCGGAAAGCGGTATGGTCGTAAGCAGTATCTTCGACATGGATTTGCACTCCGGCACAAAGCTTGCCCGCGTGTTTGTGAAAAACCGGTTCAAACCAGCACTCACGCATGCGACACCCTGCCAGCCATTGCGGAGCAATTTCGTGCATGATTTTGATGAGAGCTCCGGCATCTATATCCGGCGCTCCAAATAATTCCAACGGACGGGTCGTACCGCGGCCTTCGGAGAGAGTTGTGCCTTCCAGCATGACTGTTCCTGCGTAACATCGGGTCATCCAGAGGTTCGGGGCATTGGGGCTGGGGTTGATCCAGGTGCGTTCACCCAGCGGCCAGCCGAAGCCTGGCGCAGCCTCCGGTTGCCACCCTTGCATCGTGATAATCCGGCAATCCACATCCAGCGCCAGAGTAGTTATAAACCAGCGAGCCAGTTCGCCCATGGTTAAACCGTGGCGCATTGGCATAGCACCCGCCCCGACAAAGCTTTCCCAGCCTTGGCGTAACGTCAAGCCTTCCACCGGACGGCCTGCCGGATTGGGGCGGTCAAGTATCCATACCTCTTTTTGGTGCGCTGCCGCTGCTTCCAGTACATAGCGCAAAGTCGTAATAAAGGTGTAAATGCGGCAACCGAGATCTTGCAAATCAATCAGCAGCACATCGAAGGTATCCATCATCGTGTCTGTCGGGCGGCGGACTTCCCCGTAAAGACTGAACACAGGAATGCCAAGTGCCGGGTCAATGAAGTCGGGGGATTCCATCATATTGTCTTGCTTATCCCCGCGCAGGCCATGTTGTGGGCCAAACGCAGCGCTGAGCTTGATGTCCGGCAAACCGGCCAGCGCATCCAGTGTATGCGTCAAATCCTCTGTAACCGAGGCCGGATGCGCCAGCAATGCCACGCGCTTTCCCGCTAGCGGTTTGCGCAAAGCAGCATCTTCAAGTAAACGGTCAATACCAAATTTCATAGTTCTTTTAGTGTGTTAAGGCTGGTTGAGATAGCTTCTAATAAGATGCAGGATTTAGACCTGTCAGGTTTTTAAAACCTGACAGGTCTAGCGAAGATTGCCCGTGCTTAAAGAGAAGTTACTGGTTGAGTGACAAAATAAATCCTGCGCGATGGTGAAAGTCGGGGCTGGCTTCAGGATGGTGCAACGCCCAATAAGAGCGGCTACCATCGTTCGCCTCGATCACTGCTGTCAAACCCAAGCTGAAGCGGCTTGCCCGCCATGTTCTGCGGCAAATCAGCCGTAGCGATAACCGCTTCCAGAAGCAAATGCCTATTGGTCTGAGTAATATTAATAACCGGCGCCTGACTGACCGCCCATGCTCTTCGCACCCGGTAATCGCTGAACGCATAAGCCGCCCACTGCCCGGACGGCGAAAAATTGAATTCATGATAACCCTCCTCACCCTCCACGGCGACGAACACTTCAAAACAGGTATGTTCCCATAGCCCATCTGTAGCAATAGGTGGTTGCGGTGCTGGAATGCGTATTTGCGTTAAATCACCGCTCAACTCATAGCTCAAGTGCAGATGACCCTTTAAGCTGTGGCTCAATTTTAACATGCACAGTCTGCGCAGCGTTACCTACTGTGCCGGTGTGGCAAATCAGATTCTTGTTAAGCATTTTTAAGGCATTATTTCAGTCATGAAGCCTTTGATATCCCTATCCTTCCGGCTGCTTTTCAGACAGGTAAGTACGCTTGGCAATAAAGATAGCCAGCATCGGCAGGGTAAAGCCCAGCAACATGACGACGATCAATAACCCGCCCAGTTCGCTGTAATCGGCTGATACTGTTATCGCACCGGCGGCGTCCTTGACTTCCCGTGTGATTACAAACCACTGATTGAGGGCCTTGGTTAAGAGTTGTGACAGCGATAAAGCCAGATTTACAAAAGCGGCCATCACCGCAAAATAAGTTGCCTTGAGTCGCTGCGGTGCAGAATTGGCAATCCAGGCCAGCATCGGAATCATGGCGATCTGCCCCAGAGGCGATTCAAGCGCCGTGTCGATCAGCGCGATAAACCGGGCATCGACGACACCGCCGGTATGCGCTTGTGTCCATTCATGAAACCCATAAAACAGGGCAATATTCGGCAAGTACAAAAAAGTCAGCGCGACAGTAAGAACGGCAACAATATGTGTTATCGGACGCTCGGCCATGAAACGCCGGAACAGGAACATCCCGAGCAAGGTCAGCGCACTGGTAATTAAAGATAATTGCGACAGAAACTGCTGATCGAAATCAAGCACATCAATCATCCACCAGGTCTCGCCAGCTCCTGTTGTTGGTACTGCACGGAACGCAAAGATCACGAATGCCGTGCCGAACAACTGATTTCTTTCACGAACCCCAAGCTCTTGAGTCAAGTGCCACATCAGGAACAACACGATGGACAAAGACCCGGCAAACACAATCTCCTCGTTATTTCGTACATCAGTTAGCCCCATGATGGCAGCGAACAAGGTAAAGCCAAGCCCTCCGCCTAATAGCCACCAATTGATTTCGGGCAGTTCCGTATCAGGCCGTCCCAACAAGCGTTCGATGTCCGCAAACTCAAACCCAAGAGCTGCAAGCCGCCATTCCTCTTGAGAACGTAGCCAGGCAGACAGCAGAACACCAAAGATTGAGATGACTGGAATCAGCAATGCCCAGTGATAAATACTGAGATAAATCGCCGTTTTTTCCCCGGCAACCATAGATTCTACGCCGCTGAATAAATAGACATTGGCTGCGGCTACTAGTAGAGTCCCACCGATAATAGCCACCCGTCCCAAGGTTTGCATGGTGGTGTGCGCGAGCAGAATTTGCTCCTGTGGAATGGGCTCTCCCTGCTCATCGAAATGCGCAACCGCTTCCACAGTCATGGCGTCAGCGACAATATCCTGCATGACATAACCGATCGGCGCCAACAGTGATGCCAAAATATACCAGTTTTCTGCGGGCATCAGCTGAGTCATAGAATCAAGATCTGCCAACAAGTTGGTCATGATCAACAAACTTGCAGCAATCAACGCCGCGCCCAGATAAATCAATCCGGCCTTGTATCGCCACAACAAGTCCACCAAATGTCCAAGCGGCATCTTCAGAGCCCATGGCAGCATGACCCAAAAGCTCAGGGCAGCCAGAAATTCGGCGGATAAACCGAGATATTCCTTGACGAAAAAAGTACCGACAATACCGGTTAACCCGGATATTCCAGCCGCCAGATAAACCATCAGCGGCGGCACATAACTCAAACGCATCTGCCGAGCCAGATCGTAAACATTGCGATCCAGCCAGTTGTGGCACAGCAGCAAAAGCGTGGTTAGAGTGGGTAGGTTACTATCGATTGAGTTTTGATGCCTGGGCATGGATAATCCTGATAGGTCAATGTGTTTAACTGTTAATAATATCGCATTTCGACTTCAGGAGAACTTATTAAGTTCTGTAATCTGCACGTTTTGGTACCGGGATGAAATCAGGATTTGCTCGACTATGAATATTTTTAAACGCGCACGTATTCGCTACATTCTGCACCGTCATGCCATCGCGTATGATCTGTGGGCGGAAGTTACCGGAAAATTGGTTACACTACAGGGAATGACGGCGGTTGAAAAAGCACACTTGCGCGAATTAACGACACTGTTTCTGTACGAAAAACAATTTACCGGCGTACAGGGACTTCAGCTCACCGACCCCATGTGTTTGATTATCGCCGCTCAAGCCTGTCTCCCGGCACTGGGGCTTGGTATTGGCTGTTTGGCGGGCTGGGCCGAGATTATTGTTTATCCGGGTGCGTTTCGAACCAGCAGAGACGAAAAGGATGCGGCCGGTGTTGTGCATCATCAGGAACAGGCGCTAATCGGCGAATCATGGTCTCGGGGGCCACTTATCGTGTCATGGGAGGATGTTGAACAGGAAATGCAGGGAAAACAACCCGGCCGCAATGTTGTGATCCATGAAATTGCCCATAAGCTGGATATGCTGAATGGCCCCGCCGATGGCTACCCGCCCTTGCATCCTGGCATGGTCGTAACAGAGTGGTCAACTTCGCTCAGCGCAGCTTATGAAGGTTTGGTTCGACAAGTCGAACATCATCAACGTGCCTGTATTAACCCTTACGCAGCAACCAGCCCAGCCGAGTTTTTTGCGGTAATCAGCGAATATTTTTTCTGTGCGCCGGAAATTCTGCATACTCACTTTGCGGATGTTTATCAGCAACTTCAGCTTTATTACCGGCAAAATCCATTGCTGCGTCTGCAAGCAATTTGAGGTTTAAGGAATGTTATCTGTCCCGGCTTAAGTTGGTCGCCTAACTTTCGATGAGTTAAACTTATCCTTCTTTCCATCATTAACTCAGGAGTTTTCAATGAGCGTAAGCAATGAAGCACGTCCCCCATTTCCGCCATTCACCCGTGAGACGGCGGCTCAAAAAGTACGCATGGCCGAAGATGGCTGGAACAATCGCGATCCGCAACGTGTCGCCCTGGCCTATACGATTGATAGCCAGTGGCGAAACCGAGCCGAATTTCCCATAGGACGGGAGCAAATTATTGAGTTTCTTACCCGCAAATGGGCTAAAGAACATGAATACCGCTTAATCAAAGAACTCTGGGCCTTTGATGATAACCGGATAGCGGTTCGTTTTGCTTACGAGTGGCACAATGATAACGGCGAATGGTTCCGTTCTTACGGTAATGAGAACTGGGAATTCGACCAGAACGGCTTGATGCAACGCCGCTACGCAAGTATTAATGATTTGCCGATCAAGGAAAGCGACCGCAAGTTCCACTGGACTCAAGGCCGCCGTCCTGACGATCATCCTGGCTTGAGCGAGCTGGATCTTTAAGACGTAAAAAGATTTTTTTATGGCAAGTCAGCCAAATTCTTCTATGCTTAAAGTTTAACCCGCATAAGGAAACGCCTCATGACTATTAAGGATTGGCTCGAAGAAGATAGGCCCAGGGAAAAGCTGTTGCAACGGGGTTCAGCCGCCTTGACCGATGCCGAACTGCTGGCCATTTTTTTACGAACGGGAACGCGGGGTAAATCAGCAGTAGATTTAGCCCGCGAACTGCTCACTGATTTTGGCTCTTTAAAGGCTTTGCTGGACGCAGACCAACAACGCTTTTGTCTGGCTAATGGTTTGGGTAGCGCCAAATTTGCACAACTCCAGGCCGTTCTGGAAATGGCCAAGCGGCATTTTAAAGAAATACTCCAGCGCGGCAATGCCTTAACCAGCCCGGAAATTACCAGGGCCTATCTCAGCGCACAATTACGCGGCTATAGTTACGAAGTGTTTGCCTGTTTGTTTCTTGATAACCAGCACCGGGTTATTCAACTGGATGAATTGTTCAGAGGGACGATAGATGGAGCCAGTGTTTATCCCAGGGAAGTCGTCAAACAGGCGCTGTATCATAATGCGGCAGCGGTAATTTTTGCCCATAATCACCCTTCAGGCATTTGTGAGCCCAGTCAGGCCGATAAACACATCACCGAGAAGCTCAAACAGTCGTTAGCCTTGTTCGATATACGCGTACTGGATCATTTTATTATTGGTGATGGCGAACCCTACTCTTTTGCCGAGCATGGGTTAATTTGACGATTTTTGTTACTGGCTGAAACATCTTGCTAATCAGGCGTAGGCCGGAATAAGACCACCCAAGCGTAGCGCGTGGTGGCGTTTCCGGCACTATCAAATGCTACCCGCGAAATGCCGGAAACGCATATTCTCGCTGTCGCTCGAAATGACTTATTCCGGCCTACAGGCTACTTGTACATTCTTTATTAAAAATTCACCACAGAGCCTGTCCTGAGCGCAGCCAAAGGGACACAAAGATTGAGTATTTCCTTCTCTGTGTCTATGTGCCTTTGTGGTTAAAAAATTACTTCGCACTGAATCGGTATGAATATTGCTTAACTACTAGCATAGGTTTGTTTTTTGCGAGGCTTCTGACTGGATGGTAGCGATCACAACCAAATAAACGATAGGCGTTTTATGAGTTCTGTTAATCGGTTTAAGGTTGTACTTTCTGGAAATTTTAGTCAGGGGCAATAAAAGATTACCGCTTTCAGCGCTTATCCTGGGGCCTTGTTGCCTGCGGGTTGCTGCCGGATTTCAACATTGCCGTGGCCGCTGTTTAGTGTTATTTCAGGCGTATTCGCCGCGCTCTGGTATTTCATCCTGAAGAACATTTATCCGGCTAGCGCCTTGATGGTTGGCGGCATTGTGTTTTGTGGTTCATAACTAATCTTACGGATTAAATAAGGGATATGCCCTATAAAAATAGGTTAAATAACAATGTTTAATAAAATGGCTGGATTCAATCAGCAAAAAGGCTTCACTTTGGTGGAAGTGCTGACCGTTATGCTGGTGTTGATTGCGGTGGCTTCGGTTACGGTTGAGACCGTTCAACATTGGCTTTTCAGGGACGTGATGAAGTGACCAAGGATCGTTAGCAAAAATCAAGAAAGCAATATTGGGCCCAATCAGATTGTAACGGAAGTGCTGACCGTTATGCTGGTGTTGGTTGCGGTCGCTTCGATTACGGTTGAAACCGCTTCAACATTGGCTTTTCAGGGACGTTATGAAGTGACCAAGGATCGGTATGAAAAAATCAAAAAGGCGATTATTGGTGATCCCAATCAGATTGTTAACGGGCAACCGGATATTAGCGGATTTGTGGCAGATATGGGTAGAACACCAGACAATCTAAGAGAGCTGTTACAACGTTATGTTTGTGATACTCCAGCAGGTGCAAGTCCTGCTAATTGTATAACTCCAAATGCTAATCCTTGGGTGGATGCATCTAACTATGCATTAGACCCAACAACAAACTTAAAATTTGGCTGGAATGGGCCTTATTTGCAAACAAGCCATGCAGCTACGGATGATAGAGCGTTAATAGATGGATGGGCTAATTCACCATCCACTCCAAACGACTGGAATTATGGGTGGGTGGTTACTCCGGCGCTAAATTTAGGAAATAACTTTACATTAAAAAGTAAAGGGAAAGATCAAGCTATCAATGTAAATGGCTGCTTGAATTATGAAGACGATTGTGAATACGTTCTTAGTGGTGAGTGAATATGCAAAAAAAATAAGTGCTATTATTGTAAAAATTACTTCCTTAGATAAACGTACTCATGTTGGTTCCTGCTTTGATGTAGGGCCTCCTCCAACTACAACAACTCCGAGCGATGAACCATCTTGCACATCAGCGGGAAAAACGTGGAGTGTTTCAGTGACTACACCCTCACCTGTTAGAGTGTGCATGAGAATTTATTACAGAAAAAATGGAGTAATTGCTGACGTTACTAGTACCAATACTGAAATTCCTCCGCATGTAATAATTGAAAATGGAACAGTTCAATCAATTTCTTTTGAATTTGATTCGGATGTTATTACTGCCGGAGTTCAAGATACGACCTTACCAAACGGTATCAATTCTTTCGGAATTTTTACATCAATTGATCACGACACTAACCCTGCAACGCCCGATCAATGCCAATTTACACCCTATCCATCAACAGCTCACGCATTACAACAAGTTCTTTTTGCACCATACAAATCAGTCGATAATCTTTATTGGTAGCAAGTCGCGTAAGGTGGCCTAATGCTTCTTCGTGCCCAACAAAACGAAACTATCATAATCAACCGGTATTAATCTCAATGAATAAACAAACGATCCAATCCGGCGTAACTCTCATCGAACTGACCGTTGTCCTGCTCATCTTAATCGCCTTGGCTGGCCTTGTTGTGCCTTATATGGGTGGCACCAGTAGTAAGGCGTTATGTGAAGCGACTGATCTGTCCATGCAAAATCTTAAAAAGATTATTATGGGGCAGTATTATCTGGATACGCTGGGGTATTTACCGAAAGATATAAAAGCGGGAACAAATTATAATTTAAGATATTTGATTGATAAGCCCCTGGATACAGCAAGTGGTGGCTGGGATGCTTATGATCCAGAAACAGCTGTTGGATGGCGCGGTCCTTATGTGCAAAATGGGGTAACACTAAGCACTAACACGGATGCTTCTTTTCAAAACGCCAATTTTGTTCATGACAATATTATTGCAAATCAAAGCCAGGTCTTAGATGCCTGGGGCAGACCATTGATATTACAGGTACCCAGTCAAACTACTTGTGACACACTGACCGGACGATCGCTCACTAAAGTGGATGAATGTGCGCGTCTGGTTTCGGCGGGACCTGGCTCTGGTCTCGGTATTGGAGAAGCTACTCTGGATACTGTCATTGAGGATAACTCAATTACACCTGTGATCCAGCTGCACGTAATTTTGACGATCGCATTCTCTATTTACATATTCCTACCCCTGTCAATGATTACCCCAACTCACCTTGTGGTGATTAAACGCGTAGCGCGTAGGGTGTATAAGCGAAGCGTCATACACCGAATTGGTGTATCACCGACCTCAACGGAATTTATCACTTCGCACCATGTGAAACGTTGCATGACTTGACATCATCTGTGTCATCATTTAATGATGTTCATTTGATTTTATTGCGTGTATGACACTTTGCTTATACACCCTACGCTAGCTAATCCAACTTACAATAACCTCCAACAACCTATAATCCCTCTATGCAAAACGACACACAACAACTACTGGACTCAGCCAATCAGATCATTCTGGGTAAAGAACATAAAATTCGTCTGGCGCTGTGCTGCCTGCTTGCGCGGGGTCATTTGCTGATAGAAGATATTCCCGGTGTTGGGAAAACTACGCTGGCGCATACGCTAGCAAAATTGCTGGGTTTAAATTACCAGCGCATTCAATTTACCAGTGATATTTTACCGGCGGACATTATCGGTGCTTCCATTTTTGATGCAAAAAACCTCGAATTCAAATTTCATCCGGGGCCTGTGTTTAATCAAATGGTATTGGCGGACGAAATTAACCGCGCGACGCCCAAAGCGCAAAGCGCACTGCTGGAAGCCATGGAAGAGCATAATGTGACGGTTGAAGGCAAAACCTATCCGTTGCCTACCCCTTTTTTTGTGATTGCTACCCAAAACCCCTCCCATCAAATCGGCACATTCCCTTTGCCGGAGTCGCAATTAGACCGGTTTTTGATGCGCATTGAACTCGGTTATCCCAATCATGATGCCGAAAGACTGTTACTCACAGGTCAAAACCGGCATAGTTTGATTGAATCATTGCTGGTAAAGCTGCGGCCGGAGCAACTGCTGGCCATACAGCAGGCGGTTACCGAGGTTTATGTCTCCAGCGCCGTACTGGATTATTGCCAGGCCATTATTAGCTTTACGCGTGAATCACCCGACTATCACTGCGGCCTTTCACCCAGAGCGGGCTTAGCCTTGCTTAACGCCGCTAAAGCCTGGGCCTTTATGGAACAGCGTGATGCCGTGATTCCCGAAGATATACAAGCCGTGTTGGCAGCGGTTGCCGGGCACCGGTTAAGATCAGGTAACAATGATTCAGCGGCCATAGTCGCGCCCATATTAGCCAAAGTACCCGTCCATTGAACTTTAAAAGAACGCTTCCGGCTTAGCCGGTTTTTTAGCGGAGAAAAAGCGACGGATAAGCCGGTCACTTTAAATCAGCGGCGCATTTTTATTCTGCCAACGCATCGCGGCCTTAACTTTGCCATACTCACGGCCTTGTTAGTGCTGATTGCCTTTGTTTATAACAATAACCTGGTCTATTTACTGGCGTTTCTATTAGCCAGTATTTTTTTCATCACTATATTGCACAGCTACCAATCCCTGGCGGGTCTGGTTTTACAAAAGGGCCAGACCAAGGCTGTTTTTGCCGGCGAAGCGGCAGGCTTCGCTATCCATATTAATAATCCAGTCGATGTGGAACGCTATTATTTACAACTATCACTGGAAAATACGGAAAACCTGACGCTAAAACCGCAAAGCAAGGCCTGCATCACCCTGTATTCGCCCACCACAAAAAGAGGCTGGCATACAGCCGGGACAGTGACCCTCTCCAGTACGTATCCACTGGGTTTATTTCGTGCCTGGTCGCCTATCCGCTTTAATCTTGAAACACTGGTTTATCCAAAACCCTCTCAACAGGAACTGCCTTTTCCGGAAACGCCTTCTGCCTTTGCCCGGAATGGCTTTAGCCAAAAGGGCTCTGATGATTTCTACGGTTTGAAGGAATATCAACCGGGTGATTCAATCAAACACATCCACTGGAAAGCCTTTGCCAAAGGCCAGGGTTTATTCAGCAAGCAATACGGCGGTGAAAGTTCAGCAGACATCTGGCTGGATTACGCTAACGCCCCCGGACATAATACAGAAGAACGCTTGAGCCAGTTATGCCGCTGGGTGATCGATGCCGAACGCGCCGGCATCAATTATGGTTTTACGTTGCCCGGCTTAAAGCTATTACCTGATCACGGTTTGTTGCATACGCGTAAGTGTCTGGAAGCTTTAGCCCTGTTTTAATTATTATGAACATTGCCCAAAACAAAAATATTCTCATCTTTTTACTATCGTCTATCGGGTTGATTACTTTCCCGCATATTACGCATATTCCGGCAGCCCTCTTCGCTTTTTTCTATCTCTTGTTGGGCTGGCGTTTTATCGGTATCTGGAAACCCAACTGGCTGCCCAATAAATGGGTTATCTTTTTTCTGACGGTCTTTGGACTTATCCTGCTTTATACTCAATATAAAGGCATACTGGGACGAGATGCCGGAACCCGCCTGTTTGTGACAGCCCTGGCACTCAAGTTATTGGAGATCAAGTCAGAGCGCGATCTGTATCTGATTACCTATCTGGCTTTCATTGTCGCCGCCTCGCAGTTTTTATATGAACAAAGCCTGCTGATGGCGGCTTATATTCTTTTTGTGTGCTGCGTACTGCTGGCGACACTGGTTTCCATCAACAGCAGCAAACCACAAACAGGCGCGGCATTAAAAACAGCGAGTCTTATTATTGTTCAGGCTCTGCCGATCGCTGCGGTTTTGTTTATCCTGTTTCCTCGGGTTGAAGCGCCCCGATGGAACCTGCTTAACGAAGAACGGCAAAGTAAAATGGGCTTGAGCGATAGCATGGAGCCGGGCTCTATCAGCAACTTGGGACTATCAGCCGAACTGGTTTTCAGAGTGAAATTTACCGGCGCTCTGCCGCCTCCTGAGCAACGCTATTGGCGAGGGCCGGTTTTGTCCCAAACCGACGGTAAAAAGTGGACGCAAGTACAAAACCTGCGGTTCGGGCTGTTTTTAGATAATACCGTTTTTAAAGGATCGCCCTATCACTACACGCTATTAATGGAACCGCAGGATAAAAACTGGGTTTTTGCACTGGATATGCCGGCGGAATTCTCGATGCCTTTAAACCGGAATGCCAACTATCAGCTCATTACTTCAGCCAATCCCGATAAACGCGCTGAATATAAAATTACCTCATATCCCAACTACAACACCGGCTACATTACGCGTACCGAATATAAAGACAACACGCAACTTCCGGGCGAGCCTTCCGGAAAAATTAAACAACTGGTCAAACAATTACACGGATTTGACAGTACACCGGACCATTTTATTAAAAACCTGTTAAACCATTTCAGAGAAGAAAACTTCCATTACACCTTAACGCCGCCCTTGATGAAAGAAAGCCCGATTGAAAGTTTTTTATTTGAGACCCGTTATGGATTTTGCAGCCATTACGCTGCCGCTTTCACCTATTTGATGCGAGTTGCCCATATTCCTGCGCGGGTTGTTACCGGCTATCAGGGTGGTGCGCTGAACACGGTCGGCAACTTCCTGGAAATACGCCAAGCCAATGCCCATGCCTGGACAGAAGTCTGGCTAGAGAATAAAGGCTGGGTTCGCTTTGATCCCACGGCGGCCATTGCACCGGAAAGAGTTGAACAGGATGTCAATATAGACCAGCTGGTGCCTGGCGGCGCTATCACCTATGTTCCTGTCAGTGCATCTGCGCAAGAGGCCTTTGACTGGCTACAACAGACCCGGCAACTGTGGAGCAATGTGGATTACAACTGGCAACGCTGGGTAATCAATTACGACAACAAGAATCAATCCGGTTTTTTATCGTCATTAGGCATAGCTGACATCAAAGCCATGATTGTCTGGATGGTGGGCATCATAGGCTTGATAACAGCCCTGATGAGCTGGCTTCTGTTACATCAGACACAAAAGACCACTGATCCGGTAATACGTATTTATAACCAATTTTGCAAGAAACTTGTCAAACGTGGATTACTAAGAGGGCGAGGGGAGGGCGCAAAAGATTTTGCCGAGAGAGTCAAAAGAAAACTGCCTGAACAGGCAACGACTATAGACCAGATTACTGATGTATTTATAAAGCTACGTTATGGTAAACATGCCACCCAGGATGATTTGAAGCGTTTTAATACATGGGTTGCAAGGTTTAAAATTTAACCTGATTAGAAAGAAATTTGAGCCAACCACTGTCATACCGGCATGGCAACTTACTGTAGGGTACGCTGTGCGTACCTTTTGCTTTGAATATTATGATAATCCATAAAGGTACGCGCAGCGTACGTAAAAAACCGAAAATATAACCGCTTAAAGTATATAACCATGAGCACTCTGCGTGGAAAAAATTGCCAACCTGGCACAAGTCGAAGGTTATCCGGGTAAAACCTTATACAACTAACCAACACACAGAGAAATCAATGGAACAAAAGCAAGCGCTGGATTTTATGCATGCGTTACTCAAACTCATGTTAGATAAAGAAGGATCTGATTTATTTATTACTGCCGGTTTTCCACCCGCAATAAAAATCAATGGCACCATGACACCGGTTTCGGAGCAAGCACTCTCGGCCAAAGAATCCGAAGTTTTGACGCAGTGCATCATGAATGATAAGCAGCTTAAAGAATTTGACGAAACCCAGGAATGTAATTTTGCCATTGCGCCTGAAGGGCTGTGCCGGTTCCGGGTCAATGCCTATGTCCAGCAAGGCTGCCAGGGCTTGGTGGTCCGGGTAATTGCTGCGGAAATACCCACATTGGATAAATTGGGTTTGCCGCCTGTTTTAAAAGACCTGATGATGAACAAAAACGGTCTGATTATCATGGTCGGCGCCACCGGCTCAGGCAAATCAACCTCTATGGCGGCAATGCTCGACCATCGTAATGAGCACAGTTATGGTCATATCATCACCCTGGAAGATCCCATTGAATACGTGCATGCACATAAAAATTGCGTCGTTATGCAAAGAGAAGTCGGTGTCGATACCAAAAGCTGGGAAGCCGGATTACACAATGCCTTACGTCAGGCTCCCGATGTTATTGTGTTCGGGGAAATTCGCAGCGCCGAGATTATGAATTACGGGCTGGAATTTTCCAGAACCGGTAATTTGGCGCTGGCTACCTTGCATGCCAATAATGCCAATCAAGCTATCGACAGGATTTTAGGTTTCTTTCCAATTGAAACCCGGTCGAAATTGATGCAGGATATTTCGGTCAATTTACGCGCCATTCTTTCTCAACGCCTGGTCAAAACCGTTGATGGCGGGCGTTGTGCGGTCTTTGAGATTTTATTAAATACGCCTTTGATTTCAGAATATATTGCCAAAGGTGAGGCCTCCAGTATCAAGCCGCTGATGGCCAAATCCCGTGAACTGGGCATGCAAACCTTTGACCAGGCCTTATTGGAGCTTTATCAGGCGGGCAAGATAGACTATGAAGAAGCCTTAAGAAATGCCGACTCTCAAAATGAATTGCGTTTACAGATCAAATTGACCTGCGGTGAAGACCGGACGCGCGGTGGGTTTTCATTGCAATCAATAGATGACGGCAGTGATTAGCCTGATCGGTTTAATTTTTTAAAACGCTAAAGAAGATACCTGACGGATAGGGTAGCCCCATCAAAACGCCGGCCCTGAATGGCTGGTTCCCCTGCGTTCATTATTACTGCTAGCGGGTGGCACCAGTTCTGGCAACGAAATGATCAATTGTTCGGGCAGCCTGTACATGGCGCCTGTCGCAGGATCGATAAAAAAACCTAATATATTAAGCAAGTTACCCAAATACCAGCCATTAAGATAACTAACCAGGCCATAACCCTGTTTCTGATAGCCGGGCTTGGAAAAGTGAACAAGGTAATTCGCTTTTCTAAAATAACCCGCGCCACTTTCCAGAATGATGATGGCGGGCGTTTGCCCGCGCGCCATTTCGACATTGTTATGGTTTGTAATCACAAATTGCGCAGGGCCCGTCGCGTTGTCGATAAAGACCGGCCAGGCGGATTTACTGACCAGACTGGCACAGCCCGGTAATAAACCACAAACCATCAGAACCATAAATAATCTAGTCATCATCTTATCTTCTTGGGTTGGGGTTATCCCATTGATAACGATCCAGGCTATCCTGGTTGTTATATTGCTTAAACGGCTGATCCAGCTTGTAACCTTTATGCTGTTTATCCGGATTGCTGTAAACATCCAATTCCCCACCTTCGGCGTTCGGATGGATACTGTTTTGCTTCATAAATTTCTGGCTGACGACCTGAGCTTCGGCGGGTGACGTGATGATATGCGGTTTGATGATAATGACCAATTCCGTGCGGCTCCGGGCTTGTGCTTCCTCACGAAAAAAGAAGCCTAATAAAGGAATATCGCCCAGAAAAGGGGTTTTTTTCTCCTGATTAGCGGCTCCTTCTTCGATCAGTCCGCCGACCGCAACAGAGGTGCTGTCTTTAGCGATAACAGAGCCGCTGAAAGTTCTTTCCTGCACGGTATCAATCTGTTGGTCTACTAATTTGGTGGTGGTGTTGCCCCCAAATAGTCCTGAAGACGTCTCGGGAACCAGTATGGTCGCACCGTTTTTATTGACAGACGATTGCTCCACCAATATTTGAATGCTGACCGTATTATCGGCATTGATATTTGGCGTAAGCAGTAAGGTTTTACCAACCCGGTATTGGGTATATTCAGGTGTCGGTTGCTGGATGGTCGCTTGATTGATATTACCCGCACCGGTCGTGGTAGTGCCTGCGGTATAGTCAGTCAGTATCGGTATTTCCTCACCGACAAAAAAACGGCTGACTTCCTGATTGGAGGTTAATAGCAACGGTGTTGCCAATTGAGTCACCCGGTTTTCTTTTTCGAGCAATTGCAACCGGGCTTCAAAGTTATTGCTGACGACAGTCGCCAATAAGGCCGGGCTGAATGCAGCGCCCGCATTGGTAATAAGGTTTTCACCAATGCCGCCGAATGACGATACTTTAAAATCACCGCTTTTTATTCTAAAGTCAAACAACGAATCGTAACCGTCGGATAAATCGATTGACAAGACTTTAACCTCCATTAACAACATGGAGCTTTGTACATCCAGGCGTTTGGCTATTTTTTTAATTTCGTTCATGGCATCGAGATCACGAGTACGCACTATGACACGGTTTTGAGGCCTGATAACACCCACATAAATAGCGGCCTGATGGCGGATACTGGAGTCAATCAAGTCCTGGCTTTCTTCAGCGTTTCCGGTCAGGGCATTAGCCAGGCTCCCCCCTTTCCTTCACCGTTTAATTTGTCCAATACACTGGTCAGTGTTTTAGCCGTTCATCGAGTGTTGGATTAGTCGCTGCGCTGTTTACATTGCCTTGAAAATTTTGGTTGCCCTGATAGTTTTGATTGCCTTGAATTTTGGTTTCCTTGAGATATTTTGATTGCCCTGAAAACTCTGATTACCTTGATTACCTGATTATTCTGATTTCCCAGATTGCCTTGATTACGCTGCCCGTACTGCCGTACTGGCGTTTATCGTTGATCTGCCATCAACCACATCAAACCGCGCAAACCGGTTGTTGCAATTCCGTCATCAGTTGCTGTTGATTGTTACCATAACTTAAATGTACGCGGGTTGAAAACAAGTTCTGTATCGAATCCGCCAAATCCAGCGCATTCTTGGCATTTTTCATCGTGAAGACTTCGGTTTCTTCTTTTCTGAATTCCACTTTCTCCAACCGGTATTCCCTGACCGTGTAAAGACGCACGATATTGGAGTCCGGATCGATTTGATACCAAAGATTATAGGTTTTTGAGATCGCATCGATAACTTCCATCGGTGTCACTTGGCGCAAAAACATGGTAATGGGAATATCCGCAGCGTCTTTGGATGCGACAATATTGAGATTGGATTGATCCGCTAAAATTTTCAAGGCATCGCCAACGGTAACATCCCGAAAATCAATCTGTTCAATCGTCTGTCCGGGAGAGGCTCTGCGTGCAGCAACTGATAACGAAGGTGGCATCATCAATAAAGATAATGCCACGGCGATAAAGCAATATTTTGAAAAGTGTGTGTGCATGAATTAGTTAATTTTTCGTAGTAAGCACTTGTGATTAAATAGTTAGAACTCGTCATTCCGGCATGGATGCCGGAATCCAGAGCCAGGGATGGTAATCTTCCGATACCTCTGCGAGCACGATTAGGCACGATACCAAACATAAAACTTCGTAGCATCTTCCGTGGTGACTGGGATTCCGGCATCCATGCCGGAATGACGGCGTTACGATGGCAGCAATTCATGCCATAAATCCTGCCAATCTGGATTACCTTGCTCGATTAGCCCCATTTTTGCCGTTCGCCGCCACGTCTTGATTTGTTTTTCCCGCAATATCGCACTTTCCATACGTTCATGTACTTCATACCACACTAGATTATGAACGTTATACCGCTTGGTAAATCCATCAACCTAGATTATTTCGATGTTGGATAAACCCTTTTAATCAAGTCAGAAGTTACTCCGGTATAGAGCGTCCCATTACGACCACTCGCAAGAAGATAGACACACGGTTGCTTTTCCATGACGACTCCTCGATTACGTTAAGATAAGCCCGTCATTCCGGCATGGATGCCGGAATCCAGAGCCAGGGATGGTAATCTTCCGATACCTCTGAGGCTTGATTTAGGCTCTATACCAGACCATAGATTCACATCCCTGTGACTGGTTTCCGGCATCCATGCCGGAATGACGGTCTCTCGACCGGGCTTGTGTATAACGACGAGAGCAGGAGCTTGGGAATCAGCGACCAGCGAAGCATGTATGAATGAGTTGGTTTTTCGATAGGAACGCGCATATCGGGTCTCCACATTTCGTCGTTTTCTGGGCACTTGTGGTAAAAAAACATAAACATCACCTTAAAATAACCGTCTCGTTGGCAGGCAGTACCCTGACTTTTACATAATGTTTGTGTATATCCAGAATCTGTATTTCAACGAGCTGATTGTTTTGAAGGGTGGTAATTTGATCACCTACGTAAACCATTTCAGTTTTATCATTAATATGTAACATGGCGGAATTTTTATTTTTATGACCGCCACAGACACTGGCAAGCAGGGACATATTAGGTAAAGCAGGCGCTGCTGGTGCAACAGGAGCACCCGTACCGGATTTATTTTGATTGATACGATTCAGGGCCTCCCTGAAGTTTTGATTCATTTGAGTCGGGTCTTTTAATTCACCTTTGTTTACGTTGCCGTCAGGAGCCGGGGTAGTATTTTTGGCCGCCGGCAATCTAAAGCCTTCAAGACCTTGGCCCATTTTTTCGGTAATTACGGTCGGATCACGCAATACTTCCGTGGCTTTGTTGATATTTTCCACGGTCAATCTTGGGCTCGGCTGCGCAATCGGCTCTTCGGCGTAAACCGAATGACAAGACAACAGCAAAAGCATTATCCTGAAAACCGCAGTTAAAGCATGTCGAAGCCGTTCATGCTTCGACATGCTCAGCACGAACGGCTTCGACATGCTCACCCATTTGGTGATCATTCCAAAATCCCGTTCGCCCTGAGCTTGTCGAAGGGACAGAGGCGAGGTTTTTTGCAAAAGCGCAAATTGTGATCGTCCGCAGTATCCTGGCAACCTCATGAAGGGCTACCTCCTGCCGCTGAAAACATGGCGACTAAAAAGGCGGCATAAACAAAGCCGATAACGCCGCCGACAAAAATAGTCATCGCCGGCGCAATCATACCCACCAGCGTTGCGATGGCTTGTTGCAACAGTTCATCGTGATAGTCAGTCATTTCAAGCAAAATATCATCCAGTGTTCCCGAGTTTTCACCCACTCGCAGCATTTGTAATAATAACGGCATATAACCCGATTCAATTTCCATCTGGTCGGATAATGATCCCCCCTGAAGTACCCGGTTACGCGCAAACGTGATACGACTGGCCATGTACTGATTAATGTGCAGTTTTTCCATGGTTTTCAGGGCATCGACCATGACCACGCCGCTACGCAGCAATAAACCCATGGCTCTGGAAAACACGACGGTGCCTGACAAGCGCAGCACATAACCGATAACCGGTATTTTCAGCGACCATTTATCGATCAACAAGCGACTGGGAGGCCAGTTGTAAAACACAATAAACGAGACAATAACGACGACAAAAAAGATGACCAGTACCACGCCGTTGGCCAGCACCCAGTCAGACGTATCGATCAAGGCCTTGGTGATGGGCGGCATGGGTTTGCCCATTATTTGCAGCAATTTTTTAATCTCGGGAATAAGACTGGTCAGCATAAAAATGACGATCCCGATCGCCATCAATAAGCTAAAAGCCGGATAACGTAATGCGGTCACGATTTGTTTCTTTAATTTACGGCCGTCCTTGACTTCTTTGGCCGCCTCATCCATCACCGTATTCAAGTTTCCGGTTTGTTCGCCCACCTGAATCAACTGAATGGTAAATTCACTGAACGCTTTATGTTCGCGCAGTGCCTCGGTAAAAGAACTGCCTTGCTGAATGCGCTTGGCCAGTCGCTCCCAGGTTGACCGTGAACCGATGCGGCAATGTTTAAGGATCAGGTTCAAGGCATCCAGCAAACTGATGCCGCTACGCAACATCACCGCAATCTGGTGAAATTCATGCTCTATATCAGACGCATTGAACGAACGGTAATCGAAGGGATTCAGGCTGAATGACTTGGCATTCCCGCTGCTTTTGTTTATTTCTTCAATTTTAAGCGGCAACAACCCTTGAGCTCGCAAAGCCATAATCGCCGCTTCACGGGAATCGCTTTCTATCGCGTCCATGCGTTGCTGTCCGTTTCGATCACGCGCTGTGTAGGTAAATAGCGGCATTAGTCGTTGATTTGATTTTGACCACGAAGAACACAAAGTTTCTATTTTCTCTTCGTGAACTTCCTGTTAAATAGTTAAAAATCATCATCCACTACCAGGAAGAAGCAATCTGAACGACTTCAGAAACCGACGTAACGCCGGCCAGTAATTTATCAACCGCATCATCTAATAAACTTTTGACTCCTGATTCGCGCATTTTAACGACCAGATTACTTTCTCCTTCGCCTTCGGCAACCGCGCGTGCCCAATCCTCGCGTACTTCCAGAATTTCATACAGCCCGATACGGCCGTAATAACCTTTACCCCCGCAATAAATACAGCCGGAAGCATCGTAAATAGACTCGCCGACCAGTTCGGCACGGTTAATTGATATAGCTTCCATTTCAGTCATCGGCCGCGGAATACGACAATGACTGCACAAGCGGCGTAATAAGCGCTGGGCAACGGCAATTCTCAGCGCTGCCGCCACCAGATAAGGTTCAACGCCCATATCGGTTAAACGGGTTATAGTCGCGGCAGCTGAATTGGTATGTAGCGTGCCCAGCACCATGTGGCCTGTTAACGCGGCTTTAATGGCAATGTCGGCGGTTTCCTTGTCCCTGATTTCGCCGATCATCACCACATCGGGGTCATGGCGCAAAATACTGCGCAAGGCTTTGGCAAAGCTGACCTTGTCAGCCGAATCGACCTCACATTGGGCAATACCGTTAATTTCGTATTCGATGGGATCTTCGATGGTGATGATATTAACGCGCTTTTCTTCCAGCAACATGCGAATAGCGGCATACAAGGTCGTGGTTTTACCGCTGCCGGTAGGGCCGGTCATAATCATCAAGCCCTGAATCCGGCGTAAAAAACCTTCAATCATCTTCTTGTGCGCCGGATCAAAACCCAGGTGCTCCAGGGTCAGTGAATCGGTTTGCACCGCCAGCAAACGCATGGTGATCCGTTCGCCGTATTTGGTCGGCAAGGTTGCAACCCGCACGTCAACCCGCCGCTCTCCTGAAACAAACTGATGCGAAAACCGGCCATCCTGAGGCGCGCGTCTTTCGGCAATATCCAGATAAGCCATGACTTTAAGGCGACTGACCAGTTCGGTATAGATAGGGGTGCTGATTTGACTGTAGGGCTCCAACTGGCCGTCCACGCGAAAACGAATGGTGGCGCCGTTATAGCCGGGATCAATATGAATATCCGAAGCCTGGCGCATATAGGCGGCATACAACAGCTCGTCACCGGTACTCACAGCATTGGCTGTTGGTGCCGCCTGAGTTGCACCGGGTGTTGGTAAAGCCTGAACATTTTGCCGGCTGTCGCCATAAACCTGCTTGAGTTTCAAGTCGAGTTTGGCCGCATCGCCGGCCCATAAACGCACCGGTTTTTTTAACAGCCGTTCAAGAACGGTAAGGACGGCATGATTTTCAATATCCAGACAAACGACGTGAGCGATGCCGTCCATTTCAACAAACGGCAACACTTTTTGCCTTAACGCGATATTGGCGGGTATCTTTAAAGCGCAGGCCGGATCAATCCGCACCGAATCAACATCCAGAAGATGGGTTTGGGGATCAAAATCAACGTGATCGATGTATTCCACGCCAAAACGAACAGCATTGCCCTCGGCTTGAACCCAGCGAACTTTAGCCAGACGGGTAAAAAGCCGGTGCTGTGCTTTAATACTGATAGTGAGGATAGCATCTTTATCTATGACAGCGGTTTGCCCGGCAATTATCAGGCAAGCGCCGCCAAAAGAACTGTTTGCAATTTCAGCATTGCTGGTGCTATTGGTATGAAATACTGTTGCACTCCAGCCGCTGACCAGCTCACGGGGTCTGCTACGTTGCTCTTCTTGCAGCTGTTTCGATAGGTATTGCGTCATATCAGTTTTATTATTAAATCAAAGCCATAAAGTCAAAACCCATTCCTGTTTGCCGGCATCACTTTTATTGTTCGATTTATAGGGCTGCATCGTCAGCGATACCGGCAAAGCCTTTATATCGCTGTCAGCCAATGCCGACAGGGCCCGGTAACACTCCGGATAAGTACCGATATAGCGGATCGTCCAGATGTTCAAATCCTTGTTATCTGCGCTTTTATCAACGGGCGCAGGTGCAGGCACCGGGGGCTTCGCTACGGCCGTTGTTTCCACCGATGAAATATCTTTAAGCCAGAGCTGAGTATCGCGCAATGATCTGGGCAACAGGGTTATGTCCGGTTTATCGACGCGTTTTTCCTCCAATACCTGTAACTTGTTATTCGCCAGAATAACGGATATCCGTTCTATCGAAACATTGGCAGTTCCCTTGCCCGATAAAAAACCACTTTTAGCTTCCAGGGCACTGTGTAGGGTTTTATATTCCTGTTCCAGTTTGGCGATTTCTTCGCTTAATACGCGTTGTTGCTGCCCGATACCCGGCAAAGCCGCAGCATTAATACCTTTTTGTACCAGTCCTGTATATTGCGCCTCCGCTTTTTTGGATTTCTCGGTCACAAAACCGCTGATAATCACAAAATAAACCACCAGCACACCCAGTGCCGGCAGAACACGCTTAAGCCATTGTTCACGTTGTTGTTCAGGTGTCATTGGTGTAATTAATATTTAAAATTTTATTTACCACGAAGGGCACGAAGAACACGAAGAAAAAACAGTAAACTTCGTGTTCTTCAAAACGATGAGTTAAAGAACAAAGCGTTTAATGCCATTTTTCAATCGAAGCTCATTAAAATTAATCAATAACCCGGTATTTAATTCTGCCAATTTCATGTAAGTTAAAATTTGTGCCTCGTGGATTTTTTGCAGTTGCTGTACGCTTTTTAATTCCACTATTAATTGATTTTCAATTACAAAATCAAGCCGGTATCCACAATCAAGTTTGATTCCTTTATATTGGATAGGTAAGGGTTTTTGGATTTCAAAAATCAATCCTGTCAACGTTAATTCGTGTGCCAAACATTGCTCATAAGCAGACTCAAGTAGTCCTGGTCCTAATGCTTTATGCACCTCAATAGCACAGCCAATCAATCGTTTACTTAAATCGTCAAATTCCATGCGTTCATCTCCTCGTTAAGCAATCGACCCAAAGGCGATTCAGATTTTTATTTACCACGATTCATCTATATCCCCTGCTTTTCTTCGTGTTCTTCGTGCCCTTCGTGGTAATAAATCTTATTGCAAGCTGCGGTTAGTATCACTCATTTGGTTTTTTGTTAAATCCTTCCACGCCCAGGTCGAGCAGTTTGATTTCAAATTCCCACGGGCCACCGCCATTCATTAATTCCATGTTCTTTTTAGCGGGTGCAGCAAACGACCAACCCAGCGTAGTCAGTTGTGTCTCCAGATAATTGGCTAGCTGATTGGCGGAGGTTGCATCCAGGCTAATGCCGTTAATTTTGATGTCATCCTTGTCAGTAGCGATACTCTCCAACAACAGGTTTTCCGGCCGTCCATTAGCCAACGCCTCCAGCAATCGGGCCGGCCGGACTTGCAAGCCTTTAATCAGCTTTGGCAGCGTCTCGGAATCTACTTTCAGCTTGGCAATTTTAGTCTGTCAACTTGTCACTCTTCTCCCGATCTGCCGACAGTGCTTTACGCTGTGCCGTCATGGCGGTTTCGACCTTTTGCAATTCTTCAAATTCAAAAGTGTAATAATTGGTCTGATACAAATGCCATAGTAAATGACCTATACAAATCAGCACCGCGACTGATCCGCCGGAGGCCATCAACAACAAATCTTTATTCAGTTTGGATTGATAGCGCAAAATCGGCACAGCGGGCGGCGTTTTTTTGACCAGATCACTCGCCCAAACCAGCAACCAGTCTGCAACCGCCTCGACATCGTTTAAATGCAGCCTGAAAGCAGTGTCCGGCAATAACTCGATTTTGTTGTTCAACAAGGTTTCGGAATGTTCAACCGTACCCTGTTGCACCAACCATTTTTCCAGTTGTGTGTGCCAGTTCCGGTTATCCAGAGAAAACAATTGCAAGGAAAAACCGTTTTCGGGTGACTGTCTCAGTGCGGCCAACTGGTGAGGCCAACACTCCACTCTTAACCAATCGTCTTGCTCGGGATTTTGCAGGGATAAGGGCAGGGCGGCCGGATTGATCAATCCGCTCAAATGGCTGCCCGCTTTTTTTACGGCTTTGGAGACATCCTCGAACTGCAACTGATTAATCTGGCTCACCCAGTAAGTGCTCATTTCATCCTTGTTACTGAGCAGTTGATACGCCAACTGCATATCCAGGGAAGGCTGACCGGTTAAGCCTTCAAGCTCAAACTGCAAGGCCTGAATCAAGGTGGCCTCATCAACCCCTTCAACCTGCATGGAAGGCAGGCTTAACAAGGTAATCGGCAGGCCGATATACAACAACCAAAGCTTTCGCCCCAAAGGCCCGCTGTTGGCGGCAATCGTGCCGATGCAATCAGCCAGTTTCGCAGGACTGGCGCAGTTAACGGCGATCATTTCGGGATTACCGGACATCACCCCCGCTTTATCGACATCCAGGCGAAAGGTTTTAACCTCGGTGATAAACAGCAGCGTATGTGCAGGGCGTTTAGTAATGCTGGGGAATTTCATTAAACAGTTTATTCATTCATGTTCACAAAAAATTAAAATATTTACCACGAAGAACACGAAGTTTTTACCTCGTAAATATTCCTGATCAGCAAGGAACCTCAGCTAGCATCGTCATACCGGCAGGGATGCCGGTATCCAGTGCCATGGATGGTAACTTTCCTATACCACGGCATTATTATTTAGGCGCGGTGCTAGACATAGCTTCACATCCCTGTGAATGGATTCATGCATCCCTGCCGGAATGACGAACTTTCGTCACCGGCTAAAACATCTTGCTAATCAGGGAAATCTTTGTTTTTCTTCGTGTCCTTCGTGGTGTAATTACTGCTTTTAACTGATTAACTCAAAGCCGTCAAACCTCGCGGCCTTCTTGTCAAACGTCAGCACACTTTCACAATTTAAGCCCCGTGCAGACTGGGCAATCAGTAAATCCGCGAGATCGTAGTTGGCTCCCTTCGCGGCGCCGATAAAAGCATGTAAAACCGGCGTCGCTTCAAACAGCAGCACCGGCATCATCAACAGGTTATTCAGCGCCGCTAAAATGTCCGGGTCATCCACGTCATAAACCGCTTGTAACACCCAAATCGTTTCCAAAACGACTAGTACGGCACAAACAGTCGCTGTTGTTGGTTCTCCGTTTCCTTAAACAGGTGATAAACCTGTTGTGCCTGTTCGGCATTATCTTTCACCAGAAACCGCACCAACACATTGGTATCGAGAGCTTTCATTTAAAATCCGCCCTGATTTTCTGTTTTATCAATGCGTCCATTTCGGCGATGTCAACGGCGGAACGATCAGCCTTGAACAAGCAGCCAAACACCTCGTCCACCTTTTTAGTTATCGGCCTAAGTATTACTTCGTTGTTTTCGGTCAGTACAAACTCAATTTTGTCGCCGGTCTGTAAAGCCATGGAATCCCTGACAAACTTGGGAATAGTGATCTGGCCTTTACTGGTTAATGTCGATTGATGCATGGCAATTCCTTACTAAAAATAAAAAGTATTACTTTATAGTAAGGAGCTGCGCTCATACTGTCAATCAATAATATGTTTTTAAGATTTTTTGGCTTAAACCGCTTCCTTGGCAGGTTTAAGCCCGATTGATTTCGCAAAGCGCCCGATGAGGGTGTCCGCGGGTAATTCCATATCAACCGCTTGCCAGGTAAACAAACCCACCCTCGATAATGTCACGCTGGACTGCCATTTGGCTTCCGGGTTATCAAAGGTCACTTTAGCCAGTACCGGCGACAGCCAGGTTACTTTGCCATCCAGCGCCCAGCAACCGGTGGTGCCGGCTGGTTTTGCGTAAGGATCGCTGAACAGGTCGCCACACACTAAATGACTAAAACCTTTGGGACTGGTCAATTGATGCACCGCTTTGGGCAACGCACTCATGCTGCCTTGATACTCGCGAATCGCTTGCACCGGGTTTTCCTTGCTGTCGGCAACCATTTTCAATTCCAGCAGTCCGGACAGCATTTTATTGGCATAGCTTTCAAAAGCCTCGGGTTTAACCAATTGCTGCCATTGCTCCTTATTATCCGTTTGGGCCGCTTGGCTGATGGCGTGCATCGCCCGCCACGGCCCCATGCTAAAGATAGCGAATGCCAGCACCAGAAAGAAGGTCAAAAATCGGTAGGGTAGAGCCATGTAATGGTTTTCCAAAAGTAAAAGTGTATGCTGAGCTTCCGCAGGCTTGATTGATAACTAAAAGCTCAAAATTTAAAATATTCACCACGAAGAGCATGAAGTTTTTACCTTAAAGTTTTTGCTTTTCTTCGTGATCTTCGTGTCCTTCGTGGTGAATAATCTTTTTTACTTAATAGTAACTTAAACGGCTCATAAAGTGCCGGTCAAGCGTTGTGACGTATCCATATTCGCCGTGAAGGATTTCTTAAAACGTCTAGTGTTTGTTCCGTTATTCTGATAATAAACAAAATTTCCAAGATCATGTACGGCTGTCTGTGTCAGATTTAAGCTTAACATTCAAGACTGTCGGTTTTTTAGCGTGCAGAAAATAAACGGCTAACACCGGCTTTATCAAGCGTTATATAATGGTTCTACTAGATATATCCTGTTCATGCTGTCCGCTAATTATGCTACGCAAGCGTTCCAGTATTATTTCGGTGAGCAAGTCATTGCTCATGTCGAATACTAAAGCGGTAACGCTTCCCAATTCACTTCACTGGCATCGTTATACACAAGTACGCGGGTAATTCGTCATACCCGCCGGGAAGCGGGTATCCAGTGCCATGGATGGCGAGCTTAAATACATCCATGTAGTCTGGATTCCGGCAATCCCTGCCGGAATGACGGGCTTCGTGAGACTTGTGTATAACGATGAGCGCCGGCGTGTGAATGCATGCTGCGTCGCTCCAGACGTAGGCCGGAATAAGACCACCCAAGCGAAGCGCGTGGTGGCGTTTCCGGCTTGCCATGCATCGGTGCGCCGGAAACGCTTTTTCTCGCTTGCGCTCGAAAAGACTTATTCCGGCCTACAGACTACGACGCGATTAGCGCTCAGGCTTTTCAAATCGCGTCGTAGGCGACGCTCCCACCCAGGCTTCCAACAAGTTTCATAAAGCTGATAAACGCCTATACCGCTGCACTCTCTTGAGAAAATGCAGCGGTATAGGGAGGAGAGGAGGGCATCATGTCCTCCTTCCTGTGTCAGCCTTGACTTTTAACTCCATAAAGGTGCCGGTCCTGGTTTCCTGTTGGACCGACCTCACCGCGAAAAGCAGAGGAGAGGGTTGCTTGCGGTTTGGTTTGTTGTTGCGTTTATTAAAAGACCACCACAGAGACACAGAAGCACGAAGTTTTTAAAGTCATTGCTTTTCTTCGTGTCCTTCGTGCTCTTCGTGGTGAAATGCTCTTTTTGCATCCGTTCCCAGGCGGAGCGCAGGAGCGATAAATTAAGGAGCCAGTTCTGCCTTGCATCGGGCAATGACATTGCCGCTTGGCGTCACAGTAAATCCGCCGGTGCCCGTGTAGAAATTAGGACCTTGTTGTTGTGATTTAACGCGGCAAGCGACATCGGCTCGTTCAACAAAAGCGGGCTGTACATCGCCATCGGTGTCTGGTTTCACCATTCAGGTAGCAATGGCGAAATTGTCATTGATGGTGACTTTAATGGTACCGGGGCCCTGATAAACGGTCTTGCCATCCGCCGAGATTAAATGACACATGCCATCGCCGTCATTGGCAAAAGGATTCATGCCGATAAAGGGTGTGGCGGGCGGGCCCATGGCATTTGCCGTGGACATGGCCAGCAACATAGGTAACGCAGTTAAGAAAGAGGACGCTTTTATCATTGATATTCCTGATTGTGTTAGTGTTGAAGCCAGCCGGGGTTTGTAACCCCGGCTGGCATGTTTAAACAACCTGTCGATGTGCAAAACGTGAGTGACGGGGTTGCAAACCCCGTCACTGCTCGATAAAATGTGTGCAGAATGTTACGGTCAACTTTTTTGCCCACCTTTACCAATCAAAATGGCGGGCAAAACAGCATTGCCCACCCTACGCAAGCTACGGCTTATTTACCTTCCAATTGGTTTTCGTAAGCGTAAGCTAGTGAAGCATTAACACCGAACAAATGGCTAGTTGGGTAAGCAGGA
Source organism: uncultured Gammaproteobacteria bacterium (assembly GCA_963789475.1). Lineage (GTDB taxonomy): Bacteria > Pseudomonadota > Gammaproteobacteria > Methylococcales > Methylomonadaceae > Methylobacter_C. The sequence continues at coordinate 34,382 of CAWBLO010000014.1, read as the reverse complement.
ACGTTCATCACAGTACCCAAGAATTTAGCTGCTTCGGTAACTGATAGAACATTACCATCGCTAGACATCTGTGCGTGTTTTTATCAACTTGAACAATTGCCATGTAGTGGTTGTAATACTCAACAGGGCCTTTGGTGGCATCTTCAGGGAAATGCACTGGTGATGAAGCAATAGTTTTAGCCACCAAACCGTTGGCATCACCTAAACCGAAAGCAACATAGTCATAACAAGTCAGTATTGTAATCCATTGGAGCTTTACCCAAAGCGACTGCCAAATGATCTTGAATTGTATTGTACACTCGCACCAGGACCTACCAGTGGCACAGCTGCTCACTGTTAGGACCAATTTTGATGCCAGTGAGTACGTCAGCCCGGATACGCACCTACGGATTGGTCATATAAACCATGCCCATTGTATGAGCCAAAGGTTTTATTAGGAGCAGTAGTCTGGTTGTTCACCAACATATCTATTTTGCCGTTTACCAGCGAGTTATATGAGATTGTTGCAGATAGTATCCAGAGTCGCTGGTGGTAGCAGGTTGAGTATAGGTGACTTTGGTGAACATGCGTCTTGTCCAACAGACCGCAGTACGGGTCACCTGGAACATGGTACCGCAGCACATGCCCCAGTACCTGCTGCTGCAGCATCATTAGTCAAGGTATCCATATGCTGAGGCAGTTTGTTATTTTCAGTCGTATAGCGAATGAAAGCATTATTGAACTGTGCCAAATTGTTGCTGTTAGTGCTGTCATGCGTTTTCTGCACAAAAGAACCCACATAAGGAATCAACAAGCCCGCCAAACCAATCAAAATCAACAGTACCACTGTCAATTCGATTAAGGTCATACCAGCCTGTCTTGTGTATTGTTTTACTTTATAATGTTTCACGATGGGTTTCTCCCCGTAGTTTCGTTAGTTTCAGTGTTAAGGTTACACTAACGAAGTCGCTGTCTCTTGCTGTACCAGAGCGCCTGACAGCGGGGGGAAGCCCTTCCCCCATGTTCGTACCCCTCCTGCCCATAGCCTTCTTGGCTTTTCTCATCCCTGAACCGAACGAACTTCATAGCAATTCAGTATTAAGCAATCGCTATGCCAGTTTTAATTATTTATTTGTACATTAACGAGTTAGCAAATTATTATATTCAATCCGTAATTATTTTAAGGTTATATGACCTGTTTTTGTGTGATATGCCTTATTTTTTGAAAAAATATTTATAAGCTGTTGATAAAGTTGGATTTGAGATAGTCGTTTTTTTCTAAAAAATAGGTGATATGCTACATTTTAAATTTTAACCACAGCAGCCTAACCTGAGATCAGTCGAAGGGACACACACGGAGGCACGAAAAAATAGTAAAATTCTGTGCCTCTGCGGCTTTCTTTTTTTATCCATGCTAGCGGCAGGTAATGAGATACTATTGACTCAATTTTTTACGATTATCAACACATCAAATCGCTCATGAGATTAACAGCCGATCAAGTCAATACGATAAAACGCTGCACCAGAGAATTATTTGGAGAAAATGCCAAGGTTTATTTGTTTGGTTCTCGAACCGATGATCAGGAAAAAGGCGGCGATATAGACTTGTTTATTGAATTGCCGGAACAACAAGACAAAACAGTGGATCGGACATTAAAGCTAAACGGCGCCTTACAACAAGCATTTGGCATGCAGAAAATTGACATTATTATTCATGCGCTACAGCAGCGTTGGCTACCTGTTCATCTTGAAGCGAAAAACAACGGGATTCTTTTATGAGTGATAAGAAGGAAATCGTCAGGTTTTATCAAATGATGCGTTTAGTGGATAAAGAAGCACTGCATCTTGAACAAGTCACACACCGTTTTTTTGATAATCAAGCCTCCTTCACGCTTGAATGGCTGGCGGAAAAATTGCGTAGTACACAAGGGATTGATCAACTGGAATCCTTTACAGCCAAGTTTTCAAGACTGCAAGACACGCTGGGTGATAAATTACTGCCTCATTTTCTTAAAATAGCCGCTGAAAACATCAAAATTTATGCTCAAAAAATAGAGCTTGAGTTAAACCCGCAATGATTCCCGTGAAAGTCATACTTGGTTTGCGCTGGTGCCCAAGCTCGAGCTCTCATCGTTATACATAAGTGTCTCGAACCGGTAACCGTGCCTGTCTCATCATGTGCTTCAAGTCTTTAACGGTCTGAGCCAAGCCTGAAAATAAAGCTTGAGCGATAATCGAATGGCCGATATTAAGCTCAACAATTTCAGGTATTGCACAGATCGCTTCAACATTATAAAAATTCAAGCCATGCCCCGCGTTGACTTGTAAGCCTGCGCTGTGTGCATAATGCGCCGCCTGCCTGATACGCGCCAGTTCTTCGGCCTGTTGCGCCGGGTTTTTAGCTTCGGCATAACAACCGGTGTGCAGTTCCACAACCGGCGCACCGGCTTTTACCGCTGCATCAATCTGCGCTTCATCGGGATCAATAAAGAGAGAGACCTCAATACCGGCTTTCCTTAAGGTTATCGCAAGCCCATTGCAGCCGATTCAGGTTGCCGGAAACATCCAAACCACCCTCAGTCGTCAATTCCTCACGTTTTTCAGGCACCAGGCAACACGCGTAGGGCCTTATTTTGACAGCTAGACTAACCATTTCATCAGTCACCGCCATTTCCATATTCAGGCGGGTATGGAGCATGTCTTTCAATAAAAAAATATCCCTGTCCTGAATATGCCGGCGGTCTTCTCGCAAATGTGCCGTAATGCCATCCGCTCCGGCCTGCTCGGCGACCAGTGCGGCCTGAACAGGTTCAGGAAAAAGCGTACCTCTGGCTTGCCTTAAGGTAGCAACGTGGTCAATATTTACTCCCAGTAAGATCTGTGTTTTATCCATTTTTATAAGTGTTTGATGGTTTTATTAATGACTGCCCGGCTTTTTAGCGTCTTACCGTTCAGATAAACGGCGATGACTGTCCTCATCAGTGTTTTCGCTTCGCTTAGCACCTGGGGATCTGTGAATTCTCTTGATTTGAGCGCCTGCAAGGTCTTGCCGGAAAAATAACCGTCCGGCGCTTCAATCGGGCCCTGTTCTACAATAAAGTGATATTTGGATGCTGGATGCACTGCCTTCTCATTGTGGAAATCATAGTCCAGTTGCAGTCCATAACCCACGGCATCCATTAAATCAAGCTCAAAAATCCGTAGTGCCGCTTCGATTTTTGAGCTATCTGAAAGGCTGTGATAGACAGTCGCCATAATAGGCAAACACCTCCGGGTGAGGATCGTACTGATGTAAAAAACAACCCACCAGTTCATTGACATAAAAACCACAATAAAGCGCAAGGCCTTGTAATTGAATGAAGGGCTGTGATATTTCAACATCCGTCAGGGTTTTTAACTCTGCCTTGCCAAAATAGGATAGTGTTAAAGGGATAAAAGGCTGCAATAGACCGGCAGTTTTGGATTTGGCTTTTCTTACGCCTTTAGCCAACAGGGAAACTCTGCCAAAGTCCCGGGTTAACACGTCAATAATCAGACTGGTTTCCCTGAATTTGCGTTGTTGCAGGATAAAGGCGGGTTGCAAATAAACAGCGCTATCCGTCATTAAACCCCAGGCTTTGCATGGCGCGTTCATTATCCGACCAGTTCTTTTTAACTTTAACCCACAGCTGTAAATAGACTTTTTGACCAATCAGTTTTTCTATGTCGAACCGGGCATCCGTGCCGACTTTTTTCAGCATTTCACCGTCCTTGCCAATAACGATATTTTTTTGTGACAATCGCTCTATCCAGATAATGGCATATATTTTAGTAATGCCAGGGAGCTCTTCGTAGCGCTCCATTTCGACAGTTAAGGCATAAGGCAATTCATCGCCCAAGCGCCGGGTCAGTTTTTCCCTGACAATTTCAGCCGCTAAAAAGCGCTCGGGCCGGTCAGTAATCTGATCCTCGGGATAGATTAAATCGCTTACCGGCAACAATGCCATTATCAAGCTTTCAAGCTGATCCAGATTGGTTCTTTTTAATGCTGAAATAGGGATTAAGTGCTCAAATGGAAACCGATGCTGAGCCTCGGCAAAAAACGCCAATATCGCATCCTTGTCTTTCACTTTATCGACTTTGTTGACGGCGAGAATAACCGGCAAGCCTGCTTGCTCCAGTTTTTTAAAGATCACTTCATCGTATTCATGCCACGACAAACCATCAATCAACCAGACAATCACGTCAACACCGAGCAGTGTCGTCTCAGCCGTCCGGTTTAAATACCGGTTCAACGCTCTCTTTTCATTGTTGTGCATACCCGGCGTGTCCATATAAATGGCTTGCCCTGCTTCAGTGGTATTAATGCCCAGAATCCGATGCCGGGTGGTTTGCGGCTTACGCGAAGTAATGCTGATTTTCTGTTTCAGCAAATGATTCATCAGCGTTGATTTACCGACATTGGGGCGCCCTATCAGCGCTACGAAACCGCAATTCATTCACTATCCTTATTCAATAATTCGAGCATAAGTTCTGCCGCTGCCTGCTCGGCTCTTTTTCTGGAGATACCTGTTCCGATACAGGCCTCTTCTATTAAAGGGGTTGTGCATCTAACCTTAAACAGTTGTTCGTGCGCAAGCCCTGACATGGTTATTAACGTGTATTCAGGCAATTCCAGTTTTTTGGACTGCATTAATTCCTGCAATTGGGTTTTGGGATCTTTTTGCCAGTTATCCAAAGACAAGCTGTTCAGTTTTTCCGCAAATAAACGTTCTATCCATTGTTGACAAGCGTCTATACCCTGATCCTTAAACAATGCGCCCATAATCGCTTCCAGTGCATCGGACAATATCGAATCACGGCGAAATCCACCGCTTTTTAATTCCCCTGAACCCAGCAATAAATAATCCCCCAATTGATGCTTTCTGGCTAACTCCGCTAATGAACTCTGATTAACCAGGCTCGCTCTTAGCCTGCTTAACACGCCTTCACAGGCATCCGGAAATAACGCATACAGCTTTTGAGCAATCACGAACCCCAGGATTGAATCGCCCAAAAACTCCAGCCGTTCATTATTATCAGAGCTCGCGCTACGATGAGTTAAAGCCATAGTAAAAAGCTGTGGATCATTAAAATTCAATCCCAGTTTTTTACACAATACCTCGGGCTTTTTTATCACGGCTTACCGACCTCAATAAAATTATTAAATTCTACTAATACACTCAGGTTACCGGCAATTTTCCTGACAGCTTCATACTCAATGGCCACTTTTAGATAATCCCCATATTTGGTGACGGTGATGTCATCTTGTGTGACATCATAAACATAATTAATATTGAAGCGTTTGCTCAGGTTGTTTCTGATTTCAGCCGGGCTCAGTTCTTCAATGCCAGGGGTTTTTTCAATATCAGCCAGAGCACTGACTACTTTGCTGTGATCAAGGTAAATCGGTGCTATTTTAAGTCCCAATAAAACAAAAAAAGCGATGAGACCGAGAACAAAAACAAGTGAAATGAAAGTTAAACCTTTTTGATGTTTAGGTGTTGCATTCATTTAACCCTCCAAACTATTTATGACAACGCATTATGTATCAATATGCAATTCAACGATTATAACCTTGTTTGTTAGATCGTAAGCGTTTAGTCCCCCTCTTTGGAAAAGAGGGGTTAGGGGAGATTTTATTAGATAAATCCCCCTCAATCCCCCTTTTACAAAGGGGGAAGTAAACGCTTATGCTGGATCTGTTTTCAAATTATTTCAATACCGTGCCAATACGGCTAAAACCGACACCCTTATCCTGCCAATCCCAGCTCATCCAGATAAAAAAAGCTTTACCAACCAGATTGGCTTCAGGAACCGGACCCCAGTAACGGCTATCATTGCTGTTATCACGATTATCGCCCATAACAAAATAGTTGCCTTCCGGTATGACGTAAGCAAATTCAACCGAAGGCGAGCCATTTCTAACAAGGATGTCGTGTTCGACTCCCGTCAAATCTTCCAGCAACTCTTCAGCGCCGGTCATATCTTCGCCTTGACCTAAACCTTGATAACGCCCCAGTGAAACCTGTTTAACCGGGACGTTATTAATGGTCAGTTGTTTATTGCTATAAACAACTTTGTCACCCGGCAGGCCGATAACACGTTTAATATAATCGACAGACGGATCCTTAGGGAAACGAAAAACAACGATATCGCCACGCTGGGGTTCATTCAGCTCGATCACTTTTTTATTGATGACAGGCAGGCGTATTCCATAAATAAACTTGTTGACCAGGATAAAATCACCCACCAGCAAAGTTGGCATCATTGACCCGGAAGGAATGCGAAAAGGCTCGGCTATAAATGAGCGAAGCAACAACACAATCAACACAATCGGAAAAAAAGAACGTGCGTACTCGACGACGACGGGTTCATTTTTTTCATCAAAGATAAGACCTTTTGATTTAAGGAATAATAAATAACCACCCCAAATTACACCCGTAACGACAGTGGCAATCAAAAGAAAAAAGGAAAAATCAAAGTCCATAATTTATATCTTATTCAAAGTGTAGGGGCAATCACTTGTGGATGCCCAGATGCGTAAAGGGGTTGTAAAGCCTGTGTTACTCTTTGTTTAGCTGCAAAACGGCCAGGAACGCCTCTTGAGGAATCTCAATATTACCGACCTGTTTCATCCGTTTTTTACCGGCTTTTTGTTTTTCCAATAATTTTTTCTTACGACTGATGTCTCCGCCGTAACATTTGGCGATCACATTTTTTCGCAGGGCTTTAACCGTTGACCGGGCGATAACTTTGGAACCAATGGCGGCCTGTATGGCAACTTCGTACATTTGCCGTGGAATCAGGTCTTTCATCTTTTCAACCAGATCGCGGCCACGATTATTGCTTAAATCACGATGAACAATGATCGACAAGGCATCTACCTTTTCAGCATTAATCAAAACATCCAGTTTAATCAAATCCGCTGCCTGAAAGCGCAAAAATTCATAATCAAAAGAGGCAAATCCACGGCTCACTGATTTTAAGCGATCAAAGAAATCCAGCACCACTTCGCTCAGCGGCATTTCATAATGCAGTGACACCTGCCGTCCAACGTACTGCATATCTTTCTGTACGCCGCGCTTTTCGATACAAAGCGAAATGACGCCGCCCAAATAAGCCTGGGGCACCAGAATATTAGCGCGGATAATAGGTTCCCTGATTTCTTTAACTGTGCCGCCCTCCGGCAGTTTAGCCGGATTATCCACCATTAGAATCTGGTCGGTTTGGGTAATGACTTCATAAATAACGGTGGGTGCTGTGGTAATTAAATCAACGTTATATTCCCTTTCCAGACGCTCTTGCACAATCTCCATGTGCAACATACCCAAAAAACCGCAACGGAAGCCAAAACCTAAAGCCTGGGATGTTTCCGGCTCGAATTGTAAAGCGGCGTCATTGAGGTTTAACTTCTTGAGCGCTTCACGCAAGTCCTCATAATTATCGGAACTGACCGGATACAAGCCGGCAAAAACGCGAGGCTGAACCCTTTGAAAGCCGGTGAGCTGTTCTGTAGCCGGTTTATCTGTCCAGGTGATGGTATCACCTACCGGTGCGCCAAAAATGTCTTTAATGCCGGCAACCACATAACCCACTTCACCGGTATTCAAAATCTCTTTTTCTAGGCGTTTTGGCGTAAAAACGCCGACTGTTTCAGCGATGAAGGATTTGCCGGTGGACATGATAGTAATCTTTTGCTTTCTGCGAATACTGCCATGCATAATCCTGACTAAAGATACCACGCCCAGATAACTGTCAAACCACGAATCAATGATCAATGCTTGCAAAGGGCCGTCGATATTACCTTGGGGTGGGGGCACTTTAATAACCAGTTGTTCCAGGACATCCTGAACACCCAGGCCGGTTTTAGCGCTAATCATCAGCGCCTCATCCGCCGGAATACCGATCACTTCTTCAATTTCAGCCAGTACGCGTTCAGGCTCGGCAGAAGGTAAATCAATTTTATTCAACACCGGCACGACTTCCAGCCCCTGTTCTATTGCCGTATAGCAGTTTGCCACACTTTGCGCCTCAACGCCTTGCGCCGCATCAACAACCAGCAGTGCTCCTTCGCAAGCCGCTAACGACCTGGATACTTCGTAGGAAAAATCAACATGTCCCGGCGTATCAATGAAATTAAGCTGATAGGTTTCACCATCTTTGGCTTTAAAATCCAGCGTAACACTTTGTGCTTTAATAGTGATGCCGCGCTCTTTCTCAATATCCATGGTATCGAGGACTTGCGCTGACATTTCTCGAGCACTTAAGCCGCCACAAATTTGAATAAAACGATCCGCGAGTGTTGATTTACCATGATCAATGTGCGCGATAATGGAGAAATTTCTGATATGTTTTAAATCCACTGTGTTTTGACTGAGTATGAGGTTGTTAAGGCGTTATTGCTTCAGTGCTAGCGGCGGTGATTGCCGTCAAGATATCTATATTTTGGTAAAGTTGCAGATTATAACAGATTTAGCCATAGTCAAAGCCAAGTTTCTTCCATCCTGCGTGCTTAGTTATCCATTCATCGCTGAGTCTTTGGCGCTTGGGAGAAGAGCTCATGCTTAGTGCTGCTTCGCAACTAAGTGGTTTATAATTACCATCGTGCCGAAGTTAGGTAGAATTGGCAGACTTTTTTTGCCCGCTGTATTTAAAGACTTTGAGGTATTTATGTTTCGATTATTTCGACAATTTTTAGGGTTTATTCTGCTGGTGTCCACGGTGGGTTTGGCGACTTGCCAGTCTATGGTAAAAGCGGTATCAGTGGCTGATGTAGAAACTCCGGTAGCGGCGAAAAAGCTATGATGCCCTCAACAGATTACAAAAAGCCCAAACGGTTTATTACCCATACGCTGCAACGTTATTCGCCACGGGGTTTGTTGCTTTATTTTTTACCATTGGCTCTGATTCCGGCAACCATCATTGCATTAGGCAAAGGCAATTTATTGGGAATAATCGTTAATGCTTCCGGTTTAGCGCTTTATGTTTTAGCAGTTTGGTGTTTGCGTAAAGGTCTACAGGAAGAAACCGCACTTGCGCAAAACCCCATGGCGGGCGCTCCCAAATGGCCCTTGAAAATGCTGGCGGCAATCATTACCGCGCTGGCAACAGGAATGATTGCCTGGTTAGGCGCTCAGCAAACTTTATCAGTAGCGCTGATGTTTGCCGGTGGTGCTTTTCTGGGCATGTATTTAAGTTATGGTTTTGATCTTCGGCAGGAAAAAAAGATAGCCGATGCCCAAGGTTATTCCGGTGATGAAATTTTACGGATGCTGACCGAATCTTCTCAAATTATCCGAAGCATCGAACAGGCTAATAACAAAATCCGCAATACCGAGCTCAATCAGCGTATCGAAAACATTTGTGCGATTGCTGATCGTATTCTGGCGGACATTGAATCCGATCCTCGCGATATCCGGCGGGCGCGTAAATTTCTGAATGTTTATCTGGATGGCGCCAGACAGGTGACAGAGGGTTATGCTAAAACCCATCAACAGACCCAGTCCGGGCAACTGGAGCAAAACTTTCGCACCGTGCTTGAGACTATAGAGTCGGTATTTCAGGAGCAGCATCAAAAATTACTGGAAGAAGACGTTTTTGATCTGGATGTAAAAATTGAAGTTTTAACCACACAACTCAAGCGGGAAGGTATCCTTTGATGCCGCCGGAATCGGAGATAAAAACATGAGTGAGCAACAGGTATCTACAGAAACAACAATCGGTTTGACGGCGACTAGTGCCGGGGATGAACTTGTCCCCGGAGTCAAGGCGGAGCTATTGCCTTATCAGGAGGCGCTCCCCGAAAAACAGCAAAAAATTCAAAAATTGTTAGCTGAAATAGACATGAGCGATACGCATTCGATCATTTTTTTCGGTAGCAAGGCTCAGGAGCAACTAACCCGTATTTCCGACCGGATGCTGGAGGGTGTCAAGAATAAGGATGTTGGCCCTGCCGGCACAGACTTGAACGAAATGGTCGCCATTATTCGCGGTTTTGAAGTTGATGATCTTGATCCGAACAAAAAACAGGGTTTTATGGATCGCTTGTTCGGCAAAGCTAAACCGGTGGTTAAATTCCTGCAACAGTACGAAGAAGTGGGTAAACAAATTGACGCTATCACCGATAAGCTGGAAAAGCATAAAACCAGTTTGCTGACCGATATTACCTCGCTGGATCGTTTGTATCAGGCTAATCTGGAGTATTTTTATACGCTGGAAGATTATATTGCCGCCGGCGAGGAAAAGCTGCGACAACTGGATGAAACTATTATTCCGGAGCAAGCCAAACAGGTTGAAACCAGCCAGGAGATTATCGCCGCACAAAACCTGCGCGATATTCGCGCCGCCCGAGACGATCTGGAGCGACGCGTACATGATCTGCGTCTGACGCGCCAGGTTTCCATGCAGAGTTTGCCCGGCATCCGTCTGGTGCAGGAAAATGATAAAGGCTTGGTGACCAAAATCAATTCGACGATTGTCAATACAGTACCCTTATGGCGCCAGCAATTGGCGACGGCGGTGACTATTTTTCGATCTTCGCAAGCGGCGGAAACAGTAAAGGCAGCGACCGATTTAACTAATGATTTGCTGGCAGCCAATGCCGAAAATCTTAAAATAGCCAATGCTGAAACGCGCAAGCAACTGGAGCGCGGGGTTTTCGATATTGAAGTCATAAAACAGGCTAACCAAACCCTGATTGCGACGATAGAAGAAAGTCTGCAAATTGCTGATCAGGGTAAAAAAATGCGTGCCGAAGCGGTTACCCAGTTGCAGGTTTGTGAAACCGAATTACGAAAAACGCTGGCCTCAGCGCAAGCGAAAACCACCGGCGCGGCTACTTCTTAATTATCAGCAGGAGTCATAAAGTGGGTATTTTTGGTAAGTTATTAGGCGAATTTGTTGATGTTATCGAATGGACGGATGATAGCAGCGATACCATGGTGTATCGCTTTGAGCGCTACGGTAATGAAATAAAATACGGCGCGATGCTGACGGTGAGGGAATCGCAAACGGCGGTGCTGGTCAGCGAAGGCCGCGTTGCCGATGTTTATGAACCGGGTCTTTACCAGCTTGAAACCCGGAATATGCCGGTGCTTACGACTTTGGAGAGCTGGCCGCACGGTTTTTCCAGCCCATTCAAGGCGGAAGTCTATTTCTTCAATATGCGCCGCTTTACCGATCTGAAATGGGGTACAAAAAACCCGATTATGCTGCGCGACAAAGAATTCGGCCCGCTCAGACTTCGGGCTTTTGGCAGTTATTCAATTCGCATTAAGGAACCACTCACCTTTATCAAGGAAATTGTCGGTACCGATGGCCATTTTCAGACCGGTGAAATCAGTGATCAGTTACGTAATCTGATCGTGGCTCGCTTTGCCGGTATTATTGGAGAATCCGGTATCCCCATTCTGGATTTGGCTGCCAATTATGAAACCTTAAGTAAGTTCATTACCCAAAAAATCAGTCCTGAATTTGCCGCTTATGGGCTTGATGTTTTACAACTGATGGTTGAAAACATTTCCTTGCCGCCGGAAGTGGAGGCGGCTTTGGATAAACGATCCAGCATGGGCATTATTGGCGATCTGGGACGTTACACGCAATTTCAGACGGCTGAAGCAATTGAAGCGGCGGCAAAAAATCCCGGTGGCGGAGCCAATGAAGGAATAGGCATGGGCATGGGGTTTGCCGTTGCCCGTGAAATGAGCCAGACGTATACAGCTCAGCCGCCAGGACAAGCATCATTAACACCGCCGCCGATTCCGGGATCGATTGTCTATTATGTCGCAATTGATGGGCAGCAAAAGGGGCCTTTTGACCGCTCTGTGGTCGAGCAAAAAATAAAAACCGGTGAAATCAGTCGATTGACTCTTATCTGGCATGCCGACTTGGTCGAATGGACGCCGGCGGAAAAAATAGCCGAGCTGTCTATGGCATTTGCTAATGTTCCTCCGCCGTTGCCTAAGGCATGAGCATGAGCGCTGCATCCAGCAATAAAGCCGCAGAAGGTCTTGAACATTTTCCCTGTACTCAATGCGGTGCGGTGCTTAAATATGCCCCTGGAACCAGTACACTGGTTTGCAATCATTGCGGCTTTGAAAACCGGATTGAACACCGCGTCGGCCGAATAGAAGAATATAATTTGCAGGAAGCGTTACGGCAATTGTCGCAGCCGCGTACCGAACCCGCGAAACCCCAGATTCATTGTAACGAATGCGGCGCCGGTTTTCAGTTTGAAGCCAGCGTTCACGCCGGAGAATGCCCGTTCTGCGGCACCCCCATTGTTACAACAACCACGCAAACAAAACCCATTCAGCCCAAATCGTTACTGCCTTTTAAAATTGAGGAGTCCAGCGCCCGGCAACTATTTCAGGGCTGGATCAAGAGTTTGTGGTTTGCGCCCAATGCCGTTAAAAAATACGCTCGCAGTGATACCAAATTAACCGGCGTTTACCTGCCTTACTGGACTTTCGACAGCGATACCGAAACCGATTATATAGGCGAGCGGGGCGATGTTTATTATGTTGATCAAGCGGTTCAAGTGATGCGGAATAACCGGATGGTGACCGAAATCAGACGCGTCCCTCAAATTCAATGGACACCGGTGAGCGGGCGAGTCAGCCGGTTTTTTGATGATGTATTAATCGGCGCCGGCAAGTCGTTACCGCGCAAAATACTTGATGCCTTGCAACCCTGGGATTTGGAAGAGTTGATTCCCTATGACGAACATTACCTTAGCGGTTTTCGCAGTGAATATTATCAAGTCGAGCTCAGCGAAGGTTTCGACGATGCCAAGCAAGTAATGGACAGTGTCATTTACCGCGATATCGCGCAGGCTATCGGCGGCGATCATCAGCGTATTCATCAGGTTAAAACCCGCCACAGCGGCACAACTTACAAGCATTGCCTGCTGCCGGTCTGGTCTGCCGCTTTTCGTTATCAAAACCAATCCTACCGCTTTGTGATTAATGGCCGAACCGGCGAAGTGCAGGGTGAGCGGCCTTACAGTGGGTGGAAAATCAGCTTTGCCGTGATAGCCGCAATATTGCTGGCCGCCGGGATTTATTTCTATATGGATCAAGCCGGATTATTACAAAACAGCCAGCAAAGCTACCCAACCTATCCGGATTCAGCACCTGATGTGTTCATTCGGCAATAATAAAAATGAGCAAAAAATGTTAAAGACTTTTGAATGGCTACTTGGAAAGAGCGTATGCGTTTAGTCCCCCTCTTTGGAAAAGAGGGGTTAGGGGAGATTTGATTAGATAAATCCCCCTCAATCCCCCTTTTACAAAGGGGGAGGTGAATGTTTACGAAAGTGCTCGGAAGTGTTTATGGCTTGTTGAAACCGTTATTAAACTTTATTATCTTGCCACTTAACGGTGTAATGGATAACTTTGGATCTTATGAAATATAGCGATGCTTTTCTTATCGCCGCGCAGCAATTGATTGATGCCGGGCGTTTTATTGACAGTAAAGGCTGGGTTCCGGCAACCAGCGGCAATTTTTCTGCGCGGTTGCCTGATGGGACTATTGCCATTACCGTTTCCGGCAAACATAAAGGACAGTTGCAACTGGACGATATCATGCTGATTGATGCCGATGCCAATTCTCTGGACGGAAAAAAACCGTCAGCGGAAACCGTGCTGCATACCTCGTTGTATAAACGGTTTCCAGACATCCAGTCAATATTGCACCCCCATTCGCTGAATGCCACACTGATTTCAAGGATTTTTAAAGCTCAAATCGTGCTGGAAGATTATGAGCTGTTAAAAGCGTTGTGTGGTATCGATACACATGAAAGCCGGATTGAGGTACCGGTATTTGCTAATGACCAAAATATTCCCCGTTTGGCAGGACAAGTAGAACAGTACCTGGATAAGCACTCGATCTGCTACGCCTATATTATTGCCGGGCATGGCCTTTACACCTGGGGAAGTTCGGTACAGGAAACCCTGCGTCATCTTGAGGCGCTGGACTTTTTATTTGATTGTGAACTACGACTGCATGGAGTCAAAAATTAATGAGTGCATTAACTGTTTATGCGGATAACCAGCCTCAATCTGGTGAGCTATACACCGATTTTACTGATATCCAGAACCAGCTTGAATGATATAGGCGTGCAGTTTGAGCGCTGGACTGCTAACTGTAAAATATCCTGCCGATGCGCGATCAGGCATCTGTCCTTACGGCTTATGCTGATTCCATTGGCCGATTAAAACAACAATACGGTTTTCAGTCCGTTGATGTGATTAAATTAAACCCGGATCACCCGGAAAAAGCCACCTTTCGGCAAAAGTTCCTGGCTGAACACATTCATGATGATTTTGAAGTGCGCTTTTTTGTCGAAGGCCGCGGATTGTTTTATTTGCATGTCGCGGATAAAGTCTATGCGGTATTGTGTGAACAAGGCGATTTAATCAGCGTTCCCGCCAACACCACGCACTGGTTTGATATGGGTGAAAACCCCAAATTTACCTGTATTCGTCTGTTTACCACGCCCGATGGCTGGGTAGCTGATTTTACCGGCAGTGAGATTGCCAAAACTTTTCCAACATTCGATCAATACGTTGCCGAACTACCATGATTAAAGCCATTGTCACCGATATTGAAGGCACGACGTCATCACTTTCATTTGTTAAAGACGTTTTGTTTCCTTATGCACGGGCAAATCTGGAAGATTATGTCCGGCGTCATCTGGACGAGCCGCAAGTTAACGTGTTACTAGAAGATGTTTGCAAAGAAGCGGGGGCAGAACTTGATACCGGACAGTTAATCGCACAACTGATCCAGTGGCTGGATGAAGATAAAAAAGTGACGCCATTAAAGTCTTTGCAAGGCTTGATATGGGAAGCGGGGTATCAAAAGGGTGATTTTAGCGGCCATATTTACCCGGATGCCGCAGCTAATCTAAAGGCATGGAAAGCTAAAGGGCTGGATTTATATGTCTATTCGTCCGGTTCGGTGCATGCGCAAAAACTATTATTCACACATACTGAATTCGGGGATTTAACGCTGCTATTTTCCGGTTACTTTGATACCCGTATCGGCGGCAAGAAAGAACCGGACTCGTATTGCAAAATAGCCAAACAGCTAGACATTCCTGCAAATCAAATATTATTTTTATCGGATATAAAAGAAGAACTGGATGCCGCCAAAACCGCCGGCTTTCAAACGCTATGGTTAACACGGGATAGCACACCTGATCCACACGCTGAACATCAGCAGGTAAGCAGTTTTGATGTTATAGCTTTGGAAGCTGGAATATCCTAACCCCCTGGGGTGAACGTACAATATCATATAAGCGATTAGACCGGTTCGGCGAAAGTTGAGCATTATGATCAAAGAATCTGCTGATTTATCTGCTACATAGTTTCAGTGAAACTATGTAAACTATGCCGGTTCCCACTTCATTTTCAGCGCATATTATGAAATCAACAGCCAAAATCATTGTCGGCTTGGCCTTGACAATATTGCTCGGCGCGTGCTCCGAGCACAAGCCCATCACCGCCGTCAAACCCCAAGCCCAAGCCCAAGCCCACCGGAAAATGTATTACATCCCGCCTGCCAAGCAGCCCGGCCAATGGACCGTGGAGGATATTCTGCAAGGTTACGGCCCATACGCGACGCGCAAACTCAACTCCTATTTCGCGAAGGCCAAGGTGTCCTACCCTCCACGGGAAGTCACCTTCATCGCCTTGAAACAGGAAAAGAAACTGGAGCTATGGGCCAGGGACAGCGGCGAGTTCCGCTTTATCCGCGACTATTATATCCAGGCCGCCAGCGGCGTGGCCGGCCCCAAATTGCGCCAAGGCGACAGGCAGGTGCCGGAAGGCATTTACCGCATCGCGGGGCTGAATCCCAACAGCAATTACCACTTGTCGCTGAAAATAAATTACCCCAATGAATTCGACCTCTTCCATGCCTGGCAGGAGGGGCGCGCCGATCCGGGTTCTGATATTTTCATCCATGGCAAAGCCGTTTCCATCGGTTGCCTGGCCATGGGCGATGAAGTGATAGAGGAGCTTTTCGTCCTCACCGCGCAAGTGGGCGCCGAAAATGTGAAAGTCGTGATTGCCCCGCACGACCCCAGGACCTATCCTCTGAAGGCTGACTCCGAAGAACTTCCGGAATGGACCCCGGAGCTTTATTCGATCATCTCCCGAGAAATCAAAGCCTTGTCACCTGTGGTGAAGCCGGCAAAAACCCGGTTATGACCATCAAGGCAAGCCGCATGGGATGATGCGAACATCATGAAATACACTACTCGTGAAAAACCAAACGATGATGAGTTCGACAAAATCCTTGCAACTGGGCGGCATTGCCGCAGTTTACCTGCTTTGGTTCGTGACCTGGCTGGTGCTGGGATACGAAGCCTTCGGGCCGGCATTCTACAACTGGGACCTGGGCCTGGCAGCGATCATCGCGGCCATTACGGCTTTCAATGCATCCCGGCGAGCCCCCAAGCCGTATTCCGTCTTCCTTGTCATGATCGGGCTCGGCCTCGCGATGCTCGCGGTATCGTGGATCACCTATGACCCCGGCGGATATCCACCCTTTCTTTCGCTTTCCCGGGCAAGGCGCGCCCGATTACTCGGACATCAGCTATGCGCTATTTGTGTTCGTCTGGGTGTGTGCCTGGGGCTATCTGGCCCTCGAACAGTGGCAACAAAGGCCTCCTTCGGTGCTCACCAGCGTGGTCTTTGCCGTTCTGATTTTCGGGTTGGCCGTCATCCTCGCAAACTTCTACTATCCGCAATACCGGTCTTCGCTGGATACGATCTCGGGCAGGCTCGATGCCGCCACTGCCGGCCTCGAGTTCGCCGCGCTGGTCATCGGTTTGGCCTGTATTATGCTCGGTGAGCCGGTCGTGGTGACCTGGATGCTCTTTGCGACGGCGCTCCTTGTGGCGAGCGATATAGCCTATAGCGAGGAGGATGTTCCCAGCGCCATTGAGCCGGTCTGGATGTTGGGGCAATTTCTGCTGCTTTCCGCCCTGATTGTTTTTCCGGGTGCAACGGACGCTGTCCCTCCCCGGTCAACGGCACGATCCTCACCTGAGGATGGGGCGGCGAGGCAGCGTTCAGGGCTATCAGGGGTTCTCATCCTTCTTTCGCTCGGCGGTGTGCTCCTGTCGGTGGCCGTGGGGCTAGCGCCGCTGCATTCGGTTTGGAAGTCATTTTTTCTCTGTCCTGTTTATTGTGGGGCTGGTGGTGGCGCTGGTCTGGATTACGGACCGGTTCGATGAGACGGTGCAATTCCTTGGAACCTATACGACGAGACTGCATCAGAGGCGGCTCAAGGTCGAGGATTGGCGGGAAACGGATACGCGTATCCGGGCTACGCTGCAATCAACCGGCCTCGGCGTGTATTTGGATTCGCTCCGCGAATCGGCGGCCCGGCTAAGGAAAGATGTTCTCTTTCTGGGGCCCGAGCGCCTTTATCCCGCCGCCAAAATTGCCGGGCGGACAAGGCAAGGTTCGCTGTTTCATCGTCATGCCCTTTAGCCTTGAGTGGTCGGGCGATGTCCACCGCACCTTGTCCGGCGCGTGCCAGACCCTGGCCGTCCAGCCCGTGCGTGGAGACGATGTGTTTACCCCCACCGACATTCTCGTTGACATCTGGCACAGCCTGAATGGTGCGGACTTCGTGATTGCCGACATCACGGGCAGGAACCCGAATGTTCTTTATGAGCTCGGCATCGCCCACACACTGGCGAAGCCTGTGCTGATTATTTCAAGAAACGCAGCAGATATCCCGATCGACCTCAGCACCCGGCGCGTGATCCTATACGGTCAGTCCGAGGGCGATTGGCGCGATGATCTTGGGATCAAGGTTTCCAAGGCGATCAAGGAAATCCTTGGTGCCTATGGCTTGAATTCAAAAGACCCGGACTAGAAAGAACGTGTCTAGAATGGGGGCGCCTTAGTACCGGTGAGCATGTAAAGAGGGAAAACTAATCATTATTATTCCATAGCTCAAATTAAACTTGTGGAATAGGTTATTACATTGGTGCTAAATTTGTTAACATTCAAGTTTGTTACCCTATGTCATTGAGACCTCACACATGAAAGAGCAATCCAGGAACACGCTAGACAGTGAATCGATAAAAATCATTGAAGCAAAACATCACGATCCTTTTTCTGTTTTGGGTCGCCATCCGCACGACAAACTAATAACCGTTAAGCTCTATTTACCGTACGCGGAATCTGTCAGTTTTGCTAATGATGGCCCTGATATACCGCGCATAAGTGGAACAGACTTTTTTGAATATACCGCTCAACAAAAGGAATTACCTGAGCATTATCAATTAACCTGGATTGATAAAGACGGTAGCAAACACACTAATTACGATCCTTATGACTTTGGCGTTCAATTGCCGGAATTTGACCGGCATTTGTTTGCTGAGGGCAAACACTGGCACATTTACCAGAAAATGGGTGCGCATCAGCATACTGTAGACAAAATCGATGGCGTTTTATTTACCGTATGGGCGCCTAACGCCGGCCGAGTGAGCGTAATCGGCGGCTTTAACCGCTGGGATGGCCGCTGTAATCCCATGCGCAGTCTGGGCGGCAGTGGAATCTGGGAGCTTTTTATTCCAGGACTGACTGCGGGTTGTTTATACAAATTTGAAATATTAAACCGGCAAAGCAATCAGGTGCTGATTAAAACAGACCCTTATGGTCAACAATTTGAATTGCGCCCCGATACCTCTTCTATTGTCGTGCAAAATAACACTTATGCATGGCAAGATCAGCAGTGGATGTCAAATCGAAGCAGTCATGATTGGCTGCATGAACCCATGTCAATTTATGAGGTGCATCTGGGTTCATGGAAACGCGACAATGACGGCCATTTCCTGAATTATCGCGGCCTCGCTAATGAACTGGTTGAGTACGTTAAAGAGCTTGGCTTTACTCATATAGAAATCATGCCCATTACCGAGCATCCGCTGGATGATTCCTGGGGTTACCAAACCACAGGCTACTTTGCCCCTACCAGCCGTTTCGGTACACCGGATGATTTCCGTTATTTCATGGATACCTGCCACCAGAATAATATCGGCGTTATTCTTGACTGGGTTCCGGCTCATTTCCCCAAAGATTCATTTGCACTGGCGGGTTTTGACGGCAGCGCTCTTTACGAACATGAAGACCCCCGGAAAGGCGAGCACAGAGATTGGGGTACCTTAATCTATAATTATGGCCGTAATGAGGTAAGAAATTTTCTCCTGGCCAGTGCCGTCTTTTGGATGGAAGAATTTCATCTTGACGGCTTAAGAGTGGATGCTGTGGCCTCGATGCTGTACCTGGATTACGCGCGTGAAGAGAATGACTGGATTCCCAACATCTACGGCGGCAATGAAAATCTTGAGGCGATTGCTTTTTTTAAAGAACTGAACACGGTTACCCATGAGCAGTTTCCCGGAACGGTAATGATGGCGGAAGAATCAACAGACTGGCCGCAAGTTACCAGGCCTGTCTGGGTTGGAGGTCTGGGTTTTTCCATGAAATGGAATATGGGCTGGATGAATGACATTCTGGCTTATATGAGTGTGGATACCATACATAGACGCTTTCATCACGAGCAACTGACTTTCGGTATGCTTTACGCGTTTACTGAAAACTTTGCTTTACCCTTTTCGCACGATGAAGTGGTGCATGGCAAGGGCTCACTGCTCGCTAAAATGCCCGGTGATGAATGGCAACGGTTTGCCAATTTACGCCTGCTTTATACGTTTATGTTTACTTATCCAGGTAAAAAACTGCTGTTTATGGGCTGTGAGTTTGGTCAGGGCACACAATGGAATTTTAATCAGACGCTGGACTGGTATGTCCTGGAATACCCGCATCATAAAGGCATCCAGACCCTGATAAAAGAGTTAAACCATGTTTACAAGGCGCAGCCGGCCTTGTTTAAACAGGACTTTGTTCACCAGGGCTTCGAATGGATAGACTGCCATGATGTCGAGCAATCGGTCATCAGTTATCGCCGTAAGGGGGATAATGAAGAGTTGATTGTCGTTCTCAATTTTACACCGGTCGTCAGAGAGAATTACCGCATCGGCGTGCCCGAAGCCGGAACCTATCATGAGATTTTTAATTCCGATTCGCCTTTGTATGATGGCAGCAATGTCGCCAATCACGAGGTGGTTTCTGATCCAATACCCTGGATGAACCACCTAAACTCCATCAATCTGACTCTGCCGCCATTAGCCGGCATTATTTTAAAATTATAACCAGCGTAAAACGGACGATGAAAAAAATACTCTTTGTTACCAGTGAAGCGCATCCCCTGATTAAAACAGGGGGGCTTGCTGATGTTTCCGGCAGTTTGCCCAAGGCATTGGCGGGGCAGGGTGTGGATGTGCGGCTGATAATGCCTAACTATCAGGCCATTAAAACCACTGAAGAAATTTCCTACCTTAGCACGGTGCGGGTGAATAATACGGATGTAAATATCCTGGAAACCCGCCTGCCGGGAACGCAAGTCATTGTATGGCTGGTAGATTACCCGGAATTCTTTGCTTTTCCGGGTAATCCCTACGTGGATGAACAAGGGAATGCCTGGGAGAACAGTGCCGAACGCTTTGCCCTGTTTTGCCGTATCGCTGTAGAAGTAGCGATGAACCGGGGCTATTTGGACTGGGCACCCGATATAATCCACTGCAATGACTGGCAAAGCGGGCTGGTACCCGCTTTACTATCCCTGGAGGCCAGCCGGCCGGCTACGGTGTTCACCATACATAATATGGCCTATCAAGGCATATTCCCGAAAACCACCAAGATCTCGCTGAACCTGCCCAAGCAACTTTGGAATCCGGACGGTATTGAATTTAACGGCATGCTGTCTTTCATTAAAGGTGGTCTGGCCTATGCAGATCGTATCACCACGGTAAGCCCGACTTATGCACGGGAAATTCAGACAGCCGAATTTGGCTATGGTCTGGAGGGCTTGTTAAGTCACCGGAACGATGTGCTGACCGGTATTATTAATGGTATAGACGCCGATCAGTGGAATCCCAAAACCGACCCCAATATTAGCGAACACTATGATATTTCAACGTTAAATAAAAAACAGCTCAACAAAACCGCTCTGCAAAACAAAGTATCTTTACCGGTTGACAATAAAATCCCTGTTTTTGCACTCATCAGCCGTCTGGTGGAACAAAAAGGCATAGACCTGATTTTGGAATGCCTGCCCGAGATGCTGACTCTGCCACTGCAATTTATTTTATTGGGCAGTGGTAACAAGAGTTTTGAGCAGCAGTTGTCTCTTTTTGCCGAAACGTATCCCGATAAAATAGCGATTACTATTGGTTATGATGAAGCACTGGCTCATCTGCTTGAAGCCGGTGCGGATATTTTCCTGATGCCATCACGATTTGAACCTTGTGGCCTAAATCAGCTCTACAGTCAACGTTATGGGACCGTTCCTCTAGTCAGAAAAACCGGGGGATTGGCGGATACTGTCGTTGATACGTTACCGGAAACCCTGAGCAATAACACCGCAACGGGCTTTGTTTTTAATGAAGCCACTGCTGGAACGTTAATGGAAACGATTAAACGTGCATTGATTGTCTATAGCCAAGCCCTTACCTGGAAACAGATACAAACCACCGGGATGCAAAAAGATTACTCCTGGATTAAAAGTGCCAAGGAGTACATGGCGTTATACGAACAGCTGTAACTCACAGTTAAAATCCATTTTAAATATGACTGCTGATCCAGCGAATAATATCTGCTGCGCTCATAGAGCCGGATTGGCGGGCAAGCTCATGACCCCCTTTAAATATAATCAGGGTGGGTATGCTGCGAATGTTAAATTGAGTTGCAATGCCCTGCTCCTGTTCAGTGTTGAGTTTAGCCAGCCGTACCCGTGGTTCAAGTTTACCAGCTGCCTGGGCAAAAGCCGGGGCCATCATCTTGCAAGGTCCACACCAGGCGGCCCAGAAATCCACAACCACAGGAATATCATTACGTGAAATATGGTGTTGAAAATTGTTGCCGCTTAATTCCAGTGGATGTCCACTAAATAAAGCCTCCTTACATTGACCGCAACGGGGGCGTTGCGCCAATCGCTCTGAAGGGATTCGATTTACGGCATGACAATGGGGACAAACAATGTGCAGTGTACTCATGTGCTAATCTTTTCATTTAGGGTTAGTTTTATTGATATAAGGCAGTCTGAGTAAAAATCAATGTTCAGTTTGTAGATTACATACTATTTGTCTTGAAAAGTACTTAAGTTTTCAATATTAAACGATGTAAGCGTTCAGTTCCCCTCTTTGGAAAAGAGGGGCTAGGGGAGATTTTATTAGATAAATCCCCCCTCAATCCCCCTTTTACAAAGGGGGAAGTAAGCGCTTACTAATCGATTTGTTACAGCTTGGCTTCAGGACTTTTTAGAAATAGTCTTGGGTGAAATCCCGAAATATTTTGTAAATGCAGAGCTAAAATTGTTTGCGTGGCTGTAGCCAACAAAGTTAGCGGCGATACTCACTGGGCAACGGGTGGATTCCAGTAACTGATAGGCAGTATCCATTCTTATTTCCAACAACATGCCATAAGGCGTATTGTTAAAAAAATGATGAAACAATTGTTTTAATTTAAATTGATTTGTTCCCACGCGTTTTGATAACGCTTCTACAGAGGGAGGGCTTTTAAATTCATGGAACAGAATATCTCGTGCCAAGTTCGCTATCTCCTTGTCTTTTTGATTAAATCGCTCTGAACCTGCAGATTTTTCTTCACATAGAGGGCTTAATTCTGCGGCCAATAAAGACATAGCTTGGCCATGCATAAATAACCGTCTTGCTTCGCCCGATACATTACCTGTCAATAGCTGTTGTGCGGCAATGAATCCTTGATGGGACATCGGTTTATAACTTAATTGTTGAATGCCGCTTTTATTGAAAAATTGCGCAAATTTGTTTTCACCAAAGTATCTGTCCAGCCACTTTTTACTCATGGAAAACCGCAGCTGCGTTATCAATTCATTGGCTTCATATTGCCGTTCGCCAATGCTTGAAGTGAAGGCTGTTATAGAGGTATAGCCTTCATTAAAAACAACCTCATCACCCTGTTTTCCGGAAAAACGGGAGCGTCCCTTTACGCCAAGTGTAACCACCATTCGCGGCTCCGGGCTTTCTATACGGCTCAAGACAGCCAAGTCTCTTGAGGGTGTATAAAGCGTCTCAATGTAGCTCAGGCCCTCATCAAGCTGGAAACTGTTTGAGTAACCAACACCCGCGTACTCTGGTAACGACTGGTGCAGACAATGCTTTTGCGGTTGGAATTGGGACGGCAAATCATCGGCTCTTATGCGCCACCGGTTCGCTATTAGTTTGTGGTGTTTCCCTCATTACCCGTTTCTTTCATTTCTATAGAAGTATTTAATTGATTTAAGCACAAATCATACCTTGATTTTTTATTTAATAATTATCAATCAGTTAATGATTATTTTCGATAATAATGAAAGACAGCCTTTGAAAAAAGTGTGTCATATCACATGCTAAACCACAAAAAGTAAGGCATATCACACAGTAATCCTTTTGGCATACGAAATATTACTTTTGCAATATAAATGCGCAGTGAAACCAATCTTCTTACAAGGTATTATTGATGAAATAACTATCTAAGCCCGATCCATCTCATGTAGCAAAAGAAAATACTTTGGAGAAAATGATGAAAAAAAGATATTGCCGGCTGGGTACTAAATGCCTGATGAGTACATTGATCTTGTTGCAGGGAATTAGTTTTAGCGCTCTTGCTCACGAGGGCGAAGTTCATACTGGAAAGGGTGGTTCAGCAATACCGGAACTTCCAGCCTGTCAAATAGTGACAGCAGATCGGCTTTTTGACGGAACCAATCTTCGAGACAAGATGGCAGTGTTAATAGAGGGCAACAAAGTTACGCAAGTCGGTTCACCCGAAGAATTGAGCGGGAGATGCGGAAACAGGATCAATTTGGGCGATGCAACCATTCTGCCCGGATTTATCGAATCACACGCACATATAACCTTCCAAAACGTCAGAAAAGATACTGTCCTGGAGCATGGCATTACGACTGTTCAAGATACCGGCGGTCCGTTAATGGCGGCAGAGGGCGGGCAAGGCACACTTCGATTGTTGAGTGCTGGCCCTATTATTCAGGCCCCTGGTGGATATCCGCTTAACATATTCGGAGGTGGTGATGGCGGGTATGACAAAATCGGCTATCCGGTTTCATCAGTTGCAGAGGCTCAGGAAGTTGTCCAACATCTTGTCGATGGTGGGGCAACAGCTATCAAGATCGCGCTGGAACCGGGTGGTGAACCTGGCGCTCCCTGGATGCAACCGCATGGTGATCAACCTGTGCCTGCTACGCCATGGAACCTTTTGCCTCAGGACATAGTGAATGCGATTGTCAACAAGGCGCATGCCCTGGGCAAACGAGTCATAGCTCATGTCGGTGAAAACGAAGGCGTTAAGCGAGCGTTAGCTGGAGGCGTTGATGAATTCGCACATATGCCGTGCGCAGCGATTGATGAGGCTTTATTGCATCAAGCCGTGCAGCAGGGAGTTACTTTTGTAACTACTATTGATACGCTGGGTTCGTGCGTTAATAGTCAGGGCATGGGAATTCATTCCAATACGCATATGATTAGCCATGCGCTAGCTCATAGCCCTACTACTCAGGCACAGTTTATCTACGGTTCTGAAATTGGTCACGATAATGTTCCCTGGGGCATCAATGGCGAGGAACTGCATATGATGTTGCATTTGACCAGCGGAGAATCGATTGATTTTACGGACGTTGTTAATGTGATCAAAGCGTCGACTTCCAAGGCTGGCGAACGTCTTGGCATACCAGGCCTTGGTACATTGACGCCCGGCGCGCCAGCCGATATTATCGCAGTGCGAGGAAATCCATTCCAGAAATTTAAGCTACTGGAGTATCCGGACATGGTCTTGTCAGGAGGGCGTACCATCATAAATAAATTCAAGAATGAGCTGGCGGAAGCTGAAATTGAATGCCTCTTCAATTGGGCTGAAGGAAAATACCCAGACCTGTTTGCCCCGGCCGGGTCTCTCACGACAGATTCGAGCGATTACACCTACCGCTATTATTCGGCGACCAACGCTTACATGGGCGTTTCCTTGATCGACAATGATGTTTACTACATGGGGGCTGACGCAATA
Source organism: uncultured Gammaproteobacteria bacterium (assembly GCA_963789475.1). Taxonomy (GTDB): domain Bacteria; phylum Pseudomonadota; class Gammaproteobacteria; order Methylococcales; family Methylomonadaceae; genus Methylobacter_C. The sequence goes on along the minus strand of CAWBLO010000014.1, from coordinate 9,198 downwards.
TTGCAGAACAAAGGTCCGTTGTCCGATTGGTTGCCTATAGCGAGTTGCAAATAAGCGGGGCGTGTCAGGCAGTTAACCAAGTAACCCAAAGGGTGGAGAATGCGGTTCGGCGTGGTTCAAAGAGTTTAACTGTTGAGCTCCCTTCCTTGAAATTAAAGGGTTAGGGGGGATTTTTTAAATAAATCCCCCTTCAATCCCCCTTTTACAAAGGGGCGAGGTGAGCGCTTGCTATCCTTATCTGAAAAAATCATAAGGTTGCGTAATATCATTGAATTAAATTTGCTCTAAATGAATGTTTCACAAACGATCATTGGTAAAGCGCCTGCGTTAAAATCATTACTACGCAACGTTCAAATAATCGCCCCTACTGATGTCAATGTCCTGATTACAGGCGAAACCGGCACGGGTAAGGAATTAGTTGCGTTAGCCATTCAAAAAAACAGCCCGCGCAGCGATAATGTGTTTATTATCCTGAATTGCGCCGCGCTACCGGAAAGCCTTATTGAGTCCGAGCTTTTTGGTTACTGTAAAGGCGCTTTTACGGGTGCAGGCGTCGATAAGCAGGGGATTTTTGCTGCAGCGGATGGCGGCACCCTGTTTCTGGATGAAATCAATTCATTGCCTGTACCCATTCAGGCTAAATTATTACGCTTTATCGAATCAGGCGAGTATGTTCCGGTTGGCTCCGTTATAACCCTTAAAGCCGATGTCAGGATTATTGCCGCAACCAATAGCAATCTTTATGAACAGGTTAGTGCAGGCACATTCAGACAGGATTTGTATTTCCGCTTAAACGTCGTTCCGCTGGAACTGCCCCCATTAAGAGACCGGCACAAGGATATTGGAATACTGCTAGATTACTTCCTGGACTACTTTTCCAAAAAATATGCTGTTAAAAGACCGGTACTAAGCAAGGAATTGTTAGCAATTCTTAAGCGCCACTCTTGGCCCGGAAATATCAGGGAGTTACGCAATCTTTGCGAATACCTCAGTATTATGCGAATCAAAAAAACAATCGAGTTAACGGATCTTCCTCGCGGGCACCTGGAAATTCATAACGATACCGATTTTATATACAGCTTTAAATTACCGGATTCCGGCTTGGTCTGGCATGAGTTGGAAGCTGACTTAATTAAACAGGCATTAACTAAAACTAATGGAAATTGTAAAGAAGCATCACAGTTATTAGGATTATCAAGAGACGCGATTAATTATCGTATAAAAAAATATGGATTAAAAGCCGTTTAACAATAAATAATTATTTTTCTTGGTTTAACAATTTACTGCATTATCCTTTGATAAAAATCAAATCCCAAACACCATGGCCTAAACGTATCCCGCGCTGCTCAAATTTTGTTAACGGGCGGTACTCAGGACATTGACAATAGTCATTGGTGGGACTGGCATTTCTTAATTCGGAGCTTTTAGATAAAACGGCCAACATGGCTTCGGCATAATTTTCCCAATCCGTTGCGGCATGAAAATAACCTTCTGGTTTTAACTTTCTGATTAACAAGTCAATAAAGTCAGGGCGTACTATGCGTCTTTTGTGATGTTTCTTTTTGGGCCAGGGATCGGGAAAGAACAGATGCACACCCGATAAGCTATTATCGGCAATTTTGTGTTCCATAATTTCTATGGCATCGTGACAATAAATTCTGACATTAGTAAGATTTTGCTGATTGAGTAGCAGTAGTAAATGCCCAACACCCGGCCTATGGACTTCAATGCCTATATAATCTTTGTCAGGATTAGCGGCTGCCATACTGGCCAGACTTTCGCCATTACCAAAACCTATTTCAACAAACAAGGGTGCGTTACGCCCGAAAACCTCTGCAAACTCATAATCCGCTTTAGGATCCAGGCAATACATATCCCAATAATTATCCAAAGCCAGTTGCTGGCCCGGCGTAAGGCGACCTTGCCGGCGAATAAAACTACGGATTTTTTGAGGAAAGGTTTGTTCAGAGGGGGGCATAGTAAAAAAGAGTAACAATGTTTAAAAGAACAGCCCATCAATAGGTGATGATGCCGAAGCAAAACGTTTTCTGGGCATGCGTCCGGCTAAAAACGCTTCCCTGCCTGCTTCAATACCTTTGCGCATTGCCGAAGCCATGAGTATCGGGTTTTTAGCTTCGGCAATCGCCGTATTCATCAATACGCCGGCACATCCTAACTCCATGGCAATGGCGGCATCTGATGCCGTGCCTACACCCGCATCCACTAAAATAGGTACCTTGGCATTTTCGACAATGGTCAGGATATTATAAGGGTTACGGATGCCCAAACCTGAACCGATAGGGGCCGCCAAAGGCATAACCGCCACACAACCTATATCTTCCAGTCTTTTGGCGGCAATCGGGTCATCATTGGTATAAACCATGACATCAAAACCATCTTTAACCAGTAATTCAGCGGCGATATAGGTTTCAGCGACATCAGGAAACAGCGTTTTTTGATCGGCCAACACTTCCAGTTTAACCAGTTTGTGACCACCGAGTAATTCACGGCCTAAACGACAGGTTCTCACTGCCTCTTCGGCAGTATAACAACCGGCCGTATTAGGCAGAATTGTGTATTTATCGGGCGAAATTACATCCAGCAAGTTGGGCTCGCCCTTGTTTTGGCCAATATTCGTGCGCCGAATGGCGACAGTCACAATTTGAGCCCCACTGGCCTCAATGGCCAGACGGGTTTCTTCCATGTCTTTGTATTTGCCGGTACCGACCAGCAATCGTGAATGATAAGTAACGCCTGCAAGTACGAATGAATCGGCCTGGCCGCCACCAATAGCATGAACAATTTCCAGGCGATCTTCAGCCTGTAACATTTGGCTATCGTATTGCTGAAAGGGCAGGATTTCTTTATTCAATTCAATTGCGATTTTTTTACCTGTCAAGCCCATTTCCGCAATGACATCGGCAACACTGGTTTTTTCAGCAGTGTCACGTGTTTCACCATTAACATAAACAATCATCAAGTTAAGCTCCGGTTAGTGTCTATTTTTCTACGTTTTTGCACAGCTAAGGCAAGATTTCGCAGCATTGGCGCCGTATCATCCCAGGACAAACAGGCATCAGTAATACTTTGCCCATAGGTCAATTCTTGCCCTTCTACAACATTTTGATTGCCCGACTTGAGATGGCTTTCTATCATCACGCCCATAATTCTATGGTCGCCATTAGCTATTTGCGCGCCTACATCCTCACCGACAATCAGTTGCCGCTGGCATTGTTTCAGACTGTTGGAATGACTAAAATCAATCATGATGTTGGGCTTTAAATTGGCCTTTATCAAGCCTTCTGCAACTTGCTCGACACTGACTGCATCGTAATTAGGATGACCATTACCACCTCTTAAAATGATATGGACATCTTCGTTGCCGGTGGTTGAGAAGATTGCTGAATGTCCGGCTTTAGTCAGTGATAAGAAATGGTGCGGACTCATAGCGGCTCTTATCGCATCAATGGCAATTTTAATCGTACCATCCGTTGAGTTTTTAAAGCCGATTGGACACGATACGCCCGAAGCTAATTCACGATGCCCCTGGCTTTCTGTCGTCCTGGCACCAATCGCTCCCCAGGAAATTAAATCAGAAACGTATTGCGGGGTTATTAAATCCAGGTATTCAGTTGCTGCCGGCATGCCGAGAGTGTTCACGTCCACGAGTAACTTCCTGGCAACCCGTAAGCCTTTATTGATATTGAAACTGGAATCAAGATCAGGGTCGTTAATTAAACCTTTCCAACCCACTGTCGTGCGAGGTTTCTCAAAATAAACACGCATTACAATGACCAGATCGTCTTCCAGTTCATCTTTGAGGGCTTTCAAAAGCCGTGCATATTCTAAAGCGGCTATTGGGTCATGAATAGAACAAGGACCTACTACAACGAGCAGCCTGTCATCCTCGCCAGTCAATATGTTATGTATTTCTGCTCTTGCCTGAAGAGTCGTTTGTGCTGCCGTTTCGTTAATCGGCATTTCCTCGTGAACCTGAGCAGGCGGCATGACTTCTTTTGTCGCACAAATTCTCAAGTCATCAGTATTGTATTTAGTATGCATGATAGCTACCAAGCTGTTGCTTCACAAAATTATTGTTAAATCCGGCTATTTTAACCGTTTTCATCGTCTTCTTTTCAGTTTTTGCTAATTGTTTTTTTTGTTTGCTTTTCAAACTTCAAAAAGCTGTAACTGAAGGCGACGTCGGGGTCATCTTTAATATCTTCTCGCGCTACTTCGGACCAATCATTCAAATCCAGCTCGGGGAAAAAGGTATCGCCCTGAAATTCCCTGTTTATAACCGTGAGATAAATCGCATCGGTAATTGGTAATATGGCTTCATAAAGATCGGAACCGCCAATAACAAAAATTTCATCAGCGCTTTCACACGCTTTTTTTAGTGCTGTTTTAAGATCATTAAAAACCAGACATCCGTCTTGCCGGTATTCCGGGTTTCTGCTGACAATAATATTAGTGCGTCCGGGTAAAGGCTTACCTATAGACTCATGAGTTTTTCGGCCCATTAAAACAGGCGAACCCATTGTGATTTTTTTAAATTTTTTAAGATCAGCCGATAAATGCCAGGGCATTTTATTATTCAGGCCAATAACCCGATTGCTCGCCATCGCGACGATAAGTGATATTTTCATTTTCTTAAATGAGGTGCTTTGATATTCTTTAAACAATTTATAAATCCGAACATCATACTATGAATGGGCCTGTTCTTGGCATATCGGTTTTTTGACAAGCGAGACACCACAGGTGCTGTGGGGTCTATTCCGGTACTTTTTATCATTCATTCTCCAGCCCATCTCTTTCCTAAATGGGCTGGAGAATGAATGATCGTTCTGTTCCGGTATTGCCTCACTTATGAATATACCTAATTTTTGTATGCGACAAATTGTCGCACTTTTTCTGGACAAATGGGTTTTTATCCAATAAAATTCACGCACCTTGAGAAAGGTAGATAGGATTCGAAAGAATCGAAATCTTATAAAGGCGGAGTGAAGCGACCGGTAACGCGGTAAAACAATAACAATAATCGTAAAATATTAACCTATCATTATTTGGTAGGCGTCCACATCAGAACATAAAAATAAAACCGGACGAAGCCCACTTTACGTGGGCTTTTTTATGCATATCGAAAATTTGAACTACTGATTTTGGGCGACGGCTGTCATCCCACGAAATCGAAAAAAGCCTAAAATGTCTCATTGTCAGTCCAGCATGACCATGATTAGCTACGACTGCTAACAACTTTTATGTGTAGAACCGAACTATGTGCATTTGCAGTGCCACATCGCCGGCCAGTCCTTATGCGACAAGATATTGGGTCAAAGCGATCAACACATAGTTACAGTGGCTGAAGGAAGTGCATCAGTGCATTATTATGTTGGTAATAGCGGTACATTTTTGTTTCGGGTTAGCTATCAATTGAATGACGTATTTCAATAATTGCACTATTTTTAATCAAAGTAATGAAATTGAGTTTAATATTGCAGTTTCCTTAACTAACAGTTTCATTTTTCCTTATGAAACTTTAAGCTGTTTCTTAATGTTTTAGGATTCCAAATCCTAAGTTATTCTTCTAACTGTGAACCATGTTATAACCAAAATTAAAACAACGGGCTTTAACCCGTTTATACTAGACAAAAATAAGCTCATTTGTCATCAACGGAGCTGTAATATTAAGCCCTGAGGGATTTATGGCCGACAAGAGCAATTTCGAATTCCTAAAAGAACACGACCCCGTATTTTTTCAGTTAGCCTTTGCTGCTGAACAATCGTTTTCCGCTGATCCAAATACCACCTTAATCAAACTGCGCCAATTGGGTGAGGCATTCGCGCAAGATATGGCTGCCCGTTGCGGTATTGAATTCGAAGAAAAAACCTCTCAGGCTGACTTGCTGTTCAAGTTGAACCGTGAAATTCGCCTTGATCCCAACATTCGTGATCTATTCCATACTCTGCGCATCGAAGGCAATAGAGCAACACATCAATTCAGAACAAAGCACAAAGAAGCATTGGATGGCTTGCGCTTGGCCAGGACATTGGCGATCTGGTTTCATCAAGCGTTCGGTAGACTGGGAGCCGCATTTAAACCAGGTCCCTTTGTAGCACCTGCTGATCCAAGCCAGTCATTGCGAGACTTAACTACGCAGATAGAGCAACTTAAAGCGAGACTGCTGGATGCTAATGAACACGTTGAAAACAATCAACAACTCATAGCGTTGGTCGCCCGCGAAAAAGAAGAATATGCTGAATTAGCTGAACTCATGGATGCGGAAGCCCGCACGTTTCAGCAACTGGCACTGGCACATGAAAGCCAACTCAATGACGAACGCAAAGCCTTCGACGTCCGGCTTAAAGCGATGCAGATGGAGCTGGAGAACCGGCAACATACTCCGCAACAACTCAGCGCAAGTATCCAAAAAGCCACAGCACAGTTATCCCTCAACGAAGAGTTGACGCGCATACTGATCGACCAGCAACTTATTTCCGCAGGCTGGGAAGCCGATACCGAACAATTGACTTATCAAAAAGGCGCACGCCCTGAAAAAGGCAAAAACAAAGCTATTGCCGAATGGCCCACGCACGGCAGTCAAGCCGCCGATTATGTTTTGTTTGCCGGGTTAACGCCGATTGCTGTTGTCGAAGCCAAGCGCGAAAACGTCAATGTCGCCGGTAAAATTCCACAAGCAGAACGCTATTCGCGCGGTTTCAAACAAAACCCCAGCATGCAGCCTGCTTGGCAGCTTGAAGGAAGAACCATTGCCTGGGCAGACAACGAAGCAGGCCACTACCAGATTCCGTTTGTCTATTCCTGTAATGCTCGCCCTTTCGTCAAGCAACTCGCAGAACAATCCGGCACCTGGTTTCGTGATGTGCGGGAGTTTGCCAATTTAGCTCGACCCTTACACGATTTTCATAGTCCCGAAGGTTTACTGGATATTCTTAAACGCAGCCGACAAACGGCACAACAGGCACTTAAAAACGAAGGTTTTGCTTACCTCAAACTGCGTGACTACCAGCAAAAAGCCATCCAGTCAGTAGAAACCGCCTTGGCAAACAACCAAACCAACTGTTTGCTGGCAATGGCGACTGGCACAGGCAAAACCCGCACCATTATCGGTTTGATGTATCGGTTTTTAAAAGCGGAACACTTTAAACGTATTTTGTTTTTGGTGGATCGTACTGCGTTGGGCGAACAAGCCATCGACTTTTTTAATGATGCGGCGTTAGAGCAAAACCAGCCCCTGTCCAAAATCTATAACATCGCCGAACTTGGCGATATGGCAGCCGAAGCCGAAACGCGTATTCAGGTTGCCACTGTACAGGCAATGGTCAAACGGATTTTCCAGTCCGACACCCCGCCGAATATTGATGCTTACGACTGCATCATCATTGACGAAGCGCATCGTGGTTACACGCTGGATCAGGAAATGACCGACGGCGAATTGGCAGTACGCGATGTTGCTCAATATTTATCCAGCTATCGCCGTGTGCTGGATTATTTTGATGCCGTCAAAATCGGCCTGACCGCAACACCCGCCAAACACACCACGGAAATTTTCGGCAAACCCGTGTTCACCTACAGCTACCGTGAAGCGGTGGCTGACGATTGGCTGATCGACCATGACGCGCCCATCCGCTACGAAACCTTGCTTACTCAAAATGGTATCCAGTTTGAAAAGGGCAAAGAAGCCAGTTTCATTAATATTCAAACAGGCGCAATAGAACTGGCTGAACTGGATGATGAACTCAGTTTTGAAGTCGAAGCCTTTAACCGCCGCGTCATCACCGAAAGCTTCAACCAAGTCATCTGCACCCAATTGGCGAAAGAACTTGACCCCTTCGGCGAAGAAAAAACCATGATCTTCTGTGCTACTGACTTACACGCCGACATGGTTAAACGTTTGCTGGATGAGGCGTTTAAAGCCCTTTATGACGACGCTTACAACGAAGCGGCGGTGCGTAAAATCACCGGACAAAGCGATAAAGTCAAGCAACTGATCCGCCAATACAAAAACGAACGCTACCCTAATATCGCTATCACTGTCGATTTGCTCACCACCGGTATCGACGTGCCGAAAATATGCAATCTGGTGTTTTTACGCCGCATTCGCTCCCGTATTCTTTTTGAACAAATGCTCGGACGCGCCACCCGCCGCTGTGACGACATCGGCAAAACCGTATTCAGAATCTACGACCCTGTCGATATTTACGCGGCACTGCAAGATGTCAGCTCAATGAAGCCCTTGGTCAAAGATCCCAATGTCACCTTGGAGCAATTACTGCAAGAGCTGAACGATCCCAACAGCTTGACTGCACCCGGCAGCAAGGCGGACACCAGCCACGCCCATGACGTGCGTGATGCCATTAGCCAAAAAGTCATGCGGATATTGCGTAAAGCCGTCAAAGCCGCCGATCTTAAGCCGCCACTCAAACAAAAGCTGGCGGAACTGGAAACGCTCTGGGGCGTAGAACCCGGCAAATTACACCACCATCTGCACCAATTCAGCCCCCAACAAGCGGCGGAATTTGTGCTAAGTCACAGCGGTTTGCTCAAGCAATTGGGCGAAGTCAACGCCTTGCTGGGTTCGGATCGTTTGCCGATTATTTACGAAGGCGAGGATGAATTTAAAAGCCGTAGCCAAACTTACGGCGTTAACGAAAAACCCGCCGATTATCTGGACAGCTTTAACCACTTTATCCGCAACCAGCTTAACCAATCCGTTGCACTGGGCGTGATCGTCAACAAGCCTAAGGACCTGACCCGCGAACAATTGCGCGAAGTGCGCTTATTATTGGATGAACACGGCTACAGCGAGGCCAAACTGCAAAGCGCCTGGCTCAACCAAACCCATCAGGAAATCGCCGCCAGCATTGTCGGCTACATACGCCAAGCCGCCTTGGGTGAAGCCTTATTACCTTTTGAACAGCGTGTTGGGCTAGCCATGCAAAAAATCTACCTGTTGCACGACTGGACACCCGTACAACGAAAATGGCTGGAACGTCTCGCCAAGCAACTGACCCATGAAGTCGTCATCGACCAACACTTTATCAACCGTGCCTTTGCCCAGGATGGCGGTGCCAAGCGCCTAAATTCCCTGCTTGATGGCGATTTGGATAAGGTACTGGATACGCTCAGCGAAAATCTTTGGCAAGCAACGGGATAATTCAGGCTCTGTTATAATC
>CAWBLO010000013.1:0-83246 GCA_963789475.1 uncultured Gammaproteobacteria bacterium | reverse complement strand
ACCCTTTCGATGTCTTGTTATATTTGGATCAACGGATATTTAAAAACTACTGGTTTGAAACCGGCAGCCCTTCCTTTTTAATTAAGCGGGTACGGGAAAGGCAGTATTTGATTCCTGATTTTGAAAACGTTGTTATTGATGAAGCCATGTTGGCCAGTTTTGATGTTAATGAAATTACTTTAGAAAATTTGCTATTTCAAACCGGTTATTTGACCATCGACCATGTTGAAGAGTTGGGTGGCGACAGGTTTTATTATCTGACTTTTCCTAATCGCGAGGTTAAGGCGAGTCTGGCTAGTTATTTGTTGCGGGATTTAACGCAATCGGCCGCGAGCGAGGTAGCGAGCAATCAAATTCAGCTCTATAAGGCATTGAGTCAGTGTGATTTTGCCAAATTGGAACACTCTTTATTGGCCCTTTTTGCAGCTATTCCAAACGACTGGTATCGTAAAAATCAGTTGGCCAATTATGAGGGTTATTACGCGTCGATTATTTACAGCTGTTTTGCGGCCCTGGGATTGAAGGTTATCGCTGAGGATGTGACAAATCAGGGACGTATTGATTTGACGGTCATGCTTGATGATAAAGTCTTTATAATTGAGTTTAAAGTGCTGGATGAGGCTAAAAAACAGGGTGCTGCCTTGACCCAGATTAAAGCAAAAAATTACAGCCAAAAATATGCAAGTACTGAAAAAAGCATATTCTTAATTGGCATTGAATTTGATAAAGCGCAACGTAACATTGTTTTTTTTGAGTGGGAACGGATTTAAACATTGTCTGCCTGCACTGCATTTGATTGGTTCTTCGCAAAGAGGAGGATATTATGTTGAACCTGATTCAAACAAAAGTTTCCAGAGAAGAACTCGTCAGCGTTGCCCTGGGGAGATTAGCGGCTGACCTGGTGATCAAAAATGGTCAACTGATCGATGTTTTTAGCGGGGAAATTCGGGTTGCCGATGTGGCTATCAAGGGTGAGCGCATCGCCTTTGTGGGCGATGCCGGCCATACGATTGGCGAAAATACGACCGTTATCGATGCTACCGGATATTTCCTGTCACCGGGGTTGATGGATACTCACGTTCATATCGAGGCGAGTATGGTCACTCCCACTCAGTTTGCCCGTGCTGTTCTGCCCAGAGGTAATACTGCCGTCAATTGGGAGACTCTGTGGACAGCTAATGTATTAGGCGTTGAAGGTATTGGGCTTTTACTGGAGGAATGCCATCGCACCCCATTAAAATTCTTTGCCACAGCCACCGAAGGCGTACCTTGTGCTTCATCCGAGCTGGCCACGCCTAATCACGATTTTTCCCTGGAAGATACCGACAAAATGCTGGCCTGGGAAAAAATTGTCGGGCTTGGCGAAGTGGTTTTATTCAATGAAGTTTTGCAAAACAATCCAAAAGTGCATCAGCAAATCCAGCTTGCCTTGCAAAAGGGCAAAACCGTTGATGGCAGTGTGCCGGGATTTAAAGGAAGGAATCTCAATGCTTATGTCGCGGCGGGAATTCAGTCTGATCACGAGGCGATTGACCTTGAGGAAGCAATCGAGCGTATCCGCTTGGGGATGCGCCTGGTGATCCGCGAAGGATCGAGCATGCGCAATTTGACCGACCTGATCAAAGTGATCACTCACAAAAAACTGAATTCTCGCCGTTGTTGTTTTTGTGTGGATGATAAGGATATACGTGAAATCGCCCGGGAAGGTTTGATTGATGACCTGGTCAGAAAAGCGATTAAAGCGGGTGTTGATCCTGTCGTCGCCATTCAAATGGCTACGCTAAACCCGGCTGAATATTTCGGAGTCGATCGCGATTTGGGCAGCATTGCCCCTGGTAAAATCGCTGATATCCTGTTGATTGAGGATCTGGAAAATTTTGTTGTTCACACCGTGATGGTGAATGGCAAAATTGTCGCTCAAGCAGGAAAATTAGTTATCGAACTGCCTGAAACCAGCTATCCCGAATGGATGTTGCAAACAGTCCGGCTAAAACGCGCCATTACCGCCGATGATTTTGTCTGTAAAACCACCAGAGAATCTGAAACCCGGGTTCATGCTTTGAAGGTTTTCAGCGAACAAATTATCAGTGTGGAGCAAACCGTAAGCCTTGCGGTGCAGAGTGGTGAAATCCTGCCCGATATTGTCCAGGATATTTTGAAAATGGCGGTGATTGAAAGACACGGCAAAACCCCGCCGAATATCGCCCAGGGGTTTGTGAAAGGCTTTGGTCTCAAGCAAGGCGCGATTGCTTCGAGTATCTCGCCGGATATTCACCAGATTGTGGTGGTCGGCGTCGACAATCAGGACATGGCGACTGCGGTAAACCGCTTGATTGAGCTTCAGGGCGGCATTGTTATTTGCGCGGATGGCAAGATTGTGGCGGAGTTATCTTTGCCTGTGGGTGGATTGATGTCCCCGAAAGCCTATGAAGAGGTGATTACTGATTTGGACCGCCTGAGCGATGCGGCTAAAGCCATCGGCTGTGGTCTGCCCTCCCCGTTCATGACCCTGGCCTTTGCCGCCTGCCCAACGCTGACAGAATTCAAGCTCTCCGATAAAGGACTGATTGATGTTTGTGCGGGTAAACTTGTGCCCCTGGAAGTTATTTAATATTTTCGTTTCTTGTGCCAAACAGAATCAAGGCAAGCACGGCAAATACGACCGCAATCCAGTCTTTCGTTGTGAGTTTCTCCTGAGAAAGAAAAATTGCCAGGAATATGGTGATCACGAAACATAAACTTCTAATGGTTGATGCCACAGAGACATCGATGAATTGAACCGCATAATTGAACGTCCAGACACTGATAAACAGGAACACAGCGAGCAAGGCAGGCCAGAGTAAACCGGGGGCAGTCACACGTTCCTTTTCCCTGAACAAGAGCCAGACGATCACCGCCAGCACACTACTAAACATATAGTAAAAGAAGGTTGTATTCGTTGGGCCTAAAAATTCAGTGCTGCGTTTGTACAGATAATTACTCACTCCCAATGTAAGCATTGACAACAATGAGAATATCAGTCCTGCATTATTTCCTTTCATGTTATCTCTATTAATTCTTTGGTGGATTTAACTTCTGGTAAAGTATTGCCAAATCAAATCATTTTATCAGTCATTTATTTACAGTTTTATCTTTTTTGTCATTCCTTATTATTGTCTTCCTATTTAATCTACTGGCTGTAAAGAGCATGCTAATGTCTCAACACACATCATTCTGGCAGCACTTGGCCGATGCCTTGGCCACTACCGATAAGCTCATGTTGCTGCTGGTTGTTCATAGTCAAGGCAGTTCGCCCGGCAAAGCAGGAGCCAAAATGTTCCTGACTGACCAAGGCAACAGCCTTGGCAGCATTGGTGGCGGTGCCGTTGAACAAAAACTGCTGCGAATGGCCCGGCGGCTGTTGGACAATAATCATTTTAGCCCGCAATTAATTCGTCAACAGCATCAGCTTGAAGCCGCGCAGGCTTCAGGAATGATCTGCGGTGGTGAACAGACAATACTGCTCTATAAATGCCAGATGCGTGATAAAGCACTGTTTCAGCAAATAGCCGCTCATCCGGCCGGGCTGCTGATGTTTTCGCCCGCAGGGCTGGAGTGGCATCACGATAGTAAGCTGGCAGCGCCGTATCACTTTAGTTATCAAAACGAAACTGACTGGTTCTACCAGGAAAATCTTGCCTGGCAGAGACAGGCTTATATCGTGGGCGGCGGCCATGTCAGCCTGGCTCTGTCAAAAATTCTCGCAACCCTTGATTTCGACATTACCGTCATTGATGAACGGGATAATCCAGATACCTTGGCGCGTAACCATTACGCGCAAACCAAGCTGATGATTCCCTATCAAGAAATACGTAACACCATTCCTGAAGGTGATCAGGTTTTTGTATTCATCATGACGCACAGTCACAAAACCGATGAAAAAGTAGCCGAACAGCTGGCCGATAAACGAATCCGTTATCTAGGCGTGCTCGGCAGCCGGAAAAAAATCGAGCAACTTAAAGCCCATCTTGAGCCCCGGCTCTCAGTTGAATCACTCCAGCGCATTCGTGGACCGATTGGCTTACCGATAAAAAGCCATACACCGGCCGAAATTGCTGTCAGTATCGCCGCTGAGTTAATACAAATCCTGAATACATAAATCCAATAATCCTGGAAAGCGCAGTTTAGCCACAGATGAACACGGATTTACACGAATAAACACCTGGTTACATCAAGTCTTTGTGACACCATTTGGGTGAAGTGCCTGCTTGGCGCAACATAATGTTTTATCAGTGTTTATCCGTGTAAATCTGTGGCTAACCAAGGTTTTTAGGTTCAATAAAGTCCAGGCACAATCCGCCATGGCACCCGTGCCCGGTACTGTAGCCAATCCTTCCCGTACTTCGCCAGGCACATGGCATCATCCCGCCGCTCCCGGTGGAGAAGCAGAATGGTGAAGTAGACGATATGGAAATAAGGAAGAGGACTGCCGAAAGCAGCCGGCAAGCACCACGAGAGGGCGATCATCAGATCGCCAAAGTAGTTCATGTGACGCGAAAAGCCCCACCAGCCTGAGGTTAACAGCAGCGAACCCTTGGCAGTCTTGATGTATTCAGCCGGCCGGCCCCACACGGCCCGGCTAGGATTGCGCCGGAAATAGTGCTTCTGGATGTTGGCCCCCCGGAAGATCGTATAACCGGCCAGATTCAAGGCCACGATGGCTACGATTCCCCAGGCTGGGAGATCGTGGGTATGGTTGACCAGATACTGGGCCTGTAGCGTATAGGTGAAGGGTAGCCAGACCAGATCGCCCCAACAAAGCATCCAGCCGAATTTCTCGTGCTTGATGTCCCAGGTCGTAAGTACGGCCTCTTCATGGATAAAGTAGTCGATAAGATAAATGCTCTGAAACCCCACCACCAGCAACATCGGCACCGTCACCGTGCCATGCAGTTCGTATTGTTTGGCCGCTATGGAAAGGTTCATGAGCATCCAGAAGACCATACCGGGGCGGGCTTCACAGAACAGTTTGATGTCGAGGGAGCCGATTCTTGGATTGAGGGCTGTACCCATGAAATAGTCATAGAAAGGCCGCCCTGTCGGCCGCTCCCAATCCGCGCCTTTCAGACCCCAGAAATAGAGAAACCCGGCGAAGGCAAAAGTGAAGACGTTCACCACGGTAAGGAGCGGGCCAAGTTGGTCATACAAAATCGTGGCATCCAGCCAGCCCAAAGCTACCAGGACTACCACCACGCCCAAGGTGAAAAGGAATGAAAACATGCCGTTCATCCGATAGTCGAGCCGGCTTCCGTCGGGCAGTTCCATACCCTGAACCGTTGGACCGGGCGCCCAAACCTGCAAAGCTGCTTGGGCCAGGAACCAGGCCCCGTAAAGACCGGCTGCCTTCCAGGTAGGCGGCGAAACGTGCGCCCAAAATTGCAGCCATGCCACCGCATTGTTTGGAAACACCAGTTCGCCTTGGTAATAAGTGACGCAAATCCACAGGTAATACACCAGCGGCGGCAAGGCCACCATGAGCACCAGCCAGGAAAGGCCGAAACCGTATTTTTGCCGCGCCGCATCCACGGCAGGGTTTTGTCTCAAATCTTGATCGTTCATTAGCCGCTCCTTTGTTTGATTTAGAACTTTCGGTTTACCACCAACTCACGTAACGCCATCTTGCCATACGTCCACACCGTCTCGGCCAGGGTCGTCCCATCAACAGCGCTGAACACCACATCACCCAAAATAAGCGGGAACGAGGACGGTATAAACCCTCTGCCATATTCCAGCATCCAGGCCGATTCCGGTATCTTGAACCCATTGACATTGCCGCGCTCAAGCACGGTATGGTCGCCGGGCCTGACAACCTTCCGCTCCCCGCAGCATTCTTGCCGGTAAGTCCAGACCTCGCCAGCCAGCAAAAAATCATGGATATCCATGCGGTAGCGTCCGGAAAAGCCTTCGGTGCCGATGGGCGTTCCGAAGATGAGAAGGTATTCACTGAAGGATGCATGGAGCAAGCTCATCACTCCGGTTGCTCCCGCCGTCATACTGAAAAGCCAACGACGCCGGGGACTAGCATCAATATGGGCAGGATAGACCCGGGCGGCCTCTTCCACCACGATTCTTACCATTTCGTCGTGAGTCTTTCCCACCCCCTTTCGGGCAATGGCATGGAGTACCTCAATATCGAACACATAGCTCATAGACTTACCCCCAGATGGCTAACAAGTTATTGATCGGCTTGGTCACTTTTACTCTTTTCAAGCTCAGTTGACAAGAATAATATTAGCGTTGGGAGTAACTAAAATGTCCGGTTTCTGAGTACCTGAGGAACGTGTATGAAATAACTTATGCATCTGTAGGGGCGAATTAATTCGCCCCTACACGCTGAGCAATGTCTCATTGGCAATTTTATTTCATGCACGCTCCTAAGGAGATGCTATTTGAAAAAGAGACTAGGCAAAATAATGCTACCCGCATCCCTGTCAAAAAACCGGTGATGTATATTTTGGCAGAAAACGAGGGAAAGATGTCATTGCACAAAAGCTTAAACAGAGTACAGTGATTGACATTCATTATCATTTGCAGGAAATCATAAAACCATTTATTAATCAAGGAAGTCCGCTGAATCCGTTAAGGATAAAGAACTAAACCGGATGTCATAAGCCATTTTGACGTCCGGATAATAATAAAGCAGAGCTTCCATTTATCTTGTATCGAGGAGAATCCAATGTCCACTTACAATGAAATAGTCAAATTAACTCTGAAAAATGTTGATTTGATTGAACGTGCCATTCGTCAACAGATTAGTTGATTCCGAAATTTAGCAAAAGGTATTGTTTATTATGGAAAAAATTAATCCATCCTTGCCGGATCAGCCCTTTGCAGCCCCGTCACAGGCGCGTGAACCGAAAGTAAGAAATATCGCTATAGTCGCATACCCAGGCGTTGAGATTCTTGACGTTGCCGGGCCTTTGGAAGTGTTTACTTTTGCCAATATGAAATTGCGAATTGAAGGAGTAATAAAAGAACGCGCCTATACGTTCAAAGTGTTGGCGGAAAAACCGGGGCCCATTACCACTTTGTCGGGCGTACAAATCATTGCCGATGAAGCTTATCGCGACTACGATGACGATATCGATACCTTGGTAATTCCCGGCGGTTTATTTGACTCAGCGATAAATGACCCGGTACTGCTAGCCTGGATTCAGGCCATGTCGTTGCGGGTTAGACGGCTTTCTTCGGTTTGCACCGGCGCTTTTCTGCTTGCGGAAAGCGGTCTCCTGGATGGACGCCGTGCCACCACGCACTGGAATTATTGTAACCAATTAGCTTGCAATTATCCTTCGGTTACCGTTGAACCGGATAAGATTTTTATCCGGGATAACTTCATTTTCACGTCGGGGGGTATCACTTCCGGCATTGATCTAGCGTTAGCGATGGTCGAAGACGATTTTGGCCCTGAAATAGCTTTATATGTCGCCCGCTTCCTGGTGGTTTTTCTTAAACGGCCCGGCGGTCAATCCCAGTTCAGTGCCTACATGACCAGCGAATCGGCTAAGCATCCAGACCTTCGGAACTTGCAAGCCTGGATAATGACCCATCTCGAAGAGGATCTTCAGGTAGAAGCGCTAGCCGGACGCGTAGCCATGAGTCCACGCAATTTTGCCCGATTGTTCCAGACGGAAACGGGCATGACTCCCGCCAAATTTGTCGAATTGGCGCGTATCGATGCAGCCCGTCATTATTTGGGAAGTACCGACCTATCGATTGAAGTTGTAGCCGATAAAGCGGGTTTTAAAGACCCTGAACGTATGCGCAGAGCCTTCATCCGCCAGATTGGCGTCAACCCTCAAAATTATCGCGATCGTTTTGGTCGAAAGGTATCTACTGAATTTCATTCAGAGCCCACAGCTTAGGAGACTATTATGCGTATATTATTAATTTCATCGGCCTTTTCCGGACTGACACAACGTTTCTATACCGAACTTGAGGATGCCGGTTATATCGTCTCTGTTGAATTGCATCAAGGTGACGTAGCGCAATTGCTGGAAGGCGTAGCGTTATTCAAACCGGATTTGATCCTGTGCCCTTTTTTAACAAAATACCTTCCTAAAGAAATTTATGAGCACACTAAATGCCTCATCGTTCACCCCGGCATCAAAGGTGACAGAGGCCCTTCTTCTTTGGACTGGGCCATTCAGAATGGCGAGCCGGAATGGGGCGTTTCCTTGCTGGAAGCCGCCGAAGAAATGGATGCAGGCCCCATTTGGTCTAATAAAACCTTTCCCTATGCGCCAGGCAACCAAAAGCAGTATTTTCTACCGTGAAGTGACGCAAGCAGCAATCGACTGTTTGTGGGAGGTTTTAACCTATTTTGATGCCCCGGATTTCAAACCCGAAGCGCAGGATTACTAGTAAAGCGGATTATACAGGTAAGTTACTGCCGTTAATGAAGCAACCCGATCGTGCCATTAATTGGAAAAAACATAAAACGGATGAGATTTTAAGACGAATTAACGCCGCCGATGGCAGCCCTGGCGTACTGGATGAAATTTATGGAAAGCCTGTTTTTATGTTTAATGCCCATAAGGAAGCCCATTTAACCGGTAAAGCAGGAGAAATCATTGCAACAGCCAATCATGCCATTTGCCGGGCAACAGTAGACGGTGCAATCTGGATTGGACATTTAAAGCCGAAATTGGAGTCCGGTGAAAAAGGCATAAAATTACCGGCTACGTTCGTATTAAAAGACCTGTTGCCCAAAGCAAGCTCCGGCGCTTCGACTTTAAAAAGCCTGTTATCCAAAACCATCAAACTATTGAAATCGACTATACAAAACCGGGACGGCAGCTTCCTTGCCAGGAGGTTTGGTATGAACAGGAAGGTGATGTCGCGTATATCTACTCTCATTTTCATAATGGCGGTATGAGTACGGAACAATGCCGCATTCTGTTATCGGTTTATCAGCATGTAGCGACTTTACCGGTAAAAGTGATCGTACTGATGGGCGGTGAAGAATGCTGGTCAAACGGCATTCACCTTAATCATATCGAGGTCGCCGATAGTCCGGCTGATGAGTCCTGGCACAATATCAATGCGATTGATGATCTTATCTATCAGATCATCACCACTCTGGATAAATTAACCATTTCCGCGGTTGCAGGCAGTGCAGGTGCCGGTGGAGCCATTTTGGCGTTGGCTGCCGATAAGGTATTTGCCCGGGAAGGGGTAATTTTCAATCCGCATTATAAAAATATGGGCGATCTTTACGGCTCCGAATACTGGACCTATTTATTACCCAAGCGTGTCGGGCTGGAAATGGCAACATCATTGACTGAACAACGCTTGCCCATCAGTGCCAAGAAGGCATGGCACATAGGCCTGTGCGATAAAGTGCTCGATAAAAATCATAAGATTTTTGCAGCCCAAATCAGACATCTGGCAAATGCCAGTGCTGCGGATAGCGAGTCATTACAAAAGTGTTTAAATGAAAAAGCCAAAACGCGCTGTTATGACGAATCGCTAAAAGCATTGGCTTCTTACAGAAAATTCGAATTAACGCAAATGTATGCAAATTTCTATGGCAATGAGGATTACCACAACGCACGAAAAGGTTTTGTTTATAAAATCAACGACGACAATAAAACACCTGAAAATATTGCCAACCATCGTCAGAAAGAGGGATTATCCAAAAAACCGGCTTCAGGAAGTATGGTCCACTTTGTCTGGCAAGATTATTACCAAATGGGCGATGATCTGGTTGATAGTCAACATAAGGATCTATTCATTTTAGCGGATCAGTTAGTTGCTTCCATTAACAGGGAAGAACTGATTAAAAATAGCCAGTTGATATATGAACATGTGAAGGAGCATTTTTTTGATGAAGAAGAACTGATGGAAAAATCAGGTTTTCGAAACTATAAAGGCCATGTCAGGGAACATAATACCATGCTGGAAATGCTGGCCGATATGAATCAGAAAATAGCAAATGATGACTGGAAGGAAAACGATATTCAGGATATTTATGGATAGATGGGGTAAGCATATTATTCATTCCGATATGGCATTTAATGTTTACCAGAAAGAACAGGAACTTGACCCGGCTTAGGTGATTGCCAGGTATGAATATACCTGAATTGCACAGGAAATAGACAAAAAAACCAGCAATTCGGGCATATTCTTCGCAGGAAATCCCCTTGGTAGCGGATCAGCAATAACAGAAGTTAACCCATTGTTTTGTATAAAACCTTACTAAACAACCCGAGGAATTAAATCATGAAAACAACAGATGAATACGGTCAAAAACTGGTCGAACTTATTGAACGGAGTGCCAAGATTGATATATTGGTAATGAAATCCCGGCAAGCAGCGGCTGATGTGAAGCAAGAACTCGAAGAGTTGCGAGCCAAACAGCGAGAAACCACTCAAATATTGCATACATTAGAAAATTTCAGCAGCAATGCCTGGGAGAACATAGGCGGCGGTGGTTAATTCTTTGTAACTACCCAGCAGATGCTGACTTTATTTATAGAACACGGATAGCACTGATAAGACGGGGTGAAACGGATTTTATTTACTGTTTTATCAGTGTTTATCAGCCAAATCCTTGTCATATTTGTTTATGTTTCTAACCGCTGATCAGATTAAATGTAAATTTTAAGTACAGTTGTTGTCTATAAAATCAAATGATTATATTAATCCTACCTCCCCCTCACCTCCACCCTCTCCCTCTTGAGAGGGTTTCTTTTCTGCGCCATATATGACAACAAAATACATCTATGTTATTGGGTTTAGAATCCGGAGCAGGTTAAAGCTTATGGGTTCGCTAGCAGGACAGTTTTGTCCGCTGAAAGTGCGGTTTTACGTTTTTTGGATATTTGCGATAGAATCAATAGAAAACTATTGGTAACCTAACCACATTCCTTTTTGCTATGAACGAAACGGATTTAGCCCTTTTTCTCGACAGCTTCGAACGTTGCATTCAGAACGAACGATTCATCAAAGTCTTCTACGAAATCTTCACTGCCTCCTCCGAGGAGATTGCTGCATTTTTCGTAGGGACAGATTTTGCAAAACAACGCCGGGTTTTAAAATCATCTTTATATGAAATGATTGCTGTCTCCGCCAGACGGTCTGCCGATCCTTCAGCTCTCTCGGCGCTTACGCAACGTCACCTCGACCTCAAAGTCCAGGCTCATCATTATGAACTCTGGATGCAAAGCCTTATTTCAGCTGTCGCAGAATGCGATCCGTACTTTAATCCGGAAATCGCACGTGTATGGCGTGATGCCTTCCAAGTAGGTATCAATTACATGAAGGCTGGCGCCTGGGAGGCTACCCGAGAATAGAAAATAAAAAATTAACACAATAAGATTTAAATTATTGCCAGAGTATGGAAAATCAAACTCGAAATGATTTTTTGGCAGAAAATGAGGGATATATGTCATTGTGCCAAGTATCTGATAAGAGTATATTCCAATGCGTCCATTGATTTTTGAAGAAAATTAGTAGCCCTGATACTCATTAAAGGAGAGTCGTAATTACTACAGATCAAGAAGTTGCACTACTTCATAGAAGAGTGCTGTTATAACCAAAACAATAATAAAAGGACTAGATATGCGTATTTTATTAATATCCTCATCCTATAACGGTTTATGCCAACGCGCTCATGTGGAGCTGGAAGCATTGGGACATGATATTTCGATCACTTTGGCACTTAATACCGACGATGTTAGAAAAGGCGTGACCTTTTTCCAGCCCGATTTGATTATTTGCCCGTTTTTAAAAGAAAAAATACCGGAAGATGTCTGGGCGAAGCATCATTGTTTCATTATTCATCCGGGTATTAAAGGTGATCGTGGACCCTCCTCTCTGGACTGGGCCATCATGAACGGTGAAAAGGAATGGGGGGTCACCGTATTACAAGCTGTGGAAGAAATGGATGCCGGTGATATTTGGGCAACCGAGACCTTTAAAATGCGGCAAGCCAGCAAAGCCGCAATTTATCGCCGCGAAGTTACCAAAGCAGCTATCAAAGCGATGCTACAGGCCGTCAAACATGTCGAATCCAAGAGCTTTAAACCTGAGCCCCTTGATTATTCAAAACCCGATGTGCGTGGCATGCTTCGTCCATTAATGAAGCAGCAAGATAGAAAAATCGATTGGGCCAAAGACCATGTCGCCACCATCATTAAAAAAATCAATGCTGCCGACAGTGCGCCCGGCGTGCTGGATGTCATCGACAACCAGGAATATTATCTGTACGGTGCACATGAAGAAAGCCTTCTACAAGGCTGGCAACCGGGTGCAATCATTGCCCAGCGTCACGGCGCCATTTGCCGGGCGGCTATTGACGGTGCCGTCTGGATATCGCACCTGAAGCGCAAAAATATTATAAAAATACCATTTTATAAGCGCTTTCTCTCTCACGATAAACAATTCGATTTCAAGTTACCGGCGGCAAAAGTTTTGGGTAGTGTACTCAGTGAAACGCCTGAATCGCCTATTGATCCATTATTCATGGGAACGGAACCTACCTTTAAGGAAATCTGGTACGAAGAAAAAAATCACGTCGGTTATCTGCATTTTAATTTTCATAACGGCGCGATGTCTACAACACAATGTCGCCGCTTACTGGAATCCTACCGTTTAGCGCTGGCTCGCCCAACCAAAGTTCTCGTGTTAATGGGTGGAAGCGACTTTTGGTCTAATGGGATTCACCTCAATATTATCGAAGCAGCAGAAAATCCGGCTAACGAATCCTGGCGCAATATCAATGCGATTGACGACATTGTGCTGGAAATACTAACAACAGAAACAAAATTGACGATCTCCGCTGTTTGGGGTGGATGTGGGGCTGGCGGTGCAATGGCGATTCTGGCCGCTGACCAGGTGTGGGCACGTGAGGGGGTGATTTTTAATCCGCATTATAAAACGATGGGATTATACGGTTCGGAGTATTGGACTTATTCATTGCCTAAGCGGGTTGGGCCCGTTAAAGCGCTGGAGTTGACGGAAACCCCGTTACCGATCGGTACGAAAAAGGCCAAGGCTATCGGCTATATTGATGAAATTTTGCCGGATTCTTATGAAGCGTATCTGGAACAAGTCAAGCAAAAAGCAGAGGCGATGGCTATGGATCCTGAGTACTTAAGTTTGCTCGAAGAAAAGAAAAAGACCAGGCAAAAAGATGAGCGTGTTAAACCATTGGCCGCTTACCGAGCTGCAGAACTGCAAAAAATGAAAATTAATTTTTCCGGTAAATTTTATGGCGGCGAAGTGAATTATCATGAAGCCCGTTACAATTTTGTCCATAAAGTCAGACCTAAAGAAACAGCCTCTTATTTAGCCAAGCATATGCGTCTTGATGCCGCCAAACTGAGTGAATTAAGACAACCTTTAACTTACTAAAAGGAGAATCATCATGTTTTTTAAATATTGGCCGGTATTATTAGTTGATGACGAACCTGATGTTTTGACGATTTCCCGTCTGGCGATGAAAAATTTTGAGGTCTATGGATTGCCCCTGAAAATTTATACCGCTAACAGTAAAGAGGATGCGATTTTTTTGATGAACGATGATGTCGAGGTCGGTTGTTCATTGGCGGTGGCATTTCTTGATGTGGTGATGGAAACCGAGCGTGCCGGGCTTGAGCTTTGCGATTATATTCGCAACAACCTGGGTAATAAACTCACCCAGATCTATATCCGCACAGGTCAACCGGGGGTCGCTCCGGAACGGGAAGTCATCGATAAATATGATATTAACGGTTATTTCACTAAAGTCGAAGCCACCGAAGATAAATTGTATTCCTTGATAAAAAGCAGTATCCGGCAATACCTTTCCTACGGAATGGCGTTATCAACGATCGAATTGTCAAATAATCTGATTGAGGCGGCAGGTTCGCAAAGAAAACTTCTTTATACCCTCTCACCGATTGGAGGGTTAAGTCCTGAGCAGGCAGAAACTCCACGCTGGCTAATTATTGACGGCCAAGTTCTGTTTGCAGATGAGATTGATGCGGATCGGGGACTGCAGTTATTGGATCGGCTGCGCGCTATTGACGGAATGCCGCTTAATCCGGGAGGTGATCGCTATGTTCTGGATAATCAGGGTTACCGGCTCATTGAAGTTGTAGGTGGCCCCTCTCAGTCGCAGGTGTCATTTTTATTTAAAAGCCGTTTTACTCCGCCCGATCTTATCGTTAATTTGATGCATGGTTTTGTTAAACAGCTCGCCGTTATATGGCGGCAAAGTCGAAAGGATACTTAAACTGCTGGAAAAACCGCCATGGATCATTATTTCTATGATGGCAGGGATTTAAGCACCGCTTTAGAAACCCATTATGATGTAGGACTGGTTGTTCTGTCCGTTGCTATTGCTATCCTGGCATCCTATGCTGCACTCAGTGTAGCAGGGCGCATCAATGCAGCTGATTCGAACAATAAACGCCGTATCTGGCTGCTGGCCGGCTCATTTACGATGGGGGGTGGCGTATGGGCGATGCATTTTATTGCAATGCTGGCGCTAAAACTCCCGATTGCAGTGAGCTATGATGTGCTTATCACTATAGTATCTACAGTGCCTGTGATACTAGCGAGCTATGTCATGCTTAAAGTGATCAGCCGGCCCAAAATCAGTAAATTAATATTTTTGGCCAGCGTAGTTATGGGTGGCGGCATTGGGGCCATGCATTATATTGGCATGGCTGCCATGCAAGGCATTTCCCGCCAGTTGATTATGATGTTCGAATCCCGGCTATTTGTACTTTCCGTCCTGACGGCGGTGGTGCTCTCGGGAATTGCCTTGACTATCGACTTTTTAATTGGCCGCAATAAGAAGGGGTACGGGGCCATATGGGCCAAAATAGGCGCGTCGGTGATCATGGGCTGTGCTATTTCAGGTATGCATTATACCGGCATGGCGGCCACTTATTTCTTTGCTGGCGATGCATCCCCGGTTTTGGCGGAAAGCGCCTTGAATACAACAGCATTAGTCTTTTGGGTTTCATTCACTTCCGTATTAATCGCCTTACTGTCTATTTTTATCACCATCGTCGATAGCCGGATTCAACAGGCAACGCTCGAAGAGGCGGTTAGCCGTTCCAGAATGAGGGAGGCGATAGAAAGTATTGCCGATGGTTTTTGCTTATTTGATATGGAAGACCGTTTGGTTGAGTGTAATCAGCGTTACCGGGAAATTATGAATTTCGGTACACCCATTATGCCGGGCATGCCTTTTGAATCGATAATGCGAGGCGCAGCCCAAACGGGTTTAATTCTTGATGCCGATGGTTGCCTTGAAGAATGGCTGGCTGAACGCATGGCTCGCCATCGAACGCCGAGGGAAAACTTTGTTGAACATTTCAGGGGCGATCGATGGATGCGGGTCAGCGAGCGCCGGGTATGGAACACGGGCACCGTTGCGATACGCACAGATATTACCGGACTCAAGCAAACTGAGATCGAGTTGTCCAAGGCCATCGCTGAAGCCCAAAAGGCGCGTGCCATTGCCGAAGAGGCTAATAGTGCCAAAAGTGCCTTTTTAGCCAATATGTCCCATGAATTACGCACACCGATGAATGCAATTATCGGTTACAGCGAGATGTTATTGGAAGACGCTCAGGCATCGAAGCAGGATACTTTTGTTAGTGATTTGTTAAAAATACATTCTTCGGCAGTCCATTTATTAGCGCTAATTAATGAAATACTTGATCTATCCAAGATCGAGGCCGGAAAAATGGACTTATTTCTGGAAGAAATTCATTTGCCTTCGGTGATTAATGAAGTCACCAATACCGTCCAGCCGATCGTTGATAAAAACGGAAATAAGTTATCGATACAATGTTCTGAAATCATTCCGATGATAAAAGCAGATTTAATTAAACTGCGGCAAATTTTGCTGAATTTACTCAGTAATGCCGGTAAATTCACTCATGGAGGGGAAGTAACTTTTACGGTAATGGAAGAGAAGACGCAGGAAGCTGATTGGATAGTTTTTAAGGTTAGCGATACCGGGATCGGCATGTCCAAAGAGCAGGTCGATAAAATATTCGATGCCTTTACTCAGGCAGATAATTCAACCACACGTAAGTATGGCGGTACAGGTCTCGGCTTGACCATTACCAAAAGATTCTGTGAAATGATGGGCGGGAGCATATCGGTTGAAAGTGTACCCGCAGTGGGTTCTGTTTTTATTGTCAAGCTACCGGTGGACTTTGGTCATTAATATCGAATTTAGAGATCATAAAGAAAATGGCTAAAATATTGCTAGTTGAAGATAATGAGTTTAATCGCGATATGCTTTCACGCAGGCTCATCAAATACGGCTTTGAAATCACCGTAGCCGTTGATGGCGTCGAGAGTGTGCAACTGGCAAAAGCAGTTTTGCCGGATTTGATCCTGATGGACATGAGTCTTCCGGTTATGGATGGCTGGGAAGCAACATTAAAAATTAAGGGCGATCCTGTGACACGGCATATTCCCGTGATCGCTTTGACTGCACACGCCATGGGCGAGGATAGGCAAAAGGCTCTGGACTCCGGTTGTGATGAATACGATACCAAGCCCATCGATTTACCGCGGTTGTTGTCGAAAATTCATAAATTTCTGGAATAATCATGGCAAACTGTGAAAGTGTAACTGCGACGTGTTTGGCGATTAATCCTAAAACCCGTCATGACCTGCTCAATTGGTTAAATCAAATCATCGGTTATTCCGAGATGCTTACAGAGGAGGCATCCAGTAGCGGCCAGGACAGACTGGCCGGCGACCTGGGTAATATTAACAGTGCTGCACTGCAAATCCTGGAGCGATTGGAAACTCTATTTTCCTGTGCCAATGACTACTCTATCCAGGCCAGCGATAACCGGTTACTGGAAATAAAAGAAGTTCCGCAGGCAGATTTGAATAAAAACAAAACCCCGCTTCCGGATAGTGTAGTTAGCGGAAAAATCCTGGTGGTTGACGATAATGCTGCCAATCAGGAGATATTATCTCGACGTCTTGAAAAGCAGGGTTATCAAATCGTTTTAGCTGATTGCGGCTCACAAGCCCTGGAAAAACTGCGTCTTGGCTCGTTTGATTTGGTATTGCTTGATGTCATGATGCCGGATATGGACGGTTACGAAGTACTTCAGCGCATGAAAGCCGATCCGGTATTAGTTAAAATACCGGTGATCATGATTTCAGCTTGCTCGGATATTGACCATGTCATCAATTGCATTGAAATAGGGGCAGAAGACTATTTGTCCAAACCGTTTAATTCAACATTGTTGAAAGCAAGAATCAATGCAACTCTGGAAAAGAAACGGCTTAGGGAACAGGAACTGAGCTTTATCAGTCAAGCGATGCAAGCTGAAGCTTCGCTGGATAGACATCGTGCGCTAACTCAAGCCGTGGCCGGTGTTGCTCACGAAATCAATACGCCTTTGGGCATCGTTAAAACAGCACTCAGCGTAATAAAAAACCGCTTGTCATTACCAAAAATACACTCTTTATTTCAAAATGACCTCGAAAACAAGGATCAGCTTCAGGATATTCTGGAATGTTCCGATTTGATGATAAAAAATGTCGATACCGCGCATCGTTTAATCGAGAACTTTAAAAAAATTGCCGTAGATCAGCTTATAGAACATCAAGATACCGTTAATTTTCCCGCTTTACTGAAAGATGCTATCGACCTTTTTAAAGTAAGCGCCAGGGAGGCAAAGCTTGAGATTCAACTCGATGTTTCAGGAATACAGCATGAGCAGGAGTGGCACGGCTATCCAGGTTACCTGACTCAAATCATTATGAATTTCCTGCAAAATATCGAACGCTATGCATACCCTGGTGGAGGCGGCGGTAAAGTTGAGATTACCGTGACCGATCAGCAAGAGTCAGATAATGCGGCGCAGTTTATTTTGACAATACGCGATTATGGCGCCGGCATTAGCCCGGAAAATATCAGTAAGATTTTCGACCCTTTTTTTACTACAGGCCGCAGCAAGGGGGGAACAGGCTTGGGACTTGCCATTGTTAACAATATGATTACTGTAGCGATGCAGGGCAAAGTGTCTGTAGAATCTGAACCGGGCCACGGAACCTGCTTTACAATTTGTTTTCCTAAAAATCTGAATAATTGAGCAGAAAATCAACTCTTTAGCTCAACTTGGCAATGACTTTTTACGGATCAATCTTTGTTTCTATCTTCCATGTGTCTTTCACTGACCAGCCGGGATGTTAATGTGGGTACTAAATATCTATATGTGATGGGTTCAGAATCCGGGGCAGGAAAAAGCACGGTGTGTCTGGGTATTTTGGCACAATTATTAGCGTCAGGTTTTACACCCAACCAATTGGCCTACATTAAACCTGTCACCCAATGTATCGCAAAACAGGCCGTGGCCCTGTTTTGCGAACAAACAAAAATTCCCTGCATAGACATCGGTAATCTGGTTTTCAAAAAGGGCTTCAGCCGGGATTTCATTGATGGCTTAACAGCGCACTCCGAAGAATTGATGGCTGATGTGCTGGCTTCGATACTCAGCATAGGCAAGGACAAAGAGGTAGTCATTATCGACGGCGTTGGCGATCCTTCAGTGGGTAGCGTAGTCGGTGTATCCAATGTAGATGTGGCGTTAGCATTACCTTGTCGTGTTATTTTTGTCGGCAAGCCCGGTATCGGTGCGGCCCTGGACAATACGGTTCTGTGCGTATCCTTTATGCAACAAAAAGGCCTGACAAACATAGGCATTATCTACAATAAAATACCACTAGCGGCTATTGCCGAGATAAAAAAATATGTCACAAAAAGATTGCCGGAGTTATTGCCCGAGGTAACCTTGCTGGGTTTTATAGGCAACGATCAACTCGTTGAAACTGCGTTGAAGAATAATTCCAGCGAAGAAATAGCACAGTGGTTCAGTTCATACATCGACCGGAAAACCCTGCTCTGCGACTGGCTTGATTTAAAAATCGAAAAGCAGGAACTCGCTGACCATAACCGATAATTTCAAAATATTGGCGTATAATTCATTTTTACAATAACCCTGACATCAGATAATTTGGAAAATGAATAAACTGGATGGTCAATTGAATAAACTTAGCAAATCATGGATGTTTTCTTTCCAGCAAATAACTGAACGGGCTTTGGGCAAGGAAACCGGCAAACAGTTGTGGCAAAAATACCAATCCGCTTTCCCGGTTGGCTACCAAACCTTAGTGTCACCGCGTTACGCGTTAAAGGACAGTCTGCACCTTGAGCAACTAACAAAACCAAAACATCAAGGTATCAGTCTACTTAAGCCTTATAAGGGAATAGAGCACTACCGGCTACACTTTTACAGTCAACAGGAACGCTTTCTGGATGAATATATCCCGGTTCTGGAAAATATGCACTTAAGAGTAATGGATCAAGTGCAGTTTCCCATCACAGTTGATGGCACCACACAGTTTATTCGAAGTTTCACCATTAAAACAGCAACAAGCCAATGTGCGCCTTTAAGTAGTGTCAATAACCAACTGCTAAAAACTATCCAGGAAATACTGGATGGAAAAAGTGAAAATGATGCACTCAATAAACTGTTAGTTTTAACCGGAATGGCCTGGCAAGAAATTGATGTACTCCGGGCTTATCGAAATTATTATTTACAACTGGGCCATCAAACAACCCGAAACACGGTTCATCATGCCTTAATCAACAATCCACGTGTTGCACTCTGCCTGTTTAAATATTTTGAAGCTCGCTTCATGCCTAATCCTGAGTGGGATGATCCGGTGCTCAGAGAAGAACAGGCCTTATTTCCATTACGTCTCCAGTTACTGGAAAGCATGGCATCAGTTTCCGACATTAACGATGACCGGATTTTACGAACCCTGTTTAATCTGATCGACGCGACGATGCGCTGTAATTTTCATCAACGGCGTAACCAGGATGATTATTTTGTCGCTTTCAAAATCAATAGCCTGGGTGTTATCGATATGCCCTCCCCTAAACCGCAAAACGAAATCTATGTCCATGCAGTGGATATGGAAGGTATTCATTTGCGCGGCGGTAAAATTTCGCGAGGAGGAATACGTTGGTCCGATCGCCCCGATGATTTCAGAACTGAAATACTGGGGCTCATGCAAACCCAGATCAGCAAAAACGCCTTGATTATTCCGACCGGAGCTAAAGGCGGTTTTATATTAAAAAAGAACGGTCTGAAATTCTCGACTACAGGTTCCAGCCTGAAAATGGGGGAAGCCGGAAAAAAGGCTTACATAACACTGATACGAGGCTTGCTTGATTTAACCGACAATTATGAGGAAAACAAGGTTGTTCGGCTGCCTGACATCGTGAGCTATGACGATCCTGATCCCTATTTGGTGGTGGCTGCTGATAAAGGTACGGCAAAGTTCTCAGATATTGCCAATGCAGTGTCTGCCGACTATCAATTCTGGCTGGGTGATGCGTTTGCCAGCGGCGGATCCCATGGTTATGACCACAAAGCTTTAGGCATTACTGCACGCGGAGCCTGGGAGTGCGTCCAGCGGCATTTTCGTGAAATAGGCAAAGATATACAAAACGAAGCCTTTACTGTCGTCGGTGTTGGCAGTATGGACGGCGATGTTTTTGGCAATGGCATGTTATTGTCTCCCTGCATCCGGTTATTAGCCGCATTTAGCGGGCAACATATTTTTATTGACCCGAATCCGTCTGATAGCAGTGCGCCGTTCAATGAACGCAGACGCTTGTTCGAATTAGCAGGATCAAGCTGGAATGATTATGACCGGACACTTATTTCTGAAGGGGGAGGTGTTTATTTCCGGTCAGACAAAGATATTCCGGTTTCTTCCGAACTGAAAAAGTGGCTTGGCATACGCTATAAATCCTTGGATGGAGAATCCCTGATACGTTACCTGTTGGCGGCGCAAGTAGACTTATTATGGCTGGGCGGTATCGGTACCTACATAAAAGCCGGCACTGAAAAGCACGAAGAAGTCGGTGACCGAAGCAATGACAATGTACGATTGGATGCCACCAATCTGGGTGCTCGTGTTGTCGGCGAAGGCGCAAATCTGGGTTTTACCCAAAAAGCGCGTATCGAATACAGTTTGCGCGGAGGCCGCATCAATACCGATGCAGTTGATAATTCGGCGGGTGTCGATACCTCCGATCATGAAGTTAATTTAAAAATCTTGCTGACGGGTTTACAAAAGAAAAATAGCATTGCTGATTATCAACCGTTATTTATCAGTATGACCTCCGAAGTTTGCCGGCAGGTATTGGCCAATAATTATGCGCAGAGCCTTTGTTTATCTTTAGACCAGTTGCGCAGTGCCGATAATTCAGCGGTTTTTTTGCAACTGGCTGAACGTTTGGAAGCCGTTGGCTTCCTGGATCGAATAGTTGAGTCTTTTCCACACACTAAAGCCATTTTATCCCGGCCCGGACAAACAATAACCCGTCCCGAACTTGCCGTATTAATGGCCGCCGGCAAAATGTACTTAACCCGGCAGATAGAAGATCAAGCTGCCTTGCTGCATGATGAATGCTGTGAATGTTATTTGCAGGCCTACTTTCCAGATCAGGTTAATGCGCATTATGCAAATGACTTGTCCACCCACCCTCTAGCTAAAGAAATTAAAGCAACCATCGTCAGTAATAAAATAATCAATCAGGCGGGGGTTAGTTTCTTAAACATTGATAGCGACAACGAAAACGCCAATATACTGGATCATGTCGGTTGTTATCTGACTTTTGACCGGGTTTTGGAGGGTGATGCACTCCGTCAGGCAATTTACGCGCTGGACAATAAAATAGCGGCGGATAAACAATATCATTGTATTGCTTGAACTTGAAAAAACGCTGGCTGGTTTTTGCCGGTGGGCTCTATTGCATAACAAAAAAATACGTCCTGATACTCAAACCATCAACTGCTATAACCGTTATTTAGAGAGCTATGAGCATTACTTTAAGCAGCAAGATAGCTTTCTATTTAAACAACAACTTGAGCAATACCGGCAGGAGGGTGTTCCAGATGAGCTGGCGCAAAGGATGGTGTTTATTTCCAGCCTTAATGATTTCCCGTTTATCGTTTCTTTATCCGCTGAAACAGCAACAGATTTTGTCACCGTTTTCAAACTGTTCAATGAAACCACTCACTATCTGGGTTTGGATGAAATCTACGAACAGTTAGCAAAAATGCCCTCTCACGATTATTGGGAACAAAAAGTATCGACTGATTTACAGGCGGATATAAAACGCATCATCGGTCTATTGATTAACAACATTCTGTTAAGCAAGTCGTCAACCTGTGCCGGCTATTTTGATTTGCTGCCTGAAAAGCAAAAAATCAATCGCTACCAGCGTATTTATCAGGAAATTAATACTGTTTTGCCGGTAAACCTGATGCCTTATATTGCTTTAACCAAGGAATTGGAGAAGTTGGTTGAGAGTAATTTATAGCTCGTAAATATAAGGATAGGCAATTTTGCTTTGCCCATCACAATGCCATTACAAAACCTTTCAGGGGTCAAAAATGAAACAAAGCCGTTTTTTCGGTAACAGTACTCCAGCAACACTGTTGGCGCTTTTAATTGCCAGCCCTTTTAATGCCTGGGCAGCTAATACCTGGAGCTATCATCAAGAAAGCGACAGTTTAACCAATAGGACTTATAGCTTTGCCCTATCACCGATACCACGCAGTGGTATTTATGACAACATCATGCTGGAAATCGTTTGTAAAGATAATAAATTGCAAGCTGTTATAGAAGCAGAAGACTTGATCGCCTCGCCAGGTAGTCGCTTTGATATGGAATATCAAATTGATAAAAAAACACCGGTCACGGTTCAAATGAAAACATTTCCGGACTCGAAACGCAAAGGCTATTCAGACGAGTTTGCCAAACGCATGGCTGATGATATGTTGACGGGACAAGCCATTTTCATTCGTGTCAACACCTTGATAAAAACCGTTTTATCCAGTTCAATGCCATTGGATAATGCAGCAGAACCCATTAAGCATGTACTTGCTGATTGCGGTTTCAGTTCATCAGACAGCGCGACTGGCGAACCCGCCTACAGTCTGATCGAGTTTGAACAGGAATTTAACAAGCTTTCTTTAGAACAACAGCAGCAAGCATTGGCGAAAATCAAAAAAATAATGTTGGAAATACAGTAACTGCGCTAAGTCAAAGAATTATTATCCTATTCTCATCAATAACTTCGCCTATAACACAAGCCTTAACGACGCCATTTTGATGAAGGGCTTTGAGACAATCTTCTGTCTGATGAGGTGGCACTGAAAACAAAAGCCCTCCACTTGTTTGGGGATCAAAAAGCGCAGGAAAGTGTTGATTATTCACATCAGAGTTCAATACTGAACGTAAAGACTCCTGATTTTTACCGGCAATCGATGCTAAATAACCTTTTTCAAACAATTCGCAAACGCCATCGAATAAAGGAATAGCCTTATAGTCGATTTTAATGCCTAAAGCGTTAGCGCTATTTTTTCCCATCATTTCAAACGCGTGGCCTAACAGGCCAAAACCGGTAATATCCGTGCAACCGGAAACATCAAAAGCTCTAATAGTTTCCATGGCTATTTTGTTGGATTGGAGCATGCTTGAAAGCGCCTCATCAACCCATTTTCCATTCGCCTGGGCGAGCATATTGGCCGCAAAGATGACGCCTGTACCAATGGGTTTGGTGAGAATCAATTGGTTTCCGGGCTTGTTCAGTTGTTTCCTTAAAACCTGCTTCAGCTGCTACTTCACCCTGGACTGCAATTGCAATAGAGAGCTCTGAGCCTTCACCGGTGTGGCCGCCAACGAGTGAAGCAACGCTTTTAGTCAGGATATCCAGTACGCCTGACATGACTTGAAAAATGTCTTCTCGCTGAATTTTCTCAGCAGCAGGGCAGAGTGTTAAGCCCACTTGGACAGTCTTCGCAACGCCGCCCATGGCATAAACATCACTTAATGCATGTTGGGTCGCAATTTGACCCAGTAAAAAAGGATCTGAAATAAAAGACCGGAATTGATCAATGCTTTGCAAGCACAGCGTATGCCCGGAAACCTGAGTCAAAGCACAGTCTTCCCCATCTTTAACGCCTAGCAACACCGCATCATCTTTTGGGATTTCCAGTTTATTCAGGCTTTGAGTGAGTGTCGAAGCCGCCAATTTACTGCCGCATCCTCCGCAAGTATTTTCTTGCCAGTCTTCCGGCACGAGCGTGCTCTTTGGCACAGGCATGACTTTAATAAAATGTTGAGGCTTTTTACTAAAAGTTTTGGCCTGAAAACGTTTCATAAAGCGTCTGTCGATCCCGTCTTTAACTATCCATAAAAGCGAAGGCCATAGCCATCTGAGAATAGAAGGGCTATCTTGATGAACAAGCGCTTTCCGGTCGCCAATGGTAATTAAAGACAGTACATTTTTTTTAGGATGAAAGGTTTTTAACGAGGACTTCCGGGTGAAAAAAGCGCGTATATTGTGCTCAAGAATCATTCCTTGACGGACCGCATAAACGCCGGCTTTTTTCAAAGGGAAAGGCGAGAAGTGAATACAATCTCCCGCAGCAAAGAGGGCATCTTCATTTTCCACGAGAAGTTTTTCCGTGACCTTTAAAAAACCCTTCTCGTTAATGGGAGCCCGGAGCTTTTAAACCACTTAGGCGCAGAGGCTTGCGTAGCGATCAGTGCCCGATAAAAAACTTCAGTATGAACAAGTCCACTTTCATCTTTAAGCACCAATGCGTTTTCCTGCACTTCAAGCACTTCGGTATTTTGATAGACTTTAATATTCAACTCTTTAAGCGTTTTTAATAGTCGTCTTCTGGGCTTGAATAGTCTTTTTCTGAAACCAGAAACTCATGCCGGTGAATAAGGCTCACCTCGGCATTCCACCGGTTTTGATCGATTAACATTTTCAGGATAATCGAAATTTCAACCCCTGCGGCACCGGCACCCACAACAGCCAGTGGTAAAGTTTCGTTGCCTTTATAACGATTAAGGTCCGAAATCAACTGATCCCAATGGGCAATAAATTGTGAAATCGGTTTAAGCGGGATAGTTTGTAAAGCCGGCTTTTGGGATAAAATCGCTATACTCTTCGGTGCAATACCCACATTGATAGACGCACAGTCATAACTGATTTCTGCTCTATTCTCCAGCTGGATTTTTTTTCTTTGCGAGTCCACTCCAATTATTTTAGCCTTGATAAAACGCAGGCCGAGTTCTTCACAGAGCCTTCTTAAATCAAAATGACAATCTTCATAGGAATAATATCCGGCTAAATAGCCGGGGACCATGCCGGAATAAGGCGAATGGGTTTGATCAGAAATTAGAGTGATTCTAAGTCCGCCAATGGGATTCATCGCCATCATTTTTAGAACCTGGATATTGGCATGCCCACCGCCGAGCAGAACCAGATCTGAAACAATGGGTGTTGAGCTTTTATTCATGTTGCAGACTCTTTAAAAAATCCAGACAGTCCTGCCAGGAGCCTTGAAATAAGGTCTTGCGTGATTTTAAGGAAAGAGAATAGAGATACTGTTTGTCGTAATAGTGTGTCAGCAAGCGTTCAATCCAGTCGAGATGTGCGGCTATAGCGTCTTCAGTCAACGCATCCACTTTAAACGCTTTATTCAGAAGGCTTTTGATTTTATCGCATTCCAGGCCGCCCAGCTTGTTTCTAATTCTTTCTATATTTTGTGCAAAACTTTGTTCCAATTCATGCAAAGACCTCCCGTTTGCCAGAGGCGTTTGAATATATTCTTGATAGATTTCAAATGCTCTCAGCCGGGCAGGCGTTGCTATCATCACCATGGGCGCAATGACCATTCGATTATAAATGCTGTCAGGCAAGTGACATCGACCGATATTGGGACTTTCATCTTCAAGAATAGTGTTATCGGCAATTTGATAAATAGCTTGTGCCAGCTTGTTTTCAAACGTCGCTTGTTGAGGCTGGCTTGCTCCAAAATGTGAGCCAAAAGCACTGCCTCTATGGTTGGCAAGATTTTCAAGATCGACAAAGTGCCGGAGTTTATGAATCAAGCGGGTTTTCCCGGATCCTGTCATTCCGGAAAGAATGACAAAAGGGGCAGGATTTTCCAGCGCCTTAAGAGCTTCATGTCTTAAACCTTTGTAACCGGAATCAACACGGTTAACTTCACAGCCATTTTGGTACACCCAATCCTGGGCTAATCGAGATCGAAGCCCGCCACGCCAACAAAAAATTAAAGCAGGTGTTTGAGAATGGCTTTTGATCGACTCACACCATTGGTGTATCAGCTCTTCCTTGTAATCTCCGCTGACGAGTTTGTGACCAAGCGCCTTTGCCGCCTCTGAACCTTCAATTTTATAGGTAAGCCCCACCTCATGACGATGGGAATCTGAAAGAATAGGCATATTTACCGTGTTCCCAAAGTGAGCCTTTTCATATTCGCCCTGTGACCTGACATCGATGACAGACATTTGAATATTCATGCTAAGAAGTCTAAAAGCCTCGGAAGCAGGCATAGTTGGATGTTTGTTCATAGCTAATATCTGATATTTTAGAAAAAGAATTATGGCGGCTATAGTACGTTTTATAAAACACAAATGCCCGGCAATTTTCCTGCTACGCCTTATGTGTCCACCTCCCCCTTTGTAAAAGGGGGATTGAGGGGGATTTACTATATCCCTTATAAGTGATGTTATCTGTCCCATTAATTGGTAGCCGGAATTTAGAAATAGATAACCTTCGTTAATCCCGGTGCATAAGAACCACGGATAGGTTGTTTTACACCTATTGTCAGCTTTTATTGCCCTGTTTTATTGAAATAACAACTTCACAGTCCCACGAAATCAAACCGTTACAAAATACCAAATGGTTGGCACAATAATCGCTAGTACTAAATAGCTAAGTAATCAAAAGTTTTTTAACAAAATAAAAAAATACTGATTCTCTTATTTACCACGAAGAATGAAAACACACAACCAAAAACGAGGATTACTATGAGTGAAGCTTCACTGCCTGTATTACCAAAAACCGGCCTGACTGGTTTAAAAGAAAACTGGCGTAGCGATTTGCTGTCAGGATTTCTGGTCTTTCTTATCGCTTTGCCATTGTGTCTGGGTATATCAATGGCTTCCGGTTTTCCGCCATCAGCCGGTATTATTACGGCTATTATCGGCGGAATGCTGGTTTCCCGTATTAATGGCTCCTTTATAACCATTAATGGCCCGGCAGCCGGTTTGATTGTGGTGGTGCTCGGTGCGGTGCAGGAGCTGGGCGAAGGCGATGCGATGGCAGGTTATCGCTATGCCCTGGCAGCTATTGTGGTTGCCAGTGTATTACAAATTTTAATGGGTGTATTTAAAGCCGGACGGCTGAGTTCGTTTTTCCCGGCATCGGTGATACATGGCATGTTGGCGGCTATTGGTATCATTATTATGGCCAAACAGATCCATGTCATGTTGGGTACTACGCCGGAGAAAGGCAGTAGTCTGTTTTCGACCATCGCACAGATTCCACACAGTCTTCTGAACCTTAATCATGAAATTGCCATTATCGGCTTTACCGGATTGGTGATATTGATTATTTGGTCAATGATAAAAAATCCAACGCTAAAAATGATTCCGGCACCCTTGATTGTGGTATTGGCGGGTATGGCTTTGGCTCGTTATTTTGATCTGGAACATGAGCACATGTATTTGTTTCTGCCGGATGCGCATTTTTTACCGCATCACGAAGAAACCGTCGGACCTAAATTTTTGGTCGCGATTTCAGAAAACTTTATGTCCAGCTTTTATTTTCCTGACTTTTCAAAGATTGCCACAGTGGAATTCTGGGAAGCCGTCGTTAGTATCAGTCTGGTCGGAAGCCTGGAGAGTTTGCTCAGCGCCATGGCGGTGGACAAACTTGATCCGTATAAACGCCATTCCAATCTTGATCGTGACTTGACAGCCGTAGGTTTTGGTAATCTGGTAGCCGGCTTAATCGGTGGCTTGCCGATGATAGCCGAGATCGTGCGGAGTTCGGCTAACGTAACCAATGGGGCAAAAACCCAGTGGTCCAACTTCTTCCACGGCTCTTTTATGTTGTTGTTCGTGGTGCTGTTTCCGAGACTGATTCATAGTATTCCTCTGGCGGCCCTGGCGGCATTACTGGTCTATACCGGTTTTCGTCTGGCCTCGCCCAAAGAATTCGCTAAAGTGATGGGCGTTGGAAAAGAACAGTTATTTATGTTCGTTGTTACCATTATCGGTGTGTTGGCAACCGATTTATTAATCGGTGTCGCTATCGGTATCGTAACCAAATTTGCTATCCACATGCTGCGTGGAGTCAGGCTAAATAATCTGTTCAAGATCCACTTTGTTATTGAACCGAAAGATGCTCGATTCTGTTGTGGTCAGCATAGTCGGCGCTGCGATATTCTCTAACTTTATGTCACTGAAGACTGCTTTAGCCAATCTGGAAAACGGCAAAACGGTCATCTTTCAAATGAACAATACTTATCTTCTTGATCATACCGTAATGGAATTCCTTCATGACTTTGAGCATAACTATGAAGGACTCGGTGGTAAATGTGTATTTCTTGGGATGGAAACTCACGATACCTACTCAAGACATCCTTTGGCGGCACGCAGAATGAAACCAGACCATATGAGCCGCCGCAAAAGTGATCCATTATGGTGTGTAGGTTTTTGTAGATTTCTGGGGACGTATTACAGTCTACTCGTTGTGGTTTATGTGTTATGAGGCCTATCATAAGTACCTTGGCCCTGAATAAAAAACAAACCATAACCCATCAACGAGAACTTTTATGAATAAATCATCCCTATCAACGATACCCCAAACTGGCCTGGCCGGCTTAAAAGAAAACTGGCGTAGTGATTTACAGTCAGGTTTTCTGGTCTTTCTTATCGCCCTGCCCTTGTGCCTGGGCGTCTCCATAGCGTCCGGATTTCCTCCGTCCGCAGGTATTATCACGGCTATTATCGGGGGCGTATTGGTCTCGCGGATTAGCGGCTCCTACCTGACCATCAATGGCCCCGCTGCCGGTTTGATTGTCGTGGTTTTGGCGTCTGTGCAAGCGTTGGGTGAAGGGGATGCGCTGGCGGGTTACCGTTATACCCTGGCCGCGATTGTAGTGGCCAGTGTTTTACAGGTTTTGATGGGACGACTTAAGATGGGGCAGCTGAGCTCCTTTTTTCCCAATTCAGTAGTACATGGGATGCTGGCGGCGATTGGACTTATTATCATCGCCACACAAACCCACGTCATGCTGGGAGTCACACCGGAATCAGGCAGTCTGTTTTCGATCATCGCACAGATTCCGCATAGCTTGCTTAACATGAAGCCGGCAGTATTGTCTCATCAGTTTTTTAGGCTTGCTGATACTGATTATTTGGCCATTAATCGGCAGCAGGATTCCCGCTGCGATTATTGTGGTGCTGATGGGTATAGTCTTTGCCTGGCATTTTGATCTGGCTCAAGAGGCGGCTACCGGCGGATCGAACTACCTGATTGCGATTCCCGATAATTTTCTGGCCGGCTTTTATTTTCCCGACTTCTCCAAACTCTTCACCGTAGCCTTTTGGGAAGTCCGTGCTGGCTATCAGTCTGGTGGGAAGTCTTGAAAGTTTACTGGTTGCGACAGCGGTAGATAAGCTGGATCCTTATAAACGCACATCCGACCTTGATCGTGATTTAACCGCTGTTGGAATCGGTAATATGGTGGCCGGTTTAATCGGCGGCTTGCCGATGATCGCTGAAATTATCCGTAGTTCAGAGAATGTCAATAATGGAGCAAAAACAGCCTGGGCTAATTTTTTTCATGGCCTGTTATTGTTACTGTTTGTAGTTTTGTTTCCCGGACTGATCAACAGTATTCCGCTGGCCTCCTTGGCGGCATTGCTGGTTTATACCGGCTATCGTTTGGCTTCGCCTAAAACATTTTTGCACGTCCTGGATGTTGGTAAAGATCAGCTGTTTATGTTTGTTGTCACGATTATCGGTGTATTAGCGACCGATTTATTGATAGGTGTCGCCTTGGGCGTTGTTGCCAAACTGATTATAGATCTGGTGCGGGGCGTTTGGCTCAATAATCTGTTTAAAATTCACTTTACGATTCAACAACCAGATAAAGATACGCTGATTGTGAAGTTATCAGGTTCGGCGTTAGTTTCAAACTTCCTGCCGTTAAAAAAGGCCCTTTCCAGCCTGGAACCCGGCAAAACGATTATCTTTGATTTTACCAACGGTTACCTGATCGATCATACCGTTATGGACTATATCCATAATTACCAGCAAAAATATGAAGCTCAGGGTGGGCAATGCCAGATCGTAGGTAAAGCCCTGGAAACGTTTTCAGATCATGCTCTCGCTGCGCGTCTAATGACTGCGGATGATAGGAAATGATTATAAATCTTAGACCATAGAGAGAACTTCATGATCCTTGTAACAGCTTATTGTGCGGTACTTTTAAGCTTTGCTTCCGGTTTGTTGGCACTGATGATGAATCAGCGCCACACTCTGTTAGCAGTTAGCCAGTACTGTTTTAAACTTTTCTTTAACGGCAATGGACATTGCCGGGACTGGGTTAATAAAAACCTTGAAGAACAGCGTTTTCCGGTTTTCCTTAAGACAAGCGGTATTTGTTTTATTGGGCTTGTCCGGTGTCTTTGCGGTAATAGCGGGGTTAGCCGTGCTACTCAGCAAAGGGGTTATTACCGGCCAGATTGCTTTAGGCTTGCCCTGGCTACCCTGGCATGTGCGTTTTGACGGCTTGTCCGGTTTCTTTTTTTTAATCATCGGCATTGCCGTCTGTGCGGTGAGTCTTTATGGCCCCGGCTATGTGAGCAGTTATAAAGAAACAGAGCACCCCTTTGCCGTTCTGGGTTTATTTACCGGACTGTTTGTTGCCGGCATGTTGCTGGTGCTGTTAGCTGATGATGCGTTCATGTTCATGATTGCCTGGGAGTTGATGTCGGTCGCCAGTTATTTTCTGGTGGCGTTTCAACATGAAAATTCCGCCAATCGCCGCGCCGCTTTTCTTTATTTATTAATGGCGGAAGTCGGCGCTTTGGCGATTATTCTGGCCTTTGGCGTACTGGCCAGCTTTTCTGACGGCTTTACTTTTGATGCCTTGCGTGAATCAAAGTTATCGATAACCTGGGCAAGTATTGCTTTCGTATTGGCGCTGCTGGGTTTTGGCATGAAGGCCGGGATAGTGCCTGTTCACGTCTGGTTGCCGGAAGCGCATCCGGTAGCGCCCTCACATATTTCAGCACTGATGAGCGGCGTGATGCTTAAAGTCGCACTGTATGGATTGATCCGTTTTTGTTTTGATTTGCTCGGCGATGTGCACTGGCAATGGGGCGTGGTACTGCTGATTCTGGGTACGCTTTCAGCGCTGGGCGGCATTCTGTATGCCATGATGCAACCCAATTTAAAACGGCTGCTGGCCTACAGTTCGGTTGAAAATATCGGCATTATTTTCATGGTGCTGGGTTTGGCTATGATTTTTATGGCCAACGGCCATCCGCAACTGGCGGCCTTGGGTTTTCTGGCGGCCCTGTTCCATGCCTTCAATCATGCCTTGTTCAAAAATTTACTGTTTCTGGGTGCAGGCATACTTCATCACCAGACTCATGAATTAAATATTGACATGATGGGCGGGCTGATTAAAAAAATGCCGCAGACCAGCGTGTTGTTTTTGGTTGGCTGTATGAGTATTTCTTCCTTACCCCTGTTTAACGGCTTTGTTTCGGAATGGCTGGCTTTTCAAACCGCATTGCAGGTCGATGTGCTGGACAATGGCGTGTTGCGTAGCTTGATCCCCGTTTCAGCGGCTGCCCTGGCGTTAACAGCGGCGTTAGCGGCCGCGTGTTTTGTCAAAGTATTCGGGCTGATATTTCTGGGGCAATCGCGTTCACGCAACAGTGAGAAAGCCCATGAAGTGCAGGATAAAGGTATGCTGGCAGGGCCCGCTTTATTGGCAGGTTTATGCTTTCTTTTCGGAATTTTCCCCGGCGTGATCATTCATTTAATCAACAACGTTTCAGGTCAACTTTTGGGACAAACCCTGCCGAATGATTCTGCTTTAGGCTGGCTGTGGTTGGCGCCGGTTTCTGCCGAGCAGGCTTCCTATTCTGCGCCACTGGTGCTGATCGGAGCGCTCATTGCGGCCGGTGTTTGTTATTGGTATTTGCGCCGTAATCCTTTAACAGTCATGCGAAGAGCTGATACCTGGGATTGTGGTTTTGGCGGCTTAACACCGCGTATGCAATATAGCTCCAGTGCCTTTACCATGCCTTTCCGGCGGATTTTCGCCAAAGTCTGGATTATAGACGAGCAGATCAACAAAGACATGCAGGGTGCAATGGATCAGGATGTGGCAGCAGTGCATTATCAACTGCATATTCAGGATCATAGCTGGCCACGCATGTATCAACCGATAGCACAAGGGGTAAACAGTTTAGCCAAACAGGTGGGGCGTATTCAAACAGGCAATATCCGAACCTATCTCGGTTATTCGTTTGCAACTTTACTATTACTGTTATGGGTGATTAGCTGATGAGTACACAATGTAGGGCGTGCTGTGCGCGCCTTAATAATTCAATGGCGCGCGCAGCACGCCCTACAAGTCAACCTCTCTTCACCCTGGAGAAACACAATGAACTGGTTAATCGCCATTTTACAAACCACGCTATTTGTCGTCCTGGCGCCGTTATTGGCGGGCTGGGTCAAGTGGTGTAAATGTCATTTACAAAACCGGAAAGCGCCGTCCCTGTTACAACCTTACCGGGATTTACTCAAATTAACCCGTAAACAACCCGTAGTCTCTGAACAAGCTTCGTGGGTATTTACTACAGCACCTTATATTATATTTTCTGCCACTGTACTTGCGGCAAGCGTTGTTCCGTTGATCGCTGTTGATCTACCCACCTCAGCCAGTGCGGATGTGATTGTGATGGTGGGTTTTTTTGCCTTTGCCCGTTTTTTTCTTGCACTGGCCGGACTGGATATAGGTACCGCATTTGGCGGCATGGGTTCATCCAGGGAAATGACTATTTCTTCGTTGGCGGAACCCGCTATGTTAATGGCTGTTTTTACCCTGACCATGACCGCCTCCACGACCAATTTATCAGGGCGCAATTGCTCACGTTTTAAATGAAGGCCTGATCCTGAGACCTTCATTTGTGTTTGCCCTGTTTGCCCTGATATTGGTTGCCGTCGCTGAAACCGGCCGTGTTCCGGTGGACAATCCGGCCACGCATCTGGAACTGACCATGATTCATGAAGCCATGATTCTGGAATACAGTGGCCGGCATCTGGCATTGATTGAATGGGCAAGTCAGCTCAAACTCATGCTTTATGGGGTATTGATCGCCAATATCTTTTTCCCGTGGGGTATCGCTGATAGCTTTAAGGCAGAAACATTAGGCTATGGATTACTGGCGATAATAGGCAAACTCGCAGTATTAGCACTATTTTTGGCGGTCTCAGAGACACTATTTGCAAAAATGCGCTTGTTCCGTGTGCAGGAATTTCTCAGTTTTGCCTATTTATTAGGACTGCTAGGCATGTTGAGCCACATCATTCTGGAGGCGTCGCGCTAATGAATATTGAACAACAGGATTTTTATACGCAAGCCATTTTATCGATGGCGGCATTGGTGGGACTTACCTCTTTTCTTATGTTGGGACAAGGACGATTGTTAAGGCTAATCTTTATCTTTGCCGTGCAGGGGTTTTTATTAACCTTAACCACGGCATTGGCGGCATACAGTATGGATAATCCACACCTTTATATTTCCGCTGTGCTGACCCTGGTGCTAAAAGTCATTTTTATTCCGTGGATGTTGAGACGTGAAGTCATGCAAATGAAAGCTCACCGCGATATTGAAGCGTTACACAACAAAACATTGGTAATGCTGGGCGGAGCGAGTTTGATGGTGTTCAGCTATTACGTTTTGCATCCTATCGTGCAAACTACCTCGCCGGTCATGCTGAATGCACTGGCGGTCAGCCTTTCCGTGGTGCTTTTAGGTATGCTGCTAATGATTTCGCATCGTCAGGCTGTTGCCCACGTTGTCGGGTTTATGTCGATAGAAAACGGTTTATTTTTTGCCGCCATCGTGGCCACCAAAGGCATGCCGATGGTGGTCGAATTGGGTATAGCCTTTGACGTGCTGGTTGCTGCGGTACTGTTCGGTATTTTTTTCTTACATTTGCGTACCAGTATCGATTCAATGGATGTTGATCTGTTAAACCGCTTAAATGAGGTGGATAAATGATCGCGGTCTATCTGGTATTATTGATTCCATTTATGGGGATTATCTTTTTCGCAGTTTCCGGTCACCGGGAGGACATAGGTAAATACAATGTATGGCTAAACGCAACCTGTCTGGCGGCAACTATCTGGCTGGCGATTAATGTGCTGAATCAAGGCACAATTTTGTCATCCGGCAAGGCCTTTTTGATCGATCCGTTCAATGTCTATTTGATTGTTCTGACTGCTTTTGTCGGACTCACCACCTCGATTTTCTCCTCGCCATATATGGCGCATGAGAAGGACATAGGCAAGCTGACTGATAAGCGATTAAAGCTTTACTACTCCATGTATCAGGGTTTTATGCTGGCCATGTATCTGGTATTGACCACCAATAACATGGGCGTAATGTGGGTAGCCATGGAAGGCGCGACACTGGCGACGGTGATGCTGGTCAGTTTGTACCGCACACCTGAATCCATTGAAGCAGCCTGGAAATACTTTATTCTCTGTGGGGTCGGTATTGCCCAAGCCCTGTTCGGTACCATTTTGCTGTATTACGCTGCGGTGCAGATTGGCGAAGTCGAAAACGCTCTGCTGTGGTCAGAATTATTCCAACATGCCAAACAATTAAATCCGGAAATACTTGAGATTGCTTTTGTTTTCAT
Source organism: uncultured Gammaproteobacteria bacterium (assembly GCA_963789475.1). Lineage (GTDB taxonomy): Bacteria > Pseudomonadota > Gammaproteobacteria > Methylococcales > Methylomonadaceae > Methylobacter_C. The sequence goes on along the minus strand of CAWBLO010000013.1, from coordinate 48,359 downwards.
GCTGATTGGTTATGGTACAAAAATCGGTCTGGTGCCTTTGCATAACTGGTTACCTGATGCGCATTCCGAGGGACCCACACCGATGTCGGCAGTGTTATCGGGCTTATTACTGAATGATGCCTTATACGCCGTCGTTCGTAACAAGATGCTGGTTGATGGGGCAAGTCATTCCAATATGGCAGGTTACTTGATGATGGGCTTTGGCCTGATGTCGTTTCTAGTGGCCGCATTCTTTTTACATCGGCAGAAGGATATTAAACGGCTGTTCAGTTACTCATCCATTGAACACATGGGCATAATGACCTTTGCCTTTGGTATCGGCGGGCCGTTAGCCACGTTTGCAGCATTGCTGCACATGACCGTGCATTCACTGACCAAATCCGCCATTTTTGTGACGGTAGGTCACGCGGCGCAGCTAGCCGGAACCCAAAGTATGGATAAAATTCGCGGATTGATAAAAACCCAGCCAAGAATTGGTTGGGGCTTATTGATCGGCACGATTGCCATTGCCGGCTTTCCGCCTTTTGGTGTATTTACCAGTGAGTTTTTGGTGTTGCTGGCCACCATGCACAGCTATCCCTGGTTAACGCCACTGCTACTATTGGGTATCGGCATTGCTTTTGCCGGACTGTTCAGACATATACAGCCCATGGTGTATGGCGAAAAACCCGAAGGCCAGTTACCCGTTAAAGCCAACTTATGGCCGGTGATCATTCATCTGGGTTTGGTGTTATGGCTAGGCCTGGCTATTCCGGGATTCCTGGCTAACTGGTTTTCACAGGCGACGTTGTTAATCTCGGGGAGTGCGCCGTTATGAGTTCTGCAAATTGGACTACGGATTTTTTAAACCAACTTGATTCATGCAGCTATTACAGTTGATACAAATCAGTCTACCATCGATAACCCTGTGGCAAATCGAAAGCCATCACTGGCAACAGTTTGCAGAATTGGCGATTCAGCAAAATGTGCGTTGGGTTGCCGGCTGGGCGGAACACGTTGAAGACCGGTTTTTCATCAATGCCTGTTTTGAAAAGCAGGGTGTTTATGTGTTATTGAGAACTATTGTTGACGCTGCCAAACCGGAACTGCCGTCACAAGCCACCGTTTATCCGGCAGCCAATCGCAGTGAACGTCATACCCAGGATATGTTCGGCATTCACTTTACAGGCCACCCCGACAACCGGCGCTGGACCCGGCACAAAGCGTGGGCCAAACACGATTATCCCTTGCGCAAGGATTTTCCTGTTCAGGGCGAGCCGGAAGCTATTACACCGCCCGACATGGATTATCCCTTTGTTAAAGCTTATGGTCAGGGTGTCTATGAAATTCCCGTAGGGCCCGTCCATGCCGGTATTATTGAGCCCGGACATTTTCGCTTTCAGGCGGTAGGCGAACTGATTTTAAATCTGGAAGAACGCTTGGGATATGTCCATAAAGGTATCGAAAAAATCGCCGAAGGCAGGACACCGGAATCTTTAGCCCGTTTAGCCGGACGGGTTTCCGGTGATACCACCGTTGGACATTGCTGGGCGGCCTGCATGGCAATGGAGCAAGCCGCCGGCATTGAAATTCCACCACGCGCGGCTTTAATACGCGGCATTCTGGCGGAGCGTGAACGAGTCGCCAACCATTTGGGCGATATGGGCGCGATTTGTAACGATGTCGCCTTTGTTTTTGCCCAAATGCAATTCACCCGCCTGCGTGAACTGTGGTTACGCACCAATGCAACAGTCTTCGGTCATCGTTTGTTAATGGACAAGATCGTTCCGGGTGGTGTGATATGTGACATTTCTGATGTCTCCTGTGCCTTGATAAAACAGGACATTCAGTTCAGTTAAGAAAAGAACTGTCAGAAATCTTGCCTGCGATAGACCTCAACTCATCCCTGGAAGACCGGCTTTACACGGCGGGCTATTTGCCGCCGGAAACCGCCGCCGCATTTGGTACGGTGGGTTATGTCGGCCTCGCCAGTGGCCAGGATAAGGACGTTCGCCGCGACGCGCCCTATCCGCCTTACGATCAGGCCAGCTTTAAAGTTGCCGTGGAAGATCAGGCCGATATTGCCTCACGGTTCTGGGTGAGATACAAGGAAATCAAGGCGGCGTTAAAACTTATCGAACAATTTATAGTGCTACTTGCGGCAGGTGACATACTTTCTGAATGGCAAACACCCTCAGCGGGTAGTGAAGGCTTGGGTATAGTGGAAGGTTGGCGGGGAGAAATTATCACTTATGTTCGTTTCGATGCCGATAATAAAATTGCCCGTTTTTATCCGCGCGACCCCAGCATCCTGAACTGGCCCGCGCTGGAAAAACTGACGCTGAACAATATCGTTCCGGATTTTCCTGTGTGTAACAAATCCCTGAATGGTTCGTATTCAGGCAACGATTTATAGGAGGCATTGTGCTGAGACTTTTTAAAAAAATTCTGACAACCGGTGTTGTCACTGAGAAGTATAAAGCGCCCAAGAACGATGAACTTGAAAAACTGGGTATCCAGATCAAACGCCATATCGATAAGAAATTTTCCGGCAGTATTGCCATACGGCAAGTTGACGCCGGTTCATGCAATGGTTGCGAACTGGAAATTCACGCGCTAAATAATCCTTTTTATGATATTGAGCGTTTTGGTATTCATTTTGTGGCCTCACCACGGCACGCCGATGTGTTATTGGTGACCGGCCCGGTTTCACGGCACATGCAGACTGCATTACTAAGAACTTACGAAGCGACACCGAATCCAAAATGGGTCGTTGCTGTGGGCGATTGTGCCGCGTGCGGGGGTGAGTTCGGCGTTTCTTACGCCAGTTGCGGCGCGGTGTCCAATGTCATACCCGTCGATATGGTCATAGCAGGTTGTCCGCCTACGCCTTTGGCGTTGATGAAAGGGTTGCTGGGGTTGATTAATAAATGAAGAAAAAAATGAAAATAGTAGGAATGACCGCAACAATTATGAGTTCTGCCGGCATGACACCGACCGCAGCGTGCGGATGATTTGCTTCAGGATGCCGGTAGCTGGCTGCAGGTTGTCGGCGAAGGCAGTCTGAAAGTTGTGGATCCAGAGCCTGGAAAAGGGTCGAATTTGGCTGGAGGGACAATCCCGCTGGGATGATAACTGGAATCATTGGTATCAAGGTGTATTGCGTGCAGCGGTAGGTTATTCGCTTAGCGAACGCGCAACGATTTGGGCAGGTTACACCTGGGTGCCTACACAAAACGTCGGCAAGCCCTATAAATCCCAGCAAGATGTGTGGCCCGCATTCCGCTATAACTTGCCGACCCGTCTCGGAACTGTCACCTTCAGAACCATGATCGAAGCCAATTTCATACCAGGCAATGGCGATGCGGTTCGTATCCAGCCACGGCAGATGATTCGCTTGATGCACCCTCTGAAATATGAACCCCGTTTAAGCCTGATCACTTGGGACGAAGTCCTCTTGCGAATCAATTCAACACCTGCAGGCGGCCAATCCGGCTTCGATCAAAACCGCGCATTTTTGGGGCTGGGCTGGACTTTCAATAAAAACTTCCGGGCCGAAGGCGGGTATCTCAATCAGTACCTGGATGATGCCACACATACTAATAGCACCATGCATCACCTGATTATGGGATCACTGTTTATCAACTTTTAAACTCATTTATTGCGGAAATAAAGTATGCGTATTCTTTGTCTGCTTATCCTTATCGTCATCACCATTCTGGAGATTGGCCCAGTACCCATTTCCGGCATACTGTTAATGTGGGTTGTGTTGTTTCGTCCGCAATGGTTTTATGATCTGGTACAAAAGATCTATGGTAAATAGAAATAGTGATCAGCTAAATTGTGTCAGCTTACTTACGTGTTAAATTAATCAGTTATTCTTTGTCAGGCACGGAAATAAAATAATGGCACACCATCACAACCACAATCATTCTGAAGGGCATCACCACCACGCCTCCCCCAATAATCAGGGGCGAACTTTTGCAATCACCATTTTTCTAAATATGATGTTTGTGGCAGTTGAGTTTACCTATGGATTCATCGCCAATTCAACCGCACTCATAGCCGATGCCGGGCATAACGTCTCCGATGTGCTGGGTCTGCTGTTGGCCTGGGGCGCAATTATTTTGGCACGCAAGCAACCCAGTAAACGTTACACCTACGGACTGCGCAGTACATCCATTCTGGCCGCGCTTGCCAACGCCATGTTGCTGCTGGTGGCCTGTGGGGCGATTGCCTGGGAAGCTGTTCATCGCTTTTCACAACCGCCCGCTATAGCCGGTCTAACGGTATCAACAGTGGCGGCAATCGGCATCGTCATCAATGGCCTGTCCGCGTTACTGTTGATGAAAGGCAGCAAAGGGGATTTAAACATTCGCGGCGCTTACCTGCACATGGCGGCAGACACCGCTGTATCACTAGCCGTGGTAATTGCAGGAATCACTATGCTTTACACCGGCTGGTACTGGCTCGACCCGGCTATTAGTCTTGTTATTGTAGTCGTGATCTTGATCGGCACATGGGGCTTGCTGCGTGAATCTTTGCAACTAGCCTTGAGTGCTGTGCCTGCACAGATTGATGCACCGGCAATTAACGCCTATCTAGGCCAATTGGAAGGTGTAACAGACATTCATGACCTGCATATTTGGGGCTTGAGTACCACCGAAAATGCGCTGACAGTCCACCTGGTCATGCCTAACGGCCACCCTGGCGATGCCTTCATGGATGAGTGTGTATTGACGCTTAAAGAACGCTACTCCGTGCATCACAGCACCCTGCAAATTGAGCTGGGTACAACTAATCATGCGTGCTCACTGACCCTAACGAAGCCAGTACAACACCATCATCATTAGGTCTTTTGCTTTCAACCAATACTTGCATCAAATGTTGGGAAAGCTGGAACTTCCAAGGCTTGGGTTCCCAACCTGGAGCGTGGGAAATAGCAAACCCCGTCAGGCTCCGCAGGTTTTGTTTGGTTAGCTGTCCTCCAGCCTAACACGGTTAATTTAGCTCAAAGCGCGAGGAGACCAAGCACTGCTTTTACTGCAGTGGTAATTGGAGCTGTCAAGCTTGCCACTGTCTTAGCCGCCTCCAGCAAGCCTTGCGAAGATATACCAAGTGCCCATTTGCTGGGCTCCTTTTTCGTTGCCTCGTCCACAAATTCCTTCAACTGGGTTGAGACATTATTTTTGTGAATATCGTCATTCATTAACTCGATAAGTTTGCTAACCTCAGTTACGGTGGCTTCCAGCTTAGCTCGAAGATCTGCCTCGGCAGTTGTAGCCATAGGCATGGTTTGAATCGTGTTGTTTACTGTCTTCATTGTCTCTGCGATATTTACGGTAGAATTAGTCGCATTAATGGTGCCTAAATTTATGCTCATATTATGTCTCTTGTTGTTTGCCTTTGTTTGACTCAAACACTCATTTTGCCCCTTAAAGTTGCCAAATTTTTTTCATGTGTTTTTGAGCCGGATTTGAAGTAACTTGCTATATTAAGTGGGGCTGTTGATATATCTCGCTTATATTTCGCACATAAGCTAAAGCAATATTTTTATCTTCATCATTTAATTGACTTTTATCTATCAACACTTTTAATTGGGTAAGCAAACTTTTAAGCTCGGCATGAACTTTTGGAAGCTGTTCGATGGTATTATTCACTGCGTCCATCACCTCAGCAATATTTAAGTTTGTATCTACAGCATTGATAGCCCCAATGTGAATACCCGCATTTTTGGCCAATTCTTTTATTAATTCTATTAAATCTTTTTTGTCTGCGTTTAAATCATCTACATTTTTTTTTGCATCTTCCAGTATCTTTAATGCTTTTACATTATCAGCACATAACTTCGCAAATTCACCTGGTTCAAAATTTTTTGATTCCGGATAACGGTCACGCTTACCTCTTTGTAAATAAACAAAGTCACATTGAATGTTTTCCAATCGAGTGGTGCGGTCAATCATCCAATTTTCAATACACACTCCTGTTAAATTTGCACCACTAAAATCCACATTTAACACTTTTGCTTGGCTTAAATCGGCATCTTGCAATCTGGCATTACTTAAATCTGCATCTTCAAGATTCACGTCACTTAAGTCGCAGTAACGTAAATCAGCGTTAACTAAATAAGCACCCTTTAAAATCAAACCCGAAAATGTTTGCTTTCTTCCTTTCCCTGTCACTAGTAATTCCCTAATCTCAGGATTAAACAAAATGGTATTGCGTACATCTGCCCATTGCAGGTTCTGGGCATTTTGAAAATTAGTCCGGATTAATTTTGCATCACTAAAATTAACCCGCTTAAGGTTCGCTTCACTAAAATCGGCATCGGTCAGATCAGCATAACTGAAATTTGTATTGCCAAATGCACCCAATGTTAAGCCCCATTGCCACCATACTAAAAACTGGGGATCCTTAGAATAGGCACGATAAGCAATATACAAACTAAGGCAATAGGCAATTGCCAATATCACAACCAAACTTTGAAATTCCTGGGGGGGGCGAAATAACAAATCTCTCCACCCAGCTGTGATGGCTATCAACATTACAATAGCCGCCGATATTATCGCTGCCACCACACCAATCCCTATATTTGCTATCACTATCAGTCCAGCTATTGCTATTGCTGATACAGCCAAAACTACCGCCGTTACAATGGCTGCCCCTGCTATTTCAACCACCGAGCCGACCTTTAGTACGACAGCAATGAACGCTATCCCCGCTATTGCCCCCGCCACTGCTATCCCTAAAAAATGGGTAAAAAAACTAAATAGCCCCTGGTTTACACAAGTCACAGCAACAGCAAAAAAAATCACCCCCATGCTCAACGCGGAAAAGAAGAATTGATCTTTTCCAGATATGTCTTCCACTGCCTTTTCAATAATGCCAATAGCAATAAACGAGGAAGAGGCTTGTAAAAATCCAAACAACACAGAACCTATCACAATTAGCAGGCATTTAAGCAAAGTAATACTTAATCTTATCCCGCTTAAATCCCGACCTTTAAAAGATTCTTCCGTTAATATTTTTTTAGAATAATTTAAGACAGAGGACATTATTGTTTTCTTCCTTAATTACTATGAGTTGAATCTGTAGGTGGAGTATATGGACTGCTGGGCGGCGGTTTTTTTCCTCCTCCTCTTGTCCCCAACACTATGCCAACAACAGCACCCGCCACTACCGCTACTACAGCCAGGACTGGCCAGACTTTAGACCATGTTGAAACCTTTTCCGGAGGGGGGTATTTTTTACGCCACTGAATAACAGCATCAAGCTGTTCCTGAGTCAACTGAACTATTTGTCCTGCACCCAATCCTGAAACAGTAATCTGTTGCCCTGTAGTGATGAGCCTTGGACTTGGAGTCAGCAACTCCACACTTCCACCTAATACTGTCAACACAGACTGATGTTGATCCACTTTCAAATTAAAATTAGTACCCTTGGGTTTGAATTTACCATGAGGGGTTTCTGCCACAATGGGGCACGTCTTATTATCAGCCACATAAATTTGACCGCGGTCAAACCGAAATAGCCTAATAAAACATTGGGTCCGATCCCAAACCAGATCAAATACAGGATCAGTGTTTTCATCAAAATGTACAAAACCTTCCGCAATAAAATAAAGATACGCGCTGCTAGCCGCGCCAACCTTTATGCTATCACCACTGTTAATCAATTGGTTATCTTCTGCTTTGCTATTGTTAACCCAGACATCATTGTTTCCTAAGAGACGAAGTGTACCAATACTACCTTCATTTGGTTGATAACTACTGGGCGTCGAAGCACAACCTTGGATAAATAAAATAAAAATGAGGACAACAATTCCGGCTTTATTTTTTGGGCGCGTAATGTTCATAACGACTCCATTTGGCAAGGTTTACATAGTATTCATCTACTTAAGATAGAACTATTTTAATCGGTCTAAATCAAAAACATCACAAAACAAAACGCTCGCGTTGCCGCAAAAAATGTCACCTGTAAAGCTTTGGACTTGCTACCCCTAACGAATAAAGTTTATCCGACGCACCACAAAAATCGAATAGAAGCTGTAAACTAAATCGCAACAGATATACCTTGTTGGACTAAACCGCCTTCGGTACGCAACGAGTTTAGGAACCTATACACTGGTTTGTGCACAGTGTCAAGATCTGGAAAGAATTTGCACTCTGTGTATGCCTGACACTGTCGGCATACTGAAGCTAATAATCGGAGTCAGATAACATTAAATGCCTCTCAAGAAAGGCACTTTATCCATTTGATATATAGCCCGGTGGACAGGTTTTTTTTGGCCACCACTGATTCAGATTTGTATTAATGATGGGCACTAAAAGCATGTCCCAATTAAGCGTTCAGCCCCCATTGGAAAAGAAGGGGGCTGATATTGTTACCAATACGGTTCTTTGACTACGTTGCAAGTATTGCGATAGAACGCACTCTAATTTTAAAAACTAAAGTGCTATCCATCTGATTTTAAGCATTTTTCATAATGAGAATTGCTGGTGCCCACCCTAACGACTTACCTCAGCAAAATCTTATTTAAGTTGCTGATAATACTGCGCCAGTTCCTTGATTTCCTCTTCACTCAATTGTTGGGCAATCAGGCGCATACGGCTGTAAACATCATTGTGCCGCTGGCCGTTTTTATATTCCAGCAAGGTTCTCGCAAAATAATCGGCCTGTTGTCCTGCCAGTGCCGGAATATCCTGTTTTTCGCCCTGCCCTTTGCCGCCATGACAAACAAAACAGGGCGGCAGGATGCGTTTGCCGTCACCTTGTTCAACCATTTTTTCCGCTCTGGCGAGATTCTGGCTGCCCGATTTATTTTCCTGCGCCGGTAAGGAACTGAACCAGACGGCCAGATCAGCGGCATCCTGTTCAGAAAGCCCTTTAGCGACGCCGGTCATCTGAACATGACTACGGCTGCCATTGGCATAATCACGCAACTGTTTGTAAGTATACGTGGCGAGCTGGCCTGCAAGTGCCGGAATCGATGGCAGCGTTTCACCATCCCGCGTTTCCTCCTTCATGCCCTGGCCTTTATCGCCATGACAGCTTTTGCAGGATTCCGCCAGTTCCTTACCCTTGTTAAGGTTGCCGTTTTTAACAAGGTTCAGAGTCTCAGGCGTCCAGGCGATTTGCGAGGATGGCTCAGCATAAACCACAGCCGGTGCCATAAACGCGAGTAATAGTAGCATTCGTTTCATGTTTAATATCCCCATGGCGATGAACCTGAAGTGTCCATAAAAAAGAACTGTAAGATGGGATAGCCAAAGCTGATGGCCATTAATACGGCAATGACTTTGTTCCAGAGTTTAATGTCATTCAACCATTCAGGCAGAGACGTTACCGCATGAATCGGCTCGGCAAATTCAATTTCCTGGTCAAAAGCTTCTGCGGCCGGATTCAACTGTGTCTTGGCCAGAACGTAGATAAATAAACACGCCGAACCCAGCAGTATTAAACCGCCAAATATCATCATGAATTCGTAAGGCTTCCAGGCCAAGGTCAGCAAATTATTGTAAACCACACTGGAAATACGACGGGGCTCGCCTAACAAACCCAGCACATGCCAGGGCGTTGTTAAAATGCTCATGCCGATAAACCAGGTCCATAACTGAACCAGAGCCATTGAATTGGAAAATAACGGTTTTTTAACCAGCATTGGCCATAAATAATAGGCAATGGCAAAATACATAATGACGGTGGTGCCGGCAAAAATCAGATGGAAATGACCGGGCACCCAGGCGGTGTTATGTATCATGGCATTCATCGCATAACTGGCATTGACGATGCCGCCAAAGCCGCCAAAAATCAGCATCAGTAACGACAAAATAACCGACAGCACCATGGTATTGGTCCAGGGCAAGCTGAGTATCCAGCCAAACAGTCCTTTACCGCCGCGCAAGCGTCCGGCAATTTCCAGTGAAGCAATGACGGTAAAACCAGTCACCAAAGTCGGCAGGGCGACCACGAACGTACCGATGCCGTGTAATAACTTCCAACCCTTGGCCTGTTCAGGATCCATATAAAGGTGATGAAAACCTATCGGCAAGGCAAACACAGCCAATACGATAAAGGCCAGTCTGGCCATTTCATCACTGAACAAAAAGCCGCCCGCCTGTTTAGGCACGAACACATAAAAAGCGGTGTAGGCAGGAATCAGCCAGAAATAAACGATGGGATGTAACGTCCAGGCGAATAAGGTTCTGGACAGACCCGGATCAATCGTATCGATCCAACCCAAAGAGAAAGGAATCAATTGAAAGAGCACCTCCAAGGCAACACCGGCGCTGGTCCATAGCCATAGCAATGCATTCATGGTTGTTGCAAACATCGCTAAAGGCACGGGTTGCCCGGTGTTGGCTTTTTTCCATTGCACAAACATCACCAGCATGATGACGCACCAAACCCAGGAGCCGACAACCAGTAAAGTAGCGCCGATATAAAAGGCGGCATGCGCAACAATAGGCGGATAAAACGTATAAAGCACGGAGGCCTTGCCGGTCAGCAAAGGAATAGCCGCCAACACGACGCCGACTAAAGCCAGCCAGAATCCACCCCATGCCAGCGGCTTATTCCATACCGGGGTCTTCAAGCTGGTCGAAGCGATGGCGTAACCAAAACCCATAATAAAAAAGGTCGTGAGTACAAACGCCATCAATACCCCGTGCGTACTCACCGAGGCAAAATACACACTGGGCGAGTCCAGAGCCGGAATAAAGCCGCTACGCTCCAGTACCTGATATTCACCCATAAAACACGCCACGACGAAGGCAATAAATGCCACCCATAGATGGCTTAACACCAGTTTGCGTTCTGCTGCATCATTCATTATTTGATCCTCCTTTAACGGCTGACTTTACCGGAGCAGTCCAGTCTTCTTTGGCGATGACAGAAATATTGCTCCACATGTGGTTATGACCCAAGCCGCAATATTCATTACACAGCACGGGATATTCGCCAGGTTTTGGAAAGGTCGTGGTTATTTCCGCCACATAACCCGGCACAATCATCGTGCTCATGTTCGTCATCGGGATATGAACGCCGTGTAAAACATCCGTACTGACCCAGCGTAAGGTTATTGGCGTCTCGGCAGGAACGCTAATGTGTTTTGGGAAAAAGGAATAACGTCCGGCGACCATTCTGACAATGACACTGCCCTTGTCGTCCACTTGAACGCCCAGATTGTCTTCAGCAAATTCTTTATTTAAATGCAGACTGGCGGAATCCACTGTTTCAACTTTACTGGGCGGATTAACGCCGTGGAAAAACGCATCAATCGTGATAATACCGACAAAAAGACCGATCACAGCCAGCGAGATCGTGATCCATTTTCGTTCTAATTGATCGATATGAATAGCTCGAACTTGCGCGACAACATCTCGCAAGAGCTGTTCATATTTTGATTTTATGGGTTCTGTTTGCATAATGAAATCCTAGCCTCGCGGCAAAAATACGCCGTAATAAAGAAATAGCCACGCGACCACCATACCGCCGATAACCACTGACATCAGCGCAAAAGTACCAACAGGGGGGCTTTCGAGAATATGCTTACGTTCTTCTTCACTCATTTTATCCATCCCAAACTCTCTAGTTATAATTAAAAAAACGAATCCATTATAACTTGCATGGCAATTTTGATGAAAAGCTAATCCAAATCCTCATAGATTTCTTTAGCAAAACGCGGAGTACAGATAGCTAAAAAAACCAGGTCTTCAGTGCCAACATTGGTGATTTTTTGTGGACAAAGGGACGGAATAATAACAACATCCCCTGCTGCTACCTGTTGCCGCTCTACTCCGGCAACATCAACTTTCCCTTTTCCTGAAAGAATTACGTATCGCTCGACAACACCTTTTAAACGGTGCAGCTTGGTGGTCACCCCTGCCTTAACCCGTGCTCTGGCAATGGACACATCGGGATCGGCCGGGGAGTTTGACAATTCCAGAATAAAACAACCTTCATCAAAGTAGTATTCATCGGCTTCATTGGCTTTTAAGATTTGGGTTTGCATGGGTGGGGTACTCTTAAAAAAATACTATGCTGCCAACGTTCAAGCTTACGGGTTTTTATTAAAACTTGCTCATCAACCCAAGCGTGCAGAATTTTTCGTTAAACAAACCACATCTAGCGCTGTTAGCCATTCCCTGGCATTCCTTTAAGCAGCCATGAAATAAAGTTCTCGCGATTACGCGAACATATAATAACTTTGCCTTTACCCGAAAACTTTAGCACCATACCTTCGCCACTGGTGACACTGTTAACCAGCTGACCTAAAAAGCCGCTGGATTGTTGCGTGGTCACGGAAATTTCATGATGTAAACTGCTATCCCATGCAACCACGTGGGCATTATCAATAATAATGTCTTTGCCGGGTTCAACATCCAAGACAAAACTGGAACCAAAGCCCGACACCGCCAACTTGCCAAAACCGGTCGCTTCACAGATAAAAAAACCGCCGGTTTGACCAAACACGGCCGTACCTAAACTTTGTGTGCGCACAGCCAGACTAACGCCGCTTTCGGCAGCGACAAAGGCGCCATCAGTGATCCTGTAGCTGGTTGTACCCACCTCTAAAACCTGTATTGCACCCGGCAATGTCGGCGATAACAAACAATCACCATCGCCTCGCGTCGCTTCAATATGTTGTTGAAAAAACGATTCGCCATTGGCAAACCGGCGCATCAAAGCGCTACCCAAACCGCCGGTCATTTTCCCTTGTAGCTCTAAAGCGCTTTCCATCATCACCATCGCGTTAGACTCACAATAAATCTTTTCACCCCGTAAGAGGCTAACATGCAAAAAGGGGTCAATATCACCCGTCACTGTAAATTGTGCCATTTCTCTCTCATTATTAAAAATTAACAATCCACTACATATCCAGCGGACTTCTCACCCCGCGCCCACCCTTATTCAGAACATGGGTATAAATCATCGTCGTACTGACATCCGAATGCCCAAGCAACTCCTGCACGGTACGAATATCGTAACCGCAATCAAGCAAATGCGTGGCAAAGGAATGTCTTAAGGTATGCGGCGTAGCCGGTTTAACCAGGCCGGAATCCCTGACAGCTTGCTTCATGGCACGCTGCAAACCTTTTTCATCCAAATGATGGCGCCGGGTAATGCCGGAACGCGGATCAACCGAAACTTGTGTCGCCGGAAACACATACTGCCAGGCCCATTCGCGCGAGGCATTCGGATATTTGCGCTCCAGCGCGTTGGGCAAATAAACGTTACCATAACCCGCCTGTAAATCAGCATCATGCAGCGCTTTAACGGTTTGTAAATGCCGTTGCAGCAAGTCGGCCAATGTCACCGGCAACATCGTCACTCTATCCTTGGCGCCTTTGCCATCGCGGATCAAGATTTCCTTGCGCTCAAAATCAATATCCTTGACCCGTAAGCGCATGGCTTCCATCAAGCGCATCCCGGTGCCGTACAATAAATTGGCCTGCAATTTGTGTACGCCTTTCAGCCGCTCCAATAGCGCACGGGTTTCGTTAACCGTTAAAACGACCGGCAAGCGTTTCGATACTTTCGCCTGTTCAACATTTTCCAGCCAGGGTAACTGTTGATTTAAAACCTGGCTGTACAAAAATAACACCGCCGCCTTTGCCTGATTTTGCGTTGAGGCCGCAACCTTCCCTTCCACCGCCAGATGCGTCAAAAACGCCTCCACTTCCGCCGCGCCCATTTCGGCCGGATGCCGTTTGTGATGAAACAAAACAAAGCGCTTGATCCAATCCACGTAGGCTTGTTCAGTGCGTATGCTGTAATGTTTAAGCCGGATTTTATCCCGGACTTGATCCAATAATTTTGGGGCTTTTGCTTGGTCGAGTGGTATCGGTTGTGGTGTAATCATTAATGGCTCTTAGGGGGTAGAATAAAATGCTTGCTTTGTATTACTTGTAATGATAGTCTCGAATTCGAGAAAGTACACCTGTGAGGTGTATTATATTACACCCGTTAGGGTGTCTAATTTTAGTTGATTAACATACATGACCACCGTTGCGTTATTTGCCAATTTTGACAAAGCGTTGAAAAACTGCTAATTAGGAAGCGTCTCTAAATGTTGTCGCATAACGCAAAAGGTGTTCATGACGAACAACGTTTAGAAACGCTTCAGGGTTATAGCGCATTATTTTCAGCAATTTAGCCATCGGCAAATAATCTATTCCAGGTGTTCAGTATGTCGTTCAACATTTTGTTTAAAGGTACAAGTCAGAATGACAACAACTCATCACCTAATTTCACAGTGCTGACTTGACCTTTAACTCAAACGTTCGGGGAACTCAGTCGATGTCGTCACAACCGCCGAAGACAATGAACCGTAATTCACTGGCGTCATCGAATGTCGGTCCACTTCCGCGAGCGCGATGAACGCCAACTCGGATACTGTGTCGGTTATCGCTATTTGGTTTGTTTACAAGCTCACCTAAGGAGCTACGTCATGAGCGTCGAAATTTGGTATCGCGGCGAGGGTGTTGGTGTTGCTCCAGCCAAACCGGGAGGCGTGAGGCACGACCTCAAGGACGGTATGTACTTTGCGGACACGGAAAGGGTCGCAAGAGTCTATGCCGCTGAGCGCGCCCCACGTCTCCAGGACCGCCGCGTGTTCAGCGTGTCCATCGACCGCGGCAGCATGAGTGTTCTGGACCTGACCACTCATCCGGGTTGGCAAAAGCTCATGCAAATGAAGTTGCCCAACGGCGACACTCCCGAAATCATGCTCAAGCGGCAACCCGCAGCGCAAGAGTATGAAAAATGGTTCGACGGCTTTCTGAAGACCAACAAGATCGACCTGAACCGGTACGATGCAGTGATCAGACCGAGTTTCGCAACGGCGGCAAACAGTTGGTCCTTCTTAACAATAACGGCAAACCTGCACAACTCCACGTAAGGATTCGCAAGTTGTTTCGGCCATTGACGCCATCCACCATGCGGGTGCGGTCTTGGATTCCGAAGATCAACATAAAGGCAAGGGCAATTAGGATAGTTGGCGGAACAAAGGGAATCGGAGTCTCGCTAGTTGGCAACTTGGCAACCACCGTCATTTTGACGCTGGTCGAGCACTGGATGACGAAGAGGATGATAAGAGACAAGATCAAAAAGGGACTTAAGGAGATTGAACCGAAGATCTCGGACAAATTAGAGAAACTGAAGCCCGACATAGCAAAACTACAATTGCTACTAGACAAGGGAGAAAAGGCGTTTGCCAATGTTACCACAGAGGTCCACTACCATAAGATGAGCCTGGGACCAGGAAAGGCATCGTACATTGACCCGGAGGTCCGTCTCAAGGATATTAATATCACTACCAGAGACATAAATCTTGAGCGATCGTTTGAACACTCTGAAGACAGGTTTCGTTACAGTGTAGATCAGAACATACAATCGATTGAAGTTGGGGTATACTCCGATGATGAGCTGGAGTTATTTCGGGCCTTGTCATCTGAGTATCAATCCTACAAGCGAAAGCTGCTCATGGACCCTTTCAATCCAGTTCTGATTGAAGAAACCCGTAGACTCCGAGAGAAAATTGTGGAAACCTTCGAAGTCGACGTTTGGTTTCTAAAGGCGGATCATCCCTTCGGAACACCATAACGGGCGCGACCCGCAGAGTGGCCCAGGTTGCTTCTGCAACCTGGGGCGGCGGGTCACCTGCGACTGCGGGGCGAGATACGAGATCCTTCGTGGCCAGAACAACAACGGCAGCCTCAACCAAGCGCGTAGGGTGTATAAGCAAAGCGTCATACACCAAATGTTTACTTAACATCCAAGCCTAACGAATAAGGTTAGATTGTGTGAGCGAAGCGAGCCACAATCTGAACCGGTTGTTGGACGAGCCCGGTGGTAGTCGGAAGGCAGACTTTATTATAAGAAAATATCTTTTCGGATTTTGTTGGTTGCGGCGAGGAATCTAAAGCCGCATTTCGTAAGGACAAGCCAAAAGCGTTGTTTTGGTAACGCCTTTAGCGGGTTGTGATGATTTAAGGCGAATAACAGCCTTTTTTCAGGCAAACGCGGCTCTCGGCTTACAATGCCGATTTAGAGTTTGCCCGGAATGACGGATGCTGTTACATAACCGGTTGCGCCTCCACTCTGCTAGCCGGATGGCGCAAGCAACCCGAATGCGAACAAGGCGGGAATCCGCGTTTTCACAATCCGCATAGCACCGCCGCAGCAAGGACACTTGATCGTAGGTCGCAATGCTCGCTCAACCAAAATTTTAATGGGGTTCAAGCGAAGCAGCTCCTGCAGCAGTGCCAACACCCGTTTGCTATTGGAATGTAAAAAGCCAAAGTTACGGGTGCGTCGGAAGCCTTTAGGCAACACATGCTGCAAAATCAGCCACAAGAACTGGGTACCGGGCAGCCATGTAGGCCGGAATAAGTCTTTTCGAGCGCAAGCGAAAACAAGCGTTTCCGGCATACTTCTGCTGCATGATATTGCCGGAAACGCCACCACTCGCTTCGCTTGGGTGGTCTTATTCCGGCCTACCCATTACACGTCTGCAGAATGTGTCAATAACTTTGAGACACCAAGCCGGGTGCGACCGCCGGTGCGGGTGCGCACCCTACCTAACCACCAACTTTTTTAAAAAACTTATCCAAAACTAAAATAATAATGGGAGTAATCATGACAACGGTAAATTACGATACGGACGTTGTTGCCTGGGCTAATGAGCAAGCATGGCTGGTTCGTAACAAAAAGTTTGAATTACTGGATATTGAACATATCGCAGAGGAAATAGAAGACGTGGGGAAAAGTGAACAACGTGAACTGGCAAGCCGCATGGCTGTAGTTATAGCCCATTTATTAAAATGGCAGTTTCAACCAGAGTACCGAGGTGTTAGTTGGGAAAGAACCATTAAAGAGCAACGCAAAGCCCTGGAGTTTCATATAAAACAAGTTCCAAGTTTAAAATCAAAATTATCTAATTCTGACTGGCAAGGCGCTGTTTGGGCTGACGCTGTTACTATTGCAATCAAGGAAACAGCAATAGAAAATTTCCCGGAATCATGCCCCTGGGCAATTGAGAATATTCTTTCTCATGATTGGTTGCCAACAAACATCTAAACTAATAGGGGTCAGAGTAAAGTTAAATCCGGTAAGAAGTAACCCTCAGTGTATTTATGTGCGCATCGCGAACTTAGGATTTGCAGCTTTCCTACGAGTGTGGCGATATAGCGTTTTTTGTATAACAAAAAGGAGAACTAGAATATGAGTAAAATAACCGCATCCGATACGCTTGAACTATCAATACCTGAAAGGATTCAATTGGTAGAAGACATCTGGGATACGATAACTGCAGCAGCATCTTCTATCGAACTAACCAACGAAGAGAAAAGAATAATTGATGCGCGGCTGGAAAAATACCACCAGAATCCTGAATTTGGCTCCCCGTGGGAAGATGTCTACAAAAGAATCGTGAGCAAACAGTGAAATATTGCGTCATTGTAAGCCCCGAGGCTGAAAATGATTTAAAGGAGATATTTTCTTGGTATGAGGACAAAAGGGTAGGCTTGGGTTATGACTTTCTCTTGCAGGTTGACGCAGGAATCAACTTTGTCAAGAGAAATCCTGAAAGTCATCCGATTGAATACAAAGGGACAAGAAAACACCTTATTAAAAGATTTCCATACAAAATCATATACTTGGTTAAAAAAGAGGCAATAATAGTTCTTGCGGTACTTCACGGCAAGAGAAGTCTTGAGCTATTGAAGAGCAGAGTAGACAACGCCTAAAAATAACTGGGGTCAGAGTAAAATTACCCCATAAGTTTGATCCGCTTATGCTGAATGCCCTTCTTTGTAATGATTTATTTAATATTCCAATATTTACTTTCTGTGTCACGCATTGACTGTACTAGCCATGAACCGTCTTTCACGCTAATCGTAATTGCCCCACTGTCAGCACTATTTAGCCATTTCGCTTTTATTTGCTCATAACGCGCCAAAACATCCCGATGAGGGTGGCCGAATTGATTGCGATAACCTGCGGGAATCAACACGTATTCGGGTTGAATAGCTTGCAGAAACTCAAGGGTGGATGAAGTTTTACTGCCATGATGAGGTGCGATTAAGACATTGGCTTTTAAATTATTGCCATAGGTCTCAATCAACCAGGATTCAGCCAGGGCTTCTATGTCACCGGTCAACAGCATGCTGCCCTGTTCAGATTGGATTTTTAGTACGCAGGAATTATCGTTTTCTGAAACAAACGCATGTTGCGGTGACAACAGAGTAAACCTGACTTTATCCCATGTCCAGGATTGTCCCGCCGCACATTTAACTGGCGAATATTCGTTTAACTGCTGAGGAACACTGGTTAGCACCTGTTCTGCCGGAATGCCACGCATTAATGATACGGCGCCGCCAATATGATCGTTATCACCGTGACTGATGATTAATTTGTCAATTTTAACTGCACCTTGCCGTCGCAAGAAAGGCAATAGCACACTCTGTCCCATATCACTTTCGGCTGAAAATTTGGCGCCGGTATCATAAACCAGCCAATGATTAGCAGTTTGCACGACCGCCGACAAGCCTTGTCCCACATCCAGCAGAGTCATCTTGATATCGCCTGTTTCTGGTTTATTGGGGGCAGTAAAAACCAAGGGCAAAAACATCATCAGACTTAACCCTCGCGCTGGAATACCCGCAGGTGCAAGCAACAGTAAAATACCGGGTATGGCGAACAATAACATCCAAACCGAGGGCTGCGGGTGGTTTATCGTTGCTAACGGCAGTTCTGACAAGCGTGCTAATAGCCACCATAACCCTTGCAACAGAGTGTCAACTATAATAAACAGTTTGCTCGCCAATAGCTGCGAACTAAACATCACCAAGACCGCCAGCAATGACAAAGGCACTACCAGCAGGCTGATGACCGGCACGGCAATAAAATTAGCCAGGGGTGAAATAAGGGAAACCTGTTGAAAAAAGAACAGTAACAACGGCGATAATCCCACCGAGGTCGCCCAATTGATTTTTATGACCTCAACGAAATAACCGGATTTACCCAAGCGTCCGGCAACCGCGTAAACAATCACACTCACCGCGAGAAATGACAGCCAAAAGCCGGCCGATAAAACCGCCAGAGGATCAAACGCCAACACTGCAAACAGGGCAACAGCCAGCGTATTAAAGGGCCGGGTATTACGCTGAAGAATAATGGCGAGCATGACGATAGCGAGCATTATTACCGAGCGTTGTGCCGGCACTGAAAATCCCGCTAAACCTGCGTAAAAGACTGCCGCCAGCATCGCCGCAACTGCGGCGACTCTTTGCGGCGACCACGCCAGTAGTCCCGTCCAAGCCCACAGTTTAAGCACCAAAAAATAAACCAGGCCGGCAATCAGGCCCACGTGTGAACCGGAAATAACGACCAGATGCGTTGTTCCGGTTTTACGAAAAACATCCCATTGATTTTGCGTGATACTGTTGCCATCGCCAATAGTCAGCGCCTTGATCAGCGCAAGAGTCGGTGTGTCAATCAAGGTTTGAGACAAGCGATCGGCAATGCTTTGCCGCCAAACGGCTATACTGATCCAGGCCGAATCACGTCCCTAGAAAAACAGGTTTGGGATTTGGCCGTACATAGCCGGTCGCACCAATGCCTTCGGTAAATAACCAGCGTTCATAATCAAATCCGCCAGGATTCAAGCTACCATGAGGCCGCTTTAGCTTGACTGCAAAAGACCAGTGTTGACCTGCTTTAATGGGTTGATCGGGATAATACCAGCTTAATCTTAATTTGGAGGGCAACTTTTGTGCGGATTCGGTGACAATAAAATCAAAGCTCGTTCGTCTTTCATCCTGCTCCGGCAAATCGGCAATAATCCCTTTAACGGGAATATCAATGCCTTCAAGCGATTCAGGCAAGCGGTCGGCTAATCTAGTCATTGCAAACACTATGGCCCACAACACACCCAGTACAAAAAACAGGCACCGCCAATATCGCAACCATGCCATAATGCCAGCCATAACAACGCCAATTATTAGCCATTGACTACCCGGCAATACTGGAAATTGCTGAACTAACAGGAGTCCGGCTAGAAATGACAGGGCGGATACGATCATTTAGCTCCGTGCTATTATTGAGGTTGACAAAAACCTGATAAACTTGATCTATAAATAACTTTAACTTTAATAAGACAATGGCCAAAGAATTTATAAAAAAACTGTTACATAAGTTTATACCTGACCATGACGTGATTAAACAACACAAAAACCTTCAATTTCTTGGCGATAAGCTGCATGACCCTAACCTCTGGCATTTGAATCGACGTTCTGTGGCTATGGCTTTTGCTGTTGGGCTTTTTGGTGCATGGATTCCAACCCCTGGGCAAATGGCGATTGCGGCGATAGGCGCATTTTATTTCAGGGCCAACTTGCCTATTTCCATAGGGCTGGTTTGGTTAACCAATCCGGTCACTATGCCGCCACTGTTTTATTTTGCTTATCTGGTAGGACTTACGGTTCTAAATCTCCCTGCCGCCTCCTTTTCACTGGATGCCATATTATCCGGCGAAATTTTGTTGCCCTTTCTGACAGGTTGTTTAATTTTAGGTGTAATTTGTTCTTCAGCAGGCTATTTCGGGATTAACTATTTCTGGCGTTACCATGCCGCTAAAAAATGGGCAACAAGACAACAAAAACGCAAGAATCCGTCTTTTAAAAAGAATCCATTTAAAGCAATTGATTACAATAGACCAATGTAATTTGATGAATAACAGGTAAATGTAGTTTCACCACGAAGACACGAAGAGCACGAAGTTTTATTTCTTCGTGCTCTTCGTGTCTTCGTGGTGAATAAAAAATTTATTAATTGCCTGCTTAAACCAGAGCTTTAACCTACAATCAACCCATCTTCCATGTGCAAAACCTTGCCCATACGCGCTGCCAGCTCATGATCATGTGTAACAACCAGAAAACTGACATTCAGCTCCTGGTTTAACTCCAACATTAACTGATAAACCTGATCAGCGGTTTTACTATCGAGATTTCCGGTAGGTTCATCCGCTAATATCAAACAAGGCTTGTTGATTAACGCTCTCGCTACGGCGGCACGTTGCCTTTCGCCGCCGGATAATTCACCCGGTTTATGTTCAATGCGATGACCTAAACCCACCCGCTGCAATAATGCACCGGCGCGAATACTTGCCTGCTTTACTGATTCGCCACCAATTAACAAGGGCATCGCCACATTTTCCAGAACGGTAAATTCACCCAGTAAATGATGTGATTGATAAATAAACCCCAGGGATTTATTTCTTAACTTCGCCAATTTCCCGGCACTGACGAGATTAATATTAACTCCGTCCAGAACCACCTCGCCACCACTGGCTTTTTCCAAACCGCCCAGAAGGTGCAATAAAGTACTTTTACCTGAACCTGACGCTCCCATAATAGCAACGCGTTCACCCGCACTAATGGTTAAATTAACGCCTTTCAAGACCTCGACATCCAAGCCGCCCTGGTCATAACGTTTGGTCAAATTTCGGCACTGCAAAATGCTGGTGTTATTCATATCGAAGGACTTCCGCTGGATTTATTCTGGATGCCTGCCAGGCAGGATATATTGTCGCCAATAAGGACAGAAAAAAAGCCATCCCGGCTATCACATAAACATCGGACCAAACCAGTTTGGAAGGCAACTCGCTGATGTAATACACATCAGCCGCCATAAACTGAACCTGCAATAATTTTTCAATAGCCGGCACAATAGTTTCAACATTGAGTGCCAGCACTATTCCACCCAGGGTTCCAAGCGCAGTGCCGACTATGCCGATGATGGATCCTAATACCATAAAAATGCCCATGACTGAGCCTGATGTGAGTCCCTGGGTTTTTAGAATGGCTATATCGCCACGCTTATCCGTGACCACCATCACCAGTGTAGAAACAATATTAAAAGCCGCTACTGCCACTATCAACAGCAGGATAATAAACATCACCCGTTTTTCTGTCTGGATAGCCTTAAAGAAATTATTATGCGCCAGGGTCCAGTCACTGACCTGATATTCGTCATAAAGAGCGTTTGCCAGTGAACGTGTAATTTGCGGCGCATTAAACAAATCATCCAGTTTTATGCGCAAGCCGGATACCGCATTGTCCATACGAAATAACTTGGCCGCATCTTCAATATTAATAAGGGCCATGTTACGGTCATACTCATACATACCTACCTGAAAAACACCCACCACGGTAAATCGACGCATTCTGGGCACAATACCTGCCGGCGTGGAATTAATTTGCGGACTGATGACGGTAATTTTATCACCCATCATCACACCCAGATAATTGGCCAGTTCAACGCCCAAAACAATGCCATATTGACCCGCAACCAGATCAGAAAGCTTGCCTGATTTCATTTTATCGGCAACTTCCGAAACTCTGGATTCATAGTCCGGCATAATTCCGTTGAGCATGGTTCCGCTGACGCGCCGGTCGGCATTAATCATGACCTGCCCACTGATAAAGGGAGCTGCGCCTTCTACATGCGGAGTGTCTTTCAATTTCTGATCAAGTGTACGCCAGTCATCCAGTTGGCCATATTTACCCGTGACCGTAGCATGTGAAGTCATACCCAGAATCCGCTCGCGTAATTCGGCTTCAAAACCATTCATTACAGACAAAACGGTAATCAGCGCGGTAACGCCCAAGGCAATTCCGAGAACAGAGGTTAAAGTAATAAAAGAAATAAACTGGGTACGGCGTTTAGCCCGCGTGTAACGCAAGCCGATATAAAAAACAAGAGGTTTAAACATGAAAGCTATAGGTTAGAGAGAAAAAATCAGGATTTCCTGCACTGAGGGCAAAATCCATATAAATAAAGGCCATGATCGGTTAATTCATAACCCAGTTTTTGGGCAATTTCTTTTTGCCGGGCTTCGATAAATTCATCGGTAAACTCATCCACTTTGCCGCATTTCATACAGAGTATATGATCATGATGATCACCTTTAGACAATTCAAAAACCGAATTACCGCCCTCAAAGTGATGCCGGGTTACCAGTCCAGCTGCTTCAAACTGGGTTAAAACACGATAAACGGTGGCTAAGCCAATTTCTTCATCCTCACTCAGCAAAATTTTATAAACCTTTTCAGCCGTCAAATGATGCTCATTAACCTGTTTTTCTAAAATTTGCAGAATCTTGACTCTAGGCAAAGTAACCTTCAGGCCTGCATTCCTTAAATCATGTGTTTCCAACATTAATCTCCGGTTAATCCACTATAAATACAAAATAGAGCTCATTGTAGCCTTTTTAGTTATTAAGAGCATGACAGTTTTATAGGATAATTATTTAACATCCTGTATGATTTCACATTTTAACACTTCCACCACCTCAAATGAGAAAGTCGCTTTTTTCTTTAAGTTTATTGACAAGTCTGACACTCGTCTCCTGCTCCACTATTATGAGCTATATACCCGGCGTCTATACTATAGATATTCAGCAAGGCAACATCATTGAACAGTCCATGGTAGACCAACTCCGGCCCGGCATGAACAAGCGCCAGGTGCTTTATATTATGGGTTCGCCCATGCTGGATAATGTTTTCCATAAGAATCGCTGGGATTACCTGTATTCAAATCAACCTAGTGGTGAAGAAAGAGTGCAGAAACAAATTTCATTATTCTTTGAAAATGATCAAATAGCCGGCATTCAGGGGGATTTCAGGCCGAGCGCTACTCCTGTGCTAAAAACATCGAATGAAACAACGGTAGACGTACCCAAGCGTGATCTTGAAAAAACATTATGGGAAAAAATCACCGGGCTTATAGGTTATGATGAACTTGATGCCCCCCCTAAAGAAGATACGAAAAAAACATCTGAAAATAACCTGCCGCTTTAAAAAAGTGTTTTACTTAACTTCTTTTACAAACTCACAGCGTTGTTTGATCAGCGGTGATGTACCCGGATTACCGATACCTCTGGCAATCATGGCAACAACACGATCATCGGTATCATAACCTACATGGGCTTGCATGGGATTGGCAAGATCAGTCATACCGAATGCATCCATGACTTTGGCAATATTGATATTGACATTGGTGATCCTGGCACAGAGCCTGGAGTCAATATATTTTTCTGCAAATCCGGGCGGTATGCCATAACTTAACAAGTCATTCGGGTCACTAAAGGCAATAATCTCGGTTTCTTTGAGCATTCGCTTTTTATAATTAGCGCCTTTAGGATCACAATAACTTGCCTCCTGTCCAGCCACTTCGGGAAGCTCCCTGCCCAGTTGCAACATGGGGAGTTGGTTGGACAGCATGAAAATGGGGATACGCTTGTTTTGCAATGCCTGAATTGCTTTTGTAGTAAAGTGTAAATTTCTGGTTTGAACCAAAATGTTTTTCAGGATTTGCCAGCAAGGAAGCAATACGTTGCGTACCATCCATGACGATACGGCTACCCAAACTGTGAGAAATAATGACATAGTTATCCTTGGCAATACGGTCGGCACTGGAATCGTTCAAGCCCAGGCAGGCATGTTTACCGCTGTCCGGAAGCTCTTCCCAATTTTTTGTGGCCATCCAGCAAAATGACTGCGCGAATGCCGCCAGAATGGGCACTCTGCTTTGTCCCAGATAAATAATAGGATCGGGGCCGGTATCATTGCTGAATTTCTTCAACATGCCGTTGATCCTGGCTCTGCGGAAATCATATTCACCCGAATTATCGAAGTCCAGCAGCGCTTTTTCTTGCCGGGTAATTTCCGACCAGGTCAGCTCGTAAAAGGTGAGTTCTTGGCCATTTTGCTCATTGAGCAGGTGTGTTACCCGCAAATTGCCGAGATTCTTGTCTGGAAACAAAGGGGTATTCAATTCAATATTTTTCTGGCCTTCCGAACGCGCATTCAAGTTTAATTCCTTGGCCAGTTTCTCCAGAAATTCGGTGGTATAACCCGGTATATGGTCGCCTACGCCATGAACAAACAATACCTTGGTTTTTCCATTCTTTTTGGCCAAATCGGCTTCAATACCGGTAAAAGGTTCGCCCCATACCTGGCATTGCCGGGTATCTTCACTTTCGGTTTTTTCCAGAACGGCTTCCGCCGCGCCTTTACCAATACTTGCGCATCCGGATAACAGCATCGCAATTGCAAGCGATAACAACAGCCATCCAGTTTTTATAGTGGATCTTTTAGAATGTTTATTCATGATTTTATATTCCAGTGTGTTATAAATAGGGATAAAGGTATCTTTGCAGGTGTCTGCTTCCGCCCTGATTTCCAACTTTAAACAAATCCAGTCACTGTAACTGCGGCTTCTCAAGAGCGGCCCGAATGCGCTGTGAAAAGTCAGGCGATTGATCTGCGGCCTGAGCCACCGGATTGATATGGGCTTGCCGCTGCAATTGATCAAAAGGTATTCGGGTAGCCAGCGACTGGGATTCATAAAGATACTCCGGTACATAACCGCTCAACAGAATTTTCCAGGAGAACGGCAGATGTCCCGGATTAACCAGTGTATTAAACCAGATAGCCGTAGTGCAATTATCCAGCAGGGTATTATAAAACGCCGGCTTTTCGTGCAATTCATTTATCTTTCGAATGTATTCCAGAAACAAGCGACGAACATTTTCTTTATTTGGCAGTACACGATAAAGATAAACATCTTCAGGCGGATTCTTACGATAGTTGGTGCGCAAACGAATCACATCGCGCTCATCTGCCACAATATAGGTGAGTTCATACTGCCGGAAAAAACCCTTAATGGTGGAATAACCTTCATTCAACTCTTTACGTGCTTCAATTGATACAGCGAGATAATCCTTATCGCCAAAATTAAAACTCACTATCGTATGCGCAATGGCGGGCCCCATCCAATAAACAGCAAACAAATCGCCACTTTCAAGCTTATTTAAATCGAATGTTTTACTGTAATAGACAGGCCTATAATCAAATTCACTGCGGTAATCAAAATTCCGAATGTTATGCACAGTGACAAAGTCACCATCAATAGTCGCATAAGGCAGTTTAGCCAGATCAGTTTGCCATTGCCGTTCATTGGATGGACTCACAGCAAACCACCACCAACTCAAAACTGCAATAAACAGCATTAAATAAGTGACCAATAGGCGCTTGCGCCAACGCGAAAAAGCCTAAACCGGCTAACGTCACCAGGCCAAACAAACCGAATACCGCCGCAACTCCCGTCTGAATGATACTGCTGTGGGAATCACCAAAATAGACGGCCAGTACAGCCCAGACAGTGGTTCCTATCAGCGTCAATACCAGTAATGACACTTTAATAAATTTCAGCATGATGAAACTCGATTTCCCTTGTTTTATAAAAACAGATAACCACAGAGGCACAGAGTTTTCAATATAGGCATCTGGAAATGCATTACGCTCCCCGCAATTATTTTGCCGGGAAGCAGGTTTTTGTAGGAGCAGCAGATTCGCACTATGCGGATAAATCCGCCCCTACAAGGGTAATCTGGCAATAGAACGGCAAAAGTTTACTATCTGGAGACTATATCTTTATCTCTGTGTCTCAGTGGTGAAAAACAGTATTTCAGGCGTTACTTTCACCGGCTCACTAGAACGGTCTTAGTGTAAACGCAGTTGAATCAGTTATTACCTCGCCGGGTTTACGATTGGCGATTTGCACAAACTGCTTGGACCACTGATCCATAATGCCCTTGGCTGGGCCATACCAGGTCAGGCGAGTCAGATCGATGGGGCCGACATCCTGCATGTCGCGGTCAGCGAAAGTCGCCACTACCTCGCCGGTTTGCAAATCACGCAAACGGCCTTCGAACGCGGCTCTGCGCTGATTGACTACACCGGCAGCGGCACCCGTACCTATAGGAGCAGCCCAACTGATTGCGTGTAATACCGGTTTCGATGGGTTTATTTCGATCAGTGCGAGTTCCAGACGCAAAGCCGGTTGATTAGGTTGTGCGGGGTACTCAATGACTTGAAAGCGATGATTGGGATCTGTCTGGAAATCCTTGACTACCTGATTATGGAAGTACAGTGCCAGCTCTGCAATATCCCTTTCGACATTTCTTAGCCAATTAGCCGAGCTCAGACGATGAAGCCAACTCATTTCCTGCATGTATTGTGTATTGACGGGCGCTACCACCAATTGCTTGTAATTATTCATGTCGAAGCCGGGCTTGATCCAAACCTTATGAAACGGTAAATCCGCTGGATTAACGTGCCGGTCAGGCTGCTCGATAAAGCCGGCATCAGGCGCCGGATTAACCCACACCGCTTTCGCAGTATTGCTTCCCGACTGAATAGTAGAGCACCCCGAAAGTGTGCCAATAACGCATAACGACAACGCTAAAATTACGGAATTCTTTTTAATAGTTTGACTATCTATTTTCAATTGTTTACTCCAGGTTTAAAAAATCAGCTTCAAATTTAAGCGGGACGAATTTACAGATAACATCCCTTTAAGGGATGTTATCTGTCCCAGCTTAAGAAAATTGACAATAATCTGCAATCACTATGATTTACAAACTAAAAAGGTCTCAATGTAAACGCAATAGGATCGGTTACTTTCTCACCCGGTTTCCGATTGGCGATTTGTACGAACTGCTTCGCCCACATATCCATAATGCCCTTGGCCGGCCCATACCAGGTCAGGCGGGTCAGATCGATGGGGCCGACATCCGCCATATTGCGATCGGCGAAGGTTGCTACGATCTCGCCGGTTTTCAAATCGCGCAGACGGCCTTCGAACGCGGCCCGGCGCTGGTTGACCATACCAACAGCGGA
This sequence comes from uncultured Gammaproteobacteria bacterium, assembly GCA_963789475.1. GTDB lineage: Bacteria > Pseudomonadota > Gammaproteobacteria > Methylococcales > Methylomonadaceae > Methylobacter_C. The sequence continues at coordinate 20,631 of CAWBLO010000013.1, read as the reverse complement.
ACCCGTACCTATAGGGCCTGCCCAACTGAGCGCATGTAATACCGGTGTCGATGGGTCTATTTCGACTAATGCGATCTCCAGACGCAAAACTCCTTTTTTATGCCTTCCGGGTGAATCGATGACTTGAAAGCGATGATTGGGATCATCTTCAAATTCCTTAACTATCTGGTCATGAAAGTACACCGCAAGCTCGTCAATATCTTTCTTGACATCGCCAAACCAGCTGGCCGAACTCATATCATGAAGCCAATCCATTTTCAACATATACTGGGTATTGACGGGAGCGACAACCAATTCCTTGTAATTGCTCTTGTCGAAACCCGGCTTGATCCAGGCTCTCTGAAACGGCAAATACGCTATTTTTTTATCTCGCTCAGGCTGTTCGATAAAACCGGCATTAGGCGCTGGCTCAACCGCTATCGCCTTCGCCTCATTACTTCCCGACTGAATATAAGAACATCCCGATAAGGTACCGATGACGCATAATGCCAAGGCTAATACTACGGAATTTTGTTTCATTTTTTGACTATTTATTTTCAATTTGTTTATTCCTGGTTAAAAAATCGAGCTATTGTTTTCTATTTTATCTTTCACTGTCCATTGTTATTAAGATGAACAATCTCAGTTTGATAGACAATTTTAGTATAATAGCATTTGGACTACGATTTTTATATGAGAGGGCTCGGATATGACAAAAATCAAAGAACGGGAAAAAGACCGGATAAGAAAAGTTGCCCATCTTCTCTATGATGGGGCTCGCCGCGTAAGGATTCTCCGTTCCATTGATTGGCCTGTGTCAGTCAAAAAAGACTTTTTTGCCAAAGGTGCTCGGGAATTGCCGGAGATCAGCTATCCCGGCTTCGATGCGAAACCCACCATCGACATCATTCGTGAAGCGCGCCGGATGATCATTCCGATTTCTCCGATCGACCAATGGCTGGAGCGGCAGGCAAATAGCATCGAAACCGGCGCCCGCATGCTGGCTGGCGTCGGTACCCCGGTGTTTTTTGAGTATTCGCGTCAAGTCTACGGCGAACCAACCGACCCTTTGCGCTTCATTCCCAGCCACCCCGCTGGAACTTGCACAGAGCGTCCAAGACGTCATCGACCAGCTCGCCCGCATTGATCTGGGTGTTGCCCCGCCCGCCCATCTTTCCGCCGAGGACGTTGCCAAGGAGATCGAGGCGGCGGTAAGCCTGCATTTCGGGGAAGATGCGCCCAAGGTGACACTGGTCGATACCCTGTCCGCCAACGCCCTGGCCACTGCAGACCGGATTCGTATCCGGCGCGATGCCCGCTTTACCGATAGGGATGCGGCGCAGTTGCTGAACCACGAGGCTTATATCCATGTGGCGACATCGCTCAATGGCCGTTTTCAGACCGACCTGCCGATTCTCGGAGCCGGACATCCCAGTACCACCCGCACCCAGGAGGGTCTTGCTGTCTTCGCGGAAATCACCAGCGGCACCATGGAACTGGATCGTCTGCGCCGGCTAGCAGACCGCGTGTTTGCTATACAGATGGCAATCGAGGGCGCAGACTTCCTGGAAGTGTATGGCTATTTTCTTGAACGCACCGGCAATCCCGATCAATCTTTCGAAAATGCCCGGCGTGTGTTCCGGGGCGGAGTGATCACCGGCGGGGCGCCCTTCACGAAGGATGTCGTTTATCTCTTTGGCTTGTTGCAGGTAAGCAGTGTGATCCGTGCGATTTTCTCTGCAGGACGCTCCGATTGCTTGCGCCTGTTATTCTGTGGAAAGCTGGAAGCTCAGGATATTCCAGCACTGTGCGAGTTGGCCGCCATGGGGCTTTGCCGGCCTGCCCGTTACCTGCCGCCATGGGCGAGTGACCTGCGTTCATTACTGGCTTCACTCACTTACTCCACGTTCATGAGCAAAATCGATCATGCACCGATGACGGCTGTAGTCGAGAAACTCCTGGAAAACGCACCCATCGTCGAGTTCCCGGTCGAAAAATAATGATTTACGGCACGAGGCCGCCACTCGAAGCGCTTGGGGCTATAAAAACCTGTTGTTCAAAAACGTTTTGCACAATAAATAGCAACACATAACAGATAAGCGCCGCGCTGATCGGCGTGGTGATCCACCCCACGGCAATTTTCCCGAGTTCCCACCAGCGTATCTGGCGCAAACCCTTTATGCCACGTGCTAACGCAATACCACAAACAGCGCCGACCACCGCTTGGGAACTGGATACCGGGACTAGCGGAATAGGCGGCAGTCCCAAGCCTGTAATAAATTGTTGCAGCGAAGTTGATGAAAAAATGAATAAAACAAGCGCCTGGGAAACAACAACAACCCACCCGCCAAGAGGCCCGATTGGCACGATACCTTTACCGATGGTGGTCATAACAGGCCTTGAAAAAAACACGCCGACACCGATAGCGATACCGCCCCACAAAAACAGCCGTTGCGGACCGGAAAGAGCAAACAACTTGCCGATTTGAATTTCCTGCAAAGGCGAAGAATCTACGAATACCCCCATAACATTACCGATATTATTGGCGCCCAAACTATAAGCGCCGAACACCCCGGCCAACACCAGACCTAGCCGGGTCCAGTGATCCTGCCACAGCAAGTGCGGTTTTGTAAGGTTAATCAAACCGTTGAGTCCCCAATAGATAAGCCAGGCAAAGAGCGCACCCAGTATCGGACTGGCAATCCAGGTGCCCGCAATTTGGGTGAGTGCAGCCATATCCGTTGGTGAATCGCTGAACAGGTCCCAGCCGATGATACCGCCAACGACTGCCTGGGTTGTCGAAACCGGCAACCCCCATTTGGTCATTGTGTAAACGGTTACCGCTGCTGACAAAGCGACGGTAAAAGATCCCGCCAGTGCATTAACTGCGCCAAGTTTGCCAAGACCATGCGATGCCCCTGCACCGCTTACCACAGCGCCTATAATTACGAATACTGCGCACAGGATTGCTGCGGTGCGAAAACGCAACATGCGGCTGGTAACAGCGGTACCGAAAATATTGGCGGCATCGTTGGCGCCCAAAGACCAGCCTAAAAATAAGCCGCTGGAGAGAAAGATGAAAAAGCCCAGATCAATCATGTTACCGGCCAACTAAATTGCACGCTTAACGGCATAAATAGCCAAAGCATCGCCGGTTTCATCGGCCTGATTGGCGAGCTGGTCGATATGCACCAAATGATCGCGTAGATGGCATTTGCGTTCCAAAGGATAATTACCGGCGAATATGCTTTTGAGCAAGCGGATAACAAATTTTTCCGCCTCTTGTTCGTGGTATTGAATTTTATGAATTTGATCATGGACCGCTTTCGGGTCGCGAAAATAAATACGTGACGCGGCTACGGTATGTTCCATAGCGCTGCAGGCGTGACTGATAAAATCGATGATGGATTCACGACAGTCGTCCGGGAATTCCGGTTTTTCGATCCCCACGAGAATGAAATGCCCCCGCATACGATCGAGCAAATGATCTAAATCCGACAGCAGGCCCAATATGTCGGCGGCAGTATCAGGCAACAGCATCTCGGTGTAGAGAGTTAACCCGATATTCGTGCGCAGACTGTCACCCCTGGATTCGTACGAAGAAATCTGTTGCAACTTTTCTTCAGTAACCTCCAGCCAGCCTTCTTTAAGATACGCAATCATGCCTTCCTGGTAGGCCAGGACGGCCATCGAAACGGTATCGAGAAATTCTTGAATCTCCGATTGCACAAGACGCGTAGTGCGAAACGGGGAGAACTTAAAATCGTTCATATTTTCAATTCCTTATCCAATGTTTTATGTGGCTTTGTGGTTAAGTATGTTTATCACATTTGTAGTCACTTTAACTGATTGTGTTGTTTTTTATCAACTAATTATAAAATCGCTCGTAACCCGTTGTGCCTTAATCCGGATATAATACGGGTAATTTTTGATCCTTGCAGCCCCAATCCAGCCATTAAACCTTTCTGACTGAAGATGTACGCATACACCCCTTTTTGCACTGTCGTAGAAGTGAGTGATCTGGCCATTCCCTCATCAACGACGACAATACTCGGGCCGACGCCGATTTCCCAGCCTTCGCTACGATTAAGGTAGTTCAATGAGGCATTGTCCATGAAAAACAACGCATAACTGAACGATTGTATGCCGGCCTGCAAGCCATACGATCCTGCGACGATATTGTAATAGCCCGCTGTTCTGCCTTTTTTAAACAAAGCACCGCCAGTGCCATATTGCGCGCCGACCAGGAAGCCTGCTTTAACGATGCTTGGGAATACCAGTATCCTTTGGCCCGTCTCGCCAATTGTCTGGCCTCCGGATTGCTTGCGTAAAGATCCTGCAATGCGGCGTTAGACTCACGAGTGATATCCGTTGCGGAACCCGCTAACTGACCGCCCGTCGTTGCACAACCCGTAAGAGCCAGCAGACTTATTACTAAAAAACTTAACCATTTATTATTTAACATACATTTTTCCTGTTACTTTAATTATTTATCGGATGAATTATGGCTGATAATCTCAGTCTTTCTAGTAAAGATTCTTTACATCCCCGCAGGAAAACCCTTGGCTGCCATGCAGGCGCCATAAGCCTGGTTGTAAGCAGTAGCAGCCGAGTTCTGGGCATCTGCGTCCTGCCGGCGCCCCTGCCGCTGTCTGGATGCTCCCGCTACTACGCCCATCTTGGCAGCATCCTGCATCTGGTTGCGGGTGTATTCCTCGGCGACATTATCGGGCACGTTACTGTACTGATTAGACTTGATTTTACCCTTGGCGGCACCGGCCATAGCTCCGGTTGCTGCGCCCCTAGCCCGGCCGCCTGCTTGAGGCTGGGTGGTAGCTGTGGCATTTGGGTTAGAACCGGTTTGCTGCTGGGCGATGCTCTGGCACTCGGTTTGGGCCTGCTGAAGTGAAGGTGCTTCTTGCGCCTGCGCCCAACTGCCGAGAACAACAGCGAAAACGCCCACGGACAAACGGATGGATATTGGATTGAACATGGTTTATCTCCTGAATGATTTAACGTTATAAAAACTTCAAAGGGTGGGTATGTTTTTCGATTATTTCAATGTGTTCTCCATGGAGGTCGCCATGAAACTACGATCATCTACTTGATTACTCAGGCACATAGACCGGCTCCCACTTCGAATCCGGGTTGTACTCCTTCATATTCCCGGCAATTTCGGCAGTTTTGGGGCCCAGGTCTTTCTGGAAAATCTTGCCCTGATGATTGACGACGAAGGTCATAATGCCGGAGGAGCCATATTGGGCGGGAAATGCCACCAATGCGAAACCTGCAATCATGTTGCCGTTGATAATATAATCATATTTGCCGCCGGGAACGTTGCCACCTTGCCGGGTGAGGATGCGGTAGTAATAGCCGTGGTAGGGAGAAGGTTTTTCGGTCGTGCCTTTGGCCTTATAACCCTCGGCTCTTGCTTCGGCAAACAGTGGCCCGAGAGGGCTTTGTGGCTGCTCGTTTTCCGCTTCCCAGAACAGTCCATCGAACTTGCCCGGCTCGCTCTGCAATTTTTGCGCATATTCGGACACCCCATCACCGTCTCTGTCCGAAATGGCATAATCAAACTGGGCTTCCTCATAGCCGCGGATTGCGCCAAGCGCGCTTAGCTCATTGCGTCCGATGCGCCGGTTAATGATTTCCTGGCGCCCCTGTTCAGCATCGAACTGCCAGTTATCGCCATTTTTCACCAGAGGAATGGGGAAAGGCCAATCTGTGTTGCCGACATGCACGATAGCCCGGTCCTCACCAATCTTCTCCACTGCCATTTTTTCCTGTGCCAGGGTGACAAAGTCCGAGCGGTTATTCTTGTCTTCGACGTCATCTCCGGACGATAGAAGCTCTGCATCGTGGCTGCCGAATACGGCGATAATCTGGTTGCGGTCGTCACTGCGAGCTGCTTCCAGCAATGCCTTGGCCGCATCATCCGGGGTCTTAAAGCCTTGCGCTTCGGAGCTTTTGGACTCGGCAGGGGCGGTCGGCGCAGAGCTCGTGGGGGCAGCGTGAGCAAATAACGGGGCTGAAATCAGCGCTGCCAGAAGTATGTTTTTAATTTCGCGATACATTATGGGAACCTCAGTCTTGACTGCTTGATTAAAATGAATAGAAGGTGACATTGCGTCACGCGCGGGTGATACTGCAACGTCCCCACGCATGACTCTTTTTGCCAATTTTGTCACTGAATGGTTGGGCTTCCCAATCATCGGCGTCGCCCTCCACCACCGCCACCGCCACCACCTCCGACCCACCACCTGAACGTCCACCGCCTCCGTGCATGCCTCCACCACCTGAGCGCCCACCGCCTCCTTGCATGCCTCCACCACCTGAACGTCCACCGCCACCGGAAGCGCGCATATTTCCGGCGTTGGCCGAGCGTTGCATACTAGAGCCGCCTCGCTGGCTAAAGTTCTGGGTCGCACTGGCGTTGCGTGAGCCCTCAAAAGCATTGGGCCGAGCAGCTTCCGAACGACGTTGTGTCGCTATCTGTTGCTGATTGCGTTCGCGGCCTGCAACCGCTTGACTGCGCCCTGCCTGTTTAGGTATCTGGGCTTGCCGCTGCGCGATCTGAGGCTTCTTCTCCATCGCGTTTGGCCGAGGCCTTTCGGTCTGCGGGCGCTGGGCACGCTCTCCACCTGCCGGTTTACGAGCTTGAATCTCACGAGTGGCAGGAGGTGCTGGTTTGCGGCTATTCGAGCCCCTTTGGCTCTCGAAGCGCGCGGCCTGCCCTGAGGTTTTGATGCCTTGAAGAGCATTGTCCCGCGAACCTTGCCCCGGCCTTCCCTGGACATCACGAGTTTCCGGCCTCGGTTGTGTCAATTTCGCCCCCGGCCTGTCCTGAGTTCCGGGCTTTTGCGCAAGCTGTTGCCGAATGTCGGCACTGGAAGGCCTGCGCTCGGCAGGCAGAGTTTTGGCGGAAGGCCGTTGTCCAGCGTCGGCGAATCCTCTCGTTGTAGCCGGTAGTGTCTGGGCTGCACCGAGCCGCTGACCGGCCAAAGCGGGCTGTTGGGTTGCGCCGAGCCGTTTTTGTACCGCTTCCGGATAGTCCTGGCCTCGCCGGTGGCGCTGATCGGGCTGCCAACCGGCAGGCCGTTGTGTGGGCTTCAAATTGTTCTGACTGAAAGTGCCGCCACGGTCGATATTGATTTCGTTGCCGGAGATATTCGTGTCTCTGGAAATGTTGGTGTTCCTATTGGAGTTGATGTTGCCCCGGTCACCGTAATAACCGCCTCCTCCCCCCCATGCCAGCAGTTGCCGTTACGGCATACAGTGTTGCCGTAATAATGGCCGACGTGGTTGTAATCGTCCCAATCATCATTGTCGGCCCATTCCATGATGCCCCAGGTCAGAAGTCCTCCCACCACTGCTCCGGTACCGAAATTAACCCAGGAATCAGTGCTTGACGTCGTGGTCGTCGCAGGCGCCGGAGGATAGTAAGTTGGGTAATAGCCGGGCGCAGGTGCAGCGGACGGATAGGTGTTAGCCACAGTCGTGGCGGGATAGGCGTAGCCGGCATCTGTGGTCGGCGGCGGCGCTAGCGGGGCTTGATATACGGTTTCCGGATTGTACTGAGGCACATAGACCGTATCGGCTTTGGCCGGCTCGATGGTAATGACTTCCCTTTTCATGACTGCCGGAGTAGCCTTAATCGTAGCACCACCGCTTTCTGCGCTTGTGCCCTCGGTGGCCCATGTACCTTCAGCCGGTTGCTCTGCTGACACAGTCTTTGCGGTTACTTTCTGTTCCGGTGTATCCTTCAGGAATCCCGAGTCTGTCGCACGTTTTCGCAGTTTCTGGATCGCATCCATGACCTCAGACGGTTTGGCCAGGAAAGTGTCGCCGAGTTGTGTGGTCCAGTCCAGGTGATCATTCATCATCTTGACGACCTGAGGTACGGCGGTAAGTCGCATGATGCTAGCGTCCCAGTCCTTGCTGCTGAGCGTCGCAAGATCGGGCTTGGTCTCCAGCCACCGGGCTGCCTGTACTACTTCGAGGGGATAAGTGGAGGCTACCAGTAGTTCCGCCAGCAACTGATCCGGATACAGCGCAATAGGTGCAACGAGGGATTCCAGGTCGGTCAATGGTTTAGCAGCGGGTGCTGGTGTCGGTTGAGGCGGCGCAGATTCCGTTGGCGCTGTCGCTGGCTGCACGCTCTGCGCAGAGGGAGGTTGGGCGGGCGGAGCCTTGCTTGTTTGCTGCTCGTCCTTATTGCATCCAGCCGGCAAAATAGCCAGCGCTATCAACATCGCTCGAATTAGGGCGAAGTTGCGGCAATAGCGATTGATGGGTGGTTTGGAATGAGTCATGGTTTTTCTCTCAAAACAGGTGGATTTCCCGGGAACGATAACTGAGTCCTGGTCGCCAGGCTCGATTCTGCTCCCCGGCTCCGAAACGATCTAACTTCCAGCATTTGCTTAATTGTCTGCTTACATTATCCGATTTGCAAGAGCAAATTTGCATGCTCGTGTGACACTACTAATCCAGGAATCAGCGGATTTCGCCGCAGTGTCCATCAAAGCACACGGTTTAATTCCCCTGGATCGTGACAACCGGCGCCTGGGCTTTATCTTCTTTCTCCGCCAGCGTCATGATGATCATCAGAAACGTAAACACCCCTTTTGATCTGAAATCGCGGTCGTCGATCCAATACCAGTAATCGCGATACTTGACCGCTGCGAAAGCATCTGCCGGTTGCGACTTTTCCGCATGAATTCTGATCAAAGGCGGCAGCGACTGGATTCCTCCCGCTTCCGGAATTGAGGGGTAAGTACGCCGTTCCGCAATGTGCTCGGGCGGTACTTCGACGTTAGAACCCAGTAGATTCAAGATTTGAAATCCTGAACGCGTCTTCATAGCGATTACATCATCTTTTCCAGAGACCGTGTCGCTCACTATCTTGAACTCCTGCAGATCGGTCCGCAGCCCCAAAAGTTTCCTGACCAGCTCTCGATCGGCCTGGATTTCGGGGGGAAGATCCTCGTGACTGATGACCATAACCGTACCTTCCTGCTTCGACTCCTTGGACACTTCCACCCGCAAATCAATCACACCGGAAGCCTGGAGACGCTGTAAGGCCATCAACAGCCTGACGAAATCGGGATCGGCCGCATGGCCTCGCGCTCCGCCTTTGCGATTCGAGAGTCCGTTGATACTTTGCGCCCCAATCTGCAGCAGCGTGTCAATGGGCCAGCCTTCTTCGGCGCGCATGAGCAGGGCTGGAGGCGGAATCGGCGTGATCATGACTTGCATAAAGTGGGCACCGGTCAGGGGGGTGTAGGTGATTGTCGGACGATCAGTGTAGCGTTGCCAGCGGACCCCAGGTTCAAGATATCGCCCACTGCACTTGCGCTATTGAGCGATCCACTCACCGCCACAGCTCCCTGAAACTGGTAGCCGCTGATGATCTGCCCCACATCCAGGAACACCGGCGTATCGGCATAGCGCATCTTGACGATATTGAGCAGGGTTTGCTGTTTCCAGGAACTTGAGATCGCATTGATGTAATCGAAGCGATCCCGATCCACGCTAGGTGGGCCGAAGCTCGCGCAGCCCGGCAAGCTGAGCACGATGCCCAGCAACAGGCATGAGCGTATTGCCACGCAACCACATGCCACCACATTGTTGTTCATATAACGGCTTAAACGACTGCCAATCCAGCCCATCCTGTTGTCCTCCAAATTCCGGTTGTCGGTTCTGCGCAAGCATTTACTTCCCCCTTTGAAAAAGGGGGATTGAGGGGGATTTATTTAAAAAATCTCCCCTAACCCCTCTTTTTCAAAGAGGGGAATTGAATACGTATAGTTCTGCTTCTTCATAGAGGTTCATTAATCACCCCGACTCAACGCTCCAGATAAACTTCCAAACGCCCCTTCTGCACCGCTTGCACCAATGCCTTATAATCCAGCTCGTTCTGGTCGGCGTAGCTTTCAGAAAAATCCGCCAGCGCCTCATCGAAATCCTCTTTCTTGCCCAGGTAGCCGGCGATTTTCGCGGCATCGCCGGAACGGGCATGGGAGCCCGCCAGCGCCCAACCGCAAAGTTCGGCGTATTGATTCATCACGGATGGACTGAACAGTTCGACCAGCGGCTTCAGTTTCATGTCGCGCATTTGCCGGAGATAGAAGTGTCCTCTTGCAGTCTCTGTCCAGCCGAGAAAGATATCGCTTGCCGACAGCATCAGCCGTTGCCCCATCACCACGCGCTGCCCGTGATTCGAGTAAGTGCTTTGTCCGGCATACGGCTCCAGCACCGAAGCGCGCGCTTCCTTGACCTGCAGGAACAACGGATCGTCCGCTCCACCCATCAAGAGCATAATAGCGCAACGGGTGCCGACGCTGCCGACCCCGACCACTTTCATGGCGATGTCCCTGAACTCATAGTGATCCAGCAATACCCGCCGGTCTTCCGCCAGCGTAGCGCGGTAGTGTTCAAATGCTTCAAGCACGCGCGCTTCCACTACCGCTTCTTCCTCGCCCTGCAGGTGGTAGATCAACGGCGGAATGTCGCGAATACGGTGTCTGCCGCCCTCGAAGGTGACCAGCTCGGGAAAATCCTCATCCAGCACATCGCGGTCGCGGGCCTTGGCGAAACGCTTTTTGGCGCGCTCCCTGGTGATATCATCCTCGAACGTCTCAAGCACCGCCTCCATGTCGATGCTGAAATACCAAAAATCGAGCACCCCCATCTTGGAGAATTCACGCATCCGTTCGCGGTAGCTGCGTGCGCAAGCCTGTGCCGACTCGCGTGCTTCGGCGGCGGTGAAACCGTTGTTCCGTCCAGCCACCACAAAGCTGGCGGCAAGCCGTTTGATGTCCCACTCCCAGGGCGCCGGCAGGGTCTCATCGAAGTCATTGATGGCGAAGATCTGCCGCCGTTCCGGCGTAGCGAAGCTGCCGAAGTTGACCAAATGGCAATCGCCGCAGGCTTGCACGCGAATACCGGTGGACGGCAAACCCGCGAGATCAGCCGCCATAATGGCTGCGGCTCCCCGGTAAAATGCGAACGGTGATTGCATCATCCGCCCGTAACGGATCGGTAGCAGTTCCTGGACCCGATCGGCGCCGGATTCGATCAGCAGATCAACAGGATCGCGGCGATTGGCCGGGGCCTGCCACTGCGCGTGGCTCGCCAACGGCACCGCAAGGCGCATTGCCTTGCCTTCGTCCTTGCGATCTGTACGCGAGCGCCGGTCTACGGAGATCGGTTCAGCGGTCTCAATAGGGGTGATGTCCTTATGAGCGTGTTTTTTGGATGTGTCTTTGTTCAGAGGTTCAGCGCTCTTATTTGGGCCGCTGCCTTTATGAGTGTGTTTTTTGTTAGTGTCTTTGTTCATTTTTATTTCCCTCGCTTCAAATTACAAATATGGGCTTTTGATTAACATCATAACAAAATCCCAAGCAAGCGTTTAACGATGTCTTCCAGGGAAATCATCGTCAAAGCCAGTGGCAGCACCGGCATCAAGCCGGCAATAGCGGTTTGCAATACAACGGTTTTACTGAACGGAAACGGTCGCATCGTGTGTATTACCTCAAAGCTGCCTGCCATGTCGTTCAAGGATTGAATATCGCCGCTGCCGACCAGTGGTTCATCCAGCGGAGCTCCGCCGCGCAGCCATTTCTGGTCAAACTCGTCAACGTAGCGGTTCGCCAGTGCACCATACTCAAGCAAGCCCTGCCGTTTGACTTGCGCCAGGCGGGGAGCGAACACGCACAAAGGGCCGAGTACAAGCAGCAACAAAAAAACCACGGCGGCTACGATCTCCGGTTTAAAGTCCAATAGTGTTTTGCCGTCATAGAAAATGTGGTTGGCGATCAGGCCTGCCAACAAGAAGCCTTGAGACAGCAGTAACGGCATAAATGCAGCCGCACTTCCCCCAAGAAAACCGAGTCCCGCAGCGCGGTCGGGATGCGTCGGCACGAGATGCAGATCCAGCCGGGAAACCTGCCACAAAAACCGCGCCCAGATGAAAATGCGAAAAAACCAGCGCGCTAACAGGAATTGAAAAACCGGAATGCTGACAAAGGCGTACCAATAGCCTGCCAGGGAATATTCGCGATGTCCATCCACGATGGCCGCATACCAGGTGGCCGATTCCAGCGCCATCTGATTTGCCCAGAGGTAATGCATAGCCGTCCATACCAAGGACAATCAGAAATACCTCGATCACCACTGAATTGCGCAGACGCATCGCGGAACCGATAATAGCTTCAAACTCCGGTAGCGATCGCGCCGGAACGATCCCGCGCTCGATAAATTGCCGGACAATCAGCCTTATTCGCTGATGAACCACAAGCTCCGCCACCAGCAGCCCAGCTCCGCCACCACACAATGGCAATGCCACCAGAAAGCGGACGTGTACATCCACATCATAAATAAAAGGGACTTTAATAGCGCCGCCTACCGCCTCGCCGGCCAGCACCGAAAGCAACAGCAATGGCAACCAGGTAAACAGGGAAAAAACGATCACTCTACGCTTGACCAAATCAAGCGTATCGGTGGTTAGCCGTGTACGCATAAAAAGCTGAAAAGCGGGCCGCCCAGTACCAGGGAAAAGTCATCTAACTGTTTTTTGTCGATTGAATGGTTCATAGTATTTTGAATGTCAAAAAGTTATTCGATCGCCGTCCAAGTCAATCCAGAAAACGCACCTTACCGGTATTCAGTTCATAGACCGCACCCACGAAAGAAATGAGTTTTTTACTCAACGCCCGCTTTGCTTCCGGCAAGGCGCTGAGTTGCCGCATCGACCAACGCACATTGGCTTCCACCGCAGCGTGCAGCAGTGCCTTGCGCTCAAGCTGCAAATTAAGTTGCGTCAGGCCCGGTTTGATCAACGCGATCAACGCTCCGATGTGTTTGAGTTCCTCGGTCTTGCCGAGCATTTCCTCGACGGTGGCGCTGACCGCTCCGCAACCTTCATGGCCCAGCACGATGATGAGCGGCGTATGCAGATGGGCCACGGCATATTGCATGCTTCCGATCACGTCTTCGGCGATGATGTTGCCTGCAAGTCTGATCGTAAAGATGTCGCCGAATCCGACATCGAACACCATTTCGGGCGGTACGCGAGAATCGCTGCAACCGAGTACCGTAGCGAACGGTTTTTGCCCTTCGACCAGCAAACTTCGCCATGAGGCCGTTTCATGGGTATGGATGGACTTTTCTTCCATAAAGCGCTGATTGCCCGTTTTTAAACGGAAGAAGGCCTCGGCGGCATTGCTTGGATAAGGTTCCAGACTGATGCTGTCGCTGCGCGGCATTTGTGTCATACAGCCTGTAAGCGCACTCAAACTCAGGCAGCCTGCACTGACCAACCATTCCCGGCGGGAAATACCGAATTTCTTCATCACAACCCCCTTTTCAACTGTTGTTTTACAACCTTGACCCGGCCAAACCGGCCAGCTTATTGAGTATCAGTCCGTCAATGCACTCAAGATCAAAAAAGCGGTTTCCGCCGCTAGAACACACAATCAATAGATGATCACTTTGCTGTCGTTAAATGCTCGATTAGCGTCCGCAGTTGCGGATTGTCCGGCGCAAGTTTGACAGCTTCGGCAAATTCAATCAAGGCGGCAGATGGATTGATTTTACGTACCAACAACAAGCCCAAGGTATGATGCAAATCGGTGGCGAGCGGCAATAGCGCCAGATAGTATTGGTATTCCTTCAGGGTGCTGGATCGACGGATTCGAGCGAGCATAGGTATTTGTACGTATTGTTTTTTTTGCTTGAAGTGTTAGAGTCTCTTTAAAAGATTAAATTGGTGGTGCGCTTTTTACTATGAATGGCTGCATTGTTAAGGGTTGCCTGATGCCTGCCCTTAGCCGCAGCACTACCAGGAGCCAGCATCGGGCAAGCCTCAAACCTAACAGAGCAGGAATGATGAAGCAACTTTTTTTAATTTTTGCCACAATCTTAGCCAGTGTGAGTTTTGCAGGGGAACCTATGCCTGCGACAAAGCTCGAGATTGCACATCTGTTTTCGTATTTACAGGAATCCGGGTGCCAATTTGATCGTAATGGAACCTGGTATGATTCTGGTGAGGCAGTGAGCCATCTAAACAAGAAGTACCAGTATCTAATGGGAAAAGGGCTAATCTTGTCTTCTGAAGACTTCATCGAAGGTGCTGCATCAGAAAGCAGCATAAGTGGCCGAGCCTATCGCGTAAGATGTGGTTCAAATCCAGCTGTAAACAGTGCCGATTGGTTTAGAGCTGAACTCGAAAAATACCGTAAGAGTCGTTCTGAGTGCCGGCAGGAAAAACGGGACGTGAAACAGAAAAGCCGGGAGACCTCCCGGGACATTAGGCGGAACTGACAGGACGATTCGTTCGAGCGTGATCGCACTGCTAATCCTGTCGTTTGATGAAGTCAGATTGCGCCTTGATCAACTGCTGCAGGATCGCCATAAGAACCGCCCCTGTGATTGCTAACATCAATATTCCATTGGCTGACTCGAGAGACCCAGCAACTTCCATCGTTTGCTCATCACCACGTCGCCATAGCCAAGTGATTTGAAATTCACTGCCGAATGGTAGACAGCCCTACCGCCAAATTCATCAACATATACTGTTCCTTAAAGTTAACCGCGTTTGAAAAATTTTAAGCGCTAATCCCTCTCAATCCCCCTTTTACAACATAAGTATCTACACAACTTTTCCTAAATTTTGGCATGATGCACATTATGATTTTAAAAAAAACTGCCAGACGTGGATTCACGTCTAAACGACCGTTATCATCGACTGGTGGTTGAACACCTGAACTCCAGTGATTCCCTGAGCGCGGGTCTGAAAGCGTTGCCGGGCAAAATCAGCAGCTTTGCCAACACTCACATTTTTTAATGAAACCTTGGCAAAACCGTTTCGATGGACTTATATTGGCAAACCTCTGCTTGTTTAGGTTATCGAATGTATTTCAGAAGATGGGTACTAGTTATGATCGTATTATTGATAGGGTATTCTTTAACTAACATGTTTAAACAATATTTAGACAAAAAATATTTTTCATTTGCTTGTTTACTGTGCGTTATCGGCTTTCTCTGTGTTGGCTGTTTTGGAACAATGATAGATGGCCCCAGAATTTCATTCTTATTTTATTTTATCATTTTAATTAATCTGGCATCGCCCACAAAGAAGTTCAAGAAAAATCATAGTATTAGCATAAAAGCAACGTAGACTTTTTTATTCGTTTCCAGGTATGGTCATTAACATGCATATTTTATTAGGCGTTAGCGGTGGCATTGCCGCGTACAAGTCCGCTGAATTAGTCAGGCTGCTTAGAAAACAGGGTGCTGAAGTGCGGGTGGTGATGACCAATTCCGCCATGGAGTTTGTCAGTCCGTTAACTTTTCAGGCGCTTTCCGGTAATCCCGTGCATAGCGAATTGCTGGATGCCGATGCGGAAAATGCGATGGGGCATATCAGTTTGGCGCGTTGGGCTGATCTGTTGATTATCGCACCGGCAACCGCCAATCTTATTGCAAAATTGAGTCACGGTTTGGCTGATGATTTGCTGTCAACGCTTTATCTGGCGGCAACTTGTCCGGTTTATGTCGCACCGGCAATGAATCAGGCGATGTGGAATAAGTCAGTCACACAGGAAAATATACAGAAACTCCAGCATCATGGCATTACGGTTATCGGGCCTGAACAAGGCGATCAGGCGTGCGGTGAAACGGGTTTTGGCCGGATGTCCGAGCCAGTCGATATTTGCAAACATCTGGCTCAGGCACTGGAACTTCATATCCAGCCCACAGCCCAGTGCTTACAAGGCCTGAAAGTATTAATCAGCGCCGGTCCCACCCGCGAACCTTTAGACCCCGTTCGTTACATCACCAACCGCAGTTCCGGGAAAATGGGTTACGCGCTGGCGAATGCGGCCTTGAAAGCAGGTGCCGATGTAACGCTGGTCAGCGGTCCGGTGGCATTGGCAGCGCCTGCACATATTGAACTAGTGAAAGTGGAAACTGCCGCACAAATGTATGAGGCCGTTATGTCCAGAGCTCCAGACCATGCTATTTACATTGGTGCGGCGGCGGTGGCTGATTACAGTCCTGCCATCATGGAGCCGGAAAAAATAAAAAAACAGAAAGAACTGACAACAATAATCCTCCATAAAACCAAAGATATATTGGCAGACGTCGCAAAACTCGAAAAGCGCCTGTTCACGGTTGGTTTCGCTGCTGAAACGCATGATCTTGAAGCTTATGCGCGAGACAAACTGAAGCGAAAAAAACTCGATATGATTGCAGCAAACTGGGTAGGGCGTGAGCTGGGCGGCTTTGATAGTGAACAAAACGCCTTGCACGTTTTCTGGGAAAACGGTGAAAAAACCTTGGCGATGATGGATAAGACCCGTTTGGCAGAACAGTTAATCGGTTTAATTGCCGAGCGATTTAAAGGGTATGAGAGCCTGTAATCAGTCAAGCCAAGCAATGAATTAGATTGTTATTTTCTCGCCTCAATCAATTTAATAATATCACTGCTGTGCTCGTCAACCCGTACTGAGGTAAAACCACAGGCTTTAACATTTTTAATCGTGTTCCTGTTAATATTGGCTCCGACAAGCGCCACAATCACCGGGTTTATAAAGTTCATAACTCTGGCAATGAAGGGTTTTGAACTCACTACATGCTCCAGTAATAAAACCTGGCCACCCGGTTTACAAACACGGTATAGCTCTTTTAATCCTTTTAGAGGTAATGGCACCGAACAAAAAACAAAAGAACCGATGACGGTATCAAAACTGTTATCGGCAAAGGATAGAGACTGAACGTCCATTAGATCAAGCTCAACTGAGATATTTTTCCTGTCCTTTTTATGAGTTGCCTGCTTGAGCATTTCCTGGCTAAAATCAATTGCGGTAATTCGGGCGTCAGCAGGATAATAATCAAAGTTTTTCCCTGTTCCAACGCCGACTTCAAGAATATGATAACCATCCACTTTTGCCCATAGTTTCTTGCGCCAGTTTTTAAAAAACAAGCCTTCCATTACAGCTTCCAAACCCTCAAAATAGGGAGCAATTCGATCATATCGTTTTTTGATTGCAGCGCTGTCTGATTTCATAATTGATTGTAACGAATAGATTAAGTTGTCGAATATTACAGTGCGAACTCAAGCTTCATCAACACTATTCTTTTCTGTCATGTAAAATAAGCATCTTCCGGTAAAGCTGCCGGGATTCGATTGTATTCTCAAGCAGGCATTTGAGAACAAGAAATGAAGTATTTTTGGATTAGTTATAAACGTGAAAGCACAACTAAAAGATTTGGTACAGACTCCACTTCCGACCGAACACGGCGAGTTTATTCTGCATTACTACAGCAATACGATTGATAAAAAGGAGCATGTAGCCTTGGTTAAAGGCGACGTTACAAACCGCGAAAATGTACCCGTACGCATTCACTCTGAGTGTTTTACTGGCGATGTTCTGGGCTCCAGGCGTTGCGATTGCGGCGAACAGCTGACAATGGCCATGCAGCTTATTAATGATGCCGGGTACGGTATATTGATTTATCTACGTCAGGAAGGGCGCGGTATAGGCTTGTTGAAAAAACTGCAGGCTTATAATTTGCAGGACAAAGGGATGGATACTGTTGATGCCAATATTCACCTGGGGCATCTTGCTGATGAGAGAGAATACAGCATTGCCGCTTTAATGCTGGAAGATCTGCATGTAAAATCAATACAACTGATGACCAATAACCCTAAGAAAATAGATGAGTTGAAAAAACTGGGTATTAACGTGGTAGGTCGTATTCCGGTGGAAGTCGTGGCACACGATGACAATGTCGATTATTTAAAAACTAAAGCAGCAAAAATGGCGCACATGCTGTTTGAGCCAAAAAAATAGGGGCAATCCCCCTTCGGCTTTGCTCTGGGCAGGCTTGTGGCTGCCCTTATACCAGCTTCATTTCAACCAGCTTAACCCAATAAGCCACTCCGACCGGCAATATCTCATCGTTAAAATCATAATGCGGATTATGCAATAAACAGCTGTTCTTAGAAGAGCCGTTACCTATCCAGATATAACACCCCGGTTTTTCTTGCAGCATGAAGGCAAAATCTTCTGAGCCCATGCTGGGTGTCGGCTGTTGATTGACACAGTTCGCTCCGACCACGGCTTGTGCCGCTTTTAGGGCGATAGCCGTTTCCGCTTCACTATTAAAAGTGACCGGATAACCTGCATTTTCCGGGTTAAACCGGATGTCTGCGCTAACATCATAACCCCCACAAATGCCATTAACCAATTGAGTGATTTTACTGGCAATGGTTGTTTGGACCGTACTGCTGAAACATCTGAAAGTGCCTCTTAATACCACGGATTCCGGTATGGCATTCCAGGTATTTCCCGCATGAATCTGGGTAATACTGACTACTGCTGGATCAGCCGGATTAATTGATCTACTGACGATGGTTTGCAAGGCATTGATCAGCTGAGCAGAGGCAACAATGGCGTCATTGCCTAAATGAGGCATCGCTGCATGGGTCGCCTGTCCTGTAATAGTGATTTCAAAACAGTCAAATGAGGCCATCATTGCGCCTGACTTAACGGCAAAATGGCCTGATGGAATATCCGGAAAATTGTGCATACCAAAAACACAATCAGCCGGAAATTGTTCAAATAACCCGTCATCTATCATCTGCCTGGCGCCGGCGCGACCTTCCTCCGCAGGCTGAAAAATAAAATACACCGTACCGTTGAAATGGCGCTTTTCAGATAAATATTTAGCAGCGCCCAGCAACATCGCAGAATGGCCGTCATGACCACAGGCGTGCATTTTGCCATCGTGGCTTGACTTATAGGCAAAGGTGTTCTGTTCCTGAATGAATAAAGCATCCATATCGGCACGCAGGGCAATTTTTTTGTCACTGTTGCCTGCTGAAAGCGTGGCGACAACACCTGTCTTACCGAGTCCCTGATGAACGTCCAGTCCGAAACTTGTCAGTTTATCAGCGATAAATTTTGCCGTTTTGGTTTCTTCAAAAGCTGTTTCGGGAAACTGATGAAGATGCTGGCGCCATTGGCGCATGTCTGCGTGGAGTTGTTGTATATCATTTACTATAGCCATGGTAGAACGGTCCGAATCTAATGGAGTTATCATGCTACAACCAAAGCCGTATTACACAAACTTTTGTTGATGGCTAATACTGGTTGGTTTTAACTAAGGGTTGAATTTCAGTATCTAGGCACGGAACCACTAACACCTGGGCAAAGCCTCCGCCGGGTGTGCGGAAATTGGTGGTTTGTCCCTGATATAAACGGGCGATTATCAATTGTGTCCGGCTTTTATAAACGTAATGACGCAGGTCAAGTTTGAAATCGACGATTTTGTTTTCTACTTCTAATTGCCGCTCACTCGGTTGCACCAACGTTTGTGCAACATAGTCACTCTGCAGTATTTCACCAAAAACCCGTCGGGTTAGCTTGTCTCCACGGTATGCGGCTTTGCTTCCATAACCTTTAGCAGGTTTGAAAAACAAGTGCTTGCGTGCGGCCCACAGAAATTCAGTATCGTCAGAATCTACTGAAGTTGTATGAGCGATGCCGCTAAGAAGTATGGCTCTGGTTTTCTCCTCAACTCCGATATCTATCAATGCTGCTTCATCAGTCAGTAGTGTCAGGTTTCTTTTGTCTGCGTAAAGTGCGTGCGCTCGTGGATGGGGAGTGACGACTACCGCTTCTGCAAGGTAGGCATCGAGTAAAGATTTGTGTGCCGTCGTTTCTAATCCGAAATCTGTCAACCGGTTGTAGACAAGATCTATACGCTGATTTCCGTGCCAAAGTGCCAGGTCTCGAAAAACAAGCTCAGAGGGATCGCAAATAACGGCATTGATATTATTTTGTTCAAACAGCTTTTTGAACAAAATAAACTCCGGCAGCATATATTGGGTTTGTGGGTTTTCATCGACGATAGCGATTGTCCTTAATGACTGTTGACCCCGTTCAGCTTGCCACTCCTCAAGAAACATCTCAATAAATGTCTGTTCGGGATTATTAGTGATCATTGCGCCTGCTGTGTGTGCCAGGAATTCTTCCTCCGCCAGGTCACAACAGACTTTTTGCGTACGAGCCACGATAGCATTGAGTAACGCTCCACCGGCATTAGTATTTATTTCGATCAATTGCGGCCCTTCGTCGCTCAGATGAAAGTCGTAACCGAAAAAAACGCCGCTTGCCTTTGGAATGAATTTCGCTGAGTGGGGAGCATGCGCAAGGACACGTTCCTGATAAGCAGGTAATGCTATAACGCTTTCTACTGCAATAATGATGTCACGCTGTCTTTCAATACATGCATCGGTGACAAATACGGCAGATTCGGCAAAAAGGTACGGGCGTTCTTCAACGATCATCCGGTACAAATTCGTATTGTCTTGTTGTTGCCATAATTCCGCATACATTGCTTCCCGATTGAGTGACACGCAACGACAATGGCTATTGAGCTGTTTGGCCCTTTGTTCGCATTGCTGAGCGGAAGAGGATTGTGGTAGACCTGAATTAGAAAAGAGAGTCATTTTAGTTCAATTGTTGCGGGTTAATATCCGGGTCAAATCTGCTTCGTGGATATAGTTTATTGATATAAAGCGGGCTAATAATAGAACAAACTACGGTTTATACCCATTACTTATTTTTGGAGGTTAAATGA
>CAWBLO010000012.1:0-91078 GCA_963789475.1 uncultured Gammaproteobacteria bacterium | reverse complement strand
CATTTCTCGGTTAACACTTTTTGCAATTAAATATTCGATAAAGCAAGAAAACGCCATACCTTTCCTGTATAAATGAATCGGAAGAAGTTATAGTTCATTGTACACTTAAGGCTTTGTACATGTCATTAGCAACCCCAGAAGATTTCCAGTTTTCACTTGAAGAGCAATTTGAAGGAAGGCTATTTACGTGGCGTACCGATCTTTCAAACGACATACGTTTGCTTATAGGCACTAACGCTCTTCATGCGATATTGAACCGGGCATGGGGAACAATCACCGATTTGGCTGATGAATACGGTGTTTTCAGAACTTTTATTTATTCGCTTGCAAATAGCATCAAGAAAATCGGGCAATTCCTTTTTAAGGAGGCTACGTTAACCACTCACGCATCATCATTACGAGAACACGCCATTCAGACGATGCTGTCGCTTCGACTGGAGGGTCGTAGCAGTATCGGCGCCATCTCAACCATGATGAATCGATTTGATTGTGACTTGTCCTCTACGGGTTCTATCAGTCAAACGCTCTCACAAATCGGCGGCTTGTTGCCAATGACAGTCTCTACAGAAACGAGCGTCATCCACTATCTTGTCTTTGCCAGTGATGAGATTTTTTCAAAATCCGCTCCGATACTGATTACCGTGGATCCGTGCAGTAGTGCTATTCTTCGAATGGAGCTGGCTGATAGCCGAAACGCTGACGATTGGAAAAATCATTTTGAGTGCCTCAGTAATAATGGAATAGAAGCTATTTATCTGGTTTCCGATGATGGTACCGGCATCCGCGCCGGCCATGCCAAGGTGATGAATGATAAATTGCGTCAATCGAATACTTATCATGGCATTGCCCATAATCTTGGAAGCTGGGTTGGTCGCCTTGAAACAGCCGCTTACGCAACGATTGAAAAGGAATATGAATGCGCAAGAAAACTGAAATCGGCAAAAAGTAAAGACGTGCAAGCGAAACGGCAAGCGGATTACACGCACGCCATCGATCTTGCTGAAAAAGCGATTACGCTGTACGATGATTTTAGCTATCTTTACCGCTGTGTTATCAGTGAACTCAACGTATTTGATAATGATGGTAATCTGAGAAGCCGACAACAAGCCGAAATAGGCGTCATTTGTGGACTTATGCTGATTGCGGATTTAAACCACACGCACATCACCAAGGCCGTGGACAAAGTGAGACGTGCCTTGCCAGATTTGTTCCATTATTTCGACATTGCCAAAAAGGTCGTTAACGAATGTAAAGCGTTAGGCATTGATGAGGAAAGTTTGAAAGCTTATTGTGTCGCATGGCAATGGGGAAAAGCAGCA
Organism: uncultured Gammaproteobacteria bacterium; assembly: GCA_963789475.1. GTDB lineage: Bacteria > Pseudomonadota > Gammaproteobacteria > Methylococcales > Methylomonadaceae > Methylobacter_C. The sequence continues at coordinate 89,759 of CAWBLO010000012.1, read as the reverse complement.
CGGAAAGCTAAAAAGAGTGGGCGGAAAAAGAGGGCGCAAGACCAAGAGCAATTCTGTCTGGACATTGCCGAGGGCTTACATCAGGCAAGAGTTGAGGACGAGGACGCGGCTATTCAGGAAGAGGTTTATTCCAGGCTGGATAAAATCGTTCAGAGTTCAGCTTTGGTAGAATGTATTAATTCAATTATCCGTCCTTATTTGAATACCAGCAAGAACCAGGTAAACCAAGCGTTTCTTAATCTAATTATGCATTATCACAACTATCGGCGTTATCGTGATGGCGTAAGAAAAAATAAAACGCCCATGGAGATTCTGACCGGAAAAGAGCAAACGAAAGATTGGATTGCCATCCTGTTTGAGATAATCAAAGAGAGAATGCCAGAACTGCTACTCGCTTCTTAAATTTAGGAAACGGTTAGCCATTCATCTATTTAAAGGCACACGCTTTTTTTTAATGGCGACGGTAGGTAGCTTATTGTCAATTTTTTTGCATCAAAAAGTGTCAACTACTTTTGGTGTTCTATGAAGGATGCTGATAATTTTGTGTTTTTACGAATATCGTCACTTTCTACCCACAGATAAAATACACCCGATTGAATGAAGTCTTGGGTGTTATTGGGAATCCAGGTGCCATGTATTAGGTTCATAAAAGCTATATGCGTTATAAAATAAATGACAAATACTTTATCACAGCACAATAAATAGCCAATAGACTAGTATGAATTGATTCTTTCTTTATTACTATTATCCAGTTAAACTCAATTTATTTTAAATTTAACGCAAAATCTTCGTAGCCTTTTTTGAGGTACAATCATTAAATTTCCTCTTCTGTAAATTAGATTTTGTGTTTAAGTTCTTACATCATATCAAATTGATTTTCCGCATTTATGAATGCACCTAATAGACTATCAGCCAGCAATTTCTTGACGTCAGGGGGCGCCCGATGCCACAAAAAATGAATCATACCGTCGCCGTCGCTTGGCTTCTGGGCATCAGTTTTATGCTGCCGGGAATTCCGGCTTTAGCCGAACCGCCAGCGGTCGAGGAGGTATTAGGCGTGTTGGGGATCGATAAGGGTCAGATTGCCGAACTGGCGCAAGATCGGCCCATCGCTTATGCCTTAAGCGAAGGTAGTGCCGACGAACTTGCCGTGGGATTAGTCTGGTATCTTCCTGTACCTTTGGACAAGGTATCGGGACAATTGCGGTTAGTGGATCCGGATCCGTTAGACGTTGATGTTAAAGCCCACGGGATATTGACAGAGCATAGCGGGGCGGGTTCCCTGGCGCCTGTCGTTCTGTCCACGGAAGAAGCCCAGGCTTTTCTGGATGCCGGACCAGGGGACGAATTTAACTTGTCCGCCCATGAAATCGACAAGCTCAAAACATTCAAGCAGGAGCTCAAGCGGACGCCCCAAAGGGCCATTGAAGACGCAGCCGGAGAGTACTTCCGGGAGATTCTGTTACAGCGCTACGCCGCTTACCGGCGTGGAGGAACGAATGCGATAGCGCCTTATGCGCGAAAGGAAAATACGGATTCCAAGCCGTCCCTGGAACTGCGTCAGGCAGCAAACGCAAGCACCATCCTGTCACGTTACTTTCCCGCCTTGGGCAAAGCTTGGCTAGACTACCCGCAAGCTTTGCCTACGGGTGCGGGCGAGGCATTCCCCTGGGTGGAAAAAAACGTACAAGGCCGACTAGCCGCTATCCTCAGACACCGTATCAATATGGATTGGAACGGCGGCGTCTTGGTGTTGACACGGGAGTTTTATGCACCGCATTCCTACAATTCCAGCCAATGGATAACCGGCTGCCTACCCTATCGCGACGGCACGGTGGTCTTTCAGCAGGTGCGTAGCTTCACCGACCAGGTGGCTGGAATGGCCAGCGATGTAAAGCATGTTGTGGGCAGGGAGTTGCTGAAAAACAAAATGCTTAAGTCATTTGAGCGCCTGGGCAGCCAGTTGGAGAAAGATGTTGCGGCTAAGGAATAAAAATTTAGTTAATTTGTATCATTGCTTATTGCTTCTTTGAATCCACTCAGGCAGATCACAAATCCGTCTCCACGCTCGGGATTATGGCACCAGTTATCCATCCGGGTCAGGTAGGCGCCCTGTCCGAAGGTTTTTGCGATAGCCAGATATTTGTTGGCTTCATCCTGGTTATCGACAACAGTAATGCTTGCGTAATGATCATTGCGAAAATAAACTCGGGTCTTGGCTTTCGGGATACCCTCATTCGAATTCGATGTGCGTCGGTCAATTTCGTCGTTAGCTTCCTTAAGTGACTGGTCACTGCCTAACACTATCCCCCAACTATTTTCAGGAACAAGTGCATTAAGGTTGCTATTCCGCCATGTTAGCCAGCCCAAGGCAAGAACAAGCGGAATCGCCAATCCGGCAAGCCCGATAAGTAGGGTTTTTCTATTCGTCCGTTTCGAGTCATGTAAAGGGCTGGAAACGGGCTTTATATCCGATTTAACGGTGCTTTCCAGTTCGGGTATTGCTGATAGTGAGCTTGGTTTTTGCACGCGTTCGTCATTTAGAATAAGGAGCGTAATGGCATGCAACAGGTTTTGAAACTCCACTTCGTCAGCATTGCCATTCCAATTAAACAGTTCCGCAGCCTCAATGCGTCCAAAACCGAGAGGAGGCGCGACCTGCTCAATGAAGATGGGGACTAGAACCTTTCGGGCCGCGCCTCTCTGCGCTTCCTCTTTGACCCAGTCCGAACTGACCGAGGTTTTGCTCCACAAAACGATGATACATTTCGCGGCGTCCAATTGTTCGCTGATATATTCGTCAAAGGTTTTTCCCGGAGGTATTTTCTTGTCCCAAAACACCGACCAGCCTTGCTGCCCCAAGAGTGTGGCAAAAAGCTTTGCTTTGTCTTTGTCTTGGTTGTTGTAACTGATAAATATGTCGCTCACTGGGTTGTCTCCGGACTCAATACTGTTGTCTTAACGATAGGGTTATCAAAGGGCCGCTGGCAGAGCGGAGTCGAAGCCATGTGCCAACCCGGTTATTAGCTTCGACTCTGCTCAACGAAGGGCTTAAGTCAAATACCCTATGCTTCCGCACTGAACTTGCAATGTTATTGTGCAGGCGGGGCTTGCACCGGGCCGAGCTCTCCACACTCCTGTTGAAACTCGTCGAATTCCTTTTTCCAGGGCTCTTTGTTGTAGCCCCAATTACCCTCGGCCAACAGCTTCTTCCCGAGCGCGAATTCGGCTTTTACCAGACTTAGATTAGCCTCGTCGCCTTCAGCCCAAAGTGCCTGGGCATAAAACAGGTGGTTAAGTGGATGCGCCGGGTATTCTTTAGCCGCCTTTTCAAGTAGTTCCAGGGCCTTATCGAGATCGCCGATGCCACTGGGCCAAGCCGGAGCTTTTAGATAAAGCGCCCCTAAAATCCGCATCGGTCCGCCGTCATCAATACCCGGACTCAAGGCCACCGCTTGTTTCATCTCATCTTCCAGCCGGCCAAGATTCCCCATGGCTAGCGTGGGGTGGTCGCGCACCGCCAGGCCAAGATTGGCTGCCAGATAGTAATGCACTGCCCCGTCTTTGCTAGCCCCTTGCGCGAGGGCGGTTTCGGCAAAACGCACGCCCTCGGAGGCGAGCTTCTCGCGGTTTTCCTGGTTAGTTTCGCGTTCAGCCAGGTTTAAATATAACCGACTGCCCAACGCAGTGCGGCGCACCGCCGGATCCTGGGTGTCGCTCAGGACATTCATTGCGCAGGTCAAGGTAGGGGTATCCGTCAAAGAGCCGAGTTGTTTTTGTTTGGCTACAACCGTGGCGGCGGTCTGCTTGGGGCAGCCGGAAAGCCGGTCAGACTGCACAGGGCCGCGCGGGAGTCCGGCGCAGCCAGCCAGGAATGCCAGTATTGAAACGGCAGAAAGAAGTCGTGCTTTGCTCAAGGTCTTATTTCCCCTCAGCCCATAGTTTGACCATGGGCTCAAATACCGCCGCGTCCACAGTGGCGAAGGAGTCCACCCCGAACAGGTCGCATAGTTTTTTGCCCTCGGCATCGATACACATCCCCTCCAGCGCCTTACCGAAGCGAGCGCGTTCTTCCGCAGTTGTGGTGGCGTTATTGGCTACCACACCCATTAGCGGGATTTCCTCGGACGTGAAGATAACTTCAAGCGGAGTTTTCATCTGAAGTGAGGCAAGTCCGCCGAATTGTTGCTCGTTCAATATGACGGCATCCAACTCCCCTTTGTCTAAAGCGCGTAGCGCACGGATGGCCTGATTAGATGATTTCAGGACAAAGAAACTGGCGGGGTCGTATTTCCCGGCAAAAACGATCTTGCCGATGAAAGACGGTTCTTCCAACACCGTACCGCCCAATGTTTTGCCTTTCAACTCGTCCAGATTCTTGTATTTGTCCTTCTGGGCCATTACCCGGTAGCGCTCACTGGTGCGACCTTTAATCTTGGGTTGAACCACCGGCACCAGATTGTGTTGGGTGCGCAATTCCAAATAGAGGCCCAAAGAGGTGATGGCGAACTTGGGATTTTTTTCGGCAATCTGTTTCCTGCATTCGTCCGATTTGGTAGTGAACAGGCTGTTGAAGCTATTCGCCGGCCATTGGCCGACCCGCTCCACCACACGCAGCATGGAACTCATTGCCCCGTTGGCGTCCTTGACATTAACTGATCCGCCGGGATAGCACACCACGATTATTTCGGGATTAGGCGCAGCGTTTGCGGTGAAGGAGGCCAACAGGCCGGCAAGTATAATGAGGTAAATTTTTCGCATTAGGGTTTTCTCTTGTAATCAAGTAACTGTCCGATGGCCGGGGCCACGATGAGGGTTGCGATCAGGCAGCATAACAGTCCGAGGGTGATGCTCAAGCCCAGTGAAGACACGCCCCGGTAGCTGGCCAGGGTAATAGCGCCGAGGCCGGCCAGTTCCGTGCCAGCGGCCAGACCGATTACCTTGCCTGCTGCCAGACTGACTTGCAAAGGGGTGTGATCCTTCAATTCACTCCAGCGATAGCTGAACCACACACCGTAATCCACTGCCAAGGCAATCACCAGGGGCAAGGCAACGATGTTGGCAAAATTGTAGCGAATACCACCCAGGGCCATCAGCCCCAGCATCCAGCCGCCGCCGATCAGCAAAGGTAATGCTGCCAACGCGAAGCCGCGCACGCTGCGCGTCACCGCCATGATCCAGAGCAGACAAAGTACCAGGGCCAATTGCGTCCCGCGAGTGAAACCTTCCACCACGGCCTTGGAAAACACCTGGTGTGTGGTCGGGAAGCCGGTCGCTTCCGGCGATACGCTATACACGTCTTTTATCAAGGCGTCGAGGTTGTCGGGATCATATACGCTTTTTTCCGGGAAGGCGTAAACCGCGATGCTGCCGTCAGCGCCAAAAAAGCGGTCGCGCAAAGTGGATGGTAATTGCGCCGGGGTGAGGGGCTGAGCCTGCCGCCAGGCGTCAATGACTTTAAGTCCCGCATCCGCTCCGGACAGCAAGGCACGCAAAAAACTCTCGCTACGCACCCTGCCCTGTTCGCCATCTGTAGAAAGTTTGACCGAGATGACCGAAAGTTGTTCACGCACTTTCTCAAGGCTCTCCACCAATTTGGAATGTCCGGCGGAGAACGCCTGCTCCTGGGCTTCGTCGATAATGGCGGTGCCATTTTCCAGCACTTCTCGCAATAATTCGACTGATTTGGAGGACAAGCCCGCACGAGAGAGTTCGGCGACCTGCTTGGCGTAGTCTGTCCAGGCGAACGCCTCCCCGATGCTCACGGCTTTGCGGAGGCGTTCATCGGCGTCCACAGGAAACAGGTTGGTCAAAGATTGAGCCTGGGCAATCGTCTTCAGCTTGCCCGCTTCGCTGGTGATTCGCCGAGCCTCGGCCATGTTTTTAGCGGTAAAAATGATGACTTCGGCCTGGTAGTCGCTTTCCGCCACCATGCGGCGCTGATAATAGGCCGCCTGAGAATCTTTGGGCAACATGCCCAGCAAATCGTAGTCGAAAGGAATACCGAGACCTTTCACTCCGCCGAAGACAGCGAAGCCTATCGCCAGCATAACGAGAACCACTGCGGCCGGTACAGGAAACCGCCCCCCCACTCCCGGCCCCTCTTTCAGGGGGAGAACAGAAGCAGACGAAGAAATATTTTTCAGCTTCGGCGGCAGCAAAGCGTAGAGAGCGGGCTGAACCATCCAGGTACTGATCAGGATCATCAGCACGCCTTTGGCCGCCACCACGCCCAATTCGGCGAAACCGGGAAAATCGACCGTGGCCAAGGCACTGAAGATCAGCAGCGAGGCGCCGCCCGCTGTGAATACCGCTACGAAAGATGAGCCGATGCCGGCCCCGATGGCTTCCACCAAGGGCTTGCCTGCCCGGCGCTCCTCGGCGATACGCGACGAGGTGAAGATACCATAGTCCGCCCCCAGTCCGAACAGAATGGCGATAAAGGCGGCGGTGATGATGGTCAAGTGGCCGACAGTGACCAGGGCCAGACCTAAACTCCAGAGCACGCCGAGCCCCATAGGAACGAAAATCAGTACGGCCCAGCGCACGCTGCGAACCACCAGCAAAATCAACGCGGCAATCAGGCCGGCAGAGGTAAATATCACCATGGTAATATCCTTGCGGATATTGACATATTCTTCGTATTCGATGGCCGGCAATCCGGTCAGGCCCACAGTGGGCGGAGTGTGTCCGGCGGCTTTAGCTTGCTCCGCCAGGGTTGCCGACACCTGCTTGACCTTGTCGATAAAGGGCCCAAGGTTCTCGAAATCTCCGGAAGAATTTTTCGGGTGAACAAACAAAAACAGCATCCGTCCGTCGTGCGAAGCAAAGTAACCGTCGGCCATGCCGCCCGCTCCGTTTTTTGCAATTAACCGGTTCCAGTCCAGGCCGGTGGGCACAATTTCATCGGACAGCCAGCGCTGCCACTCTTCCAGAAAAAACGCCGCCAGATTCAGGCCGGCTTCGGCGGTTTCCAGGTCTGTGTCCGTCCCGCCCAGCGGCGGGTGATCTTTGCTCCAACTTAACGCTTTGCGCAGGTTTTCTTCCAGCCCGCCGCTCAGGATGGGCTGGTTTGCTATCGCAGCCAGCTTGTCCAGACCTTCGATCGGCATCAGCAAGTAAGAATGATCCAGGAAAAACCTCATGTCGAGGCGGGAGGTCGCCTGACCAATCTCGGGTTCAGCCCGGAGCTTGGCGGCCAGATCGTTGGCAAAAGACTCCAGCTCGCTGCGGGGTGCGCCTTCCAAAACTACCATCAGATCCGAGGCAGCGCCGAAATTTTTCAGAAAATCGTTGAAGCGTTTAGCCACTGCGGTGTTCTGGGGAAGCAACGCCTGCCGAGAGGTGTAAACCGGGAGTTGCGCCGTTGCCCAACCGGCTATAATCGACAATAACAAAGCCACCCCCAAGATCCGCCAGGGGTTTCGGGCAAAGCATTCGGCAAGCTTGGCGGCGCGTTGGGTAATTTTCATTGGCGGGATGTTCTGTTAATCAATTCGCGCAGGCAGCCGGCGCAGCTTCCTTCTTGTCCAGATATGCTTCCCACTTACGCGCGGTAAGCCGCTGGAACATCGGCACTACGGGGTTGAGTTCGATGGGCGGCGCATCCCAGTAAGTTTCATAGGCTAACATCTCGGCTTCCAGGGCGACACCGTCTTCTTCGAGTATGGGTTTAAACACCAAAGGCTTGGCGATATTCATCACCAATTGGGTCAGCCACTTCGGGGTTTTTATGGAAAGTAGTGGAATCGTCAGGGCATCGAAATAAAACAGGAAAAATACCCGGGTAGTCCGCTCATCAATAGGCAGCATAAACGACCAATTCTTGATGCTGTCGCCCGTATTAGTCCATTGATAGGGATATTCGTAACACAACTCAATGGAACGGGTATTGACCCGTTTACGATCAACAAAAATTCCGGAAATCCGGCCACCGGCCATATAGGCATCGTAAGTCAGGTAAACTCTATCGTCATTAGCCTCGTGATGGGTCAATTTGGCCCCTGTGAAGGGCTTGTATTTACGGTGCAGGAAGGCATGGGAGAAATCGCATATATTGTCCATCACCATGGAATGATGGGTGTTCCAAGTCAAATCCGAGATAAAGTTGGCCCAAGGGTTGTCGCCGGTGAGCTCGGGAATTTCCGGGATCTTGTGCTCGCCGGCCAGTTCAGGATCGCCGGGGAACAGCCAGATCAGGCCATAGCGGACTTGCACCGGGTAAGTTCGCAGATGTTTCTTGATGAGCGGTTTGCCAAAGCTGTCATGGGAGTAGTCTTCCAGCCGGCCGTCACTGTTGAAAGACCAGCCATGGTAGGCGCAACGCAAATTGCATTGATCCACCGCACCATGGGTAAGTTTGAGTTGGCGGTGCGGACAACGGTTCTGCAAGGCAGCGAGTTTGCCGTCATCGCCACGGTACAGGGCAATGGAAGTATTCCAGAAAGTGACTTCTTTCACTTGGCTCTTTTTAACGGCGCTGTCGTACTCCACCACGTACCAGCGATCCGGATCCATGCCGGAGGCGCGGGCCTTTTGCCGGGGATTCTTGGCTTCCGCAAAGGAAGGAGGCGGGGATTTTGTCTGCACGCTGTTCATAATTAGGGCTCTGATTCTTGGTTAAGGTAGGATGTATTGTTTATTTGGCAGGAACGATTAATCCCCTGCGCACGAAATCTTCGTAGGCGTCCAGCACTGCCTGGGATAATTGGGTGGGCTGGTAGCCCAATTCCTGTTTCGCCTTGTCATGATCGGCACGGCGATGCATCTGGAGCAAGCGTACCGCACCCGGCGTAAAGCGTCTGGGCAGATTGGGAAATGCCCGGTACCAAGTCTTGTCAGCCACTTCGGCCAGTGCGGCCATCAGTACCGGCGACAACCGCAGCCGTGGTAAGGGGCGGCCGGTAACTTCCCGGAACAGCGCCATTAGATCATCGACGCTGGCGTAGGCGGTGCTGAAAATGTATTTCTGCCCGGAACGTCCATGCCGCATGGCCAAAACATGGCCTTCGGCAATATCATGGCTGGATACAAACTCAAAGCCTCCGGGAATGTAGGCTCGCAGAGAGCCGTGAGCGTAATCAATGAGTACACGGCCCATACGCGAGGGCACGTAATCGTGAGGCCCGATGATGGCACAGGAAGTGGCGACGACCACATTAAGACCATTGGCGTGGGCCTTAAGGCATTCATGTTCGGTAAGGTGCTTGGTAAAACCGTAGGGTAGATGGCGATCAAAAGGATAGAAAGGCATACCTTCGTGGCTTGAAAGATCAGGCTCATAGCCCGTAGCACTCAGGGATCCTGACACGACCACCTTGTCGATACCGTGGCGCTTAGCCGCCTGGAGGATATGGATGGTACCGCGGACGTTGGTATCAAATATTTCGCGCTTATGGGCCGCATTACCTTCGATAGTCGAAACCAACGCCGCGCAATGATAAACGCGGGCGCAGCCGCGCACGGCGGCAGACACGGCCTCGCCATTACGCAAGTCGGCGTAAACACGCTCCACGTCAAGTCCGTCCAATGCCCCGTTGTCGCGTTCAGCACGCATCATCACCCGCACTTGCTCGCCATCGGCGAGCAGACGGCGAACCAGATTAGCGCCAAGGTGTCCTGTGGCTCCTGTAACGAGCGTAATACCTGCGCTCATAGCATTAATCCGAGGTAGTAGTAACAAAGATAAAATCGGTCAAGAAGTTTGAATATCATGGGATCCGCTTTAAAAACTGTTTGGCAAAACAATATACGCATTTTACACTGCGTTATGGTGATCATAGGAATTTGATTTATATATGAGGTGTTTTATAGATAGTGTTTCCGAAGGCGATGATTAAGTTATTCAGGACTGTTTCCACCTCGACATTGACCATGCTCTCAAAACAGCTACCTTTTGTAAAGCATTAGCCTCTTCCCAATACAGAATGAGGCGAATGAATACCGTATTTCTATCGAATAATTTGACTCTTCCGGAATTTATGGAAAATTGGATTGACCTTTTTATTTCAGAACTATTATGCTCCACCTTTCCCTATGACATTTAAAATCCTTTTTTATATAATTTTTATGACACTCAGTACAGTAAACCAGGCCAATTCAGTATCAGAAAAAACATTGCCACTCTGCCGGGACAGCCCTAACTGCGTATCCAGTCAAGCAGGAGATGCCAAGCATTTTATCGAACCCTTTAAAATCAGCGGTAACCCTCAAGAAGCATGGGAGGCATTGAAAAAAGCCATTAGCAGCCAAAGTCGCATGGTTATTACCCATGAAACTGCTGATACGCTTCATGCCGAGGCAACCAGTCTGGTTTTTCAGTTTGTTGACGATATTAACGTGATTCTTGATACGGATACCCATCTCATTCATATTCGTTCTGCCTCACGCACCGGTCATAGTGACTTCGGGGTCAATCGCAAGCGCATAGAAGCACTCCGTTTGCAACTGCAAAAATTGCATGTGATCGACTAGGAGGCACGCAAATAACAAACCGCCACAGATTCACAGATTATGACTCCCTATTCAAGTTCCTTGTTTATTTTTCGTCGTGACTTGCGTTTACATGACAATACAGCTCTTAATGAAGCTCTTCGTCTTTCCAGACAGGTGTTGCCCTGCTTTATTTTTGACCCCCGGCAAATAGAGCCACATCCTTATCAGAGCAAGCCGGCGCTGCAATTTATGTTGCAGTCTATCAGTGATCTTCAACTGCAATTGCAGACAGCAGGCGGAAAGCTTGGGCTCTATCATGGTTTGCCTGAGCAGGTTATACGCAGTGTGTTAGAGGGGCAGCACATACAAGCCGTATTTATCAACCGCGATTACACGCCTTTCAGCCGACGGCGTGATGATGAGTTGGCCGATGTCTGCCATCAATTAGGGATAACATTGCACATTCTGGCTGACGCGCTGCTTACCGAACCAGAACAGGCGATCAAAAGCGATAACACGCCTTATAAAGTTTTTACGGCGTTTTATAATAATGCCAGGCAATTTCCCGTTGCCTTGCCGCAAGCATTAACAAGTAAGAATTTTTTGTCTCCAGCGTCTGATTTTACAATCGATCAGCTGGGTTTATCGTTGCCTGAATCAAATCGGGATGTCATGCAAGGCGGCCGTATGCACGCTCTCGCCAGTCTCGATCAGCTTAATGCGTATGCCGATTATCAGAATACGCGTGATTTTCCAGCGCTGGATGCAACCAGCAAGCTTTCTGCGCATCTAAAGTTTGGTACGTGTTCCGTCCGGGAAGTTTATTATGCGATCACTGAGCAACTCGGTAGCGAACATCCCTTGTTGCGGCAATTGTACTGGCGTGATTTTTTCACCCATATCGCTTATCATTTTCCACAGGTTTTCGGCCGGCCGTTTCTGCAAAAGTTTGCTCATCTGCATTGGGATAACAACCGCGATTATTTTCAAGCCTGGAGCGAGGGTAAAACCGGTTTTCCCATTGTCGATGCCGGCATGCGTGAATTGAACGCCACGGGGTTTATGCATAACCGTTTGAGAATGATCGTAGCGTCTTTTTTAGTCAAGGATTTGCATATCAGCTGGCGTTGGGGAGAGCGTTATTTTGCCCAGCACTTGGTCGATTATGATCCCTGCGTCAATAACGGTAACTGGCAATGGGCTGCATCAACCGGCTGTGATGCCCAACCTTATTTCAGGATATTTAATCCCTGGCTACAGCAACAAAAATTCGACCCCGATTGCGAGTATATTTATCGCTGGATACCCGAACTTAAGCCATTTTCACCGAAAATCATCCATCAATGGGATAAAAAACACATTAATTGCGGTTATCCCGCCCCGATTATTGATCATGCCCATGAGAGCCAAATAACCAAGGCGTGGTTTAAGGAATCTATCATCACGCACAGTTAAAAATGAAACAATGCCTGATAAGCTCGGGCTGATTGTTCCGGCTGACTGTCAAACAGCCCCCCGATGACGGCTAACAAATCGGCTCCCGCTGCCAGTAATTGCGCACCATTTTCCGGCAGAATGCCGCCTATGGCGACAATCGGGATATTAAGTCGCTGCTTTGCCTGTTGCAGTGTCTCAATTTTCGCCGGTGCAGCCAGTGGTTTTGAGGAAGACGGAAAAAAACGCCCGAAAGCAACATAAGTAGCCCCCTGCCCTTGTGCGTCCAGTGCCTGTTCGACAAAGTTATAACAGGAAACACCGATGATGGCATCCTTACCTAAACGCATTCTTGCCTGTGCAATAGCGCCGTCTTCTTTGCCGATATGGACGCCATCAGCTCCGGCCGTCGCTGCCAGCTCAACATCGTCATTAATAATAAGCGGAACCTTATGTTGATGGCAGATTTTAACCAGCTCTTTTGCAAGAAAAAGTGCGTCAGCCGGATTTTTATCGCGATACTGCACGATTACTGCGCCGCCTCTAATCGCAGCAATGACTTCATTAATAATGGTATCGCCGGATTTATTATCCGTCTGGGTAATGGCATAAAGGCCGCGTGCAGGAAATCTCATGAGTCTTCCTCCATCCAGAAAAATCGATTGGGAATAAGCTGGCCCCTGCCCGGTTGATAAGCACTATTTAACGAATTCCAGGTATATTCCTGAGCCTCCATGACGGCTTGAACAGGCTCCAGTCCATGCGCCATCAAGGCGGCAATGCTGGTAGCCAGCGTGCAGCCCGAGCCATGGTAACTGGCGGGTAACCTGTCCCAGGTATAGGTTTCCCAGCAACGGCCGTCATGAAACAGTTGATTGCTCACCGAGGGCGTCGACTCATGCGTCCCCGTGATCAGTACATACTCACACCCTTGTTCCAGCAATTCCAGACCACATTCATCAAGCTCATCAAATCCTGCAAGTCTGCGTGCTTCTTCACTGTTGGGTGTTAACACGGTGGTGCAAGGCAGCAGAAAGTCAACAATTGTTCCGATGAGCCGGTCATTAGATAATTCAGTACCGCCACCCGCAGCCAGTACCGGATCCAGAATAACCGGAATGTGCGGGTGTTGTTTTAAAATCGCATAAATGGCTATTGCCGTTTCATGATGCCCGATCAAGCCAATTTTGAAAGCATTAACGTGCAAATCATCCAGTAAAGTATTCGCCTGACTGATAATGTTTTCCGGGCTTTGCGGAATGAGCTTTTTTACATTCCGGGTATCCTGCTCAGTCAAGGCCGTAATAACACTGGCAGAATGACACTGATGACTGACCAGGGTTTCAATATCAGCCTGCACGCCCGCGCCTCCGCTGGGATCATGACCGGAAAATGAGAGTACAACGGGGCGGTTAGAGGACATTGGGTTTCCTTGGATAATGACGGATGATGCTGATCGTTATGACGGCAAGGGCTTAAAGTATCGCAGTATTACTAGAGTGGGCAACTGTTTTTTGGGGTGATACAGTGTTTTAGCTCGATAGACCCGGATATGGTTTTCTGGTTTTTTTATGAAATTGAGTGGCTCAATATGCTTGCACTTGCCGACTTTATCCATTCATTCTTGCCAGATTTCCCCTGCCATGTTTCAATAACTGCGAATGATTAAATATGTTAGTCAGGAGATAATGCTATGCTCAACAATACCCAAAAAATATAGTTCTTTGCTCAGACGGCACTGGAAACAGCGACGTGTTGGGACGGGGAACAAATGTATTTAAATTATATGAGGCCGTGGATATCCAAGGCCACAAGAGCGATCCAAACAAGCCCCATCAGATTGCCTTCTACGACGACGGTGTTGGCACTTCGGAAAATCAGATTAAAAAGATTATGGGCGCTGCTTTTGGGCTAGGTTTTTCGGGCAATGTGCGCAAACTCTATAGGGAGTTGGTGCGTGTCTACGCGCCGGGAGATCGGATTTTTTTGTTCGGTTTCAGCAGGGGAGCCTATACGGTGCGCACCTTGGCCGCATTCATTCAATACTGCGGAATTTTAAAAAGGGATACCTTCACGAGCGAGGAATTGCAAAATCAAATCAAGCGATGTTGGAAGGAATTCGAGAAAGTCACGTTCGGACAGCGTAGTATTTTGGATATTTCCAAGCCCCCGGACAATGACGAGGCGCAAGAGAAAGTCAGGCGCGAAATAGATGGCCAGCGGCGTGCAAGGTATAAAGCCCTGATAGATGAGGAATGCGCACCCTATGGCGAGATTTCCATTGAATTCATCGGCGTGTGGGACACCGTCGCGGCTGTTGGAACTCCCTTTAAGGAGCTTACACAATTACTTCCTTTTTGGTTCAAGGATCTGAAACTGGGTCCCTTAGTAAATCGAGCCTATCATGCTCTCTCCATCGACGACGAGCGACTCACCTTTCTCCCCGAACTTTGGGAGGAAGACCCTCGGATGGAGCAGGTTTGGTTTTCCGGGGTACATTCCAACGTAGGTGGCGGTTATCCAAAGCATGGGATGTCGCTGGAGGCTCTCGATTGGATGATGACCAAAGCGGCAAGCCACGACTTGCGATTTATTGATACGGCCCGCGATTACGTAAGCACCGCAAGGGATGTGCATGGCAAACTTTACGACTCCCGCGCAGGATTAGCGGCGTATTACCGTTGGCAGCCGCGCGATATTTTTCAGCTGTGCAAGGATCGGAACATTGACACACCGAAGATTCATGTTAGTGTTTTCGAACGAATAGCTCAAGGCACTGAAGGTTACGCTCCCGGCAACATCCCTTTCCATTGCGAGATCGTCAGCCATTACGGATGGCCTGAGACGACAATCCTCGACGACGCTCAATCCCTATTTTCCTCCGCCGGGGCAGTGTCGTCTCCGGCCAAAGCAGTCTGATGGACGATATGAGAAAGACGATCCGCCGGGGGCAAATCACGTATCAATTGTTTCTCGTAGCCACATTGATCACATTACTGGTATTGCTGATCTCGCCCTTCTGGACAACGCTAATTAGCTGGATTATAACAGGGGTCATCATCGCCGGCGGAGCAATCTGGACGTGGTCTCAATTGATAGTTAACAAAGCGCTCGACGAAAAATACAACAGTTTCTGGTCGACACTTCCTGCTGGAAGCAAGCTATCCCTAAGAGGACGGCTGCGATCCTTGGGATTGTAGAAGTTAGTATTGCCAAATTCGAAAGAACGACATGATCTTCAATTTATCCTATTCTCATGTGTTAGCCAAGGCGGTTGCAAGGTGCGTGACGATGTTGGTTTTATGCAGCCTTCAAGCTTGCTTTTCACCGATGGCACTGGATCGCGCGGTAATAGAGTACGACAAGGCAAGCGCGGATGTTCTATCCAAACTGCTACTGTTGAATATTGCCCGCTCCCATCAGCATCAACCCATGCATTTTACTGGCGTTTCCAATATTGCCGCGTCCTATAATTTTCAATTTAATGCCGGGGCGACGCCAGTGTTTACGGGCGAGAACGGATCTGTGATGACACCGGTGTTTGGCGGCACGATTTCCGAGAACCCCACCATCAGTATCGTGCCGATCGAAGGCGAGGAATTTAGCCGCCGTATGTTAACGCCGATTCAGGAAAATAAACTAACTTGCTGCTACGGCAAGGTGCCGATGTCGATTTGTTTCTGCGCCTTCTGGCCAGCGAGTTACAGATTCACAGCGGGGGTCAAAGCAGTTTTTATCGAAACAAACCAGACGATGCCGCAGGCTACCGATTGTTCCGGCAAGTTGTGCTGCATTTGTCCTCAATCCAGGATAGACACAAGCTGTTTGTCGAACCGCTGATGTTTGACCAGCACTGGACCTTGCCAGCCGAATCGTTGACGGCAATACAAATGGCCACGTTGCAAAAAGAGTTCAAAATCGAATATCAGGCTGAACGTAAGCAAGTCATACTGAGCAAGCGGGAGGCCGGGCATATCGTGCTGACCAATTACGATCCGGCAACGCTGAGTAACGAGGAACGCATCCGTATGAATGAAGAAGCCGATCAAGGTACCGATAATGATGTCCGTGTCGATATCCGGCCCGGATATCCTGGCGGAGAGTGGCCGATACATGGGGTTTTTCGCTTGCGCAGCTTTCATAATGTACTAATTTTATTGGTCAGTCCATCAGCGATGACCCCGAATATGCTGTTATCAAAAATCCGAAAACTCCCAGCGTTAGCCAGAATCCGGTGTACACCATGGCTTTGCTAGTCAGCAATTACTACCCGGCGGCTGCCGATATCAGCGTACAGTTTGGTGATAGGCATTACGCACTTAAACCGGAAACAGGCTATCAATGGAATCGTGAAGGTTTTCGGCTGTTATGCCAAGTTTTTCAAATGACCATGACTGATCTGGCGCGGAAAGGTGCGCCGATAATCACTATCGACAAATAATAAGGAAAAAGTTAGTGAAATTCATTCATGCAGCAGACATACACCTGGATAGTCCGTTAACGGGATTGAGTGCTTACCCCGATGCCCCTGTGGAAATGCTGCGCACGGCGACTCGCGATGCTTTTACCAACCTGGTTACCGAAGCGATTGAACAACCGGTCGACTTTATGGTGATTGCCGGAGACCTGTACGATGGCACCTGGAAGGATCACAACACGGGCATTTATTTCTGTAAAGAGATGGGGCGCCTGAAGAAAGCCGGTATTCCAGTTTACCTGCTGTTCGGCAACCATGATGCCGAAAGCGAAATGACCAAGAAGCTGCAACTGCCGGACAATGTTTTTACCTTCGACACCCGGAAACCCACCACTTTTCTTCTGGAGCACTTAAAAGTTGCTCTGCATGGCCGCAGCTTTAAGGAAAAGGAAACTATAGAGAATCTCGCGACCGGGTATCCGGCTCCAGTGCCAGGGATGTTCAACATTGGTGTGCTGCACACGGCGCTTGAGGGCAATTCAGCGCACGCGAATTATGCCCCGTGCAGTCTCGACGAACTTCATGCCAAGGGCTACCACTACTGGGCATTAGGTCATGTTCATGAGCATCAGATTTGGGAGGGTGCCTCGACAGTAGTTTTCCCCGGCAACCTTCAGGGGCGTCATATACGTGAGACAGGGCCGCGTGGCGCAATTATGGTTACCGCAGATGAATTTGGTATTCAGGAAATTAAGCGACTTTTCGTCGATGTACTCCGATGGACTAGTCTTGAGGTCAATGTAGCCGAGTGTAACTCGCTGTTTGATGTGGTGAGCGCCATAGGGAAAGAACTCGAAAGGATTGTAGAAAACAACGCTTCCACAATTCCCGCCGCCATAAGAGTTACCGTCACCGGCAAGACACCAGCTCACGGTGACCTTTTTGGGCTTGAGTCTCAACTGCGTGCGGAAGTCTTAGCCTTGGCTGTCGCAATCGGGGCGGAGCGGCTTTGGATCGAAAAGGTCAAGGTGGCAACTGTGGCGGTAGATGATGGTGAGGCGGTGCGAGCACGGGCCGATGCATTATCAGACCTGCAGGATCTTCTTCAGGCGGCTGAATCAGACCCCGGTTTCCTCAAAAGTCTGCAAGAAGAGCTGTTGAGCTTGGTCAACAAGGCTCCCCTGGAGTTGCAAACCACAGTCCCTTATTTTAAAGCCATCCGTGCTGGTGACTTGGTGGATTTGGTTCGCGAAGTTCGTCCGGGACTGGTGTCTCATTTAGCTAAGGTGGAGTGAACTAAATATGCGCTTCCACCGGTTAGACCTTATCAAATACGGCAAATTCTCTGACCGCTCTGTCGAATTTCCCGCTGCCAAACAGGACTTCCATCTGATTGTCGGACCCAATGAGGCCGGCAAGTCTACTTTGCGGTCAGCCATTGTTGATTTGTTATTTGGCATACCCACTCGTTCGCTGCTAAGTTTCCTGCATCCACTTAACGAACTGCGTTTGGGAGCCTCTATCAGCAATACCTCAGGCGCTCTCGACTTTCACCGGGCAAAGGCTCAAAAGCAAACACTACGTTCGCCATTGGATGCGGTATTGCCGGATACAGCGCTGATACCGTTCCTGGGCACCGCTGATAGAGGTTTCTTTGATCAGATGTTTGGTCTTGACCACACTCGCCTGGTGTCGGGAGGCAATAGCATTCTGAATGCCGAAAACGACGTGGGGCAGATACTGTTTCAATCAGCAGCCGGTGTTGCCAGCCTTGGCAAGATTCGTGATGCACTGCTTGCTGAAGCGGACAAGCTTTGGGCTCCGAGAAAAGCGAATGACAGGGCGTATTATATCGCCGCAGACCAGCTCGAAAAAGCGACTGCCGCTTTAAAGGAAGCCACTGTCCGAACCAAGGTTTGGGTCGAAGCAAATGGTAAGGTTGAATCTCTTCAAGAAGCGCTGAGAAGTGAGCGCGACCGCCACCAGCAACTCCAAAGCCAGCGTAACAGCCTTGAACGTATTCGAAGGCTAGCCCCGTTTCTCATGGCTCTCAGGGAGAGCGAAAAGAAACTGGCGGAACTTGGTGAGGTGATAGAACTGCCAATTGATGCCGCTAGCACTCTGGCAACAGCAGAGCGCGAGTTGGCCATTGCGCAAGAACGCTTGGAACTACGCAATGGCGAGGTCGAAAAAATAACGGAGGACTTAAGAAAAAT
Organism: uncultured Gammaproteobacteria bacterium; assembly: GCA_963789475.1. Taxonomy (GTDB): domain Bacteria; phylum Pseudomonadota; class Gammaproteobacteria; order Methylococcales; family Methylomonadaceae; genus Methylobacter_C. The sequence goes on along the minus strand of CAWBLO010000012.1, from coordinate 71,258 downwards.
CCATGTGGACGAAGCTATGCTTGAAATAGCTGTCGACATCAGCAAACTCGATAACCTGCGCTTGCAATACAGCGCCTATGCACGAGATATCGACAATCGAAAAAATGAAATAGCCGCGCTTTGGCAAGAGGTTTGTCGCGCCTGTACCCAGCTGGGTTGGACGCCAGATTCTGAAAGCGCTATTGCCCAGCGTTTACCCACACTATTAGTCCGGCGCCAACTCACGCAGTTGCTTCGTGAACGTGGCGGCATAATTCAAACGTTGCGGGCAGCAGAACAGGCTGAAAAGACCAAGCGTTCTGAAATGGAAGCGCTGTCAACGCAATTGACTGACTTGCAGACGGGTGAGGTCAAGCCTGCTCTGCGTGCGGCGTTAGCAATGGCCAAGACTTTCGGTGACACAGAGGCAACCAGCCAAAAACAACAGAGTATGCTGAACAAGGCGAAGTCAGCGATGGAAAGCTTATTTCTGGAGTTGGGGCAATGGCACAAGCCATTGACTGAGTTAATGGCTCTACAGCCGCCTAGCCAAGAAAAATTAAACCGTTTGATGCAAGAACGCCAAGCCCTCAGCGCTGACCGGAAAGCTGAATTACTGCGGCTAAAAAATCAAACAGCCGAGGTTGCCCGGATTGAGCTGCAAATCGCCCAGTTTAAAGAGCTGCATCATCCTACGACGCACGAGGCCGTTGTTCAAGCGCGGCGTGAGCGAGATGCCTCATGGCTGGCGATCAAAACCGGTGAAATGAGTCTGGAACAAGAGGGTCAAAAATTTGAGGCGAAAATAGCCTCTGCCGACAAAATCGCTGATAGGCGACTCGACGATGTCGAGGAAGCAACAGAGCTTCAAAGTTTGAATCAACTGCTTGAGCGGGAGAAACAGAGCCTATCAATGATTGAAGACCAGTGTTCACGCTTGGAAAATGATCTTCAATTATTTGATGACCGATGGGCTCAAGAGATGGTGGGTTTGGGGTTGGCCGATATTCCGTTAGAGGACACTGGTGCCTGGATTCTAAAGCGGGAAAAAGCGCTGACTGCGGCTGCCGCATATCAAGATTTACAGAATGACGTTGACTCGCTTTGCCAATCAATTGCAGAGTCCAGACTCAACCTCGCCAAGGCCTTACAAGAAGCCGGCTTTCCGGTGGCTGAGACAGATAGCTTGTCTGTCCTGTGTGTGCAGGCAGAACGCTTTATCCAAACCATTGACAGCGCTAAAGTTCGTCATGAAACGCTTATCTGCACAATTGCTTACCGCGCAGACCCTTGCCACCCTGTTAAAGCAAGCCACTGAGGATGCGAAAGCTGAGGAAAGCCGTTGGACTGAAGCGTGGTCAACCACGCTCGCCAAGGCAGGGTTATCCCCGGACAGCGATAGCGGCACGGTTGAAGGTGCTCTCGAACTCATTGGTCAAATTGCAGAAAAGCTGGAAAAGATGCGGCAAATTCAAGTCGAGCGTATCGATACCATGAATGCTGACCTGAAGGAGTTTTCTATCGAAGCCAAGCGCTTGACTCAAATTATTGCACCCGAGCTTAAATCTGAATCAGCTGAGCAAATAGCACAAATGTTGGCAAATCGATTAGCTCGCGCTCGCGAGTCTTATGCGGAAAACAGCCGGCTTAAGGAAGCCCTGCGTATAGCAATGAACCAGGTTCTGGAAGCAAAAGAATCGGGTCAATCAGCGACGGCGAGTTTGAAGCCCTTAATGGAAAGAGCATGTGTCGACACCACCGCTTTGTTAGCCGAAGCTATCGGCAGGTCTGATGAGCAACGCCGCTTAAATGCGGAGGTGACCGAGGCCAGGACCCATCTTCTCAAGGGTAGTGACGGTCTTACTCGGATGCAAATCGAAACGGAGATTGATGCTGCTGATTTGGTTCAGCTTGCATCCGGGCTCGTACAAATCAATGATGAGCTTGCGGATACGGTGCTGAGACAAACTACCCTTTCGGCTGACCATGCAAATGCCTCACGGGTTTTATCCGAAATCGGTGGCTCAGACGCAGCAATACAAGCGGAGGCCCAACGCCAGGAAGCGCTTGCGCAAATGTCGGATGTCGCGGAGCGTTATGTAAAAGTATTTACTGCCGGGCGCCTGCTCCGTTGGTCTATAGACCGTTATCGTGAAGAAAAACAAGGGCCACTACTTCATCGTGCAAGTACTATCTTTTCGACATTGACCTCCGGGTCTTTTAGCAAGCTGATTGTTGATTTTGAACGGGTACCGATGGTGTTGGAGGGGCTGCGGTCGGATGGCAAGCTGGTCGGTATTTCCGGAATGAGTGATGGAACGCGGGATCAGCTTTATCTGGCACTTCGACTGGCGGCTCTGGAAATGCACCTGGAGCAGGCCATGCCTTTGCCCTTCATCGCAGACGACTTATTTATCAACTACGATGATGTACGATCAAAAGCTGGGTTTGAAGCACTTAAGGCATTATCCGAACAGACCCAAGTCATCTTCCTTAGCCACCATGACCACTTGATCCCAACGGTTCAAGCCGTTTTTGGTGAACAGGTTAACATTGTGTTCTTGTGATTCGTACGATGCTGGAAATGAGCGGCCGATGTCAGTTCATAGCGCGGTGCTGCTCCTTAAGATACCGGGGTTCCCCACGCTATTTTAGCTACCTATCAATAACTTTGACTTGTCTCAATAAAAAAACCTGATTTCAATAAAATATTATAAATATTCTTGTACATTCATGTAATTTACGATAAATATCATTCACATAATCGCACACATACTAAAAAAGGCTATCCTAATGAAATTCTTACTGACGCTATTCGTATTGATTTTTTCCGGTTGCTCTTCAATAGTAACGAATCCACCAACGCCGCAACTGCCGCCACTCCAGATAGAGTCAACTTACCAGAATGCAGTTCACAATGCTTCAATTGCTGAAGAAGACGAAATAGCTCATGATCTTATTGCAATCCGTCCGGAAAACAAACAGTTGGTTTGGAATCCTGAAAGGACAAAAATACGGGTAGTGACCTGGAAAAGCCTGGATTCCTACGAGCGCTATCTAAAGCCCAATACAACCACTTCTCTTGATGAAGCAAACGTTATTTGGGTCAGCACCGCTCCAGAGGTACAGCAGTTTTGCAAAAGCTACAAACGCAATCATGCCAATGCCAGCAAAGCCGATGTTGAGCTAAGATTGAAACAATATCTTGGTTTACACCCTGACTGGAAATATGACGTTTTCGTGGAAATGTGGGTCAATCCAGACGATTTATTTCGCCCTTGCGTTGACACGGAAATCACTGATACTGCCTGTAATCTCACTTTTCAAAACCCAACTCCTGTGGTCAGGGGAATTCAAAATTATCCCGATTTCTATAAAAACCTCTATTTCTCGGATTTTAGAAGCTTACCTGGAGTCCCCTGGACAGGTCTAGGCTATACCTATGACTGGGGAAACCCCTTAACCATAAAAGGAGCTAGCGAATTTATTCTGAAACCCGGCACTTCTTATACAATAAACAAAGTAACACCCACAGTCGAATACTGCGGCCCTGATAAAGAGAGGTAAATACAGTATATAGAGTAAAGATGAAAGAGATGACTATCAACACACGCGGGGCCAACAAGGTCGCTTGAGACTGCCGGTAGGCTTCCAATAAACCTGAAATTAAGAGGAGAACCAAATGATGACTAATAAAATTATCGTAGTGTTCGTGCATGGCTGGAGTGTCACCAATCTTGACACCTACGGAGGCCTACCCACCCGCCTGAGTGCTGAAGCTAAAGCGTTGGGAATCGATATTCAACTTGAAGAAATTTACCTTGGACGTTATATCAGCTTCCACGATGAAGTTCGCGTCAGTGATATCTCAAGGGCATTTAACGCTGCAGTTGAGGATCAGCTATCTGACATCTTAAAAAACAACAACCGGTTCGTGTGTATCGCACACTCAACCGGAGGGCCAGTCATTCGCGATTGGTGGCACCGCTATTACGAGACTGTTCCGCAGAGCGGAACCTGCCCCATGAGCCACCTTATTATGTTGTCACCCGCCAACTTCGGTTCTGCGTTAGCCCAACTCGGCAAAAGCCGGTTAGGCAGACTCAAGTTCTGGTTCGGAGGCGTTGAACCTGGACAGGGAGTACTAGACTGGCTGGAGCTAGGCAGCGCAGAAGCTTGGAATCTCAACATTGATTGGATTAACAGTGATGGAAGTCAGATTGGCCCTGATGGCGTATTTCCTTTTGTACTCACAGGTCAATCCATCGACCGCTCACTCTACGACAATCTGAATACCTACACCGGCGAGATGGGTTCAGATGGCGTTGTGCGTGTCGCAGCTGCGAATCTTAACAGCACATACATTAAGCTGGAACAAGAGCCCCCAAAACCGGGCAAAAAGAAGGGTGAATTTATAGCCGATGTACTCAGTGTTAAACCAGTTAAGCAGGCACCCAATACCGCCTTGCGAGTGATAAGCGGAAAATCTCACTCAGGCAAAGACATGGGCATCATGCGTAGCGTCAAGGAGGGGCTGAGCGACAAAAAAAGCCAGGAAACCATTGCCGCGATTCTTTCCTGCATCCAGGTTAAGACCAATGATCAGTACGTGAAACTGTGCGCCCGATTCCTGGCTGAAACGGAGACCGTCCAAAAAAACGAACTACTTGAAGTTGAAACGCAGTTGTTCAGGTCAGACACTTACTTCATCCACGACAAGTTCTCGATGGTAATCTTTCGTGTTCATGATGACAAGGGGCACCCAGTTAAAGATTATGACCTGATTCTTACCGCCGGCCCGGATGCAGATCCCAACCATCTCCCCCAAGGTTTTTTCGCTGACCGCCAACGCAACAATGTCAACTCTGAAACCCTCACCTACTTCTTCAATCACGACGTGATGAAAGGAACGGAAGCAGTTCAGGACAAAAACGGTAAAGTCATAAGGGATGCGATAAAAGGGGCCGAAATGTTGGGTTTCAAAATAATACCCCGGCCAAGCACCGGGTTTGTCCACTACCTGCCCTGTGAAATCAAGGCTTCTCATGCAATGCTTGATGCAGCTCTTCACCGCAATAGGACAACTCTGGTCGACATTTGCTTAAGGCGCGTCGTTCGCAAAAACGTGTTCCGCGTCGATAAGATGAAAAGCCAGATTAAGGCAAACTTCAAGGATACCCAACCAGGCGATGAAATCGTTAAATAAATAAGTAACCAAAAGTTTTAAACAAATCAAAAACACTGATTCTATTATTTACCACGAAGAAAAACATAACTTCGTGCTCTTCGTGGTGAGTAAAAAATGTTAAAAGACGTTTGATCGATAACAACTTATGCTATCGCTAACCCAACCGCTAATGGTCAAACAGTTCATGTATCGTAATTGGCAACGGTTGTACCAATCCTGGCAATACCGAAAAAGCCATGTCTGCACAACGCAAATGCGGAGTGCGGCTTACTTCCCGATATTGATAGGCGAACACCGCAATAAAAGTATTCATTATTGTCAGGATTTAGACCTTTCAGGTTTTAAAAACCTGAGCGGGGGAGTCGCTATTTTGAGTAAAGATTTCCCTTGCTCCCAGCGTGGAAATCCTCAAAAATACCGCGACAAATTAAATTGCTACGCAAGCCCCAGCCGTCCTGGTCACTCGTTCGCCACCCAACAAGGGGATGGCTCACATGCTCTCCAATGACTCGACGCGATGTCGGAAAGCCTGCATTTTCACTACGCAAAAAGCGCTTCGTGAAAACACATGCCCTATCGCTTCTGGGGACTACTCGACTCCTGTCTCGCAGCGAAGGTCTGGCATTGTTACCTACGATAATGGTAATTATTCAGACCCCTTGGCTAAAGGAAGCCCCGGCACAGAAAATCCCGCCCGTCTTTGACGAATTACCGCCGCCAAATAAATCAAAGGGGACTGTTGGCGAACACGGCAGGTTTCAATAACGCTAAACAGAATCGCCAAAACTCTCGTGCCGTCTTCGGTTCGTGTGCCATAGCAAATACTTCTTAAAATCACCCAATGACGTAATGCTTGTTCAGCCTCGTTATTAGTCAGCGGTTTCCGCTTATCCCTTGCGTCACCTTCCCGCTCCTTGGTTTGCTCTGTCTCGTTCGCCTAGTCCTGTGTTTTTTCCTCAGGTCTGGTTTTCGATGCTTCTTCGGAACCTGGGGCGTGATTGTCTACTCCCGAAAATTCGTCTTGCCCTTGTTGTTGATGCCGGTCTTTATCGTTGGTAACAGACTCGCCCCACGGCTGATCACTACTCGGTGGTCGCGAACTATTCCGTGATGTTTGCCGCAACCGCTCCCGTGCTTCTTTTAAGTCGTAGAGCAGTTTGACGAATAATCGGCACAAAACTCCCTCTGGCAATTCCAGCAATTCTTCTTCGGTTAGTTGTAGTAAGTCGTGGTCACTTAATCTCATTAGGATTAATATACAACTTTATTAATCAATTTTGTGGATTGTTGGCATAGGGGACTGAATAATTACAAAAAATCAAACCGTTTTTAGAGGGGTTTGGTGCTATACCCCCATCAAGGTCTTGACATGAACGGCAACACTGGAAGCTAAAGCATTGAGGTTATAACCGCCCTCTAATGCGGAAATAATTTTGCCGCCGCAATAGCAGTCCGCAATATCCATCAATTCTTGTGTAATCCATCGAAAATCATCTTCTACCAGCATAATTGATGCTAGAGGATCGTCCTTATGGGCATCGAAACCCGCTGAAATAAGCAGTAAATCAGGTTTGAATTTTCTCAGTGCGGGCAAAATGATGGCACTGTATTTCTGCCTGAATTCAACACCGGTATCACCTGCTGCCAGCGGCACATTGATAATATTGCCGGCACCGGTTTCTGTTGGATAGCCTGTACCGGGATAATTAGGCATTTGATGGCTGGATGCGTAAAGAACATTGGGCTGATTATAAAAAGCCGCCTGCGTGCCATTGCCATGATGAACATCAAAATCAACAATGGCGATACGTTCCAAGTGATAATGTCGGATTGCATAACTAGCTGCAATCGCTATATTATTAAACAGACAGAAACCCATGGCCAAATCCGGTTCGGCATGATGGCCGGGTGGGCGTATTGCGCAAAAGGCATTATCAGCCTGACCCGTCAAGACTTTATCAACGGCGTCACAAACCGCACCTACCGCACGAAAAGCGGCTTTTTCCGATCCTGGCGACACTACCGTATCATGATCCAGATAGTGTTCACCTTGTTTCGGCATGGCTGCCCGGATAGCCTCAATATAAAACAGTGGATGAATTAGCCTGATTTGCTGCTCTGTACCGAGAGGCGGTGACACTCTGATTAAATTTTCAAACTGCGGCGCGTCAAGAGCTATAGCTATACTTCTGAGTCGATCAGCACATTCAGGGTGGCCTGTACCCGTTTCATGAAAAAGAAAATCCGGGTGGCTATAATAAAGTGTCTTCACAACGCCTCGCTTTAAAACAACCCCAATTGCAATTGTGCGACTTCAGACATCATTTCCCTTGACCAGGGTGGATCAAGAACGACTTCAACTTCAACACTGGCGACACCCGGCAGCGCACGGATACATTTTTCCACGTCACCCTGGATAACAGGCCCCATGCCGCAGCCCGGCGCAGTGAGTGTCATCATGATGTGAACATCATTCTGACCGTCACCCACAGGCTTTACATTGCAGTAATAAACCAAGACCAAGGTCAACAATATTGACCGGAATTTCCGGGTCATAAACTGTTTTCATAACTTCCCAGCAGTTTTTTTCAACCGCATCAGGACTGGTTTCTGAGACCAGAGTATGCAGTTGATGCTGCTCTTTGCCCAAAGCATCGGCATCGGCACCATCAATACGCACCATGTGTCCGTACTCAGTGATAACCGTATAGTTATTGCCAAGAGACTGGTGAATAGTCACATGCGAGCCTTTGCCTAAGGTGCCTGTCGTGCCGTCAGGGATAGTGACAATGTTGACATCCCGGGTTAAAACAAAGCTTTCTCGTTCTGCCATAATAATCAGTTATAGGTGAAAGGTACGGGCATCAATCGTCTGGCCGGTTATGCCAATACTTTGAGAACCAAATAAATACAGGTAAGCAGGCGCTAATGAGTCCATGGCAGGCAACTTGGCTTTATCTTCTGCCGGATACGCGCGTTTTCTTAAGGGTGAATCCACAGCTCCGGGGATCAAGGTATTAACCCGGATTTTGTTGGCTGATTCCAGCTCTTCTGCCAGTATTTTTGCCAAACCTTCCAAGGCTATTTTGGATACGCCATAAGCGCCTGAGTAGGCGTGCGCTTTTCTGGCGGAAGCATCAGACGTAAACACAATGGACGCGTGTTGACTCTTTTGCAGTACCGGCAATAATACCCGTGTTAATAGAAAAGGTGCATTCAGGTTGACATTTAAGGTATGTCCCCAGTCCTTGGTACTGAATTGGCAAATAGGCGTAAATGAACTGAATTCTACTGCTGAATGCAACAGACCTTGCAAAGAGCCGTATTCTTCATCAATTTTATCAGCCAATTCCTGATATTCGTTTTCATTAGCGCCGGCCAAATCAAAAGGATAAATAATCGGTTCGGGTGCGTTTGCTGCCCTTATAGCATCATAAACCGCTTCCAGTTTAGCGATGTTTTTATCCAGCAAAATAACATGGGCGCCATTTTTGGCCAGTGTCAAGGCCGCTGTGCTGCCCAGACCACCGCCCGCGCCGGTAACTAAAATAACGTGATTTTTTAATGACATAGTGCTGAGCTTATCCAGTTTGCTAGTTGTTCGGGTGACTCTATCAGGGCATCAGCGCCCCATGTTTCTGGCGTGTCACCGGCTTTAATATAGCCGTAAAGTGCGGCCAGTGTTTTCATTTGAGCATTTTTTCCAGCCGTAATATCGTGACTCGCATCACCAATATAGACACATTCGCGCGGCTTTACTGCCGCCTGTTTGCAGGCAGCCAGCATAGGTTCGACATGAGGTTTTGGGTTCGCTGTAGTATCTCCACTGATGATGCAAGCAGCTCGCCCGGTGAGCTTAAGGGCATCCATCAGCGGATTGGTAAAGCGTTCCCGTTTATTGGTGACTACGCCCCAAAGCAGCCCTTGCGCTTCAATGGCATCCAACGTTTCTGACATGCCTTTGAAAAAAACCGTATGTTCGGCAATATTATTTTGATAAAGATCGAGCATCATTTCCAGTATGTCTGCCCGAAGCTGCTTGCGCTATAGATTGATCCAGGCTCTCGTTAATCATTGCAACCGCGCCATAAGAAATAAACGGTTTGATGGTGTCGTCTGCAACCGTCGTAAGACCATGGCTCTTTAATGCTTTGTTCAAACATAAAATCAAATCCGGGGCGGTATCCACCAAGGTACCGTCAAGGTCGAATAACACGCAGGATAACTTGAAAGCAGGCGACATCAGTGCCCTTTATTCGGGACGTTTAAAAGCCGCGATGTAATTAACATCAATATCTTTGCCTAGGCTGAAACGTTTGTTAAACGGGTTATATTCAATCCCTACCATACCCTGAAGCTCAAGACCCGCGGCCCGCGCTGACTGGCTTAGTTCAGAGGGTTTGATAAAGGTTTTATAATCATGCGTACCTTTAGGCAACATTTGCAGAACATGCTCCGCTGCAACAATGGCTAACAAGTAGGCTTTGGGTTTACGGTTGAGCGTAGAAAAAAACACCATGCCGCCGGGTTTAACCAAGGCAGCACAAGCAGAAATTATTGAACCGGGATCAGGCACATGTTCCAGCATTTCCATACAGGTCACATGATCGAAACTTTCAGGCTGTTGCTCCGCTAACGCTTCCGCGCTGATTTTTTGATAATGCGCACTCACACCCGACTCCAGTCCATGTAAATCGGCAATATCAATCAATTCTTCACTGAGATCAATACCCAGCGCATCAGCGCCGTGTTTAGCCAAACCCTCTGTTAAAATACCGCCGCCGCAACCCACATCAACAATGCGTTTGCCGGCAATATCCGCATAATCCTGAATAAACTGGATGCGCAACGGGTTAATATCATGCAAGGTTTTAAATTCACCCTGGGTATCCCACCAGCGTTCAGCCATCGAGCCAAATTTATTTATTTCATGCAGGTGTACGTTGTCTGTTGCTGTCATTTTGCTGAACCTTTTATCGTTTTATATAGTTTACTATATTAGTAGGTTATTCGTCATTCGTGTTTTGACGAAGGTTGCTTTTTTATGCATCCTGCTTTTCCTCAAGGGCCTGGATTTTTTCTTCAAGCAGCTTTATTTTTTTTAACAGCTCAGGCAATTTGCTGATGGCAATCTGCTCCTTATAAGCCGTCTTCTTGTCTTTTGCCGGACTGCCAAAAACCTGAGCACCTGCCTTTACATCACCTGCTACGCCGGAACGGGCCATTACTACTGCACCCTGACCGATTGTCACATGATCAGCAATTCCTGAACTCCCGGCCAGAATGGCATAGTCCTCAATGTTACAGGAACCGGACACGCCTGTCAGACCACACATAATCACGTTTTTACCAACCTTGTTATTGTGGCCAATCTGTACCAGATTATCTATTTTACTGCCCGCGCCTATTAGAGTGCTTCCCAAAGCGCCTCTATCAATACAGGTATTGGCGCCGATTTCAACATTATCATCAATGATCACATTACCGACCTGAGGCACTTTAACATGACTGTGATTTCTGAATTTATAGCCAAAGCCATCAGCACCGATAATCGACCCTGAGTGGATAATGACATTGTCACCCACCACCACGTCATCGTAGATAACCGCGTAAGGGTAAATCCGGCAATTTTTCCCGACTTTTACATTTTTACCCATATAAACGCCAGCCAGTATGGCACTGCCATCGCCGATGCTTGTGTTTTCACCAATTACGGCATAAGGCCCGATGTATACCTCATTCCCCAATGTCACATTATTTTCCAGTACGGCCTGAGGTGCAATCTGCGGACTATAAACCCTGGCGGGATGCAGTAATTCCACTGCCTTGATGAAACTCATCTCGGGATCCGCACAAACCAGTAATGCCAGACTTTCAGGTATATTATCTACAGTAAAACCTTCAGCAATAAAGCAGGCAGAAGCCGTTGAATTTTTGATATGCTGGACATATCGACTATTAGTTAACTGCGTAACTTGGCCCTCTTGTGCCGACGTAATATCGGCTGCGGAATAAATGGACGTTGCTAAATCGCCTCCTGAAATCCGGGCATCACAAAAATCGGCAAGCTCTTTTAATGTAATCGGCATAGTTGTCTCTGTTGTTGTCTTGTAGGGTGTAATAGTGTATCAAATTCAGGTATTCAGTTGCTTGCTATAATGTGTTCAAGCGTTATTCTTGAATAATTGTGCATGAGATTAAGTTGGAATATGCTTTTGACCGCCTGCATGCCAGAAAATTAGAGCAAGTATTTGCCATTCTGGTTCCGAACCGGGAACACCGTCTCGATAAATCCACAGGACTAATCAGCATTGAATGTCTACTCACGGCTTATCAGGAAAAGATGTTGCGCTAGACGAACTTCACGTCAGACTGCGGATCGGGCCGCTTATTTAAAGCTTGCTGAAACGCTTACTTGAGCAATAGTGGGATGACAACAAAGATCAAAAAGGTGTGAAGATATTGCCGGATAGCTTGCTGGAGGCAATACGGGCACAATTGGTTTTGCGCCGTATCAATGGATCCATTAGATCAACTATAAAAGCCGTATTATCAAGCAATAATAAAGCTGTTGCCAAACCTATAATATACCACTACCAAAAAAATGTAGTTACTAGGGCGACCAGCCGATCGCCCTTGAATCATCGATTTACTGTGGATTTTTCTCGCTTTCCAGTGCTTCAACCAATTGTTTTGCAGGCAAATAGCCAGGGTAGATATTGCCTTTTTCCGTGACAATCATCGGCGTTCCTTTCACATCAAAATCCGCACCTAATTGCATGTGTTCATCAACAGGATTGTCACAGGTTTTAGCCTCCGGTGTATTGCCTTTTTTAGCATCCGTTAAAGCGGCGTTACGATCTTTGGCACACCAAACCGATACGGCCTTGGTGTAGGAATCCGAACCTTTACCTGCTCTGGGGAAAAACAAGTACTGAATAGTAATGCCTTCAGCCAGATATTGGTCAATTTCTGAATGTAATTTACGGCAATAGCCGCAATCAATATCGGTAAAAATAGAAACCGTATATTTACCTATCTTTGGTTTAAACACGATCATATTTTCCTGACCAATTTTTTCAATGGCCTGTTTTCGTGTACCACTTAATTTTTCTTCCGTTAAATCTTTGCGGGCGGCCACATCAACCAGGCGTCCCTGTAGTAAATATTTTCCATCTTCAGAAACATAAAAAATATTAGCGCCCACTATAACCTCATAAAGGCCTTTAATTTCTGAGGGTTTAACGGAATCAATTTTCGCAGAAGGCATAGACTTGGCCATTGTTTGCCTGATGGCAGCCTCATCGGCGTTAGCAGTAGACAACATTAAGCCAAATAGTGATAACGCGGCAATCTGAATAACTTTTCTCATGGTTTTCTCGTGATTTTTTAATGAAATAATCGTTGAACATCCAGAACCATAGCCAATGCCATTAATGACATCAACAATGCAATCCCCACTTGCTGGAAAAAAGCTTGTACTCTGTCTGAAATAGGACTGCCTTTAATGGCTTCCAAGGCAAAAAAGAGTAAATGACCACCATCAAGCACGGGTACCGGCAATAAATTCAATACACCTAAACTAACGCTAACCAAGGCCATAAATTTCAGGAAAGGTACCAGACCCATCTCCGCAGATTGTCCGGCATATTGGGCTATACTGATAGGGCCGCTCAGATTTTCCACGGAAGCCTTGCCTATCAACATCCTGCCCATCATTTTTAAGGTTGTAAAGGAATAATGCCAAGTGGTTTCCAGAGCAACCGGTATGGCTTTCAACGGCGATAATGAATATTCAACACTAACTGATTTTATCAGTTCTTCGGGAACAAAAACTGCCGCACCAATCTTGCCTTCCGTCTTCTGTTCCGATTGCACACTTTTTGGGGTAATAATTAGAGGTAACTGAACGCCATCACGCTCAATAATCAAATTGATAGCAACGCCAGGGTGATTTTTTACAGTATCTACCCATTGCATCCAGTCATTCATCACTATGCCATCAGCACTAACAATTAAATCTCCTTGGCGTAAACCCGCAGCTAATGCGGCACTGTCAGGTAGCACCTTGCCTATGATCGGTTTTAATTTCGGTGACCACGGTTTAAAGCCAAGGTGTTCATACAATACTTCAGGATTCTGGGCATCGCTTTCAGCAATCTTCAATAGCCTGATGGAAGACTGATCATCGAAGTTCTTTACGGTAACCTTAATGTCCTGTTCACCATCCAGTGCCGAGGCGATTATTACGCCCATGGCTTCAGTCCAGGTTGGTGTCAATTTATCATTGACTGATATGATCTGATCGCCTTCAACAAAACCGGCTGTAGCAGCTAATGTGCCCTGCCCTACCGCTCCGAGTATGGGTTTTATGCCTGTTTCACCAATAACCAGAACACTCCAGAACAAGGCAACAGCCAGCAGTAGATTAAACATTGGACCCGCAGCGACTATTGCGGTTCTAGCTAAGAGAGACTGCCTGTTAAAGGCAAAGGGTAAGTCTTTTTCTTCAACCTCACCTTCCCGCTCATCAACCATTTTGACATAGCCACCCAGTGGAATGGCCGATAACACATATTCTGTGGCTTCAGGACTTTTCTGATAGGACCATAAAACCTTGCCAAAACCAACAGAAAACCGGAGCACTTTTACTCCGGCTTTACGTGCCACCCAAAAATGCCCAAATTCATGAAATGAAACCAGAACACCGATAGCAATGACGAAATAAAACAGTGTATGCAGTAAATCCATTAATGAGTAAGCTCGGTAATAATTTGTTTGGATACCAGTCTGGCTTGTTGATCTGCGTCTAGAATAATGTCAAGGGTATTGGCCGGCTTGACTTCAAATTTTTCCATGCAACGCTCGATAATAACTGGAATGTCGGTAAATCGGACTTGTTCATTCAAAAATGCTTCCACAGCTATTTCATTGGCAGCATTTAAAATGGTTGGCATGATACCGCCCTTGTTAATGGCCTCATAAGCGAGACGTAAACACGGAAAACGTTCCAGATTCGGCTCTTCAAAATCCATTCGTCGGACATCAAAAATATTCAAAGGTTCAACACCTGAATCAAACCGTTCCGGCCATGCCATTGAATAGGCAATGGGAACGCGCATATCAGGATTGCCCATTTGTGCCAACACCGTGCCGTCAACATAATCCACCATTGAATGGATAACGCTTTGCGGATGAATAACGACTTGTATTTGATCCGGTGTCATGGCGAATAAAATACAAGCCTCGATCATTTCCAGGCCTTTATTCATCATGGTTGCAGAATCGACCGAAATCTTTCTACCCATATCCCAATTAGGATGGGCAACCGCTTGATCGGGCGTTACATTGGCCATTTGATCTAACGGCATTTCACGAAATGGCCCACCTGAAGCGGTCAATAAAATACGTCTGGCTTGTTTTGTGTGCATACCCGATTTATAACCGGCAGGCATACATTGAAAAATAGCATTATGCTCACTGTCGATGGGCAATAACTGCGCCCCTGACTCCGCAACGGCTTGCATAAAAATATCACCGGACATAACCAGGGCTTCTTTATTGGCTAACAAGATTATTTTGCCTGCCTTTGCCGCTGCCAGACTAGGCAACAAACCCGCCGCTCCAACAATTGCTGCCATGACTGAATCAACGTTATCCAATGTTGCAACGTACTCCAGAGACTTAGGCCCTGATAACACTTTAATATCGGAGATTGGCGAATTTTTAAGTTTTTCTGTGAATAACACAGCCTTGTTTTCATCGACCACTACAACATATTCAGGGTGATGCTCCAAACATTGTTCATAGAGCAAGTCAATATTATTATTGGCCGTTAGTGCGATTACCTTATAAAGATTGGCATGTCTCGCGACTACGTCTAAAGTACTGACACCAATAGAGCCTGTTGCGCCAAGTATGCAGATGCCTTTCATGAATCAAGCCCAATTAACAGTATGCCGGCATAAAAAAATGGAATAGCGGCAATCAAACTGTCAATTCTATCCAGAATACCACCGTGACCCGGTAATAATGTCCCGCTATCTTTAACACCACATTGGCGTTTTACCACACTAATAAATAGATCACCATAAATGGAAATCAACACCGTCAATACAGACAAGAGTAGAAAATCGAAGATCCTCATCCATACAAAGCCATCCCGATAACCATAATAACCAATAAAAATCGCTGCCCAAACGAAACCGGCTATTAAAGCGCCATACATTCCTGCAACTGTTTTACCTGGACTGATTTCAGATGCCAGCTTGGTTTTACCCCATTTTTTACCTGCAAAATAAGCCGAAATATCAGCCGCCCAAATCAGGATTAAAAAATACATCGTCATTTCCGGGCCATAAAAAGCTCTTAACCGGGATAAAAACATCCACGCTGAAAACAAAACGAACCAGCCAATCAACACTTTATATCGGGTTTTCAGTTGCAGATTTAAAACCCCTGCCGGTGTATTTCTGATTAATATCATGACCAATATCCAGAATAACACCGGCGGAATAACCAGCCATTCCAGAGAACCTGAATAGTCCCTGACATCGGGCCAATCAGTTGCTTGAGCAACCAACTCAAGAACTTGCGTCCAAAATTGAACACCTAACATTGGCAAGATCAATGCCAACAGAAATAATAGTCGCTTGACCAGGGAAGTAACGCCTGCAAGATTAGTCCATTCCCATGCGGCTAAAAAGGCGATCAGACCTATCAGCAATGAAAAATACTCCATAGGCAATTTGAATACCGCCAGTGCAATCAGGGTAGCAAGGACTGATGCTGTAATAATTCGCTGTATTAACATTTTTATAAATTCAGATTTAAAAGTTATAAAGTGACGGTTTTATTAAGAACTTGCTCACTGGTATGACCAAAACGCCGTTGCCGGCCTTTAAAGCTCTTAATAGCGTCTTCAAGTGAATTCTGGTCAAAATCCGGCCAGAGCGTTGATGTAAAGTACAATTCTGTATAGGCTAATTGCCACAACATAAAATTGCTAACTCGTTGTTCCCCACCTGTTCTGATAAACAGATCAGGGTCCGGCAGATCAGCCGTTGATAAATGCTGGTTGATCAGTTGCTCACTGATCGCCTGATTTTTCAATTCGCCTGAAGCCATTTTATCTGCCACTTTCTGGAATGCCTGACACATATCCCAGTGACCGCCGTAATTTGCTGCCACGACCAGCGTTAAAGCCGTATTGTCTTGAGTTTGCGCCTCTCCTTCGGCCATTTTTTGTTGTAACTTATCAGGGAATGCTGTTCGATCGCCAATAAAGCGCAGGCGAATATTATTACGATCCAGTTTGTTGATTTCTCTTTGCAGCGTTGCCATAAAAAGTGCCATCAGCAGTGAAACTTCCGCTTCCGGCCTCCGCCAGTTTTCGCTACTAAACGCAAATAAGGTTAATACTTCAACCTTATGTTTTGCGCAATACTCGACAATTTTTCTAACGGCTTTAACGCCAGCCTGATGGCCGACGGCTCTAGGCATAAACCTCTTTTGCGCCCAACGGCCATTACCGTCCATGATAATGGCAATATGACGGGGAGTATTGTCATCGGATTCCAGATTATTACGATCATCAGTAGGCATTATTATGTCTCTATTAAATAGATAATAGATCCGCCTCTTTTGCTTCCAGTAACTTTTCTACTTCTTTGACATACTGATCAGTTAATTTTTGAATTTTTTCTTCGGCTGCGCGGGCTTCATCTTCAGAAATCATTTTTTCCTTTAAGGCTTCCTTTATTTCTGAATTGGCGTCGCGGCGAATATTTCTGATGGCAACACGGCCATTTTCAGCCTCATGCTTAACAACTTTAACCAGACTACGACGACGTTCTTCAGTCAATGGCGGCAATGGAATACGAATAGTCATGCCATTGGTAGCCGGATTCAAACCAAGATCTGACTTCATAATGGCTTTTTCAATCGCCTGCACCATACCTTTTTCCCATGGCGTGATCGTTAAAGTACGTGCATCTTCAACGGCAATATTGGCAACCTGGGATAATGACGACTCCGTGCCGTAGTAAGAAACACTAATTTGCTCCAGCAAACTGGGATGAGCCCTACCTGTTCTAATTTTTGAAAATTCATGCTTTAACGCATCAATACTCTTGCCCATGCGGGTTGCAGCACCCTGTTGAATATCACTAATCATCAATCTGTTCCTCGTTCAATAAGAGAGCCAATCTCTTCGCCCATCATTAATCTCATGACGGCGCCTTGCTCAAAAATATTCATTACGCGCATAGGTACATTATTGTCCCGGCATAATACCAACGCGGTTGTATCCATGACATTAAGACGCTGATCAAGTGCCTCGTCATAAGTTAATCGCGAATAAAAAACGGCATCCTTGACTTTTTCAGGATCAGCCGAATACACGCCTTTGACTTTAGTCGCTTTAATCATCAACTCTGCATTGATTTCAATTGCTCTAAGACTGGCTGCTGAATCGGTGGTAAAAAAAGGATTACCGGTACCGGCTGCAAAAATAACCACTCGACCTTTTTCTAAATGCCTGACAGCTCTGCGACGAATGTAATCCTCACAGACCTGATTGATTTTAAGCGCAGACATCACTCTGACCGGCTGACCGTGTGCTTCCAGCGCATCCTGCATGGCCAAGGCATTGATGACTGTAGCCAGCATACCCATCTGGTCGCTAGTGACTCTATCCAGACCTTCAGCGGCTTTTTCAGCGCCGCGTAATATATTACCGCCGCCGATAACCAAACCAACCTGAATACCCATATCACATAATTCTTTAATTTCAGTGGCAAGACGCTTAACAATATCAGCATCGATACTGCCGCCTGTCTCACTCATTAAAGCCTCACCGCTTAACTTAAGTAAAATTCTCCGGCAAATCAGTTTAGTCATAGTATTATCGGGGTTAGTTTTACAAGTTGGGTTAGCGTTTCCTAACCCAACAACTGTGTTCTCATCATATCGGTTTAGCGCTTGGGCCAACCCGACCTATGAACAGACTTAATTTCCTCTAACTTGTGCCATTACTTCTTCGGCAAAGTTTTCTTCTTTTTTCTCTATGCCTTCACCCACTTCAAAACGGATGAAACGAATAACTTTGTTACCTTTTGATGATACCAACTTACCCACAGTCATTTTGTCGTCTTTGATAAAAGGCTGACCTAACAAAGTAACTTCCGCCAAAAACTTTCTGATCTGTCCGGCAATCATCTTTTCAATGATGTCTGCTGGTTTTCCGCTTTCTGCAGATTGAGCCAGGAAAATTTCTTTTTCTTTCTCAATTGTTTCAGCCGGCACTTGCTCTTCAGAAACATAATTTGGTTTGCTGGCCGCAACATGCATGGCAATATCTTTACCTAATTCCTGATCCGGTGTCGCCAATTCGACAATCACACCAATTTTATTGCCATGTAAATAAGACGCAGTACCACCTTCAGCCGTTTTAAATTTTTCAAACCGTCTGACAGTGATGTTTTCGCCCAATTTTGAAATCAAGCCACGGCGCATTTCATCAACAGTAACCCCACCTTCCAATGGCATTGCCAGCAATTGTTCTTCTGTTTCAATGTTCTCAGCATTCAACAAGGCAACGGATACGCTATTAACGAAATTTACGAAATCATCTGCTTTAGCAACAAAATCTGTTTCACAGTTAATATCGACAATAGCCACCGCTTTGCCATCATCACTGACTTTAACCCCGATAATGCCTTCAGCCGCAATACGACCTGATTTTTTATCGGCTTTAGCCAAACCGGATTTGCGCATATTTTCAATAGCCAACTCCATGTCGCCATTGGCTTCAACTAACGCTTTTTTGCACTCCATCATGCCGGAGCTTGTTCTTTCACGCAGTTCTTTAACCATTCCTGCACTGATAGTAATACTCATTCTTATGTTTCCTCAATAGTTCGTCACTGTAAAAACGCCCCCGTAAGGAGGCGTTTTTTGGCCTAATCTAACTTTTCACCTTACAGGAAAACCTGCAGGATAAACTTAATAGTTATTCTTCTACCACCGCTTCTTCAACAAAATCATCAGACTTTGCTGATAATCCCAAACCTGCTGTTTTAGCTTCCATCACTGCCGCAGAAACGCTTTCACAGTAAAGTTTAACGGCGCGAATGGAATCGTCATTACCTGGAATAACATAATCAATTTTTTCTGGTGAATTGTTAGAATCAACAATGCCAACAACCGGAATACCTAATTTTTTAGCTTCACTGATGGCATTTTTTTCATAGCCGACATCCAGTACGAAAATAACATCAGGAACGCCTTTCATATCCTTGATACCGCCAAGACTCCGTTCCAGCTTTTCCAGTTCACGCTCCATACCTAACGCTTCTTTTTTTCCGAAACGTTGATAAAGCGTACCGTCAGCTTTCATTGCTTCCAATTCTTTAAGACGGTTAATCGATTTTTTAATAGTTTTGAAGTTGGTCATCATGCCGCCTAACCAGCGATGATTAACGTAGGGCATACCACAACGCTTTGCTTCTTCCGCAACGACTTTACGTGCTGCCTTTTTAGTGCCGACAAACAGAATAGTACCTTTGTTTGCTGTCATCTGACCCAGATAATTCATAGCGTCATTAAACATTGGAAGCGTTTTTTCCAAATCAATAATATGGATTTTGTTACGAGCACCGAATAGGTATGTTGCCATTTTCGGGTTCCAATAACGAGTTTGGTGCCCAAAATGAACACCCGCTTCAAGCATTTGACGCATGGATACTGCTGCCATTAATTTCTCCTAAGTTTTAAATCCGGACTATTTTATTCCGGGTTGGGTTACGCCTCCACCTATCCCGTCTGATAACCAACTTCAACAAATGAAGTCAGCACCCTACCAAACGTGACGATAAGCGTGAGTATTTTTCACATAAATGAACTTACCTTTATACCATATTTATTTTTTTACAACAAGCAAACCTCTGTTAAAATCGCTACCATTACAGGTGCAAGATATAAAATCATGACACTTGCACCTTGAACCTTGAACCTTGAATCCCAAATGAGCATCATCATAAAATCCCCAAGTGAAATTGAAAAAATGCGTATCGCAGGAAAACTGGCTGCCGAAGTTTTGGAAATGATTGAACCTTACGTTGTTCCTGGCGTGACCACCGATCAACTCGATAAACTCTGTCATGATTATATTGTTGACATCCAGAATGCCATTCCCGCACCGCTTAATTATCGCGGCTTTCCAAAATCAATATGCACATCCATTAACCAGACAGTTTGCCACGGCATTCCCTGCGAAAAAAAACTTAAACCAGGTGACATTGTCAATATCGATATAACTGTGATTAAAGATGATTATCATGGCGATACCAGTAAAATGTTTTGTGTAGGCGAAGTCAGTCAACACGCTAAACGCCTGATTAAAATAACCCAGGAATCCATGTTCCTGGGCATAGAAAAAGTCAAAGCCGGCGCTACTTTAGGCGATATCGGCCATGCGATACAAAAACACGCCGAAACCAATCGTTACTCCGTAGTCCGGGACTTTTGCGGACATGGTATCGGCAAGGAATTCCATGAAGAGCCGCAAGTGCTGCATTACGGCAAACCAGGAACAGGAACAGTTCTTGAAGCCGGTATGATAATAACCATTGAGCCCATGATTAATCTTGGCAAGCGTGACGTTAAAGTGTTGCCTGATGGCTGGACGGCGGTCACCAAAGACCGGAGCCTGTCTGCGCAATTTGAACACACCATTTTAGTAACCGCTAATGGCTATGAAATCTTGACACTACGTAAAGAGGAAATGTGATAGCTTTGAATAAATACATCAACTCCACGCTTTTTGAAAAACCAGACAGTCTGTTGCAATTTAAACATCTGATAAAACAAAAAGAAATTGAGTTAAAACTAAAATTTGATCCGCAACACTCAGTTTCAGATCTGCTTAAAGAAAAATCAGATTTCATTGACCTGATTCTGAGCTGTTGTTGGCAGCATTTCCTCGGCCCACACGCGGCGCAACTGAGCTTATGCGCCGTTGGCGGATTCGGCAGAAGGGAGTTATTTCCCCATTCCGACATTGATATTATTATCCTGCTGGATTCTGACGACACATCTCCTTACCAGGAAGCACTGGGAAACCTGTTTACTTTCCTCTGGGATATTGGCTTAAAACCAGGACATAGCGTACGTACCGTCACAGAATGCATTACCGCTGCCCTGGATGATCAGACTGTTATGACCAGCCTGATGGAAATCAGCCTGATTGCCGGTAATACCACGCTTTATGAAACCCTCAAACTACGCATCACACCCGATAGAATTTGGCCATCGGATCAGTTTTTTGCGGCCAAAATGGAAGAACAAAGACTGCGCTATGCCAAATTCCACGACACCGCCTATAATCTTGAACCCAACATCAAGGAAGGCCCCGGTGGCTTGCGGGACATGCAAATCATTGCCTGGGTATTTAAACGCCAATACAATTCGTCAACACTCAAAGAACTGATTAAATACGGCTTCTTACCTGAGTCTGAATATGCAGAACTGATTGCCGCGCGTGATGTATTGTGGCGAATTCGTTATGCGCTGCATCTTTTAACCAACCGCGCAGAAGATAGGCTCATTTTTGATTATCAACGTGATCTTGCTCAGCAATTTGGCTTCAGCAAAGAGCACCAACTCTATAACCAGGATGTCGAATTGTTTATGCAGTTTTATTTTAAAACCGTGCAAGGACTTGAACGGCTCAATGAAATGTTGCTGCAATTATTTAATGAACGCTTTGTAACCGGGGAAATGGCTAGCAATGTAATTCCCATTAACGATAAATTTATTGCCATCAATGGCTATCTTGAAGCTGTAAACGAGTCCATATTCGAGCAATACCCCCTGGCTTTGCTGGAAGTTTTTTTAGTCCTGCAACTTAACCCATCGCTCAAAGGCATCAGGGCCACGACTATACGCCTGATCCGAAAAAATCTGTATTTGATTGATACTGCGTTTCGGGAAAATAAAACCGCCAATCATTTTTTCATAGAAATCTTTCG
Source organism: uncultured Gammaproteobacteria bacterium (assembly GCA_963789475.1). Classification (GTDB taxonomy): domain Bacteria; phylum Pseudomonadota; class Gammaproteobacteria; order Methylococcales; family Methylomonadaceae; genus Methylobacter_C. The sequence goes on along the minus strand of CAWBLO010000012.1, from coordinate 49,061 downwards.
TAGGCCGCGCGGGCTTACCCATGAATTAAGACGCATGAATCGATATGGCGTGTTAGCGGCCTATTTACCCGACTTTGCCAACATCGTCGCTCGTATGCAGTACGACTTGTTTCATATTTACACGGTAGATGAACATACTCTTTTCGTTATCCGTAATTTACGTCGATTTTCATTAGAAGAACACGTAGATGAATTTCCGCTCTGCAATACTGTTTTTCTGCTGATTGCAAAACCGGAAATTTTATATATTGCCGCTCTATTTCATGACATTGCCAAAGGCCGGAATGGCGATCATTCAGCCATTGGCGAAGACATCGCTCGAAATTTCTGCATTCAACATAACCTTTCTGCCCATGACACCAAATTGATCACATGGCTGGTTCGTAGTCATTTGGTTATGTCAATGACAGCACAACGAAAGGACATCAGCGACCCGGATGTCATTCATGAATTTGCCCAAAAAGTCGGCAGTGTCGAATATCTTAATCACTTATATTTACTGACGGTAGCTGATATACGCGCAACCAACCCCGAGTTATGGAACGCTTGGAAAGACGCCTTACTTAGAGAACTTTATTCAGCCACTCACAACGCCCTGCGCCGGGGGCTACAGAATCCTGTCGCCCTTGCAGACCGATTGCGCGAAAATAAACAGGAAGCCAAGGAAGAACTCCTCAAACTCGGCATATCAGAAGCCGATATTATTAGCGCATGGAAACACACCAGTGACGATTATTTTTTGCGCTATTCAGCTGATGAAATAGCCTGGCACACTATGGCTATCGCTTCATCAAGGGAAGCCGATCTACCCTTGGTATTGCTGCGCCCGCAAACCCACCGGGGCAGTGCGGAAATCTTTGTTTACACCAAAGACGAAGGCCCTATTTTTTCAATATGCACAGCCACCCTTGACCAATTAGGACTTACCATTCTTGATGCAAGAATCATGACCACTCTGGACAATTACGTGCTTAACAGCTTTCAAGTCCTTGAACAGTCAGGAGAACCCATTACTGAGTTATTTAGATCATCACATATCTGTACAGCACTCCGCAACAACCTGTTACATGGCGAAGCAAAAAGCCACATAAACATCCATCGTCAATCGAAATCAAGGCAAGCCCAGCATTTCCCAATTCCTACCAGTATCAATTTTCTTTCGGATCCATCAAAACGGCATACGGTCATAGAGCTTATCACCACTGACCACGCCGGTCTTTTATCAAAAATAGGTCGTGCCTTTATCCAACAAAATGTCAACCTGCAAAGCGCAAAAATAACGACCATAGGTTGTCGTGCTGAAGATATATTTTACATCACAGATCAACATCTGCAACCTATCACCAGCATAGACAAACAAAATCTGATTCGCGAAGAAATGCTTAAAATGCTGGATACTGATGGATAAAAACCCTGGCTTTTTACAAAAAAATATCTTGGCAAACCAATATTTCAAGTAAATCTCAAGAAAGTTTTAATGCGATTGCCCTGTTAGCTTGATGTGTATGGGTAGATACCCAGGGCACCGCATGTGACTTTTTAATTTATGGTTAAATCAATTGGTTGCGCTTAAATTGATGATTGATAGCAATATTTGTGATGCTATAACCGTATGTATTTGATAGTAAATTTATTTATATGCGTTTGCCCTGGGTAGATACCCGGCCCGCTTGTGTTAGCCGCGAAATTCAACGCCATACTTCCCAAGAAAATTAATCACTTTGAAATACAATCTGGAAAGACTATTTTGAGTAAACACGAATACGTAACCCAATCGTTTGCTCGTGGCACCACGCCTAAAAAGTCTCTTTTGATTCAAATACTACATTGTATCGAGGCATATTTAGAGATTTTCCTTCTAATGCTGTTATAGCACTTAACATAAAGCGCTGCGTAGCGGGATTTGCTAGGCGTTGAGTTTAGGCATTTGTTTTACTATGACCCCACATATTCGGAGCCAGGGATTTCGCAAGCGCCATTCAGTCTATTCGCTTAATGCACAAAGCAAGATTTGACCCCGTGCTTCTTTTCATTGATTTGTGATTTGAACAGCAGTAAACAGCCAATCGACGCAAAACGCCGATGACAGCCTGCCACAGTTGCGGCGAATTGCCTGCCGGCGAATCCACCCTACAAATAATCCGCCTTAAAGCATTAGCACGAATCCGCCTTACGGGTTGCGCGGCTTTTTTGCGCAGCTCAGGTTAGCGCCGGGTTGGGCACTGTTGCGGCTTACAAATTGGTTTGAATTCCATCAAAGATGGCTTTCTCTACGTCCATCTGGGGTCTCTTTCTTCCAGTTGGCCGCCAATTTGCTGTATCAGCGACGCGAATTTCAAATGACGGCACAATAGTTACCTCAGTCTGAGATGAAGATTTTCGTTCAACAATTACATTGAGTCTATATCTGTTTCCTGTAGTGAAAATTCCAATGGCTTCACTTACTAACATGTAGTCAGTCGAAATGTTCCCAGAACTTTTATCTTGACTTTGTATGCTGTACCCGGAAGTAGCTAACGTCTTTATTGTTGCGGACCAAACAGCGTCATACTTCTTCTCAAAGTCGCGCGTCTTCACGATTTTCTTCGTTTCTTCTTCGGGTTGGTTCGTCAACTATTTGACTAATCGCGCACGCACCCAAAAGTGAAATGGAAGTGATTAGAACTATGCTCAAACGTAGCTTTTGCATTAAGATTTTCTCCCTGTGTAGTCAGCAGATTACCGAAGCTTTGATGAGACGCTGACAAAACTCATCAAGCCCAATCATAATTAGACATCCTAATAGACGCAAAACATTGCGTCATTTGTTTGCCTATTCTTTTATAAAAATTAAATCATCTTTGTTATTTCAGTTGCTTGTATGGATTTAGTACGGCCTAAAATAAAGACAGGTGGCATCATCAAAAACCATGAAAAATCCAACCTGTAAATATTTACGGCAAACAACAATAACCCTAAACCCTAGCCACCGCAAACGCCCTAATCTTCTCAACCAAAACCTTCATTTCCCTTGTTTCCACGTCCAACTCCCCCATCAAAACCCCCACCAATTCATCATCCTCCAGCGCCAACAACTGGGCAAACAGCGCTTGCTCTTCATCATCGGCCAACAAATAGCCGGAATCCAGATAGCGCTGCAACAGCAGGTCGAGTTCCTTGGTGCCGCGCCGGCATTGCCAACGCAGCTTGGCGAGTTGCTGCATTAACCCAGTTTTCTCTGGACTAACAGTTTTTTGGTTTCGGCGATGGCCTTGGCGGGATTCAAGCCTTTAGGACAGGTATCGGTGCAGTTCATGATGGTATGGCAGCGATAGAGTTTAAACGGGTCTTCCAGTTCGTCGAGACGCGCGCCGGTGTTTTCATCACGGCTATCTACCAGCCAGCGATAGGCTTGTAACAAGACCGCAGGGCCCAAATAGCGTTCGCTGTTCCACCAGTAGCTGGGGCAACTGGTTGAGCAACAGGCGCAGAGGACGCATTCATAGAGACCGTCCAGTATTTCGCGGTCTTCTTTGCTTTGCAGGCGTTCGCTATCGGCGGGTGCCGGGGTTTGCGTTTCTATCCACGGTTTGATGGAGGCGTATTGTGCGAAAAAGTGGGTCATATCCGGGACCAGATCTTTAACAACGTCCATGTGCGGGAGCGGGAAGATCTTGATGGTATCAGGATAGGAATCGATGGCTTTGGTGCACGCCAGGGTGTTTTTACCGTTAACGGTCATGGCGCAGGAACCACAGACGCCCTCACGGCACGAGCGCCGGAAGGTTAAGGTGCTGTCGATTTCATTTTTGATTTTCAGGATGGCGTCCAGCACCATGGGGCCGCAGTGATCCATATCCAGTTCGTAGTTATCGATGCGCGGGTTTTCGCCGGAATCGGGATCCCAGCGGTACACTTCAAAGCGGCGGATGTTGGTTGAACCTGCAGGCGCTTTATAGGTTTTGCCTTCGGTCAATCTTGAATTTTTGGGCAGGATGAACTCGGCCATTAGTAAACCCTCTCTTTGGGTGGGATAACTTCTACGTCATCGGTTAAGGTATAACAATGCACGGGGCGATAATCGATTTTGATTTTATCGTCTACCAGCCAGGTCAGGGTATGTTTCATCCAGTTGGCATCATCACGGTTGGGGTAGTCTTCCCGCGCATGACCGCCCCGGCTTTCGTGGCGATTGCCGGCGGCATTGATCGCTACGCTGGCTTGGCTGAGCAGGTTGTCCAGTTCCAGGGTTTCAACCAGATCGGTATTCCAGATCAGGGATTTGTCCTTGACGCCGACATCGGCAAATGATTGTTTGATGTCGGCCATGGCGGCAATGCCTTCATCCAGGGTGGCCTGGGTTCTGAAGACCGCTGCTTTCGCTTGCATGGTTTTCTGCATTTCCAAACGGATATCCGAGGTGCTGCGGCTGCCATTGGCATTGCGGATTTTATCAAACCGGGCCAGCGCTTTATCACAGGCGGTTTTGGCCAGTGGTTTTTGGGCGGTGCCGGGTTTGATGAGTTCCGCGCAACGGATGGCGGCTGACCGGCCGAAGACGACTAAATCGAGTAAGGAGTTTGAGCCCAGTCGATTGGCGCCATGGACGGATACACAGGCGGCTTCGCCAATAGCCATCAAGCCGGGTACGACTTTATCGGGATTATCGCCCTCCAGGGTCACCACTTCGGCTTTGTAGTTGGTGGGAATGCCGCCCATGTTGTAATGCACGGTCGGTAATACGGGGATGGGGTCTTTGGTGACATCGACACCGGCAAAAATTTTCGAGGTTTCGGCGATGCCGGGCAGGCGTTCGTTAATAAGCGCCGGATCCAGGTGTTCAATGTGCAGATAGATATGATCTTTGAGTTTGCCGACTCCACGCCCTTCCTGAATTTCAATGGTCATGGCACGGCTGACGACATCGCGCGAGGCCAAATCTTTGGCGGAAGGCGCATAGCGTTCCATGAAGCGCTCGCCTTCCGAGTTGGTCAGGTAACCGCCTTCGCCTCTGACGCCTTCGGTGATCAAACAGCCGGCGCCGTATATGCCGGTCGGGTGAAACTGGATAAATTCCATATCCTGTAACGGTAAACCGGCGCGTAACACCATGGCATTGCCATCGCCGGTCACGGTATGGGCCGACGTACAGGAAAAATAGCTGCGGCCGTAACCGCCGGTGGCCAGGACGGTGACGTGCGCCTTGAATAAATGCAGCGAGCCGTCATCCAGACACCAGGCCAACACGCCGCGGCATTCGCCCTCTTCCATAATCAAGTCGAGCACGATGTATTCAACAAAGAATTCGGCATTATGTTTTAAGGCTTGTTGATACAAGGTATGCAATATCGCATGGCCGGTTTTATCCGCCGCCGCGCAGGTGCGTTGTGCGGTGCCTTTGCCGTAATGCGTGGTCATGCCGCCAAAGGCGCGTTGATAAATTTTGCCTTCGGGGGTTCTGGAGAAAGGCACGCCGTAATGTTCCAGTTCGATAACTGCCGCCATGGCTTCACGGCACATGTATTCAATGGCATCCTGGTCGCCCAGCCAATCCGAGCCTTTGACGGTATCGTACATGTGGAAACGCCAGTCATCTTCACCCATATTGCCTAACGCGGCACTGATGCCGCCTTGTGCGGCAACGGTATGACTGCGGGTGGGGAATACTTTGGTGAGACAGGCGGTTTTCAAGCCTTTTTCAGCCATGCCAAAGGTGGCGCGAAGACCGGCCCCGCCGGCACCGACTACCACTACATCATACGTATGTTCAATTATTTTATAATCTGCCGACATAAGTTACCCTATTAATAGTGTACGAAACACCGCAATCAACGCGGCCAGTGCCAACAACAGAAAACTTAAGTTGACTGCCCAGACGGCCACAATTTTGACGCCTTCTGCGGCAATATAATCTTCAATAACCACCTGCAAACCCAAGGCAGCGTGATAAAAAACGGCCAGCACCCAGGCGACGATGCAAACGGTATGAAAAGGTGTAGTTAGCCATGCTACCGTTTCCTGATAAGGCGCATTTAAGCTCAAATCGAGAAAAATGATTAACCAAAAAGACAGGGGGATGAGTGCCACTGCGGTGACCCGCTGCATCCACCAGTGCGAAGTGCCGGCTTTTGCGGAACCTAAGCCGCGCACCCGGGCTAAAGGCGATCTGTAATCCATAAACGTTCCTTAACTCAGACAAATATGAAGGTAAACAGGGTAAGCCCCAAGGAGCAACCCAGTTCAATCTTTGCGTAGTGATCCAGGGTATCATTGTCAAAACTTTTACCCGCATCCCAGATTAAATGCCGCACACCGTGACATAAATGGAAAAAAAGCGCGTAGATAAAGCCCCAATACATCAACCGTATCAGCCATACGCTCATTAAATCCTGCATCGCCGCGTAGGCCGCTTCACCGCCGGCAACCGCGGAAACGATGTAAACAAAAAAGAGCAATCCGGCCGATAGCATCACGCCGGTCATGCGGTGGGTAATTGAAATAATGCCGGTTAACGGCAGTCTGTAGACTTGCAGATGGGGGGATGTGGGTCTGTTAGTATTTGTTGCCATTATGTTATCCAGTTGTTTTTTGTTAATTCTAAACCATAAAGCCTACAAAACTAACGGTTATTTGATCTATTTATTTTCCAGGATCAACCCGGCAGTTAAAATGAGGCGCTGAAATGTAAGACAACCCGCAAAAATATTACGCCAATACACCCATTTCAGGTTTAGCAGTTACGCAATATTTTTGCGAGCGATTTATGGTAATTAACTTTTTAGTCACGTTCTTTTTGGGTTATATTTCCATTGTGATCAACTATAACACTCCAGTCATTGCCAGATACGTTAACAGTCAAATCATATTCTTCGCCAACGCCATTAGGGTTTACCACTAATATCGCGTTTTTAACGGTATAAGTATCAAAGGCGGCCTTCAAATTATCATAGGAAACAGCAGGCATCATGTTGGCCCCGGTAACATCATCGGCGTTAACAAAAAAACGGCCATTTTCTCTATACAATTCAATTAGCTTCTCTTTATCTTTTTCTTCTTTAAAAGTAATTTCGTATAAAGCTTGTTTAAAATGAATTTTCTTTTCTGCGGAAATCTCTATAGCATTCGGATGTTTTTTGTAAAATTGATCTAATATTTTAGTAGGGATTGCATCTTTACCCAAAATTTCAGCATTAGCGGAAATGGATGACAGTGCCAACACTAAAAACCCCAGATTTAATAAATTATTACGCATTACTGTATTTACCTGTATTTGATTGTTAAAAAAATTGTTGATCATTATATAGTGTATTTGTTTTATTTTGCTTCTCTCTTATGCAATAAAGCCATCTGTATTGAAAGAGAAAAATACATTTTTAAATATAACTTACAATTGCCAAAACGCACATTAAAAAAAATCATTTTTACAATCAGCAACCCTCATAAATTCAAAAATCTAGCATATTCTTATCAGGTTATCATCTGATTATACCAACGGCTCGAAGCTTAATTGCACTCATGTAACGAATAGCGTTAATATCAGTCCAAAAAAACAGTATTTTTATACAATGCCTGAACTCTTTTTCGAGTCGGGACATTAAACAGGAGACAGGACGATGAAAAATGTTGTAATTGCAGGATATTGCCGCTCACCCTTTACTCCGGCGTATAAAGGCCTGCTGAACACAGTCAGACCGGATGACCTCGTAGCCCAGATAGTTAAAGGTTTAATTAATAAAACCGGCGTAAACCCGCATGATATTGAAGATCTTATCCTGGGCTGTGCCTTTCCCGAAGGCGAGCAAGGACTTAATGTGGCGCGTCTGGTGGTGCATTTGGCCGGCCTGCCGATCACTGTGGCAGGCATGACAATTAACCGCTTCTGCGGATCCTCCATGCAGGCGATCCATATCGCGGCTGGAGCCATTCAAATGAATGCCGGCGAAGTATTTATCTGTGCAGGCGTTGAATCCATGACCCGGATTCCCATGGGCGGCTACAACTATATGCCTAATCCGGCACTTTATGAAACCTATCCGCAGGCTTATATCAGCATGGGTGATACTGCTGAAAACCTCGCCAGACAATACCATATAAGCCGTATTGACCAAGAGATCTTCTCACTGTTAAGTCAACAAAAAGCCTATGCTGCAAAACAACAAGGCCGGTTTGCCGATGAAATTATCCCCATTGATCTTGTTGACAGGGATGGCTGTATCAGGCTCGATTCCTCAGCAGCAGCCCTTGCCCAACTGCCGCCGGCTTTTCAGGCAACGGGCAGCGTTACCGCAGGAACCTCGTCGCCTTTAACCGATGGCGCTGCAGCAGTACTGGTCTGCAGCGAAGACTACGCCAATGCTCATGGCCTGGACATGCTCGCAAGAATCAAGGCTATTGCGGTGTCGGGTTGCGCCCCTGAAATCATGGGTATCGGGCCCGTCGCCGCAACCCATAAGGCCTTGGAACGCGCGGGACTGGAATTGGATGATATTGATATAGTGGAGCTGAATGAAGCATTTGCCGCACAAGCCATCGCTGTTCTTAAAGCGATGCCGATACCGTTACACAAACTTAATCTTGACGGCGGCGCTATCGCTTTGGGTCATCCGCTGGGTGCGACGGGAGCCCGAATTACCGGCAAAGCGGCCAGCCTGTTAAAACGGGAAAACAAACGGTATGCCCTGGCTACCCAGTGCATAGGCGGTGGTCAGGGTATCGCGACTATACTGGAGGCTGTCTGATGAACATCGAAAAAGTCGCCGTCATCGGCGCCGGCGTCATGGGCGCGAGCATCGCCGCGCATATCAGCAATGCCGGCATTCCGGTAACTCTGCTGGACATCGTTCCTGAAAATGCCACCAACCGCAGCATTATCGCGGAAACCGCCATTCAAAAACTGCTTAAAGCCGAACCCGCAGCCGTTCATGCACAAAAATAATGCCCGCCTGATTACGCCGGGTAATATTGAAGATCATCTGCAATGGGTGGCTGATGCAGACTGGGTGATTGAAGCGGTTATTGAACATCCGCAGATAAAAAAATCGCTGTATCAGAAACTGGAAGACGTTTGCCGTAAAGACTGCCTGATTTCCTCCAACACCTCTACCCTGCCCTTGAGTTTATTGATGGAGGATATGCCGGACAGTTTTAAACAGCGGTTCATGATTACCCATTTTTTTAATCCGCCTCGCTACATGCGCCTGCTGGAACTGGTTTCAGGCCCGCAAACCCGGCCTGAGCTTGTCGCAGCCCTTAGCCGCTTTGCCGATATCAAGCTTGGTAAAAACTGCGTCACCTGCAAAGATACCCCCGGATTTATAGGCAATCGCATCGGTATTTACTGGCTGCAATGCGGTCTGCTGGAGGCCATGGCGCTTGGTCTGACTGTTGAACAAGCCGATGCGGTGATGTCTGCGTTTGGCATACCAAAAACCGGCATATTCGGTCTGATGGATTTGGTGGGTCTGGATCTTATTCCGCATATTCTGAACAGCATGAAACTGGCGCTACCCCCGGAAGATGCCTTTCATCAAGTCAATCAACTCCCTGAATTAGTTCAGAACATGATAGATGAGGGCTATACGGGCAGAAAAGGCAAAGGCGGCTTTTACCGTTTAAACGAGGAACGTGTTAAAGAATCCATTGATCTTGGCACCGGCGAATACAGTCCGTAGTGAAAAACCCGATCTGGACGCTATTCATGAAGCAAAAAAAGCAGGTTTCCAGGCATTGTTAACATGTCCCGATTTGACCGCCTTCTATGCCTGGCGAGTCATGTCAAAAACGCTGAGTTATGCCGCCAGCCTGGTTCCTGAAATATCCGATGATATTGTTGCCATTGATGCCGCCATGCGCGAAGGCTATAACTGGAAATACGGGCCGTTTGAATTACTGGATCAAATAGGCGTAGGCTGGTTCGTCGACAAACTGCGTGCAGAAAATTTGCCTGTACCAACGCTATTAGCCGATAAACGGCCTTTGTACAAAGTAAGCTCAGGCAAACTCACTTTTGCCGATTTATCAGGAAACTATCAGCCCGTTCACAGAGCTGAAGGCGTTTTGCTACTCTCTGATATTAAATTGCAAAATCCGGCAGTATTGAGCAATCCATCCGCCAGTTTATGGGATATTGGCGATGGCGTTGCCTGTCTGGAATTTCACAGCAAAATGAATACGCTGGATATGGATACCCTAACGCTTATCAGGCAAAGTATCGATAAAGTCAGCAGCGAATTTTCAGCGCTGGTTATTCATAATGAAGGCGAAAATTTTTCGGCAGGCGCTAATCTTGGCTTGCTGATGCAAGCTATCCATGACAGCGACTGGGCAGCAGTCGAGCAACTTGTCATACAGGGACAACAAACCTACAAAGCCTTGAAGTACGCGCCCTTCCCTGTCGTCGGCGCGCCCTCAGGTCTGGCTTTAGGCGGCGGTTGTGAAATATTGCTGCATTGCGATGCGATACAGGCTCATGCCGAACTTTATATTGGCCTGGTAGAAGTCGGTGTCGGATTAATTCCGGGCTGGGGCGGCTGTAAAGAATATTTGCGCCGCTGGCTAACGCTCGCCTAAAAGAGCCCGGCGGCCCCATTCCACCGATTGTCAAAGCCTTTGAAACCATCGGCATGGCAAAAGTATCAAAATCGGCTGTTGAAGCCAAAGAACTGTTGTTTCTGGCGCATTCTGACGGCATTACCATGAACAAAAACCGCTTGTTAGCCGATGCCAAGGCAAAGGCTTTATCGCTATCTTCTCATTACGCACCGCCGCAACCCTGTGTTTATCCAATGCCGGGCAAGACCGCCAAAATATTGCTCGAGTATGGGTATTAAAGCCTTCCATTTATTAGGCAAGGCCACCGACTACGATGTCGAAGTCGCGGAAAAACTGGCCTTTGTCCTCAGCGGCGGTGATTGTGATATGACCTCACCGTTAACTGAAGACGATATGCTGGCACTGGAGACTGGAAGCCTTTGTAGCGCTGGTAAAACAACCGGGTACGCTGGCAAGACTGGAGCACATGCTAAAAACCGGCAAGCCGTTGAGGAATTAACCACAGGCCGGAATAAGCCTGTTCAAACGACAGCGAAAACTGGCGTTTCCGGTACACCGAACACAAACTATTATCAGGAGAACATCAATGCTCTGGTTATTCGCACTACTCATCACTTTATGGGTTTTATTCTATTACAAAACCCCAATACTCTGGGCTACAGCGGTTTTAGGCCTGTTACTCGGCGCTTATACCATAACCTATGGCTTAACTCCAGTGTAGCATCGGTTTATGGAGTGGATTTCTTACTGTTCGCTATTCCACTCAATATTCCCTTCATCCGGCAACAGCTATTCAGCCGCTGGGTTTTCAAGCTGATGAAAGGCGCGTTGCCACCCATGTCACAAACCGAACGTGAAGCCCTGGAAGCGGGCAATACCTGGTGGGATGCCGAGTTATTTTCAGGCAACCCCGACTGGAAAGTATTACTGGATTTACCCGCCTCGCGATTGTCTGACGAAGAACAAGCCTTTATTGATGGCCCCGTTGAAACACTGTGCGCGATGCTGAATGACTGGGATATTACCCATAACCGCAAAGATCTGCCGCAGGAAGTATGGGCACTACATTAAACAGCAAAAATTCTGCGGCATGATTATTCCCAAAGAATATGGCGGACTGGCGTTTTCCGAAACGGCGCATTCCGAAATCGTCATGAAGATCGCCAGCCGCAGCACTACAGCCGCGGTCACGGTGATGGTGCCCAATTCGCTGGGACCGGCAAAATTATTGTTGAATTACGGTACGGAGCAACAAAAAAATCATTATCTGCCTCGCCTGGTAAACGGTGAGGAAATGCCTGCGTTTGCGCTGACCGGACCACTAGCCGGTAGTGATGCCGGTGCGATGCCGGATACCGGCATTGTTTGTTATAACCAGGATAACGTATTGGGCATTCGTCTCAACTGGGAAAAACGTTATATCACTTTAGGTCCCATTGCTACCGTGCTGGGACTGGCCTTTAAACTTTACGACCCCGATCACCTCATCGGCGATAAAGAAAATATCGGCATTACCGTCGCGTTAATACCCACAAACACGCCCGGCATCTCCATCGGCAGGCGGCACAACCCTCTGGATTCGGCCTTTCAAAACGGCCCTAACTGGGGTAAAGATGTGTTTATTCCGATGGACTGGATCATTGGCGGCGTTGAACAGGTCGGCAACGGCTGGAAAATGCTCATGCAAAGCCTCACCACAGGCAGAGCTGTTTCACTGCCCGCACTCAGTGTCGGTGCGGCAAAATTCACCTGCCGCAATACCGGCGCTTATGCGCGTATCCGTAAACAATTCAATCTACCCATAGGTGAATTTGAAGGCATACAAGAACCGCTGGCACGCATGGCAGGTGAAACCTATATACTTGATGCCGCACGTAAAGTGACTAATGCAGCTCTGGATAACGGTGAAAAACCGGCCGTTATTTCCGCCATCCTCAAATACGAACTCACCGAAAGAATGCGTCGAATCGTTAATGACGGCATGGATATTCAGGGCGGCTCAGGTATTTGCATGGGGCCCAGAAATTATCTGGGGCGTTTATATCAGGTTATTCCTGTCAGCATTACCGTTGAAGGTGCGAATATTTTAACCCGGACGATGATGATCTTCGGCCAAGGCGCCATTCGCTGTCATCCCTACATTCAAAAAGAAATGACCGCATTGCAGCAAAATGACCTGAAGCAATTTGATGACGTGTTATTTCAGCATATCGGCTTTTTTATCCACAACATGGCAGCCGGTTTCTGGCTGGGATTAACCAATGCCCGTTTTAATAAAGTGCCCGGCGACAAGGAATACCCGGCGTTATTACCGGCAAATTAGCCCGATTAAGTGTCGGTTTTGCCTTGTTTGCCGATTTCGCCCTAATAACCCTGGGAGGCACTCTTAAACGAAAAGAAAGACTCTCGGGGCTTTTTGCAGATGTCTTAAGCAACCTGTATTTGTGTTCCTGTGTACTTAAACATTATCAGGATCAAGGTTGCCCAAAAGACGAAGCACCATTATTAAATTGGGCTTGCCAGCAAAGCATTTACCGGGCCCAACAATCATTACGAGCAGTTCTCTGGAAACTTCCGTTACGCCCATTGGCGTGGATTTTACGTTGGCTTATTTTCCCCACAGGAAAACCCTACTCACCACCCGGAGACCTGCTGATTCACAAAACCGCATCACTGCTGCTTACTGATACACTTGTTCGTGACCGCTTAACCTACGGCATTTACATCAACAGCCGAACCGACGATGCGACCGGCAGAATTGAAGTCGCCTTTAAAGCCGTATTAGCAGCAGCGCCGGTAGAAGCCAAAATTCGCCTTGCTCAAAAACAAGCAGTTGCCTAAAGGCGACCCGTTTAAAATGCTTGCAGAAGCCTTAAGCAAAGGCATCATCTCTCAAGATGAAGCCGATTTGTGTGTTACAGCAGAAAAGGCCAGATTGGCGGCTATTACTGTCGATGATTTCAGTACTGAAGAGATAATAGGAAGCCGATTTAAAGCAAAACAGTAGTGACGCAGGTGCGTGGGAACTATAGAGACTGGAAGTGATTTTTTTGAGTCATTCAATATTTAAGTGTAGTCCGTCCCTCCACTGAAATTGCACTCGATAAATTTGTACACTGTGAGTTAAAATATAAACTTATAATCAATCCGGGGATAGTAATGGATGCAAAGTTAGATCGGCCTTGTCGTAAGAACTTAATATCAGATGGCTGGATTTATATGAGGGAAGAGGAACATGGAATTACTATTAAAAACCTCTCCATTAACGGCGTACTTGCCAAATTAAACAGCATTAGGGAAGACATTGATATCAAATATATTTTTGATTCATTATTGGTTACAACAATAATTGATATCTATCTTCCTGAAATGCGCTTGGCTGGTGAAGCTGAAGTGGTCAGGGCTGATATAGAAGATGGTCAAATTTTACTTGCCCTGGAGTTTAAAAATATTGCCTATGATATAAAAAGTGATTTGAACAAGAGAAAAGTCTATAGAAAAAACCTGCCTGGCGCCGGAAAAATTTTATTAAACAATGAATATCGAGATTTTACTACGGTAAATGTTTCGGTAGAAGGTTTAATGATCTGTCTTTCTGAAACAATATCTGTTGAAGAAGGCCTGATAACCCATTTCGAATTTAAACAGCTGGCGTTAGAGGGTGAAATAGAAGTAATCTGGGTTGATCCTATTTCTAATGGCCAGACATTGATCGGTTTACAGTATGTGCATCTGGAAAATAAAGCACTTAAGAGGATCCCCCGTTTTGCCAGGCGACAAACTTGATAATTTCTTGCTGTTGTTCAACTGGATACTTTTCGGGAAAATAGATAAAATTAGCAGGAACAGCAAGTAGCACACCAATATCGAAAGCGTTCTTTTTATCACCATTAATAGAACTCTGACTCAGCAGCCTGCGTACTTAAGCTTATCCCTGCTTAACCAGTAATCAGCCGCCAATTGATGCGCTTGTTGTTGTGTATTTGCTTTACCCAACAACTTAAGCGCAATCGCGGCAGTGCCTATAATAGAGCTTTCAGCAAACTCATCCTCAATGCTTCCCTGCCAAATCAAAGCCAGTTGCCCCGGATCAAGTTCCTCGGATTTAACGTGGCGGCGAGCAAATAAAGCCGGCCAGTTTTCGTCAAATAATTCCCCGTTGTGTACGCTTTGCACCAGGCATTCCATATCGGGATTGCGTTCAGTTTCACCGCCCTCACCTTTTAATACGGCCGCATGAGGCTGTTGCAATAAAGCCGCGGCTTGTTGATGCACAGGGCGGTAACCCGGATGAAAGATACCCTGAATGCTGCATTCAGCATTAAAAGGATTTAACAGACGCACCAGCGTATGAACTGGAGAGCGTAGACCCAATAACGGACGCAGTTCTATAATCTCATGCAGTTTCGGGCAAAAATGCTCCAGTGACAAATAACTGAAGTGCTGTTGCTCAAGTTGCTGCCTGGTTTGCTCAATAGAGCTTGAGAATTCCAGTCCCAGATATTTAAGCACATCTTGGGTATATAGCCTTCCTGCACTATGACCGCCCGCACCGTGCATAAAAACGCGAATACCGTTTTCTGCCAATAACAGGGCCGACAACAAAAACCAGGGCAAATGACGACGCTTCCCGGCATAAGATGACCAATCCAGATCAACTATCTTCTTATCACTGGCGAGATTGCATGATTCTCTGGCCGCCAAAACAAAGCCGGCCAATTCTTCAGGCGTTTCTTCCTTAACGCGCATTAACATTAAAAATGCACCCAACTGAATGGGCAGCACATCGCCTGCCAGAATCATTTTCATAGACTTGATAAGCTTCATCTTGGGTAAGTGGTCTTGAGCCTTTTTTGCCTTTGCCAAGAATACGAATGTACTCTGCGAATGGATGTTCCGGATGAGGTGTTTGCTCGTGATGAGTGAAAGTCATAAAGTAAATTTCAGATAATGATCGATTAACAAAGCCGCAAACAGGAGTGTTATATAAACGATCGAATAAACAAAGGTTTTCATAGCGGTTTTATTATCTTTTTTACGCATCATCAACACCGCGTAATAAATAAAACCAAGACCTAATAACACTGCCGACACCAGGTAAATTAAGCCGCTCATGCCGGTTAAATAAGGCAACAGCGTCACAATCATCAACAGGATGGTATAAAGCAATATTTGCAAGCGGGTAAACTCAGGGCCGTGTGTGACGGGTAACATGGGGATGTTCACTTTGGCGTATTCTTCACGTCTGGCGATAGCCAGTGCCCAGAAATGCGGTGGTGTCCAAACATAAATAATTAAGGCTAACAGCAGGGCGTAAGGATGCACTTCATTCGTCATCGCACACCAGCCTAACAGTGGCGGCGTAGCACCGAAAATACCACCGATGACAATATTTTGCGGAGTTGCTCTTTTAAGGTAGAGCGTATAAATAATAGCGTAACCAAATAACGACAGAAACGTCAGAATAGCCGTTAAGGTGTTGACTAATAGAATCAAAATGAGCATTGAACTAACACCTAACACAAGCGCAAAAGTAATCACATTGGTCGTGTTTAATTCACCTGTAGGTAAAGGGCGTTTTTCGGTGCGGGACATTTGTGCATCCGCTTTTCGATCAATAAAATGATTAACGGCCGCAGCTGAAGAGGCTGCCAGAGCAATGCCTAGTGTACCGAAAATAAAAGGTTCTATCGGTGGCATTCCAGGTACCGCTAATAACATACCGACAACGGCGGTAAAAAGCATTTCCGCAACAACATTCGGTTTACAAAGTATGTAGTAGTTCTTCCAGGAAAACACAGGGGATTTGCTAGGCATTGTTTAATAAGTTCCAACTTTTATATTATTGTATAGAATACCGTGAACTATTGATTATTGAAATAGTCCGAAGCGCTTACAATCATTTAAAGAGGGAGTTATGAATAATCGATTACTCTGTACAGTCTTACTGTGTCTGCCTGTATTTGCCACTCACGCGGAAACAAAAGTATTTGAACATACATTGGCGAATGGTCTAAAAGTTCTGGTGAAAGAAGATCATCGATCACCGGTTGTGGTCTCTCAAGTCTGGTACAAAGTAGGATCCAGTTACGAGCCTGGGGGCATTACCGGTATCTCACACATGCTGGAACACATGATGTTCAAGGGTACGGATAAACATCCAGCGGGAGAATTTTCGCGAATTATTGCCGAAAATGGCGGTGATGAAAATGCCTTCACCGGCCAGGATTATACGGCCTATTTTCAAACCATGGAGGCTTCAAGGCTGGCAGTCAGTTTTGAACTGGAAGCCGATAGAATGCGTAACTTGCACTTGCTACCCGAAGAATTAAAAAAAGAACTACAGGTAGTCACTGAAGAACGCAGAATGCGGACAGATGATAATCCACAAGCCAAAATGCAAGAACAGTTTATGACCATGGCCTATTCCAATAGCCCTTATAAGCATCCTGTTATTGGTTGGCCGGCGGATATTGCCAATTATACTGTTGAAGACCTGCAAGCCTGGTATCAACGTTGGTATGCGCCGAATAATGCCACTTTAGTCGTCGTCGGTGATGTTCAGCCCAAAGCTGTTTTTGAGCTGGCAGAAAAATATTTTGGCGCACTTAAGCCCAGTGATATAAAACCCTTAAAGCCGCAAACTGAAATCGATCAGTTGGGTGTGCGCAAAATGACAGTTAAAGTTCCTGCAAAACTCCCCTCTATTCTAATGGGTTATAAAGTGCCGGTACTGAAAACTGCTGCCAATGAATGGGAAGCCTATGCGCTGGAAGTATTAGCGGGCGTATTGGATGGTGGTAGCAGTGCCAGATTAAGCTCAGAGTTAGTGCGAGGTAAACAAATAGCTGTCTCTGCCGGCGCCGGCTATGGATTGACTTCAAGAATGTCCGATTTGTTTATGCTGGAAGGCACGCCCGCAGAAGGTAAAACAGTATTGGAGTTGGAATCCGCATTAAAGAATGAAATTAAGAAACTGCAAGAAAACTTGATCAGCAATGAAGAATTACAGCGTATTAAAGCGCAGGTTTTAGCCAGCGATATCTACCAGCGAGATTCCAATTTTTATCAGGCTATGCAGTTAGGAACACTGGAAACTGCCGGTTTAGGCTGGCAAAAAGCCGATGAATATGTCGCTAAAATAAATCAGGTGACCGCGGAACAAGTGCGTGATGTAGCGCGACAATATTTGATTGAAGATCATCTGAGTATTGCTTACCTGGAACCACAAACCATCAATACAAGTACTGAAAAAAAGGGAGCTAAGTAATGCGCATCTATTTGTTAGGCTTTATCTTATTGGCATTTAGCCAGTTCGCTTACTCCACAGCAAAAATTGAACACTGGCAAACGTCGCAAGGCACCCGCGTGTATTATGTGCATACCGAAGGTCTACCCATGGTGGATATACAGGTTGTGTTCGATGCCGGTAGTGCAAGTGACGGACAGCAGTTTGGCTTGGCGGCATTAACAGCTGATTTACTTGATACCGGAGCCGGAAAGTGGAATGCCGATGAAATTGCCCAGCGCTTTGAAAGTGTCGGTGCGCAATTTGGCGTAAGCAGCTCAATAGATACAGCTACCTTATCATTACGCACCTTGACCGATAAAGCCTTATTCGATAAAGCCCTTGAAACGATGCAAGTCATCTTAACCCAACCTGCTTTTAACGAAGCCGACTTTCAACGAGAAAAAAACCGAACCTTGGCAGGATTAAAGCAACAGGAGGAATCACCCGCTGAACTGGCCAGTATAGCCTTTTATAATGTACTTTATGGAAATCACCCTTATGCACATCCTGAGTCAGGTGTAATAAAAACAGTAACCGCTCTTAAGAGCGCCGATCTGCGAAATTTTTATCAGAAATTTTATGTTGCCGCCAATGCGATAGTTGTCATTGTCGGTGATTTAAGCAAACAGCAAGCGGAACAAACCGCAGAGAAGTTGGTAGCCGGATTACCGGCCGGAAAAAAAGTCGGTGATTTGCCGGACGTGACTATGCCGATTAAATCGACACAGCAACACATTGAATTTCCGTCCTCACAAACGCATGTATTGGTTGGGCTACCCGGTACTTATCGTAAAGATCCCGATTATTTTGATCTGTATGTTGGCAATCACATATTGGGCGGCAGTGGCCTGGTTTCCAAACTCTTTGATGAAGTCCGAGAAAAACGCGGATTGGCTTACAGCGCATCCAGTGCCTTTATACCTTTGTTGAAACCGGGTCCGTTTCTGGTTAGTTTACAAACCCGTAACGATCAAACAACCGAAGCCTTGCAAGTGCTCAATCAAACCTTGGCCGATTTTATAACCAAAGGCCCGACAGAAGCAGAGTTGATTGCTGCAAAGAAAAATATTACCGGCGGATTTGCCATGCGTTTTGATACCAATAAAAAACTGGCTGGCTATGTCGCCATGATCGGTTTTTATGATATGCCACTGGATTACCTGGATACCTTTCAACAAAAAGTTGAACAAGTCACGGTCGCCTCAATAACCGATGCCTTTAAACGCCGGGTTAATCCGCAACTGCTGCAAACTATAACCGTCGGCAAGTCAGCAGAAAAAAGTGCAAAATAAACTTAAGATAATCGGAGGAAACTGGCGCAGTCGAAGTATCACTTTTGTCGATGCGCCAGGATTGAGACCGACACCCGCAAGAGTGCGCGAAACCCTGTTCAATTGGCTGCAAAATGACATTATGGGTAGACGTTGCCTGGATTTATATGCAGGCAGCGGTGCCTTAGGCTTTGAAGCGGCTTCCAGGGGTGCGAAGTCAGTCATTCAGGTAGAAAATAATGCACTGGCCTGTCGAGCCTTAAAAGAAAATGCCATCAAGTTAACCGCCGACCAGATAAAAATCGTCCAGTCGGACGTATTCCGTTTCCTAGCGGGTGATGCCGAACCTTTTGACGTGATATTTATAGACCCGCCTTTTGCTATGGCTTTGGCTATTCAGACCTGTCAGTGGCTGGAGGAAAAAGGCTGGTTAAGCCAACATGCAAAAATCTATGTTGAAGCGGAAAGCTCATTGAAGCTTGATGGCATGCCTCCTAACTGGCGACAGATGAAAAGTAAAGTGGCTGGGGAGGTTGGGTATCATTTGTTTGAGCGGTTGGGCTAAGTGTTTATGCATACTATAATTAGGAATGGCAGATGGCGGGCACGCAGCATTGGGTGACCGAATTCTTCGATGAACAAATTGGGTCCACTCAGCCATCCGGATAGAAATTTAAACAGCTTATCCTTGGCGGAGGATAGATTGTGTTGATGAATGGCGCTTATGCCTTGTGCCTCGGGCAGAGTATCCATATCAAAGTAAAACCTGTCGACCAAATCGAGGAGGGTTTGTTCGCACCGATCATTTCGTAAGGCGTGCTAATTTTCATTGCAAATTATTCTTTAAGGTTTGGTTACTGTTTTGCTAGGGTTAGCTAATTGATTTTACCACTGCGTCATTGGCATACCGTACCATTACCAAACCAGCCTCACGTAAATTTTTGGCGTACAACCCCTAAAACTGACGGCCAGCTTATGGCCACTATAACAAGTGTCTTTTTATGCACAGTGCATTGCCGCGAGCGAGATGCAGCCTGAGTTTGAAGCATCAATCCCGCTCGCGAGCTTTGCATAATTATAGCGATTTCAAGAACTGGAGCAGGGAATCTGGAGCGTGATACCGGAATGCCTTCATACCTGGCTCCTGAAGTCTGGCCAGTGCCCGTTCTTTCATCGCCAAATCTGATTTTAGCAGCGAAAAATGACCTGGCGATTATTGCCTTCGGCGGCCCGCGTTCGTCCTGCTCCGGCCGCGGCGCACAACCCCCCTTCTGTACGCTGTGATCGGGTCAGAGGAGGCCGCAGCCTCCGTCTGCCCAGAGAACCGTGCGTACGGATCCGTACACGGCTCCTCATGCAAGACTTATCCATTGCTGTTTACAGGGCTTTATGCGCAATCGCAATCGTCCCATTAACCACGGTAAAACCCAGGAACTTTACCTGGTCAGATAAAGCCACCTTGCTCTTGTCCTGATTCACCTTGAGTTTAAGCTTCTTTTCGATGAAATGGCTGATCGTTGCCATCACCCGCTCTGCCGTCTTTTGCGACTTGACGAAGATGTTACAGTCATCGGCGAACCTGCAAAATTCCAGGCCGCGTTTTTCCAGTTCCTGATCAAGTTCGTCCAGAACAATATTACTCAGCAAGGGGCTTAATGGGCCGCCTTGCATGGCGCCTTCCTTGCTGGGGTTGACAACGCCGTTGACCATAACGCCGCTGCGCAGCATGATCCCGACTAAGACGCAGTATGCGTTTCTCGGCTATCTTCTGCCCCATGCGGGCTATCAGCCGGTCATGGTGGATACGATCAAAGAATTTCGAAAGATCAATATCCACCACATAAGGCTTGCCACTAGTGATAATCTGTTGCGCCGCCTGCACCGCTTGATGCTGGCTCCGCCCTGGGCGAAAAGGAAGCGCCATAACTGTTCGGTGAGAAATGCGGATCAAAGATCGGCTCCAGCAGCAACTTTAAGGTTGTCTGTACCACACGATCTCGTACCGTCGGGATGCCAAGCAGGCGTACCCCTTTGCCATCCGGCTTCGGGATTTCTACTCGGCGTACCGGCGAGGGTTGATAAGTCCAAGTTGTCAATTCCTGTTGCAACTGGCTTAGCTCTTCGTCTAAATTGGCTTCAAAGTCCATTATGCTCACGCCGTCAGTCGAATGCCGGGTGCGCCTCGGTTTCTTCTAACAAATTCAAAGCCTACGCCCAAATAAAAAGTTGAGCAGAGGTTTTCAAAGAGTCTGGGTTCCTCAATCCATTGGCTCATGTTCGTTTATTTCACTCTTAGTTGCAGAGGGCTTTCATCAATCTCGCACGGCTGATTCGTTCACTGTTTACGACGCGAATAGTCAACCGCTCCTGTCAGGCTGATCTCAGTCCTCCGGTCTTTAATTAACGGCCATGGCCGCTTACGTGTTCCACCTTTCACCGCCAACGTCCTGTCGCTGATTCGATGTTTTATCCTCCTCCATGTCACCATGAATTCATCGGCACCGAACTTTACGATTACTACGGCTTCATCTGTAGACCCCCGATTTATAACGTCAACATTACTGCTGCGCTTAGGGCTTAAGGTGTCGCAGTTACTTAGGCCCAAACCGATGGCCCTTCACTGGGTAAGATAGTCACCTCTTTCTTGATCCACCTACCTTCAATACGACAACTCGTTACGGTGAGAATAGTGGGCTTCGGTGGTTGCGGGCACCTTACCCCCTTGTTCCTTACGAAGGTTCACTTTCGTTTAGGTGACCCATTTGGCTACAGCTTCCTTCAGATTCCGCATTGGCTCAAAGTAACCGTGTTTCCCTGTTGGGTAGCTACTTAGTGCCTGAACGAAAAAGCCACTTTCCAAAAAACCTTCGCAAATTCAGGAATAAATTTTTTGAGAAATTTTTCAGCCGATGGAAAATCGAACTCATTTCCTGGCTTACTATCCGCTATTCGGAATTATGCCTATAAATCACAAATTGGAGGCGCACCTTCCCTGTGAATAAGCTTGCGGCTATTATCAAAAAAGCGTCAGGCAGCTAGTATTTGTTGCTCTTCCAAAAGCCGCAACCGCTCCATGTCGCGCTTGATGGTGCCGAGCTTTTGAATGTTACGCGATAATACGGCTAAACCAACATAACGCTCGAAAGCATCAATGCCGTGGTCAAGGCATTTATCCAGTCCATGGACTTCTAGAGCGTTAATGGCTGACTCAACGGCGGAATGTTGCTTTTTCGCCTGTTTAAATTCCGGGGCGTATTCGCGCTCCTGATCGGCTTTCGAAAGCTTGCCTTTTTTGGGCAAAACGACTTGCCCGATGAGGGCTTTCAGGTCGGTTTGATTGTCGGGGCTGTGGAAGCCTTTGTCAAAACTGCAGGCGTTAAAACGGGGGAACTTTTCTTGTGTGGCTTTAACCATCGGCACGGCCACCTTGTCATCAGTGGTGTTTCGCATCACTTGGCTGTGCAAAATAAAGCCATGGCTATCTTCCATAATGCAGACCCGCAAGCCCAGTTCAACCGGGACGCCGGCTTTACCTTTGCTGATCCATTCGGTGTGGGGCTGGAACAAGGAAAAGACCTTTTCGGCATGGGGAATGCTTTCGCCTTGAATAGCGCGACGTCTAATCTGTTCGATTTGACGTTCGGCATGCAGGCTAAAAGTGCGCAAGTCAGTGAGCAACACGTCCGGTATTTTGTAAGTCGTTTTTTAATGTCAAAATACTGGCTTTAGTGCGCTCAAGATAGAACGCTGCCAAATCAATGTAGTCCTGGTAGGCCTGTTTGATCTCAACTTCTTTGGCGGCCTTGATGTCTTCACTTTTGGACGTAGAATGTTTGAGCTTTTGCAGCTTGCGATACAGCCCTTTGAATTTATGGAGGTTGTGTTTATGCAACCGCCATTCTGGCAAGGCATGTTGCCAGCTCCATTTGACGCAGAGTCCGAATCAAAATCCGGATTGCGTCATGCAGTAAACTGGTATCGGTTGGAAAATGCACGTTGGTTTTTAACACAAAAGAATCGCAGCGCCCTCGGATCAGTTTATGAATATCAAGATCCAGTAATTGATAACCGGCACGAATGACTTCAACACTGATACGATCCATGATTTTTGGTGTAAACAGCTTGAGATTGTCTTTCAAGGTTTGCAGGCGATAGCGTTTGTCGCTATCGAAGCAACCCAGTCCCAGCATTTCACGTAGGGTATTATGCTGATTGGCCAACTCCAGAATGCGATCATAGTCCGTATTCAACCCAACACGGAGCGATCCTAAAACCAAAATCGACCATTGATCCATGCCCGGACGACCTTTGTTGATTGAAACGACCTTTGTCCCCTCGCCGTCCATTTTAGTGGGCGCCACTTCCTCCAGTATTTTAAAAACAGCGTCTCTTAATGGCTGGGTCGTAAAAATGTGCTGCAAGCCCAACAAGATGACCGGAATATCATCACGCGAAGAGACATCGATTTGGATGTCGGCAATATCGCGTTGACCGATGCTCATTTGTGGTGGAAATACATTTCTCATAGGGAGTTTTCCAACGAGAATTTGAAATGTGAGGCGCTTATCAGGGGTGTAGATTTCGCCAATCCCTTTTCAGTGAAAATAAAAAACATAATTATCAGTAAGTTACTTGAATTAAGCATTTTCTACGCCAACATATTGATTGGTTTTCAAATGCGTATTATATCACAACTTATTGTTTTATATTAATTTATAGGTTACCGTTCAAGCACTACTTAGAGTTTCTTTGGACACCCTTGCCCCTTCGCCTACATTTTCCCTTCTCACAGGGCAATGGCTGGACCTCCACCAGCCTGAAGTCTGTCGGTCTTAAGGCTAATGCTCGTTCAAATTCAAAACACAAACAAAAAAATCATACGAATCAAGCGAGATTACACTTTTTTGGGCATTATTTCCCCCTTACACAAAACGTAAGACGCAAAGACGCTTGAGATTGAAAGCCATACACACCAGTGCCCACTCGCCTTGAACGGCGTCCAAACCACGTAGCTAGAGGGTGCCATGAAAGCGCGCAGGATCGACGAAGGTTTCTGCCCGTAACAATGGATGACCAAAATGCGCCAGCCAATCGCCGGACAATCGTTTCAGGCAAAGTGACAGAGTTTTTGACGCCAAATTTGGATAATGCAACTCCGGCAGGATCAAAAAACGGCTGTTGTTGGTCAGTAGATTAAGACGGGAGTACGAGTACCGGAAATCCCAGCCGATCCAGCGATCCCGCACGCCGCATTTCAGGGCTGCCGAGGAAAAGCTCAGTAATGCAACCCACTCACCGAGATAGGTTGCAACGTACCAAAGGGTTTCACCGATTTTGGTCAGCGAATCTAAATAATGATAGGCCTGCATGAGTGCTTGTTAGCGCTCAGCTTCATCAGGTCGAACAAGATGGACTTGAAGTGTTTGCAGATTCAAGAGACTGTTGTGTGTAGTGTGTCAAAAACGCACTTTATAAAGCAACAACAAAGAGATGTCCAGAATTGACTAGTAAACTCTTTCTGGCAAAAGGTTTGTCGGGTAGAACAAATTTACCGTGTATCACACCCCCCCCTATGTTTGTAATCAAACCACTTTGAACGTATATTATAGAGTTGTTTTAATTGCCGGAATTATTTGATGGATACCATTAGCATCCGCGGTGCCAGAACGCATAACCTGAAAAATATTGATATTGATCTGCCCAGGGATAAACTCATTGTCATTACCGGGCTTTCCGGTTCGGGTAAATCATCACTCGCTTTTGACACCATTTATGCCGAAGGCCAGCGGCGCTATGTAGAATCGCTTTCTGCCTACGCACGTCAGTTTTTATCCATCATGGAAAAACCGGATGTTGATCATATAGAAGGTTTGTCTCCGGCTATTTCTATTGAACAAAAATCCACCTCGCACAATCCTCGCTCAACTGTCGGCACGATCACCGAAATCTATGACTATCTGAGGCTGTTATATGCGCGCGCCGGGACACCGCGTTGCCCTGAACATCATACGTCACTGGAAGCGCAAACGGTAAGTCAAATGGTTGATCACATTCTTGCGCAGCCGCAAGATCAACGCTGGATGTTGCTGGCTCCGGTAGTGAATGATCGCAAAGGCGAACATAGTCAGTTACTGGATGATTTACGCGCCCAGGGGTTCATTCGCGCCCGTATTGATGGCACTGTTTATGATTTGGATGAAGCCCCGGCTTTGGACTTAAAAAAGAAACATACGATAGAAGTTGTCGTTGACCGTTTTAAAATTCGTGATGATCTTGCCTTAAGATTATCTGAATCGTTTGAGACAGCGCTACGTATTGCCGACGGCATTGCTATCGCCGCTTGTATCGATGATGCAACAGAACTGCTGTTTTCAGAGCGTTTCGCCTGCACGCATTGTGGTTATAGCCTGACCGAATTGGAACCGCGCATATTCTCATTCAATAACCCCAAAGGCGCTTGCAGCAGTTGTGATGGCTTGGGCGTAAGACAGCATTTTGACGCTGATCTTATTGTTCATAATCCCGACATCAGCCTTGCCGGTGGCGCTATTCGCGGCTGGGATCGGCGTAATGCCTATTATTATCAAATGATCTGTTCATTAGCCCAGCATTACGGCTTTGATCCCGAAGTACCCTTTTCAGAATTGTCTAAGGAAGCTCAAGACGCTGTGCTTTATGGTAGCGGAAATGCGGCCATCGAATTTAAGTTCATGACCGGCACGGGTTCGGTGAAAAAAAAGAAGCATCGTTTTGAAGGCATTATTGCCAATATGGAGAGGCGTTATCATGAGACCGATTCGTCTATGGTACGCGAAGAACTGGCAAAATATCTGTCTCATAGACCCTGTAATGTTTGCGATGGCGCACGACTTAATATCGCTGCCCGCAATGTCTTCATTGAAGAGTTGCCGATACATCAGGTTACCCGTTTACCCATCCGCAAATCACTGGCTTTCTTTCAACAGCTCTGTCTGCCAGGTCAACGCGGCGAAATTTCAGTAAAAATTATTAAAGAAATCCAGGAAAGACTGGAATTTCTGGTTAATGTCGGGCTGGATTACTTAACGCTGGATCGCAGTGCAGATACGCTCTCCGGCGGTGAAGCGCAACGCATCCGCCTCGCCAGTCAAATCGGCGCCGGTTTGGTTGGCGTCATGTACGTGCTTGATGAGCCATCCATCGGTTTACATCAACGCGACAACCAGCGCTTGCTCAATACCTTGTTTCATTTGCGCGATTTAGGCAATACCGTTATCGTCGTTGAACATGATGAAGATGCCATACGCTCGGCCCAACATATTGTTGATATTGGCCCAGGTGCAGGAGTTCATGGCGGACGCATTATTGCCCAGGGCACGCTGGATGACATTCTTAATAGCGAAGACTCCTTAACGGGTCAATATTTGTCGGGCAAGGTCGGCATTGCTATTCCCGATTCATTAACACCGGCCGATAAAGACAAGCAAATCACCATTCGCAATGCCCATGGAAATAATTTGAAGAATGTTGATATTTCCTTTCCTGTCGGTTTGTTGACCTGTGTAACCGGCGTGTCGGGTTCGGGTAAATCAACCCTGGTTAACGACACTTTATATGCTTATGCGGCACGGTTAATCAACCGTGCCGGCATCATTCCCGCTCCCTGCGATGCTATCGAAGGACTGGAGCATTTTGATAAGGTGGTCGATATAGACCAAAGCCCGATAGGCCGGACGCCGCGCTCCAATCCTGCAACCTACACAGGTTTATTCACGCCAATACGCGAACTTTTTTCAGCGACCCATGAAGCACGCTCGCGAGGATATACAGTAGGTCGATTCAGTTTTAACGTTAAAGGCGGTCGCTGCGAAGCGTGTAAAGGCGATGGCGTTATTAAAGTTGAAATGCACTTCTTACCTGATATTTTCGTTCATTGTGATGCCTGCAACGGCAAACGTTATAACCGCGAAACCCTGGAAATACGTTATAAAGGCAAAACGATTAATCAGGTTCTGGATATGACCGTAGAAGATGCGGCTGAATTCTTCAGCGCTGTACCGACGTTAGCCAGAAAGTTACATACCTTAACCGAGGTAGGCTTGAGTTATATTACCTTGGGACAAAATGCAACAACGCTTTCCGGCGGTGAAGCGCAACGCGTGAAACTCGCCAAGGAACTTTCCAAACGTGATACCGGCAAAACCTTGTATATTTTGGATGAGCCCACTACCGGCCTGCATTTTCATGATATAAAACAATTGCTGGGCGTTTTACACACCCTGCGTGATCACGGCAATACCGTTATTGTCATAGAACACAATCTGGATGTCATCAAAACAGCCGACTGGCTGATTGATATGGGCCCTGAAGGCGGTGACGGCGGCGGCACACTGGTTGCTGAAGGGTCACCAAAACAGGTTTCTGAAAATGAGGCGTCGTATACGGGAAAGTATTTGAGGCGGTTTTTTGAATGATGGGTATATAAAGATCTACGGAACCTCATCCTGCATCGTCATACCGTCAGGGATGCCGGTATCAAGTGCCATGGATGGTAACTTGCCGATACCACAGCAGTATATTTTAGGCGCGATGAGCGCTGCCAAAGTCGCTTCCACAAAAATATAAATGTGCAAGTTATTTTATTTTCATTCCCAAGCGATAATGTTAGCTAATAAAGATTGTTATAATGAACATTAAATAAGTTACACAACCGGCTATTGTGACAACAACAACCCGTTGTGTTATTGAAATTTTAGGTAAAAAGGAGCAAACAGTTTTGACAAAAGTGCAGGATATTACGAGTCCGATGACCTCATCGGAAAAACGTGCAACGTGGTCTTTAGCAAGCATTTATGCCTTGCGTATGCTCGGCTTGTTTCTGATTTTGCCGGTATTGTCATTATTTGCCGAACAACTTGAGGGTTCAACGCCTTCATTAATCGGAATGGCCATCGGCATTTACGGTATCAGTCAGGCAATCTTGCAAATCCCTTTTGGCTTAATGTCGGATCGATTTGGCAGAAAAAGAATCATTATCATTGGCTTGATACTGTTTTTGATCGGCAGTGTTGTTGCGGCTGTTTCAAGCAGTATTTACGGCGTTTTATTGGGGCGAGCTATACAAGGATCCGGTGCCATAGCGGCGCCTATTATGGCGTTGGTGGCGGACTTGACCCAGGAAGTGCATCGCACGAAAGCGATGGCGTTAATAGGTCTCAGCATCGGCGTATCTTTTGGCGTTGCCATTACCGCGGGGCCCGTGATTGCCGGATTTATTGGCGTGCATGGGATATTCTGGCTGATTGCCGGACTGTCATTGCTGGCTATCTGGGTTATTCGTTATCAAGTGCCCGATCCGCAACAATCCAAAACCCACCGTGATGCGGAACTGGTTCCGGGCCAGTTTTTTAATATATTAAAAAACCATGATTTATTACGGCTTAATTATGGTATTTTTATTTTACATGCCATTTTAACGGCCAGTTTTGTCGTTGTACCTTTATTAATGCGCGATGCCGGTTTACTGCCTGCCGATCACTGGAAGGTTTATTTGCCGGTTTTTATTATCTCAATGGCCGCCATTATTCCGTTTGTTATTCTGGCTGAAAAAAAACGCCAGATGAAACCGGTTTTTATCGGCGCAATTGCCGCTCTGGTATTAGCTGATCTGGGTTTAATGCAGTTTCACTCTACCTTGGCCGGAATAATTGGCTTCCTCTGGTTGTTTTTCACCGGGTTTAATTTGTTGGAAGCAACCTTGCCCTCATTAATATCCAAGACTGCACCGGGAGATTTAAGAGGCACGGCAATGGGCGTTTATTCAACCGGTCAGTTTTTGGGTGCCGGGCATTGGTGGCGGAGTAGGCGGCTGGTGTTATGGAGAATTTGGCGCCGCCGGAGTGTTTTTATTTTGCGCGGCGGCGGCATTGAGCTGGTTAATCCTGTCAATCAGCATGAAACCACCACGGTATTGGGCGAATCTGCTTATCTCACTGGAAAACCTTAGCGAGCCGAAAGCAAACGATTTTGTTGCCGAGATGTTGAAAATCATCGGTGTAGAAGAAATTACCTTACACTACGATGAGGCAGTGGCCTATCTTAAAGTGGATAATCAGCAATTGGATAAGGAACAGTTACAAGGCCTGATTACACGTTATCTCAACACATAAATCCTAAAGCTTTGCCTTTTCTCGCAACACGATTATGCGAGGAATAATGCAAGTCTTTGATTGCATTGCGGCCTACTTTAAAGTCAGTGCCTGGCTGTTAGCGATTCAAAGACAACACTTGCCCCACGCGCATTAAGTCTTCCTGGGTATCCACGCCCGCCTCCGGGGTTTTATCCACGATTTTCACTAATACGGCTTCGCCGTGCCATAGTATTCTAAGTTGTTCCAGTGATTCAACCGATTCAAGCGGTGAGGCTTCCCAGGAACAGTAACGGTCTAAAAAATCCACCGTATAAGCATAGAGTCCGATGTGCCGAAGATAAGGCAATCTCCCTGATGGCTTTCTTACCTGTTGGGCGAAGGTATCTCTTTCCCAGGGAATGGGCGCCCGGCTAAAATAAAGCGCGTAACCGGCTTTATTCAATACCACTTTAACAGCGTTCGGATTAAATATCTCTTCTGAATCGATGATTTTGGCCGCCAGCGTTGCTATACCTGCCTGCTTCTGATCGGCTAATGCAACCGCGACCTCTCGAATAATTGCGGGAGGAATAAGGGGTTCATCACCTTGCAGGTTTACGATGATTTCGTTACCCGCCCAACCACATTGCCGCGCGACTTCAGCGATTCTTTCCGTGCCGCTTTGATGGTCAGGACACGTCATCACTGCTTTAATGCCCAAATTGGAGACTGTTTCAAAAATTCGCTCATCATCTGTTGCAACGATAATTTCTTCAGCACCCGCTTCCTGCGCCCGCTCACAAACATGCGCAATCATTGGTTTGCCGGCAATATCCAATAACGGTTTGCCCGGCAGCCTGGTTGAGGCATAACGTGCCGGAATGACGACTTTAAAACGTAGACTCATTGGTATAACGCGTCAGTTTCTTCACTGCTTAACTCGCGGGCTTCATCTTCAAGCATAACGGGAATATCATCACGGATTGGAAAAGCAAGGCGATCAGCTCTGCATATCAATTCTTGCTTGGTCTTATCATAGCGCAGTGGGCTCTTGCATAGAGGACAGGCCAGAATATCGAGTAATTTTTTATCTATCATGCTTTTCTCTTAATAAGTTTAATAATTGTTCAGAAAATCCGGGTTCAGGAACGGCTTTTACGGGAAGATACCAATGCTGCTTTCCTGCAAATGCGGTACATTTTACGGCATCCTTTTCAGTCATCAGCACAGGTTTGTTGTCGCTAAATTCAATATCGTGACGCTGGAATTGATAATGATCGGGAAAACTATGAGTAATACAAGTCAATCCAGCCGTATCAAGCAGCTTAAAAAATCGTTCTGGGTTGCCTATACCGGCTAAGGCATGGCAGTCAACAGCGTTAAATTCCTTTAAAAACTTCTGCTCTCCGGTAACTAAATTAACAACTAGCATTACCAACAAGCTGCATGGAAAATTCATTATCTTCGGACTTTTCACCATTCACGATGATAAGATCAACACTTTGTAATCGTTCTATGGGTTCGCGAAGAGGGCCGGCGGGTAAACAATAACCGTTACCAAAGCGTCTTTCTCCATCAATAACAGCAATTTCAATATCTCTGTTCAAGGCATAATGTTGCAGACCGTCATCAGATAAAATGACATTACAATCGGCTTGCTTGAGCAACAGGGTTGCAGCATCTGCCCGCAACGGCCCTACCGCCATCGGACAAGCCGTTTGTTTAGCTATCAACAAGGCTTCATCACCTACATTTTTTGCATCGCTGTCAGCGCTAACCCATTGCGGCCATGATTCAGCTTGCCCACCATAACCTCTACTTATAATACCCGGTTTAAAGCCTGAATCTTTAAGAAACCCGGCTAGCCAGATAATTAACGGTGTTTTACCTGTACCGCCCACAGTAATATTTCCTACTACGATTACCGGAACAGGCAAGGTATGGGTTTTTAACACACCGTGACGGTACAGGAACTTTCTAAACTTAACCGCGTCACTGAATAAAAAGCCCAATGGCATCAGCCACACACCGATAAACGGGTCTTTATACCAGATATCTGTTGCCCATCGGGCCAGCGTTTTTTTCATTGTCCGGTTTTCGAATGTTGTGCTGCAAAGGTAATGTGGGTAAAGCCAACTTCACTGGCACACTGCAATGCCGTAATAACGGCTTGATGCGATGTCTTTCCATCGGCATTGATGACGAAAGGAAAATCCTTTGAACGTTCTGCGAACTTCATTAATTCCTGTTTCAAGCTGTCTTTTGTTTGATTAACTAATTCATGCGGCAAACCATCTTCACCTTTGAGAAAATAAGTGCCATCTGCATCAATAGTCAAAGTGACCGTTTTCGGGTATTGTTCGGCATCTGCCCCATCCGCCTCGGGAAGCGTGATCTTGACTTCTGTGTTGCGATTAAAGGTTGTAGAAACCATGAAGAATAGTAGTAACACAAACAGCACATCGATCATTGATATCAATGTAATATCAAGTTTTTCTCTTTTTTTATGACGAAAATTCATCAGGATACCTCTCTGTCTCCATGCAGTATATCTATCAGCTTTAGAGCCTCGGATTCCATATCTACTACGTATTCATCCACCAATCTTTCGAAATAGCGATGAAAAATTAAACTGGGAATGCCTACGGTCAATCCTGCTGCCGTCGTAATCAGCGCTACCGAAATCCCTCCCGCTAAAACACTGGGATCACCGGATCCGTGCTGCATAAGAGAAGAAAAAATGTCTATCATTCCAAACACCGTTCCTAATAAGCCCAATAATGGGCTAATTGTTGCGATAGTGCCCAGGGAATTAAGATAGCGCTCCAAATCATGCACGACCTTTCGGCCTGATTCTTCAATACATTCTTTCATGACATCCCTGCCATGATGCCTATTCGCAAGACCGGCCGCTAAAATACAACCAAGAGGTGAGCTGGCTTTCAATCGTCGTATGACGGTATCATCCAGTTTATTTTCGCGGAATAACTTCCATACCTGGGGAACCAATTCCGGCGGTAATATTTTCTTTTTTTGTAAAGACCAGAAGCGTTCGACGATAATGCCCATGGCTCCAATTGAGCACAACATGATGGGCAACATCATCCAGCCGCCGCTTTTTATTATTTCAAACACATTATTTCCTAAACAGTAAATTAAGGCTTAAGGCGACAACGAAAAAGCTATATTCTACTTTTCACCTTGCGCTTTACCCTTATATTAACATTTTCTCGACCTACCCAGATATAAGCAATCACAAAGGCGATACCGCAACAGAGTGCCGCCATTGAATAAACAAACCTTGAACCCAATGACTCCCAGTAATAGCCGCTATAAAGACTACCCAGCATCCCTCCTAAACCGAAACTGAGACTGCTGTACAAAGCCTGACCTTTACCCTGATGCTGCCCGCCAAAATAAAGATGAACCAGGTGTATAGCGACCACATGAGCACCACCAAAGGTCGCGGCATGTAATAGTTGGGCAAGAATTAACAAACCCAAATAATCAGCACACCAGCCGATCATTAGCCAGCGTCCTGTAGCTAACAACAAACTGAGCAATAAAATAGCTCTTAAAGAAAAGCGTTTTAACAAGCGCCCCATGTAAACAAATAAAACGATCTCCGCCAAAACGCCAAGCGCCCAGAGCAAGCCTGTAACAGCAGTTGAGTAATGATAGTGCTTTAGATAAATCGAATAAAAAACGTAATAAGGTGCGTGGGCAACCTGCAGAAGTATGTTAACCACAAAAAAGGCTAAAACTTCCGGTTTTTTTATGATGCGCAGCATACCGAGCGGAGCCTCCCCATGACTGAGAGCCTTAGCCTCGGGGGTGATTAGGGTAACCCACCAGCTTGAAATCAACAAAGCGGTAATAACGACCGGAAGTATTGCAACCGGCTGGCTATCCAATAACCTGCCTATACCCAATACGGTTACGATAAAACCGATCGATCCCCAGAGTCTTATTTGACTATAACGATGCGGTTCATTTTTTAAGTGGAACAACGTAACCGCTTCAAACTGCGGCAACACGGCATTCCAAAAAAAACTGAACGCTATGGTTATCGAGGCAAACCAGAAATAATGCTGAGCAAATAAAAAGCCGGCAAAGAGTAAGGCTGCAAAAAATGAAGCAATACGAATGATTCGCAGACTTTTCCCGGTATGATCGGCAATCCAGCCCCATAAATTGGGTGCGATGATTTTTGTGCCTACCAATAACGCAGAAAGTTCGCCAATTTCAATAGGATTAAAACCGCTTTCTTTTAAGTAGAGGCTCCAGTAAGGTAAAAAACCGCCTAAGGTTGCAAAATAAAAGAAATAAAAAGCTGACAGTCGCCAGTACGGAACAGACTTTGGACTATTCATGTAGGGGTATCTCTTGTGGATACCCTATTGAAAATATCACCATAAAAAATGGGCAACCACAAGGGATTGCCCCTACGCCTGGAATCTCGAATTACCTCAAAATCGGCAATCCTGAAACAACGCCCATGTTTTGTGCCCGGTGCCGTAAAAAATGATCCATAAGAATGATGGCCATCATCGCTTCTGCAATCGGGGTGGCGCGTATGCCAACGCAGGGATCATGACGGCCTTCGGTAACAACATCAATCGCCTCACCTTGCTGATTGATACTTTTACCTGGCAGACGCAAGCTGGAGGTGGGTTTTAGCGCAATACTGGCAGTAATAGCTTGCCCGCTGGAAATACCGCCCAAAATGCCGCCGGCATGATTACTCAAAAACCCGGCCGGCGTTATTTCATCACGAAAGTGTGTGCCTTTGCTATTGACGCAGGCAAATCCATCGCCGATTTCAACGCCCTTTACCGCATTAATGCTCATTAAAGCATGAGCCAAATCCGCATCAAGACGGTCAAAAATAGGCTCACCTAAACCCGGTGGCACGTTGGTTGCCACTACCTCGATTCTTGCGCCAATCGATTCGCCTTCCTTGCGTAAAGCATCCATATAGGCTTCCATTTCAGGCACTTTATCCGCGTCAGGGCAAAAGAAAGGATTGCTGTCAATGATAGTCCAATCGAGCTTTTCAATTTTTATCGGCCCGAGTTGCGATAAATAACCGCGAATTTCTATACCCGCCTGCTCTTTGAGATACTTTTTTGCAATACCTCCAGCGGCAACCCGCATCGCTGTTTCTCGCGCGGATGAACGCCCTCCTCCGCGA
The DNA here is from genome assembly GCA_963789475.1 of uncultured Gammaproteobacteria bacterium. Lineage (GTDB taxonomy): Bacteria > Pseudomonadota > Gammaproteobacteria > Methylococcales > Methylomonadaceae > Methylobacter_C. The sequence continues at coordinate 14,666 of CAWBLO010000012.1, read as the reverse complement.
TAATCTCTAAAACCATACTTCTGCTGGTAAGTATAATCTGCATGTCCCGGCCTGAATGTGTCAGCAATTTTAGAATAATCTTTTGACCGTTGATCGGTGTTTTCGATTAACAGACCAATCGGCGTGCCTGTGGTTTTACCTTCAAACACACCCGACAGAATTTTGACTTCATCGGCTTCACGGCGTTGTGTGGTATGCCTTGACGTACCCGGCTTTCTGCGATCAAGATCGTCCTGTAAATCCGCTTCCGTCAAGGCCAATCCAGGAGGACAGCCATCAACGATACAGCCTATAGCAGGGCCATGACTTTCACCAAACGAGGTGACGGTAAATAGCTTTCCTATGGTATTTCCAGACATATTAATTTAAAGCCGCTATAAATAATTCGTGATAGTAATGAACCTGTTCAGCGGTCAGCAAAAACACACCATCGCCGCCACGTTCAAAACTCAACCAGTAAAAAGGCACATCAGGGAAGGTGTTTTGTAACGTTTCCGCACTGCTGCCCACTTCCACAATTAATATCCCCTGCTCTGACAAATAATCATCGGCATCAGCCAGAATGCGAAGAACAATATCCAAGCCGGTGTCGCCACCTTTAAACCCCATATCCGGTTCGGCACGAAACTCTTGTGGCAATTGTTCCCATTCTTCATGGCACACGTATGGCGGATTACTGACGATAACATCGTATAGAGTAACAGGTAGTTCTTTAAATAAATCTGACTGATAGAGTATCACCGAGTCAGATATCTGATGGTTTTCAATATTGATTTCAGCGACTGCCAGGGCATCGACTGACAAATCGACTGCATCGACCAAGGCATCTGGAAAAGCGTAAGCACAGGCTATTGCAATACATGCACTGCCAGTACACAAATCAAGAATACGACCTACTTGGTCTTCATCTACCCAGGGAGAAAACCGTTGTTCGATTAATTCAGCAATCGGTGATCTGGGTACCAGCACTCTATGATCAACATAGAACGACAAACCTGCAAAAATGGCTTCATTGGTTAAATAAGCGGCGGGTATTCGTTCATTAATTCGTCTATCGATGATATCAATGACTGCCTGGCGTTCATTCATCGTTAGAACAGTATCCAGATAGGATTCAGCCAGGTTATAGGGCTGATAAACGGTATGTAAGACCAATGCCGCCGCTTCATCAAGCGCCGTAACAGTCCCATGACCAAAACTGACCCTGGCTTGTGTAAACCGGCTGGCAGCCCAGCGTATATAATCGCGCAGGGTCGATAATGTGGTTAAAACTTCAGAGGGTAATGTATCCATTACTTATCTATTTTAAGGGCTAAAAAGGCCGGACTTCCACGACGCTGAACTAAAACAGCGACTGATTTGCCCACCGGCAGATTTTTGGCTACCTTTTCAAAATCAGCAACATCACGAATAACAGCATTACTAATCCGTAAAATCACATCACCCGGTTGGATACCTGCATTCTTGGCTGCACCTTTAGCAATATCTTGAACTAACACACCGCCTTTAGCAACCTGTAATGCTTCTCTTTCCTCGGCGGTTAAATCGCTGACACTAACCCCCAATCTATTGGTGGGTTTGGCTTTCTCGGTTTTAGTATCGGCTACTTTATCAACCTGATCAGGTAATAGTCCAATGTTGAAGTCCAGGGTCTTTTCTTCACCTTGTCTGAGAATTTTTAGCGTTGCTTTATCATTGATAGGAGTAATGCCTACCATAGGCGGTAAATCACCGGAGTTTTCAATCGGATGTCCATTAAACTCGGTAATAATATCGCCAATTTGCAATTGTGCTTTTTCTGCAGGACTGCCGGGAATCACTTTAGAAACTAATGCTCCCATTGGTTTCTTCATGCCAAATGACTCAGCCAATTCCCGGGTCACATCCTGGATCTGAACACCTAACCAGCCATGCGCAGCTTTACCAGTCGCTTTTATTTGCTCAACAGCATTCATCACTACATCCATGGGAATAGCGAATGAAAGCCCCATAAATCCACCGGTACGGCTATAAATCTGGGAATTGATTCCAACCACTTTACCATCCATGTTAAACAGCGGCCCACCTGAATTGCCGGGATTAATCGCCACATCCGTTTGGATAAACGGCACATAATTACCTCCTGGCAAGCTGCGCCCTTTAGCGCTGACAATTCCAGCTGTCACTGACTGTTCAAAGCCAAATGGCGAACCGATAGCTAACACCCACTCGCCTACCTGGAGTTGACTCGGATTACCGATATTCACGGCAGGTAAATCATTCGCTTCGACTTTTAATACGGCAATATCGGTTCGCGCATCGGAACCGATGAGTTTAGCGACCAATTCGCGTCTATCAGAGAATTTAACAATGATTTCATCAGCATCTTTTACGACATGATGATTGGTTAACACATAACCATCCTTGGAAATAACAAAACCTGAGCCTAATGATTGAGTGTCTCCACCACCATAGCCACCACCGTCTGGATTGTTAAAGAAATGTTTGAACAACTCCTCCATTTCAGGCGGCATACCTTCAGGCATCGGTTGCTCTTTCTGAGCACCAGCAGCAGATTCGGGTTCGGGTTTTGCTTTTATGACAGTACTGATATTAACGACCGCCACACCATTGACTTTTACCATCTCGGTAAAATCCGGCAATTGCGCTAAACCATTTTGATTAAAGAAAAAAACCAGAAAAACGCACAAACCAAGCTTTTTGAACATAAAATCTCCATTCCCTAACATTGATAAAATAGTTGTATTACGTATAAAAATGAATCTTGTGACCTATACTGGTCATCCCACAAACTGACAAAAAATGGCACCTACTCAGCGGGTGTTTTGCTGCTGAGAAGATTATCATCCTTCAAATCCCGAAGCTTAATACCTTCTGCAATAAATTTGACAGTTTCTGCAGGCACTTCACCCATTACAGTCAGTTGATAATCATTTATTGTCCGGCTAAAAGAATTAACTGCACCGACTGACTGAAGACCCGGTTGCATCGCTCCATTTTTGTTTTCCATATAAATGGACACTGAAGCGAAACCATCGCTTAGCAACAAGTGATCAACAGGTTGCTCGGCATTATGCATAGGTTTGCGGGCAAAGAATATTTCACGAAAACCCTTCGGAAGATCGCTCACAATAAAGGCCGCCTGATCCGATGATTGCGGCTGTAACTGATGAATATGCTGAGCTGGGTGGACTGCATCCAATAATTTAACATTAGCAAAAGGCAGTACCTCTTTAACCTCTATCTCGGTAAAAACAACCTGCTCCAAAGGAACGCCTGAATTATCATAAAGCACCACTTTAAGTGGCAAAAACTGTTGCTTGTCTACCCATATTTTCCTGGGATACCTGGCATTATCTTTAGGTTGGATAGCAACAACATAACTCGGCAGCATGGCAACATTTTCCTCACCAACCATCTCGAACTGATAAATGTCTCCCACTTCATCCAGATTCTTAGGTACATTAACCAGGAAAGAACGCTCAAAAGGTCGATGATCGACAAGCGATTGTTGCGTTTCCTTAAACAAACAACTGACTTTATCTGCGTCTCTGATAATTTCACGCAACGGCGAATTGAGTGACAACAGACGTTCCTGCTGAACACCTTTTGCAGCCGCATGGACATATTTCATAGGCTCCAGCTTACCATTTTTAAGAAATGCAACCGTGCCTTGATAATTCAGGACTTCCATAGCGTGGTTCATTTTAACCAATACTTGCTGGGCATCTAGCTCCGGTTCTTTTGCCGGGACGTTCCCTATTGACAGGAGCAATACCACAAAAAAAAGTTTATCCACGGTCATTTTTGACTATAAGCCGTTACTCTGGCATAAGGCTGAAAATTAGCCTCGCCATTCGTATAAACACTGTTATTGTGCGCCTGAAGATAATCATTAATGCGTTTGTTAAGCGGATATTGAGCCGCCTGCTTGGCATAAACAACTGGGTTGGATGGCTGTTCGGATAACTGTTGCTGTGCCACCTGAACTGGTGATGCTGCCTTGAAATGCTGATCCAGGTCATTCATACTGCGTCCGGCAATCACAGCAACAATAGCGATAGATGCGGCCAAAGCAATCAGTTTATGGGTTCGTTTGAAAGGTTTATGTTGCGGCAATAAATAAACCGGTTCCTGCTGGATTCGCTGATGTGTTTTTGCTGAAAAATCAGATAGGGTGGCTAAAAAAACGTCTGTTTTCAGTGCATAACTTATAGCCTCATAACGATTCATTTTGTCTTGAAATTCAGGTTGAAGTTGCATTTTTTTCAATAAATTCAATGCTTGAACATGATCCAGCTCATTATCAAGAAATTGAGATATTTTTTGATTTAAATCTTCAGACATCAAAAATCACCGTGTTCGAGCAAGGGGTTTAATTTATTATCGATCGCCTCACGCGCTCTAAAAATGCGTGACCGTACCGTACCAACTGGACAATCCATTGCCTCAGCAATTTCTTCGTAGCTCATGCCCTCGAATTCACGCAACATAATGGCTGTACGCATTTCTTCGGGCAGCTTATCAATTGCTGTTTTAATTGTGTCAATTATTTCCTGATTGAGTAACAGTCTCTCGGGTGTATCCATTCCCTGCAACTGAGGCGCATTTTCTAAGGCTTCTGCATCCTGTATATCCACCTGATAATCAGAACTTCTTCTTGACCGGGACACCAGATAGTTTTTTGCCGTATTAATAGCAATGCGATACAACCAGGTATAAAAAGCAGAGTCCCCACGAAAATTACCCAATGCCCGATAAGCTTTAATAAAAGCTTCCTGAGCCACATCCTGAGCCTCACTGGGATCTTTAACATAGCGATTAACCAACTGAATGATTTTATGCTGATATTTAATCACCAAAAAATCGAACGCAGATTTATCTCCCTGCTGCACTCGCAACACAAGATCTTCGTCTAGTTGTTCACTGTATTTAGTATGACTACTCACTACTGCTCTTTAATATCCAAATGGACAGACTTAATCGCATAAAGTTCTATTTGACACAAAAATTGTGCTATCACTCTAAAAAGCGTTATTATCCCTAAACAAGGATCACTAAGCCACAACCTTCATTGAGTTAATGAAACTTTTTCTTCAATTTGCCCTTTAGGTATTGACCAACAAACTTCTATGCCTTATTCAAAAAACTATGATGTCCTTATTATTGGCAGTGGCGGCGCAGGGCTAAGTTTAGCGCTTAAACTGGCTGACCACTCAATCAGTGTTGCTGTATTATCGAAATTCGCTTTAACAGCAGGCAGCACTTACTATGCTCAAGGCGGCATATCTGCGGTTTTTGATGCTGAAGATTCCATTGAGTCTCATATTGAAGATACACTGGATGCCGGCGCAGGACTCTGTAACCCTGAAATTGTGAGACTTACCGTTACTCACGGCAAAAGCTCCATAGACTGGTTACGCGAACAAGGCGTTGTTTTTACTGAAGAGCAAGACCAATCAGGCGAAATAAAACTGCATTTGAACCGGGAAGGCGGGCATTCTCACCGGCGTGTTGTCCATTCTGCAGATGCAACCGGCAAAGCGGTTTCGCTCTCTCTTATTGAGCGTGCGCAGGAACATCCCAACATCGAATTATTCGAACATCATAATGTTGTCGAGTTAATTACAGCCCCAACCGAAGATCATACCGGCAAACAAGTAGTGGGCGCTTATGTCCTGGATACCCGGAAAAATCAGGTTAAAACGATAACCGCTCGTGTCGTTGCTCTGGCGACAGGCGGCGCAAACATGGCTTACATCTACAGTACCAATCCGCACAGTTCGACCGGCGACGGTATTGCACTGGCATGGCGTGCCGGCTGCCGCATCAGCAACATGGAGTTTATGCAGTTCCATCCAACCTGCCTTTATCATCCGGATGCCGGCTCTTTTCTTATCAGCGAGGCTGTTAGGGGGGAAGGCGGCAGGCTAATTTTGCCGGACGGCTCCTCTTTTATGCAAAATTTCGACCCAAGAGGAGAATTAGCCTCCCGGGATATTGTTGCCAGAGCTATAGATCACGAAATGAAAAAACGCGGTATAGACTGCGTTTATCTTGATATCAGTCATAAATCAGAGGAATTCATACGCGAGCATTTCCCTACAATTTACCAACAATGCCTCGAATTTGATATCGACATCACCAAACAACCTATACCGGTTGTTCCGGCTGCGCATTACACCTGCGGCGGTGTTTTAACGGACAGCTATGCACGCACCGACATAAAAAACCTTTATGCCATTGGGGAAGTGGCTTGCTACCGGCCTGCATGGAGCCAATCGCATGGCCAGCAACTCATTACTGGAGTGCCTGGTTTTTGCCGACCGGGCTTGTGAAGATATTTTACTAAAACTTCCCGGCATCCCACCTGCCCCGCTTATACCAGACTGGGATGAATCTCAAGTCATAGATTCAGACGAGGAGGTTGTGGTTTCTCACAACTGGAATGAACTGCGTCATTTTATGTGGGACTATGTTGGCATAGTCAGAACCGATAAACGACTCAGCCGAGCTATGAATCGCGTGGATTTGCTTAAAAAAGAAATAACCGAATACTACAGTCATTTTCGTGTTACCAGTGACTTGCTGGAATTACGTAATCTGGTCATCGTCGCCGAATTAATCATCCGTTGCGCACAACAACGCAAAGAAAGTCGCGGTCTACATTACACGCTGGATTATCCGGAAACGGATACCAGTAAACCCCCACAAAATACCATTCTTAAACCTTAAAGGTATCCGGCAACAACGTCTTAAAAATTTTATAACCATACCAAAAACCTGCACTATTTATAACACCCGTTATTTTCTGAATAAACCCGTGATCCAGCAATAATTTACAGGACTGTTAAATGGAAATACAAGGCCCTCAGAAAAACTCAATAAAAATGCCAACAAGCGACGGCTTTAAACTCAAAGGAAATATTCTTCTGGCTGAAGACAATCCTATCAATCAGAAAATGAGCATTAGTATGCTTCAGGCAATCGGTTGTCAGGTACATGTTGTCAATAATGGTTTGCAAGCATTAAAAGCTTTCGCCAAGGATGACTATGATTTAATTCTAATGGATTGTCATCTGCCTGAAATGGATGGTTTTCAGACTACGATCCAAATACGTCAACGTGAATGCACACAGCCCAAGCAGGCGCGTGTTCCTATTATTGCCCTGACTGATGGCGTACAAAATGAAACACTCGAACATTGTCTGAATGCCGGCATGGATAGTTATCTCAACCAGCCCTTTAGCATGCAGCAATTACAGACCGTGTTAGAAAAATGGATGCCCATTAAACATACTGAACCTGATAACTGTAATTCACGTCATTCAGAAAATACCGTTGTTAATTCAAAACAGGCTGAACCGGAAAATTTACGGACTTTAACCCCTTCAACAAACGACAGATTTCCAACCATCAAAATTCTCTTGATCGACGATGACCCCAACTTTCGATTAATCGCCTCTAAAACCTTGCGTGCATCGGCATTTTATGTTGACGAAGCCGCTAACGGCGCTGAAGCCCTTGAAAAAATAAAACATCAATTGCCTGATATTGTAATACTTGATTCAATGATGAAGGGTATCAATGGCTTTCAAACATGCAGATTATTAAAAACAGACCCTGCAATGACCGATGTGCCCATTATTATATCAATTGGACGAAATGATAATGATTCGATTAATAAGGCATTTGCTGCCGGAGCAACCGACTTTATCGTTAAACCTGTTTATTATCCGATTCTTATTCATCGCTTGTATTTTATCTTAAGAGCAAGCCAGAATACTGCCGAACTCAGAAACTGCAGATTTCAGTTGACGACATTAACTGCGCTAAAAGCGGCTCAACGCATAGCCCGCCTGGGTTATTGGACCTGGTATATCAATACTAATCAATTTCAGATTTCAGCAAATTTGGCCAATTTATGCGGCATTAACCTGGAAAAATTCGATGGCACCCTGGATGGTTTTATTCAACTCATTCATCCGCAAGACCGTGGTTTTGTTAAAAATATCATTATCTCGGCAGCCCATTGCAATACACTTGAATGTACTGAATATCGATTACAAGTGGCTAAATCAGAGGCTATTTATGTGCATCAGGAAATAGAAACGATAACCGGCATAAATGAACTCATTATTACTGGCACTGTGCAGGATATTAGCCGCCAAAAGGAAACTGAAAAACAATTGCGCCACCTCGCTTACTACGACAATCTAACCGGTCTGGCAAGTAGAACCTACTACCATGAGCGTATTGAAAACCTTATCAAAACCGCCGGCCGTCGTAATGAACAATTCGCCTTTCTGTTTCTTGACATAGATGACTTTAAAAAGATTAATGACCACTTTGGCCATCACATTGGCGACCAGTATCTTAATGCCATTGCCCATCGTTTAAAATTTGTTGCCCGTGAAATTGACTTTATCGCTCGCCTGGGAGGAGATGAGTTTTGTATCATTATTGACAATATTACCGATGATGACGATGTCACCGAAGTGGCCAACCGTTGTCTACAGAAAATAAATCAACCGCTCTTATTGTCAGACCAACATCAGATAATACCGAGAGTCAGCATCGGTATCGCTGTTTTCCCTCGCGATGGACAAAATGAACGTGAACTGATCAAAGCTGCTGATACCGCCAGGTATTCAGCCAAACAAGCTGGAAAACAATGTTATGTTTTCCATTCTCATGATATAGCACACCAGGCAAAACAACGCAGGGAAAAAGAACAACTGTTGCGAGAAGCATTTAAACAAAATCAGTTCATACTTTACTATCAACCCCAACTGTCAATGGATACCAGACAGATAGTCGGCATGGAGGCATTGGTCCGTTGGCAACACCCCGTACTAGGCATAATCTCCCCTGAAAGCTTTATCACTCTTGTCGAACAACTGGACTTACTGATAGAACTGGGCAACTGGGCAATGAAAAAAGTCTGCGAGCAAATGTCATTATGGCACAATGCTGGTTTACCTTTTATTCAAGTCGCCGTAAATCTGTCGCCCGCTCACTTTCAAGTTCCTGGCTTAATAGATACAGTTCAGGATTTATTAAATAAAACCGGTGTTCCCGCTCACTATCTGGAACTGGAAGTTACCGAGAGCGCGATGCAAACCAAAGGACATATTGAAGTATTTAAACGACTCAGGGATATCGGTGTAAAAATTGCCATAGATGATTTCGGCACTGGCTTTTCCTGCCTGGCTTCCTTAAAACAGCTCCCCCTCGATTGTTTAAAAATCGATAAAATCTTTATTGACGACATGCTCTTCAATTCGCATACCTCTTTACTATTGGGAACTATCATTGGCTTGGCCAAAGCGTTGGACTATACACTGGTTGCTGAAGGTGTTGAAACCAAAGACCAGGCATTAGTCCTGCAGGGTCTGGGCTGTAATATCGTACAGGGCTTCTTTTTTAGCCCAGCGCTCCCTGCCGATGATATTCCTGCTCTAATAAATAGCCACGTTGTGAGAGATATGAGTACATAAACCTATGCTTTGTATTTAGTGCCTGCTTTAAGCTGACTGCCACGAACTGAGATCATTATATTATAAACCCGTGTAATTCAGCGGAATATTGCAGGGGAAGTTCTAGAGTCACCGAGGCTGTGAAAGTGTTGAGAATTTGGAGTACAAACCTAGACTTGTACCGGGGCCCTTACATAAAAATCAGTAACTTAGAGCAATAAAAAACAGACTTTTATCCTAGAAAGCGCAGTTTAGCCACAGATAAACACGGATTTACACGAATAAACAACTAGTTACATCAATTCTTTGCGACACCATTTGGGTGAAGTGCCTGCCTCGCGTAACATAATGTTTTTTCATTGTTTATCGGTGTAAATCTGTGGTTAATTAAGGTTTTTAGGTTTATGCAGATTTAACAATATTTTCACAGCCTCCACCCCTACATAACCAAAGTCGACTTAGCCATGGCAACGACACAACCAGTAATGCAATTCCAACCGAAAACCAGCCAACCAGAACACGCAAATGAGAACGCACCGGTACTATTGAATACTCGTTAAGTCCTGCTGATACGGGTAGCACTATCAAATTCATGGTGCTGCGCAGAGGAGTGACTGGCTGACCATTATGTAGTCACCAACAAATAAGGGTACCAAGTATGGCTAAGCTGGATATAACCGGGATGTTCCGAGTAAAGTTTTAGCCATACCCGATCAATATTCACCTGGTAAGCCAATACTTCTTTATTCCATCGCTTGGGTGCATCAATAATCTCTTGCGAATCGGGCATTTCACGAACCGCCAAAGTGTCGGCAAAACCTTCTTCAGGGTGGTATCCCATCTGGGCAAATACCTCATCTATGAAAGCGTTAATCATCAGTAAACTATGGTCGGGAAATTCGACATCATCCCATAAAACCGGCGTATCGTATTCAGGCTTAGGAACGAGAACTTGCAGCCGGGGCGAAAACACCACTGGCGCGGCCCAAGGTATATGAAGTGTCTTGCCTAAGGGGCCCTCTTTGACAGCATTCACTATTGAATCAGGCAAACTCATCGTTAAACCATTGCTACTGATCAAGCGTGTAACATTCATCAGGGCTAGCCCTTGTTGGGCCTTCTCGGAGAGATAGCCTGTTGTCTGTAGATCACGCTCTGCTGTTTTGATAATGGCAGCCCCATAGTTATGAAAAACCGTAGCGGAGTAACTGTTAGGTAGACCTAATTGTTGCACAGGGAAAGGCAACAGAGGGGATCCATTCCAAAGAGAAATAAACAACTTACCATCACGATAATCTCCTTGCAGCACTCGCTCAGAGGGTGCCAATGTTTCCAGGTAATTTGCTGCCGTAGCAAAATAAGTCTTATCGGTTCTTGCTAGAGGTTGTATCGCAGCAGGCCCGAGATCGAATAACAGAATAAGTATCAATAACGCGGGCACATGACTATCAGAACGAATGTTATTCAATAAATATTGAGCACCGTTAGCAGCAAGCACAGCAATAAAAAACAAGGTAAAAATAATATTACGAATATGAGGGCCCTTCATATAGATCGACAGGAGCAATAAGATTAGAAATAGCCAGATGAATCGACTCTCCTTTACTGCTTCGCGCCGCTTTCGCACAGCCGCGTAAATTCCTATCAAAGCTAAAACTACTGAAGATAAGCCTACATAAGCATCAAAATTGCTTCCTGGCCCTGTCTTCGTATTGCTCCAGGTTAGCAGATAACGGAAAGACTCAGCATGAGGCCATTGGAAATAAACCAATCTTCCAGTATCGGCCATAGTTACCCATTGCTGTTCTGCCAGCATAGGAATAATCACGAATGTAGTCATCATGACCCCTAATAACCCAGAGGTCACCAGAGGTAAAAGACGGTGCCAAGAATAACGTCCGATGATTAGATTAAGCAGAGTATAGATGACAATATACAAACCGACGAACATTCCGTTGGAAGGATGATTTATTAATAAAGCTGCATTTACGAATGTCAGGCATGCCCACCAGAAACTGAAATGATGTTTTTCTTTTATCACTTTCTCGATGAGTAGGAGTCCCAGTGGCAATAACAATAGGGTTATCGCCTGAGGCAGAACTCCTTTATAAAGTAATAAGTGCAGGTGTGCCCATGCTCCCCCATAGATAATCATGCCAACTAAAGCAGGCAATCGGAAAAGCCCAATTTGCCGTAAAAACATATAGCATAGCCACGCTGATAATATATGGGTGGTGAAGAGTATTAATTTTACGGTCAAGTAAGGATCTTTTATCAGGTAATCAATGACCCCCCCTAACCACGGCTTTCTCATAAAAAACAGCAGGGAACTGTAGTACAATTTTCGCCCCCCAAAATTATGGCAAAAATCCCCAGCAAATGAGTAATGAAGACCCTTATAGCAGCGAGCAAGTCACTTGCTTTGTCGACCTATTGAAAAATGAACTGCCAGAGCATCGCGACAATCGAGGTAAACGCCACCCATTGGCTCTTGTGATTGCTGCCTTTGTGTTGGCCACATTGGTAGGTCGCCAAAAGCTTTCAAGCATTCATCGTTTTATGCGCAATAGAGCAGATTGGCTGCACGAACTGATCCAAATCCCCAAAGTAAAACCTATTTCCCGTGCGCATCTGCCGCGTTTGTTGGATGGTCTGAATTGGTCAGTGCTGAATGAACTCATTGAGCGCTGTTTTGGTGTGCGAATACAGTCCCATGAAACTAAAAAATGGGTAGCGATCGATGGTAAGGCCTTACGCGGCACGCTGGATGCCGGTGACAAGCAAAATCTGATTTTGGCGGTTGTTCACGATACCCGTGAAGTCATAGCGCAAGCCCGACAATGTGGAGACAAATCCAGTGAGATTCCGGTCGTTCGTGAGCTATTAAAAGACAGCGGCTTGGACAAACAAAAAGTGTCTCTGGATGCGCATCACTTTAATCCGACTACTACGGCTCAAATTCATCAGGCTGGCGGTCTTTATTTAACACAAGTCAAAGAAAATCAAGCGATATTCCTGCAGCAATGCAAAATAGTCCACAAACAGTTCCTGCCACTTGCAGAAACGATTGGACATGAAAAAGAGCATGGTCGTGTCACCACACGTAATGCCCAAGTGTTCTCCTTGACATCGTTGACCCTGGATTCCCGATGGAAAAACAGCGGGTTGTCGACGCTGATCGTTGTAGAGCGTGAAACCTTCGAGATTGCCAAACAAAAAACCAGTTTTGAAACGTCCTATTATGTCAGCAATTCCGTGCTTGAATCCGCCGTTATCAAGCCTCTTGCTGAGGAGTTGACCCAAGCTATCCGGTGCCACTGGGGCGTGGAATCCAATAACTGGATTCGCGATGTCACCTTTAATGAAGATTGCATCAAAACCAAAGCTGGCAACCAATCGCAAATCATGGCCTTGTTGCGAGGTCTTGCTATCGAATTGATCAGAAAAACATCACCGAAAAACTTTCAGGCCGCCATAGACAATTTCACCGATTCTGTTTCTACCCTGGAATCAATGCTCAAGCAAGTCAAGTTTTTATGAGAAAGCCGTGCCCCCCTAACCAGAAGAGCAATGGCCCGGTAAATTGGAGTGTTGGAACGCCAAGATTCCAGTAGTTATCCCAGAATAGAAATTTCCCCTGTTCCAAAGCAAGCCTAAAATGAACAATACGGGCGACGTGGAAATTGGTATCCCCGCCTAACAAATAACCTGGATGAAAATAAGCATGAGTAAACCAAAGCATCAAGATCGAGGCAAATAATAGAAATTGAAAATTCGATGCCTTAATCAGCGCTTGTGATAGTTCTTTATTTTTAAGCTCCCATAGCAAAAAAATAATCAACCCCAGTCCGGCCAGAGCCAACAGGGCAATATCATAGGGATGCAACAAGGTAAGGATGAAACGGGGTAGTTCCTGCTTGCTACCACCTTCTCTGAGAAAGGTGGCAATCGGATATTTCAAAGGGTCGAGAGTGAACCAGTTAAATAATATCAGACTTAAAATGACGACCATACCCAAATAAAATATACGCAAATTATAGCGTTGGTTAATCTTTTGTTTCATAGCTTTATTCATGAGAATGTAAAGGAAATTCAACTGGCCCTCCATGGAAAAAATACTTTAAACTACGGGCAACCAATTGGTTACAACTTAAATCATCTAGGTCTTAATTATTTTATTACCTGAACTAACCCGACACATCAATAAATCCATGCAATCCTCGCTTGGACTTAACCGCCAACCAGTCTTTTAATTGCCTTAACTCTTCAGTTTCTTCCAAGCCATCCAGGCTTTGCTTGTTTTTTAACAAGCGGAATGCCGCTGAAAGTACTTTATAGCGATCTCCGGTAATGCCTGCACGCCTTAACCCTACCGTATTTAATTTATAATGACGGGCCGGCCGGCCGCCAATCAGCATAAACGGAATAACATCCATATTCAGACCGGTTGTACCCTGTACTATCGCATACGAACCGATCCGGCAAAATTGATGCGCCACCACGGCACCGCCTATAAAAACATTATTGCCTACTTCAACGTGCCCGCCTATAGCGACATTATTGGCAAATATCGTGTTATTACCAACGCTACAATCATGCGCAACATGGCTGTTATTCATAAAATAACAACCCGAACCAATATGCGTCTCACTGTTCTCTTTAGAAGCTCTGTGTGCAGTAAAGCCTTCTCTAAATTATTGTTATCGCCTATGATTAGCCAGGAAACCGTTTCTGCCTTAAAGCTGGTATCTTGAGGCAAGCCGCCCAAAACAGCATGAGGATGTAAAATATTGCCGACGCCCAATTTTACATGACTGTGAACCACAGCATGAGCCCCCACCTGACAGTTTGCACCGATCTCAGCACCTGTTTCAATCACGGCAAAAGGATCTACTATAATATTGTCTCCCAGTTCAACACCGGGAGCTATGTAAGCGGTGGGGTGAATATTTTGTACCATGTTACTATCCTCTGGGATGATATTTTGAATGTAATTCTTTTAAGCGTTCGCGAGCAATGTGGGTATAGATTTGCGTGGTCGATAAATCGGCATGCCCCAATAATAATTGCACAACGCGTAAATCCGCACCGTGATTTAGTAGGTGCGTAGCAAAAGCATGTCTTAAAGTATGCGGTGATAATTCTTTATTGATTCCCGCTTTTTTTGCATAGCGTTTGATGATATGC